>NZ_JAOBZC010000004.1:0-477203 GCF_029838645.1 Enterobacter sp. GD03975
TGCGCCCTGAGGATGTCAAAGGGTGAATGCAGATTTTCAATCGTTTGCCGATTTATTCTCCACTTCGCGCATTTGTCAGGCGTTTGCGGTTTCCGAAACCGCCTGTTCCGCTTTTTTTCGCGGATATTTCCACAGCCAGCGTCCGCTCACCATACGCCAGTAGAACAGCGCGCCGCGCACGGCCCAGTCAAGGAACATCCCCAGCCAGACGCCGACCACGCCCATGCCTAGCATCACCCCCAGCGTATATCCCGCCACGACGCGGCAGCCCCACATGCCGAGCATAGAGACCCACATGGCAAAGCGGGCGTCGCGCGCCCCTTTCAGCCCGGCAGGAAGTACCCAGGACGCGGCCCAGATCGGCATAAACGCCGCGTTGAGCCAAATCAGCACCTTCACCACCTCTTTTACGTCGTTTTCGTGGGTATAAAACGAGGCCATCAGTCCGGCAAACGGCGCGGTACCCCATGCAATCGCGGTCAGCCCGATGGTTGAAAGCCAGAAGACGTGGCGAAGCTGCCGTTCCGCCTGCCCTATCTGCCCCTTGCCGAGGCGTTTACCGGTAATAATGGTCGACGCCGAGCCCAGCGCGTTACCCGGCAGGTTAATCAGCGAGGCGATGGAGAAGGCAATAAAGTTGCCGGCGATGACGTCGGTGCCCATCCCGGCAACAAACATCTGCGTTAGCAGTTTCCCGCCGTTAAACAGCACGGATTCGATGCTGGCCGGGATCCCGATGCCCATCACTTCCCAGATAATGGCGAAGTTAAGCGGACGGAAATAGCTTTTCAGTGTCAGGCGCAGCGACGGCGTGATGCCCGCCATGAGGACGCCAATGATCGCCGCCGCACCAATATAGCGGGAAATCGTCAGCCCTAAACCGGCACCGACAAAGCCCAGGCCATCCCAGGAGAAGACACCGTAAATCAAAACGCTGCTGATGATAATGTTCAGGATGTTCATCCCACCGTTTATCAGCAGCGGAATTTTGGTATTGCCTGCGCCACGAAGCGCGCCGCTGCCAATCAGCGCGATGGCTGCCGCCGGATAGCTCAGCACCGTCATTTCAAGGTAGGTGAGCGCCAGCGCCTTCACCTCACCGGTCGCTTCGCCGGCGACGATATCGATGATCTCTTTCCCGTAGTAATGAATGACCGCCGCAAGAACGATCGAGAAAATCGTCATGATCATCAGCGACTGTCTGGCCGCTTCCCGGGCGCGTTTCGGATCGAGTTTGCCGAGGCTAAACGCTACCACCACCGTCGTCCCAAGATCGATGGCGGCAAAGAAGGACATCACCACCATGTTGAAACTGTCCGCCAGCCCTACCCCGGCCATCGCTTCTTTGCCGAGCCAGCTCACCAGGAAGGTGCTGAGAACGCCCATCAGCAGGACACAGGTATTCTCCAGGAAAATAGGCACGGCAAGGGGGGTGATTTCACGCCAGAACAGAACTCGATAACTTTTACGTTTGGCATACCAGGGCGTGCGCATAATCGCCTGGCGTATGGGTGCGGTGACGTTCAAAATGGACCTTAGCGAGAAAGTTGAAACTCCATTTCAAATGATGGGGCAGAAATGCATATCCTGCAAAGTATTTTCCATTAAATTATGTCTGAAATGGCAACAAAATGACGACAGAATCATCAATCAGTCACTTTTGCCTAAGATGAGGTTTGACAAAAGTTTTTTCGCCGCTAAGATAAGCCTCCACAACGATTCCTCTGTAGTTCAGTCGGTAGAACGGCGGACTGTTAATCCGTATGTCACTGGTTCGAGTCCAGTCAGAGGAGCCACATTTAAAAAGCCTGCTTTCAAAGCAGGCTTTTTGCTTTTCTGCGTTCGGTAAAATTGTCGGGAGGCGGCTTCGCCTTACCCGACCTACGGAATCGCAGACCCGGTAAGCGCAACGCCACCGGGCAACAGATTGCGCGATTACTCGCCTTTAGCGTCGACGTTTTTGATTTCGCCCATCACCTTCAGCTTTTTGGAGATATCGCGACGCTCTTTGGACAGCTCAGCATTTTTGATGATGTAGTCATCAACGCGATCTTCGTAATCGCTCTTCATGCTGGCGATGATGCCCTGAATAGCTTCAACGCTCATGCCCGGCTTGATGTAGTCGCTCAGGTTGTCCAGCAGCAGGACACGTTTCTGGTTGTCACGGATCTTCTTCTCTACGTCCTGGATTTCACGCTGTAGCTTGTTTTTGCGGCGGAACAGGCGGACGAACTCCAGAACATCCTGGAACGAAGGCTTAATAGTTTCCATTTTTACACCCCTGATAATGTGAGATTCGGATTCGTTAAGACAACCGTTTTAACAGACAGCGGCTGCGAATGACAATGAGTATATCGTTTAAAACCATCATAACCCTAATTGCTGCTGAATCGAAGCAGCAGGCATCACGTACGCTTTTTATTTGCGCAGTGCCCGGCAAATCAGCTGCGATAATAATTCCAGCTGTCGTGCCAGCTCCATACTCAGCCAGACATAGCCGTGGATGGGCGTTTCCGCCACATTGTCGGCCTGACGCTCATTCATCAGCTGTTTCAGCTCGGCGACGATTTCGTTCAGCCGCTCGCTGTTTGCCCGTATGGGCTGTGGATTCCCTTCGTAGAGCGCATGGGCGATGGTCAACAGGGTTTGCTGCGTCATCTGCTGCGTCTCTTTCAGCGTATGCGCGTTGAGCATCAGAAAGTGGCTGGGGCGTGAAGCCCAGTGGGCATTGATTTGCAGTTCAAGCATACAGACCAGATTACGGCTCACCGTCTGAATGGCTTCAAAAATGGCTTTCTGGATATGCGTTTCTTTGCTTGCCGGGGTAATCAACCCGCGCATTTTGACCACGTCATTGAGGATTTTTTGCAGGTGCTTTTCCAGCCGTGGGCGTTCGATCAGATTCGGCGAAAACCCGGCCTGATAGACGCGGTTAAATGCCGTGACGTAGCTTGCCATCTGAATGCGCCAGTGCAGGAAGGCGCGCTGCGGCCAGATGCCGGTAAACAGCATGGCGAGCAACGAGCCGAGGATAACGTCCCCGCTTCGCCACAGTGCGGTGGTCATATCACCCGCCGGCGCGCCGACCACAACCGCAAGCGTAATGCCAATCAACAACGCCTGATACGGCCTCTTGCCCAGCGCCAGCCACCCGCAAAGAAACATTGCCCCCGCGCACCACAGCAACATGATCGGGAATGAAATCAGCTCCAGCTTCAGGGCGATAAGCCCAAGCGCCGAGCCTAGAACGGTGCCGCCTATGCGTTCGAGGGCACGAGGAACCACGTTCCCCCAGAATGAGATCGGCCCCATCACCACCACCAGCGTGATCAGCGGCCACGTTCCTTCCGGGATATCCAGCAAACGAACCAGTACGAAGGTCAACACAAACGCCAGCGCAATGCGGCAACCGTGCACCACGCGATAATGTTTGTATAACCGAATTTCAAAGGGGGTTAATGACTTGTCGGGGCGCACACCCGTCTCCAGCTTTACGGCAAACCACAATTGTACTGTGTTTTGAGGCGGGTGGATCGCACCCGCCTCAAAAACCCTGCGTTTCGCAGGTTTATCCCACCTTGTGTTCTACCGGTACAAACATCTCAATGTCCCAGTAGCCGTCTGCATTGCCATCATTCAGATAACGTTCGAAGCACGGTTTTGGCGCAATCTGGTAGGCGTTGTCCTGGAGAAGGGAGTTGAAGAACTGGTTCCAGGGGGTGGCAAAATCATGATTTTCCACACGGGCAGCGGCGATAGCATAGTCCCCGGCAGCGATTTCGGTCATCATCACCCCTTCGCTGTTCTCAGGTACAGTGAAATCATCAGGGACCGTGACGGCGGTATCGCAGCGAAGCTTTTCCGCCGGCACGTCATCCGGGTTGTCGTAATAAACGGCTACCCATTCCTGCGGCTGAATATGACGCCCGTCTACCCACATCACGAGCTGTTCGAACCCCTGCTTGACCGTTTTTTCCCACGGCCCCACGAGATGAAAGCCTGCGATTTTACGTTTCTGTTGCTGCCTGACGCTGTAGTCCATGCTGCCTCCGTTTATCACTGTATATACATACACTATAAAGCAGGATCGCGATTATCGGCAAACCGGGAATGTTTATTATGCGAGCAGACTCGCAACAGTGCCAGTCTGCCCGAAAGGTTAGAGCTTATGATGCAGATAATCGCCGAGACGGGAGAAAAGGCCGCCCTTTTCAACGCTTTCCAGCGTAACCAGAGGCCAGTGCGCAACCACCTTGTCGCGATCGTACAGCTGGATCTCCCCTACCCGCTGGTGCGCGGCAATCGGCGCTTCCAGCTCTTTTTTGTCCATCACGTATTTTGCCTTGATATTCGGCACTTCCGTTTTGGGCAAGGCCAGCCAGAAGTCCTGATCCGTGCCCAGCGCGATCTGCTCTTTATCGCCGTACCAGATACGTTCGGTACCCACTTTTTTGCCGTTATGCAGGATCTGCACCGTATCGAAATTTTGCTGTCCCCAGTGCAGCAGCTTGCGCGCCTGATCTTCACGCCCTTTCGGGCTGTCTGCGCCCATCACCACCGCAATCAGCCGACGCTGACCGTCCACCGCGGAGGCAATCAGGTTGAAGCCCGCGCCCGACGTGTGCCCCGTTTTCAGGCCATCCACGTTCATGGTCTTATCCCACAGCAGCCCGTTACGGTTCTGCTGGGTGATGCCGTTCCAGGTCAGGCTTTTCTCGCTGTACATGTGGTAGAACTCAGGTTCGCCGTGAATGATGGCACGGGAAAGCACGGCGAGATCGAAAGCGGAGCTGTGCTGACCCGGAGCATCCAGCCCGTGTACGGTTTCGAAGTGGGTATCGCGCAGGTTCAGCTTTTCGACGTAGTCATTCATCATTCTGACGAACTGCGGCTGACCGCCCGCCACGTGATCCGCCAGCGCTACGCAGGCGTCATTGCCGGAATCAACAATCAGGCCGCGGCTGAGATCGCGCACGGAAACCCGATCGCCCTCCTTCAGAAACATCAGCGATGAACCGTCAAAGACCGGATTGCCTTTTGCCCAGGCGTCACGTCCGACCGTCACAATGTCATCGGGGCTGATACGGTGGCTATCAATGGCGCGATCGACAACGTACCCCGTCATCAGTTTGGTCAGGCTCGCCGGATTGCGCTGCTGATGTTCGTTGCCCGCCGTTAAGATTTGACCCGTGGTGTAATCCATCAATACCCAGGATCCTGCCTGAATAGCAGGCGGCTGAGGTGAAAAATCCAGCGGCTCGGCGGCCAGCGCGGATGAAATACTCGAAGCGAGTAAAGAAACAGCAATAAACAGACGGCGTTTCAACGGTATATCCTCAGGTCAGTAAAAATCGATGACCTTTTTACGGCAGTTCTGATGTCGTTACCTGCCTTAATTGCAAAAAAATGTGACACTGCGCAAAATTTTCTGGAACAGATCTCGCAAATTTCTTGCCTGACCGTGCTTTTTATTCGGACTGCTCACCCCAATCGTTTACCATAGAGACGTCAATTTTTAACAGGATGAGATTACTGGTGTCTGACTCTGCCGCGCGCCCGACTTTTTTGTTCCACGATTACGAAACCTTTGGCACCCATCCGGCGCTGGACCGACCGGCGCAGTTTGCGGCTATCCGTACCGATGACGAATTTAACATCATCGGCGAACCCGAGGTGTTTTACTGCAAGCCTGCCGATGACTATCTGCCGCAGCCGGGCGCAGTGATGGTGACAGGCATCACGCCTCAGGAAGCGCGGGATAAAGGCGTTAGCGAAGCGGAATTTGCCCGTCGCATCCACGATCTGTTCACGGTGCCCAATACCTGCGTGGTGGGTTACAACAACATCCGCTTTGACGATGAAGTGACGCGTAATATCTTCTACCGCAACTTCTACGATCCGTACGCCTGGAGCTGGCAGAACCGCAATTCACGCTGGGATTTGCTGGATATTATGCGCGCCTGTTATGCGCTGCGCCCGGAAGGGATTAACTGGCCGGAGAACGACGACGTATTGCCGAGCTTCAGGCTTGAGCACCTGACGCGCGCCAACGGCATCGAGCACAGCAATGCCCACGACGCGATGGCAGACGTTTACGCGACCATCGCTATGGCGAAACTCGTTAAAACCGCGCAGCCGCGCCTGTTTGAGTATCTGTTAAGCCACCGCAGCAAGCAGAAGCTGATGACGCTGATTGATGTGCCGCAGATGAAACCGCTGGTGCATATTTCAGGGATGTTCGGGGCGTGGCGCGGGAACACGAGCTGGGTAGCGCCCCTCGCCTGGCACCCGGATAACCGTAACGCCGTCATCATGGTGGATCTTGCCGGGGATATCTCCCCGCTGCTTGAGCTTGACAGCGACACCTTGCGTGAACGGCTGTATACGCCGAAAGAGGCGCTGGGTGACCTGCCCGCTGTACCGGTTAAACTGGTGCACATCAATAAATGTCCGGTGCTGGCCCAGGCCAATACGCTGCGCCCGGAAGACGCCGACCGGCTGGGGATTAACCGTCAGCACTGCCTCGATAACCTGAAAGTGCTGCGCGACAACCCGCAGGTGCGTGAGAAAGTCGTCGCCATTTTTGCCGAAGCAGAGCCGTTCGTGCCGTCTGAAAACGTGGATGCGCAGCTTTATAACGGCTTCTTCAGCGACGCCGACCGCGCGGCGATGAATATCGTGCTGCAAACCGACCCGCGGAATCTGCCCGCGCTGGATATCACCTTTGCGGACACGCGCATTGAGAAGCTGATGTTTAACTACCGGGCGCGCAACTATCCCGGCACGCTGGATGAGGCTGAGCAGGAGCGCTGGCTACAGCATCGACGCAACGTCTTTACCCCGGAATTTCTCAACAGCTACGCTCAGGAGCTGGAGATGCTTTACGGCCAGTATGAAGGGAATGCCGAGAAACAGGCGCTGCTGAAAGCGCTATACCAGTATGCGCAAGAGCTCATCTGAAATGCAGAGATAAAAAAACCGGAGACCATCGTCTCCGGTTTTTTTTGCCCGGTGGCGCTTCGCTTACGCGGGCCTACGGGGTATTCAGGTCGGGTAAGGCGTAGCCGCCTCCCGACACAGTCTTACGCGACGTCTTCGTACTGAGGAACCGGGTTGCGGAAGCTCTTCGTCACGCAGGCCAGGTAAACCAGGCCGATACCTGCCCAAATCAGGCCAAGCACCATTGAGCTCTCTTCCAGGTTAACCCACAGCGCGCCCACGGTCATAGCACCACACATCGGCAGGAACAGATACTGGAAGTGGTCTTTCAGCGTCTTGTTACGCTTTTCACGGATCCAGAACTGAGAGATCACCGACAGGTTAACAAAGGTGAACGCCACCAGCGCACCAAAGTTAATCAGCGCCGTTGCCATCACCAGGTCAAAGTTAATCGCCAGAAGCGCGATCGCACCGACCAGAATGATGTTCATCGCCGGGGTACGCCATGTTGGATGCACGTAGCCGAAGAAGCTTTTCGGGAATACGCCATCGCGACCCATAACGTACATCAGACGCGCAACGCCTGCATGCGCGGCCATACCGGACGCCAGTACGGTGATGGTGGAGAAGATCAGCGCGCCGACCTGGAACGCTTTACCCGCCACATAGAGCATAATTTCCGGCTGAGAAGCATCCGGATCTTTGAAGCGAGAGATATCCGGGAAGTACAGCTGGAGGAAATAGGTCGAGAAAATAAAGATCAGGCCACCAATCAGCGCCGTCAGGAAGATTGCACGCGGAATCACGCGCTCTGCATCTTTCGTTTCTTCAGACAGGTTGCTGATACCGTCAAAACCGGTAAAGGAGAAGCACAGAATCGTCGCCCCGGTAATCATCGGGATCACATGCGCATCACCAGACCAGAACGGCTTGCTGCTCGCCAGAGTGCCCGCGCCTTCGCCGTGGAACACACCGTAAATCACCATGCCGAGGATCACGGCAATCAATACAACCTGAAGCACAACGATAACGGAGTTAAAGTTGGCAACGGACTTGATGCTGCGCAGGTTAAAGGCCGTCATAAAGGCCACCAGCGCCACGACGAACATCCAGGATGGAATCGATGGCACCAGCGCTTCAAAATAGATTTTTGCCAGCAGAATGTTGATCATCGGCGCGAACAGATAGTCGAGCAGCGAAGACCAGCCCACCATAAAGCCGACCGTCGGGCTGATGGATTTCTGGGCATAGGTGTAGGCGGAACCGGCAGACGGATAGCGGCGCACCAGTTTACCGTAGCTGAGCGCGGTAAAGAGGATCGCAACCAGTGCAAAGCCGTAAGCCGTCGGCACATGACCGTCCGTGAGGCCTGATACGATACCGAATGTATCGAACAGCGTCATCGGTTGCATATAGGCAAGGCCCATCATGACAACCGGAATCAACGTAAGCGTTTTACGTAATTCCACGCGAGAGGTGTTTGGAGTTGCGTTATGCGACATAGTTATTCTCCTTTACGGTGATAACCGCCACGTAAGCGAAAAATTGCCCCATTTCTTTCTTCCTCAGCGACAACAACTGTCGGATTTTAGTAAGTATCTATCCGGTACGAAGCCCGGCCTCTTGGTTTTTAGTTTCGTTTCGTACATGCAAAAAAAAATAACCGACGCCTTTTATATCGTCGATTATTTATTTGTTTGCAGCGGCGGCATTTTGCCCTATTCAAGATACAAAAGGCAATACATTGAGAAACGTGCCCATAAAATAATTTTTCTAACTGGTTGATTTACCATCATCTGCCTGAGTGTAAACTGTCGCGATAGCACTATTTGCTAAAATTTCGTCTCGCCACCAGGCGCTGGCAAGCCCGGCGGTCTGTTCATTCCAGCCTACCCATACCGATTCGTTACTGCTCTGCGCTAAAACCTGTTTTTCCACCAGCGCGCCGCTGTCTATAAACCGCTGAGCTAAATAACGGGGAAGGTAACCGCACCCGAGGCCGCTTATTTGCAGCTCCAGCTTGGTTTTAAAATCAAAAACGGTGATGGCCTCCTGCTCATCCAGAAGCTGCGATGAAATACCGCACTCGGGACGCGAGCTGTCTCCCACCACAATGGCGCGATGGTTTTTGATGACGCGTCTTGAAACTGGCTCCGGTTCATTCGCCAGCGGATGATGAGGCGCAACGGCAAAAATTTGCTCCAGCACACCCAGCCGGGCGAAACCAAATTCACTCAGCTGAGGAGGCTCGTGCAGGGCTCCAACGATAATATCCGCCCTGCCCTGGGTCAGGGCGTCCCATGAACCGCCCAGCACGCCGTTGATAAAAACCAGGCGCGTGACGCTATGGCGCTGATAAAACGCCTCGATAAGCGGGGTAAGCAGTGAAAAAGGGAAAGTATCATCAACTCCAATCACCAGCTCATTTTCCCAGCCCTGGTGAAGCTTAACGGCCTGCTTTTCCAGCTCGCGCACCGCATGCAGCACGTCACGCCCTTTTTCCAGCAGCATCTGCCCTGTACGGGTGAATCGCGCGCGATGCCCGGAACGGTCAAGGATTTGGATATTAAGATCGCTCTCGAGCTTTTGCACGGTATAGCTCAGAGCTGAAGGCGTTTTATAGAGCTTCGCCGAGGCGGCGGCAAAGCTCCCTTCTTTTTCAAGCGCATCCAGAATAACAAGAACATCCAGCAGCGGTTTCATCTTCGCCCCCTTGCGGTGTGCGATTGTCTCCGCTGATGCAGTTATTCCATGGGCATAACCAGCGGATCGGGATACTGATACTCAAATCCCAGTTCATGGCAAATACGATTGCCATCAATAATTTTGCCTTTGCGTTCCCCCTGCGCATCACTGAACACCGGCGGCGCCAGGCCAAGTTGGCGTGCCATCAGCGGATAAAAGGTGCTGCGCGCCGGGTGCGAAGGCGCACATATATTATAGATGTGCCCCCCTTTCGGAGCCTGTAAAAGCAGTTCTATTGCGCCGACAACATCTTCAAGATGCACAAGGTTAACCCCGTGCTGACCATCCGGCGCGGATTTACCGGCAAAGAAGCGCCCCGGATGGCGCCCCGGCCCCACCAGCCCGGCCAGACGTAAAATATCCACCTGCGTGCCGGGCAGATTGTGCAGCCAGTCTTCCAGCTCTTTCAGTACCCGACCGCTGGCGGTCACCGGACGGCGCTCGGTGTTCTCCTTCGCCGTACCGTCGATATCGCCATAGACGGAGGTCGAGCTGGTAAAAATGATACGCGGAATATGATGCGCCAGGGCGCTGTCGACAATCTCCTGCACCGCCTGCAAGTAAAACGTCTCGCCCGGCCCACTGCGTCGCGCCGGTAAGGTTATGACCAGCGCATCCACATTCATCAGTTCGTCCAGCTCGTCGGTATCGCAGATAAGCTCGGGTTCGAGGCGCAGCTCGACACCGTCAATGCCGCACATGCGTGCCGCTTCAACCCCATCTCGGGTGGTCTTACTCCCTGTCACCTGCCAGCCTTTCGCGGCTAATGACATCGCCAGCGGCATTCCTAACCACCCTAACCCGACAATCGCGACCTTTTTCATGTACATTCTCCGCTTAACTACCCCTGTTATAAGGCTACGCCAGCCTGGTGGAACGCACAATTCATACCATCAATATGAAATGAATTAATGATCAAAAAAAGCCCTTGCTTTATGGCGTATAACTGGTTTAGGTTAAAAGACATCAAATGCATAAGCATTCAACGAGAATTTATATGACACGCGTTCCTTTTAAAA
Source organism: Enterobacter sp. GD03975 (assembly GCF_029838645.1). Lineage (NCBI taxonomy): Bacteria > Pseudomonadati > Pseudomonadota > Gammaproteobacteria > Enterobacterales > Enterobacteriaceae > Enterobacter > Enterobacter sp. GD03975. The sequence goes on from NZ_JAOBZC010000004.1 coordinate 10,704, forward strand.
ACCACCATCATCACCATCATCCTGACTAGTCTTTCAGGCGATGTGTGCTGGAAGACATTTGGATCTTCCAGTGGTGCATGAACGCATGAAAAAGCCCCCGGAAGATCATCTTCCGGGGGCTTTTTTTTGGACCGCATTCAGACAGGTTAAAACAGGTTAACGAGGAACACAGAATGTTAGATAACTCACGTTTACGCATAGCTATTCAGAAATCAGGCCGTTTAAGCGACGATTCACGCGAACTGCTGGCCCGCTGCGGGATTAAAATCAACCTGCACACCCAGCGCCTGATTGCCCTGGCTGAAAATATGCCGATCGACATTCTGCGCGTACGCGATGACGATATCCCGGGCCTGGTAATGGATGGCGTCGTTGACCTCGGCATCATCGGCGAAAACGTACTGGAAGAAGAGCTATTAACCCGCCGCGCGCAGGGCGAAGATCCGCGCTACTTTACCCTGCGTCGTCTGGACTTCGGCGGCTGCCGCCTGTCGCTGGCCACGCCGGTCGATGAAGCCTGGGACGGCCCGGCCGCGCTGAACGGCAAACGTATCGCCACCTCTTACCCTCACCTGTTGAAGCGTTACCTCGATCAAAAAGGCGTGCAGTTTAAATCCTGTCTGCTGAACGGCTCCGTTGAAGTGGCGCCGCGCGCGGGCCTGGCCGATGCCATCTGTGACCTCGTCTCGACCGGCGCCACGCTGGAAGCGAACGGCCTGCGCGAAGTGGAGGTGATTTACCGCTCCAAAGCGTGCCTTATCCAGCGCGACGGTGAGATGGCCGAGGCCAAACAGCAGCTCATCGACAAACTGCTGACCCGCATTCAGGGCGTGATTCAGGCGCGTGAATCCAAATACATCATGATGCATGCGCCAACCGAGCGTCTCGAGGAAGTCATTGCCCTTCTGCCGGGCGCAGAGCGCCCCACCATTCTGCCGCTGGCGGGTGACCAGCAGCGCGTGGCGATGCACATGGTCAGCAGCGAAACCCTGTTCTGGGAAACCATGGAAAAACTGAAGGCGCTGGGCGCAAGCTCCATTCTGGTGCTGCCAATTGAGAAGATGATGGAGTAACGACCATGAGCTTTAACACAATCATCGACTGGAATACCTGTAGCGACGCGCAACGGCGCGAACTGCTGATGCGCCCGGCAATCTCCGCCTCGGAGAGCATCACCCGCACCGTGGCGGAGATCCTTGATAACGTCAAGGCCCGTGGCGATGACGCCCTGCGTGAATACAGCGCGAAGTTTGATAAAACCGAAGTCGGCGCTTTACGGGTTACCGAGCAGGAAATCATTGATGCCAGCAGTCGTCTGGGTGATGACATCAAGCAGGCGATGGCCGTCGCGGTGAAAAATATTGATACCTTCCACACCGCGCAGACATTGCAGACGGTGGATGTGGAAACCCTGCCCGGCGTGCGCTGCCAGCAGGTGACGCGCCCGGTGGCGTCCGTCGGCCTGTATATTCCCGGCGGCTCCGCCCCGCTGTTTTCGACCGTATTGATGTTGGCCACCCCGGCGCGCATTGCCGGCTGTCAGAACGTGGTGCTCTGCTCTCCGCCACCGATCGCCGATGAGATCCTCTACGCGGCAAAACTCTGCGGCGTGCAGGCGGTGTATAAAGTCGGCGGCGCGCAGGCGATTTCCGCCCTGGCGTTCGGGACCGAGTCCATTCCCAAAGTCGACAAAATTTTTGGTCCGGGTAATGCGTATGTGACCGAAGCGAAGCGCCAGGTCAGCCAGCGTCTGGACGGCGCGGCCATTGATATGCCTGCCGGGCCGTCTGAGGTGCTGGTGATTGCCGACAGCGGCGCCACGCCGGATTTCGTCGCCTCTGACCTGCTCTCGCAGGCCGAGCACGGGCCGGACTCGCAGGTGATTTTACTGACGCCGGATGCCGACATGGCAAAACGCGTGGGCGAAGCCGTTGAGCGTCAGCTGGCCGACCTGCCGCGCGCGGAAACAGCACGTCAGGCGCTGTCTGCCAGCCGCCTGATCGTGGCCCGCGATCTCGACCAGTGCATCGCCATCTCTAACCAGTACGGCCCCGAGCACCTGATCATTCAGACCCGCAACGCGCGCGATCTGGTCGACAGCATCACCAGCGCAGGCTCGGTGTTCCTCGGCGACTGGTCGCCAGAATCCGCCGGGGATTACGCCTCCGGCACTAACCACGTGCTGCCGACGTATGGCTATACCTCAACCTGCTCCAGCCTGGGGCTGGCGGATTTCCAGAAGCGCATGACCGTGCAGGAGCTCACCCGCGAAGGGTTTGCCTCGCTGGCGTCGACCATTGAAACTCTGGCCGCCGCCGAGCGCCTGACTGCCCACAAAAATGCCGTGACGCTGCGCGTTGCCGCCCTGAAGGAGCAAGCATGAACATCGAAGAATTAGCCCGCGAAAATGTCCGTCGCCTGACGCCCTATCAGTCTGCGCGTCGTCTGGGCGGGAACGGCGACGTCTGGCTGAACGCCAACGAATATCCCACGGCAGTGGCCTTTGAGCTGTCGCAGCAGACTCTGAACCGCTACCCGGAGTGTCAGCCAAAAGCGGTGATCGAGAACTACGCGCAGTACGCGGGCGTGAAGCCTGAGCAGGTGCTGGTCAGCCGCGGAGCGGATGAAGGGATTGAGCTGCTGATCCGCGCGTTCTGCGAGCCGGGTAAAGATGCGGTGATGTACTGCCAGCCGACCTACGGCATGTACAGCGTCAGCGCCGAAACCTTCGGCGTGGCCTGCCGCAACGTGCAGGCACTCGATAACTGGCAACTGGATTTGCAGGGCATCGCCGATAACCTCGACGGGGTGAAAGTGGTGTTTGTCTGTAGCCCGAACAACCCGACCGGGCAGATGATCAATCCGCAGGATATTCGTGCCCTGCTGGAAATGACGCGCGGCAAAGCGCTGGTCGTGGCCGACGAAGCCTATATTGAGTTTTGCCCGCAGGCCACGCTTGCCGGCTGGCTTGAAGAGTATCCGCATCTCGTCGTGCTGCGTACCCTGTCGAAAGCGTTCGCCCTCGCCGGCCTTCGCTGCGGGTTTACGCTGGCAAATAAAGCGGTTATCGACCTGCTGCTGAAAGTGATCGCCCCGTATCCGCTCTCGACGCCGGTTGCCGATATTGCGGCACAGGCGCTGGCTCCGCAGGGCATCAGCGCGATGCGCGAGCGCGTGGCGCAAATCCTGGAAGAGCGTCAGTATCTTGTCGAGGCCCTGAAAGCAATTCCGTGTGTGGAGCAGGTGTTCGACTCGGAAACCAACTACATCCTGGTGCGCTTCACCGCCTCAAGCGCGATATTTAAATCGTTGTGGGATCAGGGCATTATCTTACGAGACCAGAATAAACAACCTACCCTGAGCGGCTGCCTGCGTATTACCGTCGGCACCCGCGCGGAGAGCCAGCGCGTGATTGACGCCCTGAAAGCGGAGAAAGTATGAGTCAGAAGTATCTCTTTATCGATCGTGACGGCACCCTCATATCGGAGCCACCCAGCGATTTTCAGGTCGATCGTTTCGACAAACTGGCGTTTGAGCCCGACGTGATCCCGGTGCTGCTGAAGCTTCAGCAAGCGGGCTATAAGCTGGTGATGATCACCAACCAGGATGGTCTGGGCACCGACAGTTTCCCGCAGGCAGACTTTGACGGCCCGCACAACCTGATGATGCAGGTGCTGACCTCTCAGGGCATCGTCTTCGACGAGGTGCTGATCTGCCCGCACATGCCTGCCGACGAATGCGACTGCCGTAAGCCAAAAGTGAAGCTTGTTGAACGCTATCTGGCGGAAGAGGCGCTGGATAAAGGCAACAGCTATGTGATTGGCGATCGCGTCACGGACATCACGCTGGCGGAAAACATGGGCATTGCGGGCCTGCGCTACAGCCGGGACGCGCTTAACTGGGCGATGATTGGCGAGCAGCTGACCAAACGCGACCGTTATTCCCACGTGGAACGCAACACGAAAGAGACGCAGATCGACGTGAAGGTCTGGCTCGATCGCGAAGGCGGCAGCAAGATCCACACCGGCGTCGGTTTCTTCGACCACATGCTGGATCAAATCGCCACCCACGGCGGTTTCCGCATGGAGATCGCCGTTAAGGGCGACCTGTATATCGACGATCACCACACCGTAGAAGATACCGGCCTGGCGCTGGGCGAAGCCCTGAAGCTGGCGCTCGGCGACAAGCGCGGCATCAACCGTTTTGGATTTGTCCTGCCGATGGACGAGTGCCTGGCGCGCTGCGCGATGGATATCTCCGGGCGTCCGCACCTGGAATACAAAGCCGACTTTACCTACCAGCGCGTGGGCGATCTCAGCACCGAAATGGTGGAGCACTTCTTCCGCTCGCTTTCTTACACCATGGGCCTGACGCTGCACCTGAAAACGAAAGGCAAAAACGATCACCACCGCGTTGAGAGCCTGTTCAAAGCCTTTGGCCGTACCCTGCGCCAGGCGATCCGCGTTGAAGGTGATGCCCTTCCCTCGTCGAAAGGAGTGCTGTAATGAACGTGGTGATTCTGGATACCGGATGCGCCAACCTGAACTCCGTACGGTCGGCGATTATGCGCCACGGTTACGAGCCGGTAGTGAGCCGCGACCCGGACGTGGTGCTGCGCGCGGATAAACTCTTTCTGCCGGGCGTGGGCACCGCTCAGGCGGCAATGGATCAGATCCATGAGCGCGAGCTGGTGGATCTCATCAAAGCCTGTACTCAACCGGTGCTGGGCATTTGCCTCGGCATGCAGCTGCTTGGCCGCCGCAGCGAAGAGAGCAACGGCGTCAATCTGCTGGGCATTATAGAAGAAGACGTGCCGAAAATGACCGACCACGGCCTGCCGCTGCCGCACATGGGCTGGAACCGCGTTTATCCCAAAGCGGGCAACAGGCTGTTCCAGGGTATTGAAGACGGCGCGTACTTCTACTTCGTCCACAGCTACGCCATGCCCGTGAATACCTACACCATCGCCCAGTGCAATTACGGCGAGGCGTTCACCGCCGCGGTGCAAAAAGATAATTTTTACGGCGTGCAGTTTCACCCGGAACGCTCTGGCGCCGCCGGCGCGCAGCTGCTGAAAAATTTCCTGGAGATGTGATGATAATTCCCGCTTTAGATTTAATTGACGGCACGGTTGTTCGTCTCCATCAGGGCGATTACGGGCAGCAGCGCGACTACGGTAACGATCCGCTGCCGCGCTTACAGGCTTATGCTGCCGAGGGGGCTGAGGTGTTGCACCTGGTCGATCTCACCGGCGCGAAAGATCCGGCGAAGCGCCAGATCCCACTGCTTAAAAAGCTGGTGGCTGGCGTGGACGTCCCGGTGCAGGTGGGCGGCGGCGTGCGTACGGAAGCCGATGTTGCAGCCCTACTGGAGGCGGGCGTGGCGCGCGTGGTGGTCGGCTCGACTGCTGTAAAAGAACCTGAAATGGTCAAGGGCTGGTTCCGCCGCTTCGGCGCGGATGCGCTGGTGCTGGCGCTGGATGTGCGCATCGACGAGCAGGGTAACAAGCAGGTCGCGGTCAGCGGCTGGCAGGAAAACTCCGGCGTCACGCTGGAAGAGCTGGTCGAAATTTATCTCCCCGTGGGGCTGAAGCACGTGCTGTGCACGGATATTTCACGCGATGGTACGCTCGCAGGCTCTAACGTCTCGCTGTATGACGAGGTTTGCGCGCGTTATCCGCAGGTGGCGTTTCAGTCCTCTGGCGGTATCGGCGACCTGGCGGATATCGCCGCTCTGCGCGGAACCGGCGTGCGCGGCGTGATCGTAGGCCGTGCGCTGCTTGAAGACAAATTTACGGTGAAGGAGGCGATTCAATGCTGGCAAAACGGATAATTCCCTGCCTGGACGTGCGCGACGGTCAGGTTGTGAAAGGCGTGCAGTTCCGCAACCATGAGATCATTGGCGACATTGTTCCGCTGGCTAAACGCTATGCCGATGAAGGCGCAGACGAGCTGGTATTTTACGATATCACCGCCTCCAGCGATGGCCGCGTGGTGGACAAAAGCTGGGTGGCGCGCGTGGCAGAGGTGATTGATATTCCCTTCTGCGTGGCGGGCGGAATTAAATCTGCTGACGATGCGGCGAAAATTCTCTCTTTCGGTGCAGACAAAATTTCCATTAACTCCCCTGCTCTGGCCGACCCGGATCTGATTACGCGTCTGGCGGATCGCTTCGGCGTGCAGTGCATCGTCGTCGGGATCGACACCTGGTTTGATGCCGCGACGGGCAAATATCACGTCAACCAGTACACCGGCGACGAAAGCCGCACGCGCGTAACCCAGTGGGAGACCCTGGACTGGGTACAGGAAGTGCAAAAACGCGGCGCGGGTGAGATTGTGCTGAATATGATGAACCAGGACGGCGTACGTAGCGGTTACGACCTGGAACAGCTGAAAAAAGTGCGCACGGTGTGCCAGGTGCCGCTGATTGCCTCCGGCGGCGCGGGCACCATGGAACACTTCCTGGAAGCCTTCCGAGATGCGAACGTGGACGGCGCGCTGGCCGCTTCCGTGTTCCACAAACAGATTATCAATATTGGTGAGTTAAAAACGTACCTGGCCGACCAGGGCGTGGAGATCAGGGTATGTTAACAGAACAACAACAGGCGCAGCTGGACTGGGAAAAAACTGACGGATTACTGCCGGTGGTTGTACAGCATGCCGTCTCAGGCGAAGTGCTGATGCTGGGATACATGAACCAGGAGGCACTGGAGAAAACCATCGACAGCGGCAAGGTGACGTTTTTCTCGCGCACCAAACAGCGCCTGTGGACAAAAGGGGAAACCTCGGGTCACTTCCTGAACGTGGTCAGCATTACGCCAGACTGCGACAACGACACCCTGCTGGTGCTGGTCAACCCGATTGGGCCAACCTGCCATAAAGGCACCAGCAGCTGCTTCGGCGAGGCGAGCCACCAGTGGCTGTTCCTCTATCAGCTGGAACAATTGCTGGCAGAGCGTAAATCAGCGGATCCTGAGAGCTCGTACACGGCGAAGCTTTACGCCAGCGGAACCAAACGGATTGCGCAGAAAGTGGGTGAGGAAGGCGTTGAAACGGCGCTGGCGGCCACCGTGCATGACCGGGAGGAGCTGACGAACGAAGCGTCTGATTTGATGTATCACCTGCTGGTGCTGCTTCAGGATCAGGAGTTGGATTTAACGACGGTGATTGAGAACTTGCGGAAACGGCACAAATAAAAAAGACCGGGGAAACCCGGTCTTTTTTTGTCTGTAAATCAGGATCTTGGCTTGTAGTTTCTCAGCGCGTTACGGCCGAGGACGACACCAGAACCGATAATCCCACCGAGGAGAACGGCAAGGATAAGGGTAATAGCAATTTTCGGGCTGTCGCGTCGGATAGGCAGATTTGGCTTCATAACGTAACGATAGACGTGAATAGTCTCTGGGTTAACGTTGAGGTTCTGAATATCCAGCAAATTCTGTTTCGTTTGGTAGTAAGCGCCTGAGAACACCAGGGGGCGAGACGCTTCGTTATCAACCATTGATTTCAGCGCTACGGTACCCAACAGGAACATGGTTTCCTGAGTAACATCCTGAGTCTGCTGAAGCTGCGGGGTGCTGATCTTCGCAGCTTCTGCATTCTTCAGCGCCTCGGTAATCTGCTTGATACGCAGGTCTTTTTGTTCCTGTGCGACCTTCTCCTGGTTCTGGAGAGAGTCGTTCAGGGTTGTAATCTGCTGCTTGAGATTGTCTCTGAGGTCAAGCGTCAGTTCTTTTGCCGTCTGCTCGTCAACCTGCTGGATGTATTGCGCTAATTGCTTTTGAGCGGCTTCAGCGGATTCGCCCTGATAGCTAACGGTTAAAGGCAAACTTTGTCCTTTAACGGTAGGCTCAATAGTCAGTTTTTCCGGATCTTCCTGATTCTCCAGCGCCTGAGCTAATGCTGAGAAGGAGGAATTAAAACGTCCAATAGCACGATTCTGAATGTCCAACATGGAAGGTGCTGCCCCGCCATAGAGGATATTCAATGCATTGGAATAGGTGGCAATTTGAGCCGCATCAGGCTGGGCTATGATGGCAGATGACGTCCATTTCTCTTTGGCTACAGTGATGTAAACGCCAGCAAGAACGATAAAAGCAGCAATAAAAGCCCCTATCATCCACTTACCACGCCACAGCTGTAACATTACATCAAGTAAATCAATTTGCTCCGGGTCATTGTTACGTGCGACCAGGTTATTGTTGTTTTGCGTCATACAATCCCTAACAGATGAAAAAAGGGCAAAAATAATCTTGTTCCCTTAGTGTATCTGTTGCTGAAGAATTTTCTATAAGAATCCGATGAGTTATATCGGAAAGATGGGTTATGTAAGTTCAAGGCGACGCGCTATCATAGTCGCATTCTGATGCTCTGGAGCATCAACAAGAACACTGTGAATGAGGGAAGCTATGAAATTTCTGGTAACTGGCGCGGCGGGCTTTATCGGTTCTCATGTCAGCAAGCGCCTGCTTGATGCAGGACATAAGGTTGTTGGGATTGATAACCTGAATGATTACTATGATCCGAACCTCAAGCTCGCTCGCCTCGAACTGCTCAAATCCGTGAATTTCACCTTCCATAAGCTGGACTTAGCGGACCGCGAGGGCATGGCAAACCTCTTCGCTGATGAGAAGTTTGACCGCGTGATCCATCTTGCTGCACAGGCGGGTGTGCGTTACTCGCTGGAAAACCCGCATGCCTACGCGGATGCTAACCTGGTAGGTCACCTGAACGTGCTGGAAGGCTGTCGCCATAACAAGGTTCAGCATCTTCTGTATGCGTCATCCAGTTCCGTTTACGGCCTCAACCGTAAGATGCCGTTTTCTACTGACGACTCCGTGGACCATCCGGTATCCCTGTATGCGGCAACCAAAAAAGCCAATGAGCTGATGTCGCATACCTATTCGCATCTGTACAACCTGCCGACCACTGGCCTGCGCTTCTTTACCGTCTATGGCCCGTGGGGACGCCCGGATATGGCGCTGTTCAAATTCACTAAAGCCATGATTGAAGGCAACAGCATCGACGTATACAACTACGGTAAGATGAAACGTGACTTCACCTATATCGATGATATTGCAGAGGCAATTATTCGCTTGCAGGACGTCATTCCTCAGGCTGATGCCGACTGGACAGTCGAAACCGGTTCGCCGGCAACCAGCTCTGCCCCGTATCGCGTGTATAACATTGGTAACAGTTCACCTGTCGAACTGATGGATTACATCACCGCGCTCGAAGAGGCGCTGGGCAAAGAAGCCGTGAAAAATATGATGCCGATCCAGCCGGGTGACGTACTGGAGACCAGCGCGGATACTAAAGCGCTGTACGACGTCATTGGGTTTAAACCACAGACCTCCGTGAAAGAAGGCGTGAAAAACTTCGTCGACTGGTACCGCAACTTCTATAACGTTTAAAATAAAAAACCCGGCTAATTGCCGGGTTTTTATATCACAGTTTAAATCAGTCACTGCCGAACAAATCGCGGGTATAGACTTTATCCTTCACGTCCGCGAGCTCTTCCGCCATGCGGTTGGAGATAATGACGTCCGCTTCTTTCTTGAACGCATCCAGATCGCGAATGACGCGAGAGTGGAAGAACTCATCTTCCTGCATTGCCGGTTCATAAATAATGACCTGCACGCCCTTCGCCTTAATACGCTTCATGATCCCCTGAATGGAAGAGGCGCGGAAGTTATCGGAACCGCTCTTCATGATCAGGCGATACACGCCCACCACTTTCGGCTGGCGCGCCAGAATGGAATCCGAGATGAAGTCTTTACGCGTGCGGTTCGCGTCCACAATGGCGGAAATCAGGTTGTTCGGCACCGCCTGATAGTTTGCCAGCAGCTGCTTGGTATCTTTTGGCAGGCAGTAACCGCCGTAGCCAAATGACGGGTTGTTGTAATGGTTACCGATACGCGGGTCAAGACACACGCCTTCGATGATCTGACGGGTGTTCAGCCCTAAGCTCTCCGCATAGCTGTCCAGCTCGTTGAAGTAAGCCACGCGCATGGCCAGATAGGTGTTAGCGAAAAGCTTAATCGCCTCAGCCTCAGTGGAATCGGTGAACAGCACCGGAATGTCTTTTTTGATTGCGCCTTCCTGAAGCAGTGCAGCAAAACGCTCCGCACGCTCGGAACGCTCGCCAATCACGATACGGGATGGGTGCAGGTTATCGTATAACGCCCTGCCCTCGCGGAGAAATTCCGGCGAGAAGAAGACATTATCAATACCCAACTCTTCTTTAATAGATTTGGTGAAGCCCACTGGAATCGTCGACTTGATGATCATCACTGCGTTAGGGTTGATTGCCGTAACGTCTTTAATCACCGCTTCAACGGTAGAGGTATTGAAGTAGTTGGTTTTAGGATCGTAGTCTGTTGGGGTGGCAATGATGACGAAATCCGCATCGCGGTATGCGTCTTCTTTGTCCGTGGTAGCGCGGAAGTTCAGCGATTTGGTCGCCAGGTATTCTTCAATCTCTTTATCGACGATTGGGGACTTCTTCTGGTTAAGCATGTCCACTTTTGCCTGCACGATATCCAGCGCAACCACTTCATGGTTTTGTGCAATCAGGATACCGTTTGAAAGACCAACATAGCCTGTTCCGGAGATGGTTATTTTCATTTGTTTGACTTTTACACGTTTGAGTTTTTGATGGCCTTATTCCGGCCACCACAATGATTAACTAGGAGTTTTTTAGCGCTAATACTCATTCACTGTCAAGGTTTCAGGATTTTTGAAAAATGTTTTTGCTCATCATAACGGCTTATCGCCACACTAAGCAAAGTACCTGTTTTTCAGCGACAATAAGACCTTAAAGGGCACTCGCCAGTCCGCAAATGAATACTGCTTACTGCGTCAAATCAGACTAATCCCTTGGTAAGATTCAGCAGATATTGACCATATCCGGTCTTCTTCAGTGGCTCAGCAAGCACACGAAGTTGTTCAGCATCGATAAAGCCTCGACGGAATGCGATCTCTTCAGGGCAAGAAACCTTGAGACCCTGTCGCTCTTCGATAGTGGCAATAAAATTGCTCGCCTCGATCATACTTTGGTGCGTGCCGGTATCCAGCCAGGCGTAACCGCGTCTCATCATCGCGACGGACAATCGCCCCTGCTGCATATAGATGCGGTTGATGTCGGTAATTTCCAGTTCACCACGATCGGACGGGCTTAAACTTTTGGCCATCTCAATAACATCGTTATCGTAAAAATAGAGACCGGTTATTGCATAATTACTCTTGGGCTGTTGAGGTTTCTCCTCAAGGCCAATCGCGGTACCGTCTTTATCAAACTCAACGACGCCATAGCGTTCGGGGTCGCTGACGTGATAGGCGAAGACGGTCGCCCCTTCTTGCTGGCTTGCTGCGCCTTCAAGCAGGCGAGGAAGATCGTGTCCGTAGAAAATGTTATCGCCTAATACCAACGCACAATTATCCTCACCGATGAACTCTTCACCCAGAATAAACGCCTGAGCAAGGCCATCCGGGCTCGGCTGCACTTTGTACTGGATATGCAATCCCCACTGGCTACCGTTTCCGAGCAGTTGTTCAAATCGGGGAGTGTCCTGAGGCGTGCTGATAATCAGAATATCCCGTATACCTGCCAGCATGAGCGTAGAGAGTGGATAATAGATCATTGGCTTATCGTAAATTGGCAACAATTGCTTACTTACGGCCATTGTGACGGGATAAAGACGTGTACCCGATCCACCAGCTAATATAATACCTTTACGTTTCGTCATTCAGTTCCGCTCCCCATAATTTTGCTCAATCCAGCTCTTATAGGCGCCGCTTTTCACGTTCGAAACCCATTCCTGGTTATTCAAATACCAGTCAACTGTTTTACGAATACCGCTGTCAAAGGTTTCCAGAGGAGTCCATCCGAGTTCGTCGCTAATTTTATGGGCATCAATTGCATAACGTCTGTCGTGTCCAGGACGGTCCGCCACATAAGTAATTTGCGCGCGGTAAGATGTTTCTTTCGGTACCATTTCATCTAACAGATCGCAAATGGTCTGGACGACCTCAATATTTTTCTTCTCGTTATGACCGCCGATATTATACGTTTCTCCCGGTTTACCCTTGGTGAGAACCGTATACAACGCACGAGCATGATCCTCAACGTATAACCAGTCACGGATTTGTTCGCCCTTACCGTAAATCGGTAATGATTTATTTTCCAGCGCATTCAAAATGACGAGAGGAATCAGCTTTTCAGGAAAGTGGAAGGGTCCGTAGTTATTTGAACAATTCGTTACAATCCCGGGTAAACCATAGGTGCGTATCCAGGCACGAACTAAATGATCGCTGGACGCTTTTGACGCTGAATAAGGGCTGCTTGGCTGGTACGCTGTTTTCTCGGTAAACAGTGGTAAAGGGGAAGAATCATGACATTCATCGGGATGAGGCAGATCGCCGTAAACTTCATCAGTTGAAATGTGATGGAAACGGAAGGTAGATTTTGCTGCCTCGTCCAGTGAAGACCAGTAAGCACGGCTTGTTTCTAACAGGATATACGTGCCAACGATATTGGTTTCAATAAACGCAGCGGGCCCGGTAATAGAACGATCGACATGGCTCTCGGCAGCCAGGTGCATTACCGCATCAGGCTGATGGGTAGCAAAAATACGCGCCATTGCCTCTTTATCACATATATCTGCATGCTCAAAAACATAGCGCTCGCTATCACTCACTTCGCGCAAGGATTCCAGATTACCGGCATAGGTCAATTTATCAACGTTAACAACGCTATCCCGAGTATTGCTAATAATATGTCGGATAACCGCGGAACCGATAAAACCGGCGCCGCCAGTAACTAGAATTTTCACGCAATCTATTCCATTAAACAGTAGGTGGACGGGCAAGATAAAAAAGCCCGGTATCGCTACCGGGCTTGATGGCATGGCTAACCGTATATTAATCCAGCCATTCGGTGTGGAACACACCTTCTTTATCGGTACGCTTATAGGTATGCGCGCCAAAGTAGTCACGCTGTGCCTGAATCAGGTTTGCTGGCAGTACGGCAGCACGATAGCTGTCATAATACGCCACCGCAGCGGAGAAGGTTGGAACCGGGATACCGTTCTGCACGGCGTAGGCAACGACATCACGCAGCGCCTGCTGATAGTCGTCTGCAATCTGCTTGAAGTAAGGCGCCAGCAGAAGGTTGGCGATACCCGCATTTTCAGCATAGGCATCGGTGATTTTTTGCAGGAACTGAGCGCGAATGATGCAGCCGGCACGGAAGATCTTCGCGATCTCACCGTAGTTCAGATCCCAGTTGTTCTCGTCTGACGCTGCGCGCAGCTGAGAGAAGCCCTGCGCGTAAGAGACGATTTTACCCAGGTACAGTGCACGACGGACTTTTTCAACGAATTCAGCTTTGTCACCGGCTGGTTTAGCCTGCGGGCCGGACAGCACTTTGGATGCCGCAACGCGCTGCTCTTTCAGAGAAGAGATATAACGCGCGAAAACGGATTCAGTGATCAGGGACAGCGGCTCGCCGAGATCCAGAGAGCTCTGGCTGGTCCATTTACCTGTGCCTTTGTTCGCGGCTTCATCCAGAATCACATCAACCAGGTATTTACCCTCTTCATCTTTCTTGGTGAAGATATCTTTGGTGATGTCGATCAGGTAGCTGTTAAGCTCGCCTTTGTTCCACTCGGTGAACGTCTCTGCAAGTTCCTCGTTAGAGAGGTTCAGGCCGCCTTTCAGCAGCGAGTATGCCTCAGCAATCAGCTGCATATCGCCGTATTCGATGCCGTTGTGAACCATCTTCACATAGTGACCAGCACCGTCAGGACCGATGTAGGTCACGCACGGCTCGCCATCTTCAGCAACGGCTGCGATTTTGGTCAGGATTGGCGCGACCAGTTCGTACGCTTCTTTCTGTCCACCAGGCATAATGGATGGACCTTTCAGGGCACCCTCTTCACCGCCGGATACACCGGTGCCAATAAAATTGAAGCCTTCAGCAGACAGTTCACGGTTACGACGGATGGTGTCGTGGAAGAAGGTATTACCGCCATCAATGATGATGTCGCCTTTATCCAGATACGGTTTCAGGGAGTCGATGGCTGCATCGGTACCTGCGCCCGCTTTCACCATTAACAGGATACGACGAGGTGTTTCCAGAGACTCAACGAACTCTTTAACCGTGTAGAAAGGAACCAGTTTCTTGTCTGGATTCTCAGCAATGACTTCTTCGGTCTTATCACGGGAGCGGTTGAAAACGGAGACGGTATAACCACGGCTTTCGATGTTGAGCGCCAGGTTGCGCCCCATCACTGCCATACCGACAACGCCGATCTGTTGCTTGGACATTACATACTCCTGTCAGGTGTGGTCGCCGCGAATGATAGCGGCTTGGGAATCACTTCTCATAACTCTAAACAATACTAAAGTCGTTATCAAATAATTTCAAAAAGCATTAACTATTTTTTATGATCAAAAGTTACCTGCAAATTTTATTAAATGACTGTAGCGAACGAGCACTATCACGCGTTATTTATATGGTCAATAAACTCATCATTTTTGAAAAATCGCACTAGCTCAAATTTCTTTGGCTGGAAGGAACTTGCATTAATGATTAGATTTTCGAGATCGTCGATATCCCAACAAATCATTGCAAACTCTTTTTCACCCATATACTTAGCAATATCAGACTGATGCTTATCTAAACGATCTAAATTTGGGGCAATGATGATTTTCTTCTCGTGATCTAATAGAGAAAATATTGATCCAGCGCCTGCATGACTGATTACAAGATCATATTTAGAATATTCATTTTCAATAGATTGAATAAATTCAACTTCCTTGTAATTTTTCGTTTCCGGGTTTGACAGGCCATTCGCCTTTTGACACATAAAAAAATGGTTGGCCATATGTGGAAGCGCTGAAAGTGATGCAATTTGCTTGATAAGTTTATCAAACCGAGTGGTGCCTACGGTCACTAAAATTTTCATAGCACTCCGGAAAATTTGGCTTTTTTATACTGTTTTAAAAGCGTCTTATGCTGAACATAAAACTCATCCGCAATTAAAGACATGATTCTACCAGTGAAGGACTTCGTTTCGAATCTGGACCATGTTTCGAGATGGATTATTTTTGCGCCGACGATATATTTAAAATAAAAAGCGGGAATAAGAGCTACACCGGGTCCAGTTGAAACCACCACTTTTATTCGATGAGTTTTGTGGATCTGTAGACAGACCTTGATCTGATGTAACTGATTGAAGCGAAGCACACTAGTAAACGTTGAGTATTTATTTCTAAATTCACGAGTGACATAATGCTTATCAGACCACTCTTCCTTAATTTTATAATCTGAGAGACTGATTTTATTTTTATTTATATCTCCACCAATTCTTTTCATCAATCTGTTCATCTGGGCTCGGTGTCCTCCCTCGCCGTAAATGAATAAAGCGCTATCCTCTTTGTTCATGTTAAACTGCTTCTCCATTCTTAAAAGCCGTCCTGATCAGGGTTCTAAAATAAGCGTATCTGATTAAATATAAAACCATCAGGAATAAAGACATTACTGGGATAAGATATATCACCGAAATAGTAATGAAGTATTGCCATACTAAAAACAATGACAAAACCACAATAAATACAAAAAAGTTAAATATCAGTGAGATTTTTTCTTTGCCAAGGAATAAGATTATATTTGACTGCACTAATGATAGTTGCGAAGAGAGAGTAAAAAGCATTACAGGCACGACGATTGCCATTATTTCATTAAAGGTAACGTAGGAAAGCGACATTTTAACATAAAAGATTAATGGCAGAATGCTACCAAAGCATACAAGCGCTGATATGATGATAACTTTTTTATTGATCGCGCGATAAACTTTTTCTTCTTTGGACTTAGCACACTCTACCAACTCTCGATAAAAGTAGTTCATGTATGCACGTGAGAAGACAGATATAATCCCAATTATGCTAATAGTGAGCCCCAGAACCGACATTGATTCATCGGAAAGTATCTCTCGCGAAAAGTAAGGTAAAAGAAAAACGATCCCTGTAGAAATGAGCCCCACGAAGCCAACATTTAGGGAGAACTTCCAATCCAGTCTATTAAAAGCCTTGCTATCAGATACGGTTATCCACGCTCGCTTAACATATACATGGTAAATAATTTGATTAATGATTGTCGCGATAAAGTAAGCCAGGAAGAAAATATCAAGAGGTTTTAAAGAGACAAGATGTAGTTTGCATAGCAGCATACCTACCGCGAAAAGAACCAACGCAAGCGAATCATAAATTAAGCCGGGCAGTGCTTTTTTATAATAAATATAATAATAACGAAAGATTTGGTTGATAGCCAGGCATGCAAGAGAGCCGGCGAATATTAAAGTATCAATTGAATTTAAGTCTAGCGTTGGAGTCGCCAACGCTAAGGTAATAATCGAGGCTGCTGCAATACTAAGGAGTAAAACGTAATTAAAGTATTTCATGCTCACTTCAGAGCCGTCTTTAATAAGCGTTGTACCAAGTCCCTGGCCGAGGAAAATCACTGCAACAGTTAAAAATGAATAATAAACAGCAAAGAGCGCGATGTCTTTTTGGACAAACACAAGAGTCAATAAGAAGAAGATCACAACCCTTGCTGCTCCAGAAGATACAGTATATCCAAGCCAAATCAATTTATTAATTATAGACATTTAAACGCCTCAAGCAGCTTTGTTTGCGCTATTTCATTCGTATAGCTGTTCAAGACCGTTTGCTGAGCCTGATGAGACATCGCTTGAAGCGTTTGTGATGACATATTGAGCATTTGCTCAATTTTATTTTTATAGTGTCCATCCTCATAAACAATAAAACCGTTTTGGTTATTATCGACAAACTCGTTGAAAGAGGGGATATTACTTAAAAGTGGAATCATCCCCGTAGCCATCGCCTCTAAAGGAACCAGTCCGAGGCTTTCACTTTCTGAAGGATAGATTAGCACATCATGTTCCTGAAAAATTTCAGCCAAGCGAACGTGCCCTACGGCAGGAGAAAATTGAATATTTGGTAAATGAGCTGCACTTTTAACTAACGAACTCAGTTCTGGACCATCACCAACAATAGTTAAATGAATTTTACTTTTATCGTGGTCGGACAGGTTTTCAATTGCCTGTATTGCCAGATCCACACGTTTACTCTTGATGAGTCGTCCAGCAAAAAGCAGTTTAAGCGGAACACCGAATTCACGGTTTTTGAACGTAAAGAGTTGGGTATTAACGCCGCCAGAGGGGCTTATTGCACATTTAAGTTCATCGAGTTGATACTCTTTTTTGGTAAAGTCCAGATAAGACTTTGAGGGAAACACTATTTTTACTGCGTTTTTCAACGCGTTGGACACAATAGCCTTTTTTATACGAAAGAACATGCCGCTGGTTCCGTTAAGCCGCTTAACGTCACCACCGTGTACGTGCACCACAATTTTTTTTCTTCTTACGCAATTTCCAATTTTTACCGGCAGATAGCAATGAGACGCATAGTGTAAATAAAGACAATCACTTTTGGTCAAAAGAACTTTAGCCAAAATGGAGATATAAAAAACAAGGTAGTTATAAATTTTAGTAACTTTGCTTTTAGAAATTTTATTAAGAACACACAATTCAATTTCATGTCCATTATTACGCAACGAATCAGCTGCGTTTTTAACGAACCCGCCCAGATGTGGCGTATCCGGACCTGGATACATATTACTTATGAGCAAAATTTTCATTCGAAGGCCTTTTCAATAAACAACCAACTATCGTGCTAATCGCTTTAATGATCATTACGCATAAAAAGAATTTAAATGAGATATACATAAACACTTCTAAACCGTCACGCACCCAAAAGAAGCAGTAGCCAATGCAGGTTATAAAGGTAATCTTTATCGTAATCATCCTGGTTTTTTTGGTTACTGCGTCAATGAGTTTTAATGTACTTCCTGTAATAAGTCCCCAAAGCCAAAACCAAGTTGTGCCAAACATAATGATAAAGCTACCTACAATCGTTGGTGATATGGTCAACTGCGTATCCATATTTAGGATATAGGTTGTATAAAAATAGCCGTTATTCAAAAAGTTAATCGGTTTTGACTCCCATAAAAAACGAGGAACAATAATCGCAAACTCATTGAAGAAGGTAGAAAAGTACTGAATATTCCCTGTTTTATCAATATATTCAATAATATCTTTTATTGCATAAATCGGAGAGAAAGAATCCAGGGCGAATGAAATCATGACCGATGAACCAGACAGGATCATACTAATGACGTCATCAAGACTGGACCCATAACGTAAAGCACCTAATACAATTAAAGCTACACAGCAACATGCTGATAGGATTGCTATTTCATTTATACGAAGTACTTTTCTCTCATAGGCAAAATAAGTTATAGCAAGAACCGCCGCGCCCATTACATTTCTTGAGCCGCCTATAACATAATAGTAAACAGAACCACAGAAAATAGCCAATGCGGTTGCCAATATAAAGCGTAGCTTAGTTGGTTTACGAAGAAAGAATACAATTGAGGAAGGCACAAATGCGTACATTAGAATAATCGAAAGGCCGCCACCAGAATTTTGTTCAAGACGAGCTTCGTAACCACCGCCAAATGCCACACCATTATTTTTTACATAGATCATCAAAGCAAAAATATATAAAATCAGACCGCAAACGACAAATATTCTTGAGTTAATACTTCTGAACCATAAGTTAGATAAATCATCTGAATGATTATACCGTGAGGACACTTTTATTGGTGTTATAAAATACGATAAATGGATTGCGAATAAGCTTAAGAATGAGAACCAGAATACCTGAGTATATCCCTCCTCTAGCGGAATACCCTGTATCCAGACAGATAGATAATATACAAAATTCACCACAAAGTAGAAAATAGTAAAAACGCGAATATATACGCCTTTTATAAAGTATATGGTGCAAATAATATATAAAAGAGGAAGTAAAAAATACAGAGATGCCATCAATCTGCCTTTAGGTAAAATATTAGCATTACTAATAAAGGGAATGAGCCACAGCGCTCAACATGGTCGGGCCACGCTACCGCCCTTGGCTCCTAAGCTACCAACATGCTTATATTCTATAACAAATTTTTGAACGCCGAATACGCAGTTCCGGTTCCTAAAATATGCGGATAATTGTCTGACGTATCTCGTTTAGAAACAAGCAAAAAGTTATAGACGATCGTACTAAAACGCCCTTGCCTGTGTCAGAAACATTAAAAGGCGGTAGCGTTCTATCCATTGTGAACGCTTACCACCTTAGATTGATACTATGCGGGTGTATACCGAAGGTTTAGTGCTCTTTAAGCAGCTTCTCAATCCGGCTTCTGAACTTCGCCCCTTCCTTCAGGTTACGCAGACCGTAGTTCACAAACGCCTGCATATACCCCATTTTCTTACCGCAGTCATAGCTGTCACCGGTCATCAGCATGGCATCAACCGACTGCTTTTTCCCCAGCTCAGCAATCGCATCGGTCAGCTGGATACGGTCCCAGGCGCCCGGCTCGGTTTTTTCCAGCTCAGCCCAGATATCCGCATTCAGCACATAACGGCCTACCGCCATCAGGTCGGAGTCCAGGGTCTGCGGCTGATCGGGTTTTTCGATAAACTCAACGATACGGCTCACCTGCCCTTCCGTCTCCAGCGGCTCTTTAGTCTGGATGACAGAGTACTCAGAGAGATCGCCCTTCATACGTTTCGCCAGCACCTGGCTACGGCCCGTTTCGTTGAAGCGTGCAACCATTGCCGCCAGGTTGTAACGCAGCGGATCGGCAGAGGCGGTATCAATGATGATATCCGGCAGAACCACGATGAACGGGTTGTCACCCACCACCGGGCGCGCGCACAAGATGGAGTGTCCCAGGCCCAGCGGCTGTGCCTGACGCACGTTCATGATGGTCACGCCAGGAGGGCAGATAGACTGAACTTCCGCCAGAAGCTGACGCTTAACGCGCTGCTCAAGCAGCGCTTCGAGTTCATAAGAGGTGTCGAAGTGGTTCTCTACCGCATTCTTTGAAGAGTGCGTTACCAGAACGATTTCTTTGATACCCGCAGCAACAATCTCGTCGACGATGTACTGAATCATCGGCTTGTCAACGATCGGCAGCATCTCTTTAGGAATGGCCTTTGTGGCTGGCAACATGTGCATGCCCAGACCCGCTACCGGTATGACTGCTTTCAAATTAATCATTATTTCTTCCACCTTAAAATGGTTGACGAATTATAGCTTTTAAACCTGTTTTCGCCAGCATGTTTTGCCGTAAATATGACGTAATCCTAGGTCACCCCACCACAAATTACAGTAGTTGTAATCTGAATAGATCGCGATTATGTTCCAGGAATAGTCGCAAAATAGTCTGTGTGATTACCTGTGCGGCAGCGCAAAATTCAACCGTTCCGTATTCACCACGTGTTGATCGACCCGATCAATATCCACCGAGCTCTGCCCCTTTTCATTAACCGCTTTTATGTTCGCGAGCGACAGCAGCGTCTCGTTTTTAGCCATAAACTTCCCGCGCACGTCTTTGCGCAGGTCGAAGTTCATCTTCAGCGCGGGGCCCGTTGTGGACTCCTGCATCACGTTGATATTACGCAGGAAAAGGTGCTGCGGCTTGTTGTGCAGCTCCAGCGTGGCCCGCTGCATGTTGACGTTGGTAATGGCGACAAACGACGTGGCATTGCCTGAAGAAATCTGAATTCCGCGCAGCTTATAGGCAAGCTGTCGGTTATCCAGATGAATATCGTTAAGCTTGAAGTTTTGCGGTATCGACAGATAATCGCCCTTAATCACGCCATACCCGATTAACATTCCGGCGCTGTTTACCATATCGACATTATCAATAACGAAATTATCACAGCCATAAATAGCTACCGTCGCGTTATCAATTCCGGCCTTTTTACTGAAGTCAGGAGTGATATTGCTGGCCTTGATATTACGGATCACAAAGTGTTTACCGTTTTCGACATGGACCAGCTGCCGACAGTTGCTGCCGGTGATATTTGCCACAACGAAGTTTTTAACGGTCTGCTTTTCCGGATAGTCATTATCGTAGGTGCTGCCAGCAAGCCCAATGCCAATGCCCCAGTTGATCTTGCCGTTGGTGCAGTTGATGTTATCGATGACGTGGTCAGAGATCAGGATGTTGCGGTCGTTAATCGCCACGTTCCACTCTATCGCGTCACCCTGCAAATGGCTGAACTTGCTGTTGGTAATGCGCGCGCCGTCCACCTGATTATGGAATCCCTGGCGCAGAATGGCGTAGTTGGCCTGGCTGACGGTGAGGCGATCGATAAGCAGGTTACGCATCACTCGCGGTTTTTTGCCGCCAATGTAGATCTGGGTGACGGGGCCGAAGCCGCTCATCGCCAGCCCTTTAATGACGCAGTCGGAGCCACGCACGTCCAGCGTGATGTTATGCGTGCGCCCTTCTCCTTCCCCAATGACCTTGCAGCCTTCCTGGAGCACAAACCGCCCGCGTCCGTTGCCCTTCAGCGCGCCGCGGATCAGCAGGGTTTTGCCATCAGGAATAAAAATGCCGGTATTGATGTTTTCACAGGTTAACCCGGCGGGAACAACAACGGTATCGCCCTCGGTAAAGGCCTGCTTAAAGGCGGCGATCCAGTCGTGATTGTTGTAGCGATCGACAGAAACCGTCTTCCCGGTCGCCGCCCGCGCAGCGCGGGGCGACAACAGCGGCATGGCGGCCAGGACGGATAATGAAGAGACAAATCGGCGTCGGGTAATCTTTTTCAGCATACAACCTCAGCGTTACAGCGTTTGCAGCAGGCTCGCTAACTGGCGATTAATCACCTGCTGATTGAATTCTGCTTCAACTTTTTGCCGCGCATTTTGCAGCACGGGGATCAGCGTCTGCCGATCGATGTCACTGAACGCGGCCAGACGGTCCGCCAGCGCCAGCGCGTTGTTTTCGGGGACCAGCCAGCCGGAATGTTCAGAGGTGATCAGCTCCGGGATCCCGCTGTGCAGCGTCGAAACAACCGGAATGCCGACCGCCATCGCCTCCATCAGCGCCACGGGAATGCCTTCCATATCGCCGTCGGCGCCCGTCACGGAGGGCAGCAGAAACACATCGGCGTCATCGAGCATGGCCTTCACTTCGTGGCTCGGCTTAAAGCCGGGCATCTCGACCACGTCTTCCAGCTGATACTGCTCAATCAGCGTGCGCAGACGACGCTCCCACGGTCCGATACCCAGGATGCGGTAGTGGAAATCCACGCCGCGCGCCTTCAGCTGGCGACAGGCCTCGATGGCCACGTGCAGCCCTTTCTTTTCGGTCAGGCGGGCCACAGAGATAATTTGCAGCGGCTTGCCCGGTACCTTGACCGGTCGCTGGGTGAAGCGTTCCATGTCCACGCCCATGCGGGAAACGGTGATTTTGTCGCCCGGACAGCCCATAGTTTTCAGGCGTCCGGCCCACAGATCGCTTATCGGCAGCATCATGTCGCCACGGCGAAACAGCTGCTGATATTCTGGCGTGTAGTGGTTCAGCACTTCCCGGCTGGAGATATCGATACCGTGGAAAATGGTTGCGATTTTGCCCTCAATCACCCCCAGCTCACGCAGTTTCGCGGCGGTTACGCCTGCCGGTCCGAAGTGGGCGATAAAGACGTCGGCGCGGTACGGCTGGGCCGTTTGCCCGCAAATGGCGGAGAGGATCAGGTTGCGGGCCTCCGCCCCGTAGCGCGACATATTCAGCGCCCGCCAGGTCGACGCGCGATGCAGGCCGCGCAGCGTCTGGCCGGCGCGATGGCGCAGTTTGTTCATCCGTCCGGCGGGTTCGTCCTGTAACCAGCGGGTTTTCGCCTCCAGCCCATACTGGGTATACGCCGCATGGGTGTTCTGCGTATCGCCCTTTTGCAGGGCGATAATCTCCACGTCATATCCCATATCGATAAACGCGGTGATTTGGTTCAGCACGAAAGTTTCAGACGACAGCGGGAATTTCAGTAAGAAGAAACCAACCTTCATTTCCCCTCCCGGACGCGGTCGAGGACGGATTTCACCATCCCAATGCCCTTTTCGCGTTCGGCTTTTACCGCCACCGCCAGACGCTCGTTGATCGCAGGCAGCTGGCCGAGCGTGTCGCCCACCATTGCACCCAGCGATCCGTCCAGCAGATGACGAATATCGACGGCCATTTCCGGCATACCGAGCTGCTGCATAATGCCCGCGGACTTGTGCTCGTAGTTGATGGCGATGGCCGGCGTGCCGAAGTTCATCGAGATAATCGCAGAGTGCAGACGCGTGCCCACGGTCAGGTCGCAGGCGGAGAGCAGCTTGCCCATCTCCAGGTCGTTCAGCTCGTCCATCACCACGTGGTAGCGGGACGGATCGTTCACCAGGTTGCGCAGGTTCAGCGCCACCATGCGGTCATCCTTGTTGTAGCTGTCGATACCGGTACAGGTTGAGAGCGCCAGCACCTGGTAACCGCTGTCCAGCACGCGGTTGACTACGTCGGCAAAGGCTTTTTCGTACGCCGCCTGGGTCGTGCCGAGGCGTTTATCGAACGGAGCGAGTTCACGCAGGGTAATGGCGACAGTTTTCTGCTGTGCCGCCACGTCCAGCCAGTGCTGTACCGCGTAGCTGGCCTGGAAGCTGTCATCCTGATGATCCACCAGCCAGGCGGTGTCTACGCCGTGCTCCACTTTGGTGGTGTCGATTTCGCTGCGCTTCATCATGTCGAGGCTGACCGATTCACGCAGGATCAGCGCGTCGCAGTGGCCGAAGACATAGTTCGCCAGCTGGTTGAACTGCGGATCCTGGAACGGCCCGACGCTGTGGCCGATCATAAACAGCGGCTTTTTCGCCATAAAGGTGCAAAGCGCATGCTCAAACTGCGGCACGCCGTACAGGTCGACGAAGAACGAGCCGCCCACCTGAATAATGGCGTCATAACCGGACAGCAGACGCACGAAATCGGTAAAGCCCTGCGCGATGGCAATGTTGCGCAGCTTGCCGGTATCGGTGACGCGGGAAAGCAGCACCTGATGCTGGTAGCGACGACGCAGCACTTTCTTCACGCGCCCCATCACGCCCGCAGCGTTGTTGTGCTGTTTCATCTGGCTGTAGAGCGGGTCGCCCATCACCGGGCGGTTGAGTAACCAGGATGAGCTGACCGGATAACGGCTCATCACATCCACTTCTGTCTCAGGCTTAAGGGTGTTAATTGCATCCAGTAAACCGCGCAGGATGGCGCTGTCGCCACGGTTGCCGCAGGTATGGTTGCCAAGAATAAGTAATTTCATAATGGCCTCGTAAAATTAGCCTGCGCGAAGCAGCGTTTTCATTTTTTCGTTACGGCAAAACTGGCGCTTCATCTCGACCACCAGCGCATTGCGGGACAGCACAATCATCACGCCGAACGCCAGCGCGCCGGCCGCCACCTGCACCGCCAGCAGCGCCGCCAGCGGCAGATGCCCGTTGAGCACCACGCCCAGACCGTAGCTCACCGCAAGCGTCGGTAATGAGAGATAAAACGGCAGCCACAGGCTGAGAATGTACTGACGGTAGCTGGAGCCCAGAACCGGTTTGATCATCACGAAGTAGCTCAGCACGGTATTGACGATCTGCACCAGCAGGAAGCCGAGCGTCACGCCAATGGCGCCCGCCGTGTGGCCGCCCACAATAATTGCCGGAATAAACAGGAAGGTTTTAAACACGTTGAACTTGAAGCTGATATCCACGCGCGCCTTCGCCATCAGCAGAGAACCAATCGGGTTCCCCACCGAACGCAGCAGCCCCACAACGCACAGCAGTTGCAGGATCGGGATGATGCTGTTCCACTTCTCGCCAAACACCAGCGGCACGAAATTGCTGGAGACCACCATCAGCCCCAGCAGCACCGGGAAGTTGATGATCCCCACCACAGAGAGCAGCTTGTAAAAGTTTACGCGCAGCTTCTCGGTATCGTCCTGAATCTTGGCAAACGCCGGGAACAGCACGCGGGTAATGATTGGGTTAAGCTTCATCGGCGGGACAACCGCGACGTTGTACGCCAGGTTATAGCCGCCCGCGACGCTTGCGCCCAGAATGCGCGCCAGCACCAGCGTGGAGAGGTTAGTATTCACGTAGTTGATGATGCTGTCTGCCGTCAGCCATGCGCCAAAACGCAGGTTGGACGAAACAGACGCCAGCGAGAAGTGCAGCCCCGGGCGATAAATCTTGCGGCCAAAGAAGCCAAACAGCAGCGTGCGCACGGCAGAGTTAACGAGGTAGCCAAGAATGGCGGTCATCGCCAGCGGCCAGAAATGGGCGCTAACCACGGTGAAGGTAAAGCCCGCCAGCACGGCGCTGGTTTCAATCATGCCGATTTTGTTGAACTCCAGCTCTTTCTGCATCAGCGCGCGGAACTGCTGCCCGTGCGGGATCACCACAAAAGCAAACGACAGGGTGCGCATCAGCGGCGCCAGGTCCGGGTTATGCAGCACGCTGGCAATCACGTCACTCAGGAGGAACACCAGCACAAAAACGAAGATGCCCAGCCCGACATTCAGCCAGTAGAGCGTGGTCAGCTCCAGATGGCTGATCTCTTTGCGCTGGATAATGGAGTTGGCGATACCGAAGTCAGACAGCGTATCGGCCAGCGCGATAATCACCAGCGAGACGGTAAGCAGGCCAAACTGGTGGTTATCAATAATGCGCGCCAGCACCGTCATCTGCACCAGCCCGAGGCCGATGATGACGATGGTGGCCATGGCTGACCATTTTGCGCCGCTGATGGTTTTTTCTCGTAAGCTCATCTTAGTACGCCGCTTTGTTCACGAAACCTTTGAAAATGGTCAGAAAAACAATCTTGATATCGAACCAGAGGCTCCACTCGCGGATGTACTCCAGGTCGAACTCGATGCGTTTTTCCATTTTTTCCAGCGTGTCGGTCTCGCCGCGCCAGCCGTTGATCTGCGCCCAGCCGGTAATGCCTGGCTTCACCTTATGGCGCAGCATGTAGCCTTCAATCAGGGTACGGTACTGCTCGTTATGGGCAACGGCGTGAGGACGTGGCCCGACGATGGACATCCCGCCGGTGAATACGTTGATGAACTGCGGCAGCTCATCCAGCGAGGTACGGCGCAGGAAGTTGCCCACGCGGGTGACGCGCGGATCGTTCTGCGTCGCCTGGGTCACCACCTTGTCGTTCTCCATCACCTTCATGGAGCGGAACTTCCACACCATGATCGGCTTACCGTCCATGCCGTAGCGGGTCTGACGGAAGATGATCGGCCCCGGCGAACTGATCTTCACCGCCAGCGCAATGCAGCACAGCACAGGGGAGATCAGCAGCAGGATCAGGGACGACAGCACAATGTCTTCCACGCGCTTCAGCACGCGGTTGATCCCCGACAGCGGCGTGTCGTACAGCGGAACAACCGGCACCCCGTTTACCTCTTCAATACGGGAGTGAAGAATGTTGAAGGTGAACACGTCCGGGATGAGGATCACCGAGCAGGTGGTATCCGCCAGCTCGCGCATCAGTTTCTTGATGCGGGATTCATCTTTCATCTGCATGGCGATGTAGACGTTATGAATTTTGCCGGCTTTGGCGTCGTCGATAAGCTGTTCGTAGTTGCCCGCCCAGTCGGACGGCACGCCGCCGGGCTTCGCGTCGTGATAAATCCCGACCACTTCAAAACCTAACCACGGCTCTTTGCGGAAGCTGTCGAGCAGCACCTGCCCGACCGGCAGATCCCCCGCCACGGCAACGAAGCGGCGGTTATAGCCGCGGTTGCGCAACCAGCCTGCGCCGAAGCGGATCAGCGAACGGCAAACCACCATGCCAACGCTGGTCAACAGATACCAGCAGAGATAAGTCACAAGGCGGTTATCAAAATCATGGCTGAACGCCACCAGGCCTGCGCTGAAAATCAGGCTTAAGGTCCAGTTCTGGAGCAGCAGCATCAGTTCGGTGGTCATTTTGACGCCGCGCCATGAACGATAAAAATCGGTCATGCCGCCAATCATCTGAAACACCACCAGCGCGATCAACGCCATCAGCAAATGCATGTAGAAGAACGACTGCCCGCTGACCCAACACACCGCCCACAGTCCGCCGACCATGATGGTGATATCAGAAAAACGCTGCACCATTGAGATTAACGATGCATTCGTTCTCGCTCGTTCGCGCTTTTTTAGATTTGTCATCGTTGTTCCTTTAGTTCTAAACCTTTCCCCTCACCCTACCCCTCTCCCCAAAGGGGAGAGGGAACTTGAATACCCTCTCCCCTTTGGAGAGAGGGCTGGGGTGAGGGGCAGTTTTTACTGATTCAACAGCGCCAGAATGTCCTTCGTTCGCGCTTCCATCAGCGCGGTATCGGCCCGGGACTCCACGTTCAGGCGCACCACCGGCTCGGTGTTTGAGGAGCGCAGGTTGAAGCGCCACTGCGGGAACGCCATGCTGATACCGTCGGTACGGTCTATCTCCAGCGCGTGAAGGGCAAAGTGGTGTTCAACGCGGGCGATGGCCTCGGCGGGCTGTGCCAGCTTGCTGTTGATCTCGCCGCTGGCCGGGAATGCCGCCATGCGGTCGCGCACCAGCTCACCCAGGCTCTGCCCTTTCAGGCACAGCAGTTCGGTCACCAGCAGCCACGGGATCATCCCGCTGTCGCAGTAGGCAAAATCACGGAAATAGTGGTGTGCGCTCATCTCGCCGCCGTAGATGGCGTCTTCCTCGCGCATACGCTCTTTGATAAACGCGTGGCCGGTTTTGGACATCACGGGCTCGCCGCCCGCGGCCTTCACCACGTCGACGGTGTTCCAGGAAAGACGCGGATCGTGAATGATCTTCGCGCCCGGGTTTTTCTCAAGGAACGCTTCCGCCAGCAGGCCAACGATGTAGTAGCCTTCGATAAACTGCCCTTTCTCGTCGAACAGGAAGCAGCGGTCGAAGTCGCCGTCAAAGGCGATACCCATATCGGCACCGTGCTCGATCACCGCGTTGCGGGTGTCGTCGCGGCACTCCGGCAGCAGCGGGTTAGGAATACCGTTCGGGAAGTTGCCGTCAGGCGTGTTGTGCACTTTGACGAACGTTACCGGCACGTTCAGCGCCTTAAAACGGGCTTCAAGTGCATCGACAACCGGGCCTGCCGCGCCGTTGCCGGAGTTGATCACCAGCTTCAGCGGCTTGAGGTTTGCCACGTTGATGTAGCCCAGCAGGTGGTCGATGTACTCTTTTTGCAGGTTGATCTGCTTATAGCTGCCGCGGCTGGCTTCATTCACCGGCGGGAAGTCGTTGGCCTCGGCCAGACGCTGCACGTCGCGCAGGCCGGTGTCGCCGCTGATAGGACGCGCGCCCTTGCGCACCAGCTTCATGCCGTTATAGTCCATCGGGTTATGGCTTGCCGTCACTTCGATACCGCCGTCCACGCCGAGGTGGAAGGTGGCAAAATAGATCTCTTCGGTACCGGAAAGGCCGATGTCCAGGACATCCACGCCCGCGTCCTGTAGCCCTTTCGCCAGCGCCAGCTTCAGGGATTCACTGGTCAGACGCACGTCGCCGCCCAGCACGATAGTTTGTGGCTTCAGGTATTCGCCGTACGCGCGGCCAATGCGCCACGCGATGTCTTCATTCAGCTCTTCGCCCAGCTTGCCGCGAATGTCGTAGGCTTTAAAACAGGTTAATTTTTCCATGATGACCCCTTTTTCAGGCAACAGTTGGCCCTGACCAATTAATGGCCAAATTTATTTTTGTCATTCGTAGGCCCGGTAAGCGCAGCGCCACCGGGCATGTTGCGGAGTGCTACACGCGCCCGTAGCGATCCTGGAAGCGGATAATGTCGTCCTCCTCCAGATAGGAGCCGGAGCGCACCTCAATTAAGTCGAGCGGAATTTTCCCCGGGTTTTCCAGGCAGTGCGTTGCCCCCAGCGGAATATAAATGGACTCGTTTTCGCCGAGCAGCTTCACTTCACCGTCGATGGTCACTTTGGCGGTACCCGCCACCACGACCCAGTGTTCGGCGCGGTGGTGGTGCATCTGCACCGACAGCCCCTCACCCGGCTTCACGGTGATGCGCTTCACCTGGTAACGTTCGCCCGCGTCGATGGAGTCATATTTCCCCCACGGACGGTACACTTCCCGGTGGATATGGTGCTCGTGACGGCCGTCGGCCTTGATCTGCTCCACCACTTTTTTCACGTCCTGCACGGCGTTACGGTCGGCAATCAGCACCGCGTCTTTGGTCTGCACCACCACCAGATCTTTCACCCCGACCGTGGTGACGAGGCCAGACTCGGCGTAAACGTAGCTGTTTTCCGTTTTGTGGCTGATGACATCACCGTGATGGACGTTACCCTCCGGGGTGTGTGCGCTTATCTCCCACAGTGATGACCAGGAGCCAACGTCGCTCCAGCCCGCATCCATCGGCACCACTACCGCATCTGCCGTGCGTTCCATCACCGCATAGTCGATGGACTCTTCCGAACAGGCGAGGAAGGCCTCTTCATCCACGCGGATAAAATCGAGATCCGGGTCCACCACCGCCATCGCTTTTTCGCAGGCGCTTAAGATATCCGGACGGTATTTTTCCAGTTCTTCCAGATAGCGCCCGGCGCGGAACAGGAACATGCCGCTGTTCCAGTAGTATTCACCGCTGGCCACGTACGCCTGCGCGGTTTCCAGATTAGGCTTCTCGACAAACTGCGCCACGTCAAAGGCCACGCTGTCGCCCTCGCCCGGCGTTACGCTGCCGCGGCGAATGTAGCCATAGCCGGTTTCCGGCAGGTCCGGCACGATGCCGAAGGTC
Organism: Enterobacter sp. GD03975; assembly: GCF_029838645.1. Classification (NCBI taxonomy): domain Bacteria; kingdom Pseudomonadati; phylum Pseudomonadota; class Gammaproteobacteria; order Enterobacterales; family Enterobacteriaceae; genus Enterobacter; species Enterobacter sp. GD03975. The sequence goes on from NZ_JAOBZC010000004.1 coordinate 40,468, forward strand.
ACCAGCTTGCCGTCTTCTGCATAAGGAATGGCCGCCCGAACCGCGTCGCGGAAGGCGTCTTCCTGCTGGATAACGTGGTCAGCCGCCAGCACCAGCATCAGCGGATCGCAGTCCGGGCTGCTGCGTTTTGCCGCCAGCGCTGCAAGGGCGATAGCGGGCGCAGTGTTACGTCCGGCAGGCTCCAGAATGATATTTTCGGTCAGTTTGTTCAGCTGGCGCAGCTGCTCGGCAACGATAAAGCGGTGCTGTTCGTTGCAGATCACCACCGGGCTTTCGCACTCCACGCCGTGCAGACGGTTAACCGTCGTTTGCAGCATGGTGAGGTCGCCCTTCAGACACAGAAATTGTTTTGGATAAAGCACGCGGGACAGTGGCCACAACCGGCTCCCGGATCCACCCGCCATTACGACCGGATACAAAGTGGTTTGACTCATGATTTATCCCCGTATATCTGCAATAAATTGGCTCAGCACGTTCTCTTTCTCGAGCGTGCGTTCGGCATATTCACGTGCCACCGTGTTCTCTTTTGGCATGGCGAGTGCCTGCTCAATTCCGGTTACCAGCGCAGGGACCGATTCCGGCTCCACGCAAACGGCAATGCCCGGGTAGCTGTTGCACAGCTGGCCTAATTCGGTTCCGGCTTCTGCCGTAATCACCGCGTTTCCGCCCACTGCCAGAATATTGGTCAGCTTGGACGGCAGCACCGCATCCGCCGCGCCGCGTTTTTGCACTACCAGATGGCAATCCGCCATTTTCAGCAGCGCGGGCAGCGCGTCATAAGACTGAAGCGGGAAGAAGCGGATGTTGGTCAGTCCGCGCTCGCTGGCCATTTTCTCCAGCCGCGCCTTACCGCCGCCCTGACCGACAATCACAAACATCCACGGGTGTTCGCTCAGCTGAAGCGCGGCGTCAATCACGCTCTCCAGCCCCTGTTTTTCACCGATGTTGCCTGAGTAAAGAATAATTTTTTGTTCCGCAGGCAAGCCGAGCTTCGCGCGCAGCGCCTGCGCATCGTGTTCTGTTACATCGCGGAAGCGTGCCACTTCGGACCAGTTCGGGAAGAAGATCACCTTTTCCGCCGGAACGCCCTTCTCCTGCGCCTTGTTCATCATCGAGCGCGAGATGGTCGAAACATAATCCACGTTGTGCAGGCCGCTGCGCTCAAAGGCGCTGGCGAGCTTCGCCACCTTGCCGCCCTTGCCTTTCCCGGCCATCCCCAGACCGAGCATGGCGTCCACTTCATAATCCTGAATGTGCAGCAGGGTGCGCGCGCCGGAGAGTTTTCCCAGCAGGCGCATGCCCGGCGTGCAGAACAGCGTCGGCACCACGCCGATGATGCGATCCGGCTTCCAGCGACGCTGCGCCATCAGCGGGAAGAAACTGCTCAGGGCAAAGCTGCCCAGATGAATTAAACGTTTCAGCGTCGAGGGCTGTTTCGGCACGTAGAGCGGGCAGCGCCAGACGGTCGCGGCCCCCTCTTCGCGGCGATAGCGCCAGCTGGAATAGCGTTCGCCTACCTTCCACTCCGGGTAGTACGGCGGGGCGGTAATCACCCGCACGTCATGTCCCTGGCTCGCCATCCACTCGACCATCTCGCCGGTGTATTTCCCGATACCGGTTAATTCCGGCGAGTAGTTAATTCCGTAGACGAGGATTTTCATAGGCCTGGCACCTCGGCCTGACGTTCCGCGAGGAAGTACGCCCGACTGTTGTCGTGGACGTTGTCGCTTGCCAGCAGCGCCTCTGGCGTTAACCAGCGGTAATCGTCATGCTGAGAATCAGGCAGACGCAGGTCTGCCTCACTCACCTTCAGGCGGAACCCCAGCACGATGTAGTGCGTGGTGAAGCCGGTGCCTGAAAAGTTGTCGTCATAGAAGTGCTGCCAGACCCCGTAAAACTGGCCCGCTGCCATCGGCAGTTGCAGGCCCAGTTCCGCCAGAGTGAGACGCTCGAAGGCATTTGCCAGCGTCTCATCCTTCTGCACGCGCCCGCCGGGCACGAACCAGAAGCCCTGTGCAGGACGATTGGTTCGTTTCCCCAGCAAGAACTCGCCGCGTTCGTTCTCCACGATCAAATCAACTGAGATGAGCGGAGTGGAACGCACCACCGTGGCAAAATCTTCCTGACTTAAAAACATCATTACCCCCGGAAGCGGTGCTGGTTTTCCAGGAACCACTGGTAGGTGCTGGCCAGCCCCTGCTCCAGTGAGACCTCGTGATACCAGCCCAGCTGATGCAGACGGGTCACGTCCAGCAGCTTGCGCGGCGTGCCGTCCGGTTTGGTCGCGTCAAACACCACACGGCCCTTGTAGCCCACCACCTGCGCGATGGTCTGCGCCAGCTCGCGAATGGTGCAGTCCACGCCGGTCCCGACGTTAATGTGCGACAGCATCGGCTCGGTGTTTTCCTGCCACACCTCGCGATCCAGCTCCATCACGTGAATGCTGGCAGCCGCCATGTCGTCCACGTGCAGGAATTCGCGCATTGGCGTCCCGCTGCCCCACACCACCACATCCGGGGCGTTTTCGGCAGTCGCCTCGTGGAAGCGACGTAGCAGCGCCGGGATCACGTGGGAATTGCTCGGGTGGAAGTTATCGTGCGGTCCGTACAGGTTGGTCGGCATCACCGAGCGATAGTCGCGGTTATACTGACGGTTGTAGGATTCACACAGCTTGATCCCGGCAATTTTCGCAATCGCATACGGCTCGTTAGTGGCTTCCAGCGTGCCCTGCAACAGTTCGCTTTCGGCAATCGGCTGCTTCGCCATCTTCGGGTAGATACAGGATGAGCCGAGGAACAGCAGCTTGTTCACGTTGTGCAGATGCGCCGCGTGAATGATGTTGCTCTCAATCATCATGTTCTCGTAGATGAAATCCGCCGGGTAGGTGTTGTTAGCGACAATGCCGCCCACCTTCGCCGCCGCCAGATACACCTGGTCGATACGTTCGCTGGCGAAGAAATCCTCCACCGCTTTGCTGTCAAGCAGGTTCAGCTCGTCGCGCGTGCGAACAATCACCTCGACGTCGCCGCGCTGTTCCAGCTGGCGAACAATCGCGGAACCCACCATTCCGCGATGACCGGCGACAAAAATACGTTGTTTTGTCATTCTCAGGACTCCAGCGCGATGGCAACCTCGTAGCCATGAGACTTGAGCAGGGAGTGTTTTTTCGCTGCTTCAAGATCTTTGGCCACCATCTCGGATACCATTTCTTGCAGGGTGGTTTCTGGTTTCCAGCCCAGCTTCTCGTGCGCTTTGGTTGGGTCGCCCAGCAGGGTTTCCACTTCAGCAGGACGGAAGTAGCGCGGATCAACCTGGACAATCACGTCGCCAGGCTTCACGCCCGGTGCGTCGTGGCCGGTCACGGAAACAACGATACCCTTCTCTTCCACGCCGGTGCCTTCGAAGCGCAGCTTGATGCCCAGCTGTGCCGCAGCCATCTCAACGAACTGACGTACGGAGTACTGCACGCCGGTCGCAATCACGAAGTCTTCTGGCTGCTCCTGCTGCAACATCATCCACTGCATTTTCACGTAGTCTTTCGCATGGCCCCAGTCACGCAGGGAATCCATGTTGCCGAGGTGCAGGCAAGACTCCAGGCCCTGAGCGATGTTGGCGATCGCACGGGTGATTTTGCGGGTCACGAAGGTTTCGCCGCGACGCGGAGATTCGTGGTTAAACAGAATGCCGTTACAGGCGTACATGCCGTAGGATTCACGGTAGTTCACGGTGATCCAGTAAGCGTACAGTTTCGCCACAGCGTACGGGGAACGCGGGTAGAACGGTGTGGTCTCTTTCTGCGGGATTTCCTGCACCAGGCCGTACAGCTCGGAAGTGGATGCCTGGTAGAAGCGGGTTTTCTTCTCAAGACCGAGGAAGCGAATCGCTTCCAGCAGACGCAGCGTACCCATCGCATCCACGTCGGCGGTGTATTCCGGGGACTCGAAAGAAACCGCAACGTGGCTCATCGCCCCCAGGTTGTACACTTCATCCGGCTGCACTTCTTGCAGGATGCGGGTCAGGTTGGAGGTATCGGTCAGGTCGCCGTAGTGCAGATGGAATTTCGGGTTTGCCGCATGCGGATCCTGGTAAATGTGATCGACACGCTCGGTGTTGAATGAAGAGGCACGACGCTTAATACCGTGAACTTCATACCCTTTTTCCAGCAGCAATTCTGCCAGGTAAGAACCATCTTGTCCGGTAACGCCGGTGATGAGAGCGACTTTAGACATGTTTATATTCCTCTGTACTTATCAAAGTTTTTCAGTTTCAACGCGTTCGCGTATCACCACTGCGGGGTTGCCACGGCAAACTTTATTTGCCGGTAGCGATTTAAAAACGCTGCTGCGGGCACCGACTACCGTGCCATCGCCAACAGAAACACCGGGTGCAACAAAAACATCCGTTGCCAGCCAGCATTTTTCACCGATTACAATAGGCGTAGCGGTAATATCAAAATGCGGGCTCATAAAATCGTGGCTGCCGGTGCACAAATAACACTTCTGTGACACCACCGAATTTGCGCCAATCGTAATCTCGCCAAGGGTATATAACACTGCGTCATCCCCTACCCAGGCGTAATCCCCAAGCGTTAATTTCCAGGGATAAGTAATTTTCACCGAAGGACGAATGACTACGTTTTTTCCTATTTTTGCCCCAAACAGGCGCAGTAAAAATGCGCGCCAGCGGTACAGTATTTGCGGGGACCAGGCAAATAACGTTGCCTGAACGGCCCACCACAGTTGAACCTTAATACCGCTCCCGCCCCGAAAACCTTTCGGCACGGAGAATCCATTTAATTCCTGCATTACGTTTCCTTATATCTCAGGCTTTGTTATATAAGGCTTTCGCTTTACCCGTCGTTTTCAGACGTAAGAAATAAGATAATTCCGCCCAGAACCCCGGCACGCGTAATATTTTACGCTGCACGTTTTTGGCATCCTGACACAATTCCAGATTATTTGAAGTTGACACGCCGCCCATTGAAAATTCAGATACCAGTCCTTTAATTCGACGGAACGGGTAGCCGGATTTGTACAGGCTGGCGGCCAGGGCATAATCTGATGACACTTTATAGCGCAAATCGTAAGGCTGTTTTTTCAGGCCGCTCATCGGGAAGAAAATAGCCTGATGGCTGGCCGGCAGGCTGTGGTAGATATACCAGCCTGGCTTCGCGCCGCGCAGCACTTTTTTCCCTTCACCGAAATCAAGCAGCGCATCGCCGATAAACATCGCATCTTCTTTCTGGCGCGCCAGCTGGCGGGCAAACAGCGCCACATCCTCATGGAACACGTCGCCGGAATTGAGGAAGATGGCGTAGCGCCCCTGCGCCATGCTGATGCCTTTATTCATCGCATCGTAAATGCCTTTATCTTTCTCGCTGATGTAACGTAAGTTGAACTCACCGTTGAGTTTTTCCAGGAACTCCGCCGTGCCGTCGTTCGAGCCGCCATCGACCACGATCCACTCAAACGTGAGGCTCGGATCGCGCGCCAGGTTGCGCAGCGAGCGCCAGGTTTTTACCACCCCTTCGTAGTTACGAAAGGCGACAGTAATGACGCTAAGAAACATAAATCACCTCATTTCGTCATACGCGCGTAATATTGAGCGCTTTGCGCAAAATAAACGGACAGACAATTAAGAAAGCATATTCCGGGCTAAATATTGACCCGGTAAAAAACAGCGACACCGGTGTGAACAGATAAAGTTGCACGCGAAAGTTCTGGTTATCACCAAACGCGTTAATCATCATTTTGAAAACTTTAAACAGATACCACAGTGTCAATAGTACGGCGAACCAGGAAAAATAAATAATTAACAGATACAGACCATTGTCTATGGTTTTTCCGACGTCCGCACCGTTAAAGATTCCGAATGATGCAACATATTCGTAAAGTGAGCCGAATCTTACTACGCCATCAATATGGGTTAAGGAATAACCCACCATCACCAGTGGACCCACGATGCGATAATAGGACGAAGAACCTTCCGTTCCCAAATCACCCAGACGTTCTGAAATGTACGGAAACGCGAATATGACGCCCACTAAAAATACCGTCAGAGAGATTATCGCCAGCGGCAGTTTTTTCTTAATCGCCTCTTTGTTCAGGTACTGGAACGCCCATTCAAGCAGGTAAAACAGGATAAACGTCATTACCCCTGAGAACGACCCAGACAGAACGATTCCTGCAAGAATCATAGCATCGGTCTTGGGGGTTTTGATACCGAACTGTTTGATGCTGAGCCAAATTGAGATTAATGCCAGAGCAAAAAACGCCGGTTCAAAATAGAGCGCGGTAGTACGCTTGCCACCAAACTTAATGAAGTTCAGTACATAGCTGTTACTGTATATAAGATATTTCGAAATTATTTCCATCAGGCTACTGCCGCCCGTGAGAATAATTTGCGCCATCTCCATTGCCGCAAGCATAACAATCAGCCCAACGGCAATATAAAAGAACCTGAGGATTTTCCGATAATTGTGCGGAGAAATAGTTTTAAAGCGAATACTCCATACCATGCCAATAATGATAACGATATAAACAAACAGCATGGTGGAGGTGACATATTTGCTGGCATCCAGCGACTGACCAAAGATGTAGTTAAACGCCGTCAGGCCAAACCCGATCCCCAGCGCAATCATCAGCTTTTTGAGGTTAAGCTTGTCAACGTACAGCAACAGCAGAACCGGCAGGAAGGTGACGATGGTGATCGGGAAGCTTTCACCGAGCTGGGCAATCTTAACGTTGACCAGCAGGTAAATCAGCGGCAGCAGCAGATAACTACAGATTCTGATAGAACGAGACATACTCCTCCAGCATCTGTTGTCCGCTGTATGCTTTGCGGCTGCGGTTGCGGAACGATTCCAGGTCCGTGCCAAAAACGGCCTGCGCAATATCGGCCTTCGACAGCTGCACCAGCGGCAGCACCTCCTGCTCGGCGAACGTTTTACCGCCCGATTTCTCCAGCACTTCCCGCGCCGCGTCGCTGTGGGTGGCAATCACCGGCACGCCAATAGAGAGCGCTTCGCACAGGATCAGCGGATAGTTGTCCACGCGAGAGCTGAACACCAGCGCGTCCATGCCGTTGAGCGCGCTCATCAGCTTGCGCTTGTCGGTTTCAAACCCGTGATTCACCACGTTAGCGCCTTCGAACGGCGAGAATTTGCCAAAGGTATGCAGTTCAATTTTGTCGCCGAGCGCCATCATGTCGCGCACCAGCTGCTGGTTGGTTTTGCCGTCGTAGCGCAGGTCATGGGCGACGACCGCAATTTTCGGCTTGCCGGCGGTAACGGCCACGGGCGTCAGTTCGGCCAGGATCTCTTCCGTCGCCACATCAATACCGTTGTTGATGATCTTGCAGCGCCCTGCCCCGTAAAGGCTGTTAAAAGCATCCGCCACGTGCTGGCTTGGAGAGATAAACGTGCAGCCGAGCGAAAGCATGTCGCGGAACAGCTGACGCTTGCCCTCAACCAGCTGATGCGCGCGATCCACCTTCACCGGCGGGTAGTTGCTGAGCGTGGGGCATTTCTGGCAGGCGTTTTTCCAGCCCTCGCATCCGTCGGTGAACGCGCAGCGTCCGGTCACGCTCCAGTGGTCGTGCAGCGTCCAGACGAACCGGGTATCCGGCTTGTGCGCCTTCACCTTGCCGCAAAACGCCACCACCTCATCCAGATTCAGCCAGTAGCTGTGCAGCACGTGGAAGTGCAGCACAACCGGGCCGCTGGTGCGGGTGACGGTGCGGTAAAGATTATTCAGGTTGCCAAACAGATCGCGGTTAAACAGGCGGAACAGCGCAATATTGGCGATGGAGGTCAGACGCGGCGTCTGCTTCAGCACCTGCGGATAGTTATCATGGCTGACGCTTTTCTTGCCGCCCTTGCCGTAACCGTAAACGAAGCGCGACTGGAGTCCTTTTTGCAGCGCGCGCTGGTGCAGATCCAGCGCTACGCCTGCCGCCCCGCCCTCTGCGAGGCGCACGTTAAATTGCAGAATGTTCATTTAATCACCTTCACGCGGGCTTTTTCACCCACCACCAGCGCGTTGTCCGGAATGCTGTCCAGCACCACGCTGCCTGCGCCAATCGTCACGTTATTGCCTACGCTAATATCGCCAATCATCACCACGTTCGCCCCCAGCTCGACGTTATTGCCGATGACCGGGCAGGCCAGGCTGTCCGGCCCGCGGTTGCCGATCGTCACCCCGTGGCGAATGGTGAAATCATCACCCGCGACCACGAATTTGTTGATGACGACCGCATAGCCGTGATGAATGGTAAAGCGGCGACCAATGGTGGCCGCGGCCTGAATTTCATAGCCAAAAAAGCATTCGGTGATGATGCGATACAGCACCAGCACCGGCGCGGCCCAGATATTGTTCAGTACGTTTTTCTTGCGCCACACCGAGCAAAAGTGCGCAATACGGTAGGCCAGAACCATGCAGCACGGACGCAGGCTCCAGCTGTTTGCGCGGCAATCTTCCAGAAACATTATTTCCCCCGAAGCCCGTCAGCCAGACGCTTGCCGTTACGCACCGACAGCAGCGTCAGCAGCGTGCGCCAGTTCATGCGCTTATTGCGGATCTGATAGAGGGTAAAGAGCTGATACTTCCGGCTGGCACGGTCAAACTTGTCCTTGTGCTTGCGGTAAAAATGGAAGTAGCCCGAGAATTTTTTCGGTGACGAGGTGATCTGCATCTCTCCGTGGTTGATGTGCAGGATCTGCGTGGCCTCTTCCACCTTCCACGGCTCGCCGTACTCCACCACCATGCGCAGGAAGATGTCGTAATCCTGCGCGGCCTTCAGCTCGGTATCGAACAGGCACTCCTTAAAGCGCCACGCCCAGGTAAACACCTGATTGCCGATAATGTTGCGCTTGTAGAACAGGCGGCGGGAATAGGGTGATTTCGGATACAGCGGCAGGCTGGCCGGCTGCGAATACACCTCGCCCTGACAGACGTAGTCGTTGGCATAGAGAAACGCGTGAGTCACCAGCTGCGCCTTGTGCGACAGGAAAATAGACAGGCGGTTTGGCGTCCATTCGTCATCGTCGTCGATACCGGTGAGATACTGCCCTTTCGCCTGCATAATCGCCTGATTGCGCACCGCGCACGCCCCGGAGTTGATGGCGTTGTGCGTGTACACCACGCGCGGATCGTTCAGGTCTTCAACAAATTTTTGCAGCTGTTCGTAAGAGGAGGAACAGTCATCCACGATAATCAGTTCCCAGTTATCGTAATCCTGACGCAGGACCGATTTAATCGCGCGGATCGCCAGCTGCTGACGATTCCATGTCGGCATATAGATAGAAATCAAAGGGCGTTGTGTGCTCATGTATTCCTCCTGCCCCCACCCCTCACCCTAACCCTCCCCCCTGAGGGGAGAGGACCGGGGTGAGGGGTGTGGGGTGTGGGGTGTGTTTTGTTATTTAGAGTCAGACTTGTATTCGTACTCGTAATAGCCGTAATCCTGATACCCGGTCGCGCGGCGGAAGATGGAGTTCAGGATGACCCCTTTCACCTCGATGCCGTTCTGCTCGAAGCGGCTCAGGCTGGTTTCCACTTCCTTCAGGGTGTTCACCGCATAGCGTGCAACCATCAGCGTGGTGCCCGCATGACGCCCCACGACGGCGGCGTCGGTGACGGCCAGAATTGGCGGGGTATCGATCAGCACCAGGTCATAGTTTTTGCTCGCCCACTCGATCAGCTGCGTGAAGCGCTCGCTCATCAGTAGTTCAGACGGGTTTGGCGGCACCTGGCCGCGCGGGATCAGGTCAAATTTCGGAATCGACGTCGGCTTGGCGCTCTCGCTGATTTCCCCTTTCCCGAGCAGGATTTCGGACAGGCCGTTAACGTTGTTGGTCCCCAGCAGCTCATGGGTGTAGCCCTTACGCATATCGCAGTCGATCAGCAGCACGCGCTTGTTGGTCTGGCTCACCACCGCCGCCAGGTTGGCGCAGACGAAGGTTTTACCGATTGACGGGCTCACGCCGGTCATCATCAGGACGTTGTTTTTGGCCTGCATCATGGCGAAGTGGAGGCTGGTACGCAGGCTGCGCACCGCTTCAATCGCCAGGTCGGTCGGGTTACCCACGGCCAGCAGCTGGCTCTGTTTGTAACGCTTCACGCCCTTAACGGTTTTGACGTTGTCACGCGACTTCTGCCACTCGGAAAGCGGGATGCTGGCGTAAACGCTGATACCGTGCTCTTCCAGCACCTGCGGGCTTTCGATACCGCGGTTGAACAGGGAACGCAGCAGCACGCCGACGATGGAGAGCATCAGGCCGAGAATAATGCTGCCGAAGATAATCAGCGCCTTCTTCGGCTTCAGCACGCCCGGCTGGGTGATAGCCGGGTCAACGATACGCACGTCGCCGACGGTGCTGGCTTCGGTGATTTTCAGCTCCTGCTGTTTGTTCAGCAGTTGCATATACACCTGCTGGCCGGATTCCACGTCACGCGTCAGACGCACGATTTCCTGCTGCGTCTTCGGCATCGCGGTCACGCGGTCGTTCAGCTTCGCCTTCTCTTCTTCCAGCGTGCGGCGTTTCTCCAGCAGCGTGCGGTACGCCGGGTGACGCTTGGTATAGAGCTTGGAAATTTCCGCCTCTTTGAAGGTCAGCTCGTTCAGCTGCGCGTCGATATTGACCATGGAGTCGAGAACCGATTTCGCCTCCAGCGGCAGGTCGACGGAGTCTTTATCCTGACGGTACGCGTTCAGCTTATTTTCGGCGTCGTCCAGACGGGCGCGCACTTCCGGCAGCTGTTTACTGAGGAACGCCAGGCTTTTCGCGGCCTCCGCAGACTTGCGCTCGATATTCTGCTCAAGATAGTTGCGGGCGATGCTGTTCAGGATGTCGCGAATTTGATCTTTATCTTCACCGGTGAAGGTCATGCTCAGAACGCCGGTGTCCTTGCCGTTTTCGGTAACGGTCAGGTTGTTTTGCAGATTGTTGATCATCCCGAGCGTGGAGTACTTGGTGACCGTAAACTCACCGCCCTCGTGCGCGTGGATGGCGCCAACCCGGATGCTCACGCCGTCTTTGGTCAGCATCTGCCCCACCTCTCCGCGCACGCTCAAGCCCGCGTCGCTGGTCAGCTGATACTGTTTCGGTCCCAGCACGGTCAGGGTAAAGGTTTGATCCCCTGCCCCTTTTGGAATCACGAAGTCGGTAACTTTTACCGTATCGTTACTGCGCCCCATCAGGCGATCCCAGCCTGCGCCAAACACCGGGAAGGTATTTTTGGTGACCGCAATATCCAGCCCCAAATCGTGAACCGTTTTGCCCAGAACCAGGCGCGACTGGATCAGCTGAATTTCGGCTTCCGACGCCGGTGGCTTATTGGCCAGCGCCGAGCCGATATCCTGAACCAGTGAGTTACCGGTATTTTGTTCGATCTGCACCAGCGCATCGGCGCTGTAAATCGGCGTCGCGAACAGCGTATAAACGATCGCCGCCACGGCAAAAACGGCGGTAATACCCAGCACCCACCATTTCGCTTCAATAACGGTCCCGACAAGGCGACCGATATCGATTTCATCACTGCCCGACGTCGGGGCGGCAGAAGGTTTTGTTTTTTCTGTCATTGTTATCCCTGCTGAGCTTTCAGTGCCTGCGCCCACTGGCGGGCAGACTGGTCTAGTAAGGTGTATACCGCCTCAAAGGCCTCGCGGCTCTTGCGATACGGATCGGGAATTTCGCGCTCACCATCCCAGTGACCAAACAGCATCACCTTGCCGCGCATCTCCGGTGCGATATCGCACAGCGCGTGAATGTGGCGTTTTTCCATCGCGAGGATCAGGTCATATTCCCGGCACATCCGGCCAGAGACCTGACGGGCAACGTGCCCGTCGAGTGAGAGGTTATGTTCAAGGGCTACGCTTGATGCACGCTCGTCGGCACCTTTTCCAACCAGCGCGCCAAGCCCTGCGGAGTCGACCGTTAACGCAGGCTGGTAATTTTTCAGCAGCCTTTCAGCCGTGGGGGAACGGCAAATGTTCCCCACGCACACCACCAGAATTTTGTTAAACATCGCGGCTTACCAGGTATGAATGTCGCTCGCCGTATCCGTCATGTAGCGAACGCCACTGATGGTAGGCAGCAACTGGTTGATCAGACGGTTCCAGCGGGCAACCGGCGCGGTGGTGACGTAGACCACATCGTATGGCTGGAGACGGAACGACGTTGCCATGACCAGAGACGTCGCGTCGGACATATCCAGCTGGTAGATATTGGCAATCTTGCCCTTCGCGTTCTCGCCTTTGATAGGACGGATCACGAAGATGCCGCTGGCGTTGGAGGCGGTCAGATCGATGCCTTCCGCATTGCCCAGCGCTTCGGTCAGGGTCATACCGCTGAAGTCCATCTTGAGGGTGCTCTGTTTCTTCACTTCGCCCATCACGAACACTTTGAGATCGTCATTGCGCGGCACGTAAAGAATATCGCCCGGATAAAGCAGGCGGTTCTGGGTCAGGTCGCCGTTTTGCATCAGCGCCTGAAGCGAAATGCGCTGCTCTTTACCGTTGTGGGTCAGCACCACGTTGCGCCAGTCGGCGCCGTCGGTTAAACCGCCCGCGGCGTTGATCGCGTCCAGAACGGTGAGCGGTACGTTGGTGATAGCCTGCTGGCCGGATTTGTTAACCTGGCCGGAGATATACGCTTTCTGGGAGCGGAACGCGGCGATATTAACGTCCACCTGCGGGTCAGCAATGTACTGCGCCAGGCGGCCGGTAATATCACTACGGATCTCAGCAAGCGTTTTGCCCGCAACGTGCACTTTACCAATGTACGGATAGAACATGGTGCCATCGGACTGGACCCAGTTACCGGTGTCGCTTGAGCTGCGGTACTGGCCCGCAGGCGTGGTCAGTTCCGGGTGATCCCAGACGGTCACGTTAATAACGTCACCCGGCCCCACGCGATACTGGTAAGAGGCAATTTCCTGGTCCAGCGACATATTTGGCTGAGCAACGTTTGGACGCGGGCGCAATTGTTCTACCAGACGTGGGGTTAATGGATAAACATTCACCATTTTGTCGAGATCAAAGTCAGCGTCCTGCTGCTTAATCACATCCTTGCCCATTGTTGACATATTGCTGCCGGGAAAGACCGTGCAACCACTCATCAAGGTCACAGACACCAATAATGGCATCAATTTCATTTTGGATTTCATCATTGATTATTTATCACTTTGGCAGAGTAATTATCCTGTGCAATTTAAATAAGCGCGGGTCGTGGTGACAATCAGAATGCAGTTAATCATTTAGCAATATAACTGGCATCAGTCCTAAAGTAAGCTTATTCATCTGTTGGCTATTGACAGAATAATTGAGGCTGATTCACACGCTTTCAGGCACGCTACCGCCCTTGGCTTTCAGTTACCAATACACTGACTAAACAATGCGTTATGGATAGACACCCTTCTGAACATGGCCTTTTGTAGAATATATCAACCACGTCAAAGGCACGGTTGATAATGAATTACCTTCACTAAAGACCGAAACAAAAATAGCAACAAGGAAATTTAACATTTGATGCTGGGAGAATTGTTGCAGCTAACCTATTAGCAGGCAAGGAGACAACCGTCCTAATATTCGTTTTTAAGATTAATATTAAGAGCAAAGTTTTGAGGTTTTCGGATTTTCTTTATATTGACAAAATTGCGCGCCAAACCATTTCCTGCGATATATCCTAATTATCGTTCATTGTAATTAAATCTTCGCAATTAACTTATTTACAGCGCGCCCTAAATCGGTTTTACCTCAGTGTAGCATTAAGAGAAATCTCACCCCGGCATTGCAATTTTGGTCGGCTTTATCCATGATCGAAGTGTGACATTCGTCATATAACAGAAGGTATTGCGTTTACTATGGAATGGATTGCCGATCCATCAATCTGGGCCGGGCTGGTGACGCTCGTCGTCATTGAATTAGTGCTCGGGATTGATAACCTGGTGTTTATCGCCATCCTTGCGGATAAATTGCCTCCCTCGCAGCGCGACCGCGCCCGCGTGACGGGCCTTCTGCTCGCCATGGTGATGCGTCTGCTGCTGCTGGCCTCTATCTCCTGGCTGGTTACGCTGACCAAACCCCTTTTCACCGTTCAAAGCCTGAGCTTTAGCGCCCGCGATCTGATCATGCTTTTCGGCGGACTGTTCCTGCTGTTCAAGGCCACCGTTGAGCTTAACGAGCGGCTGGAGGGGAAAGACAGCGAAAACCCCACCCAGCGACGCGGCGCTAAATTCTGGCCGGTGGTCGCGCAAATCGTGGTGCTGGACGCCGTCTTCTCTCTCGACTCGGTGATCACCGCCGTCGGGATGGTTGACCACCTGGCCGTGATGATGGCCGCCGTGATCATCGCCATTACCCTGATGGTGCTCGCCAGCAAGGCCCTGACGCGATTTGTAAACAGCCACCCGACCATCGTGATCCTGTGCCTCAGCTTCCTGCTGATGATTGGCTTTAGCCTCGTTGCGGATGGCTTCGGCTTCCATATCCCGAAAGGCTATCTGTACGCCGCAATTGGCTTCTCGGTGCTGATAGAGTTCCTGAACCAGCTGGCCATCTTCAACCGCCGCCGCTTTCTCTCCGCAAACCAAACGCTACGACAGCGCACCGCCGATACGGTGATGCGCCTGCTGAGCGGCAGGAAAGAGGATGCCGAGCTGGACGCCGAGTCCGCGGCGATGCTTGCCGACCACAGCGACGGGCAGATCTTCAACCCGCAGGAGCGCCGGATGATAGAGCGCGTGCTCAATCTCAACCAGCGCTCCGTCAGCAGCATCATGACCTCCCGTCACGACATTGAGCATATAGATCTGACGGCGCCGGAAGAGCAGATCCGCGCCCTGCTGGATAAAAACCAGCACACCCGCGTGGTCGTCACCGGCGGGGACGAGGAAGAAGAGCTGCTGGGCGTGGTGCACGTGATCGACCTGCTGCAACAGCAGCTGCACGGTGAGCCGCTCAACCTGCGCGCGCTGGTGCGCCAGCCGCTGGTCTTCCCGGAAGCGCTGCCGCTGCTCTCCGCGCTGGAGCAGTTCCGTAATGCGCGGACCCACTTCGCGTTTGTCGTGGATGAATTTGGCTCTGTGGAAGGGCTGGTGACGCTCAGCGACGTTATGGAAACCATCGCCGGTAATCTGCCAAATGAGGTGGATGAGATCGACGCGCGCCACGATATTCAGAAAAACGCCGACGGCAGCTGGACCGCTAACGGCCACATGCCGCTTGAAGATCTGGTGCAGTTCGTTCCGCTTCCGCTGGACGAGAAGCGCGAATACCACACCATCGCCGGTTTGCTGATGGAATATCTGCAACGTATTCCGCAGCCGGGCGAAGAGGTTCAGGTGGGGGATTACATGATTAAAACCTTGCAGGTGGAAAGCCATCGCGTGCAGAAGGTGCAGCTGATCCCGCTGCGCGGTGACGATGAGAGGGATTTTGAGGTGTAAAAAAGCCGGGTGGCGCTTCGCTTACCCGGCCTACGGTGTCTGGCTGTTGTAGGCCGGGTAAGGCGAAGCCACCATCCGGCACAACAGGCATCAGAGCTTATCGAGCAGCTTTTTCACATCCTTACCTGACTGGGACTCTTTATTGCGGTCCGCCCAGTCATTCAGCCGACGTTTCGCTTCATCCTGAAGATGCTTACGCAGGATCTGATCGACCTGTAAACTGTAGTTCAGCGCCTGCCACTTTCCGTAGACGCGCAGCGGTATTGGCGTCTCTTTCAGGAACTCAACAAGCTGGCCTTCACCTTCCCAGCCGGCCTTCACGCGGACGTTAAAGCGGGTGTCAGCCGTCTCTTTCACCAGATCCAGCGCACCGTTGCCGGTCAGCGCCAGCAGAGACGAGGCTCCCTGCATCTCGTCGAGCGAGAGCTGACCGTTGTCGAGGGCAAGCTCGCTGGTAAAGCTGTCGAGACGGGTGGCGCTGTCGTAGTTTTCATTCGCCTTCACGCTGCTGCTGCGCTTTACCGCCTGCTGCACCAGCTGCTGGAAGTTCAGCCCTTCCATGCGCGAATCTTTCAGCTCAACGTGCGCCCGCCCCTGCCAGCTCCGGCGGAAGGCGTCCGCATCAATCTTCGTGCCGGAGAAATCCCCCGCCAGCGACAGCTGCCCCGTCAGGGCAATCGGATAGTTAAAGGCTTTCAGGATGGTGCCAATCTCAACGTTTTCCAGACGCGGCTGGAACGCGGCGCTGGCAACGTCTTTGCGTACGTCCAGCGTGCCCGGCAGGGAGATATTCCCGGCCCCCATTTTTCCGCTGAGCTCAGAGATAACCAGCAGGCCATTGTGGTTGAACATCTGGCTGCTGACGTCGGTAAAATCAATCCCACGCCAGCGCACGCTGTTCGCTTTCAGCAGGATGTCGGCGGTAAAGCCTCGCAGGCCGTTGTAGTCAGGCCGATCGAGATTGGAGGAGATCACCGGACGCGTTTGCGTGACCTGGCTTTGCCCTACCTGCGTGACCCCCTCATCTGCTGCGTTCACCGGTTGCGACGGAAGCAGATTCTCAAGGTTCAGCCTGTCGAATTGCAGATCCAGCACCCACTTAGGTTTTTCATCAAGCGTGACGCTCGCCTGTCCTTTAAGAGTACTGTCGTTCGCCTGGAGGTTTAGCGCGTTCAGTTCCAGCTGTTTGCGCTCTTCATGCCAGACCGCCTGCATCGTACCCTGGCCAGCGATACCTTTTGTGGGTAAATCCGCGCCGGTCAGCTGCCAGTTGAGCTGCTGAATATCCGCCGTCAGCTGATGCGGGTAGTCCGAAGCGTTTACGTTCGCGTTCATCGACAGGTTGAGATCGCGCTGATTGCGGTTGATCCGCCCGGAGAACTCCACGGTGGCGTGATGGCTGGCGTCCTGCTCCATCCTGAGGTTGATATTGCGTACGGTGATCTGCTCGTCGTCCTCATGCTGGAAAACCAGCACGCTGTCAGCGACCTTCAGACTACCAATATCGAACGACCAGCCAGCATCAGACGGGACGTCAGGCAAGGTGTTTTCATGCGGTTCGACCGGGGCATCCGCCTGACGAACGGCTTCAGTTTGTGGCGTAAGCTGGATCACCGCGCCCTTCAGCATCACCTGTTCGACCTGGAGCTGATGGGACAAGAGCGGGATGAGCGCGACATCAAGACGCATGTTATCCGCGGTCACCAGCGGCTGCGCGGCGCCCGGCGCGGTAAGTGACATGCGCCCGGAGAGAATGCTGAGCTGAGGCCAGACGTGCCAGCGCAGCGGCCCGTCCAGCTTGAGTTCATACCCGCTGCGCGCTTCAACCTGTCGCACCATATAGGCCCGGAAGTCGTTCGGGTTAACCAGCAGCACCAACGCTGAAAGGCCAGCCACCAGCACCACCAGCAAAATCATCAGCGTTGTCAGAACTCTTCTCATGGCTTCCTCAGTGAACTCACAGATCAGTCTTTATCGATACGACTGGCAACCGCACCCTGCTGGTCGCGATATTTTGCGTCCTGACGGCGGTTATAAGGACGGTCTGCCGGGCCGGTCAGCGGCTCGAAGCTCAACGCACCAATCATCATTCCCGGGCGAAGCGCCAGCGGCAGTTTGCCGGCGTTAAAGAACTCCAGCACGATACGGCCAGACCAGCCCGGATCGATACGGTGCGCGGTAACGTGCACCATCAGGCCCAGACGCGCCAGGGAAGAGCGTCCGTCAAGCCAGCCCACCAGATCCGCCGGCAGCGTGACGGACTCAAAGGTCACCGCCAGCGCCAGTTCGCCAGGATGGAGATAAAACGCTTCGCCTTCTTCAATGACGATTTCGTCACTCATGACGCGATCCAGCGCCGCACTGACTTCGTCTTTCGGCCCGCTGAGGTCGATAAACGGTGCCGTGTGGCCGCTGAAGGTGCGGAATTTATTCCCCAGACGCACATCGACGGTCACGCCGTTAATACGCTCAACCGGCGGACGCGGGGTGATAGACAGGCGGCCTTCATCCAGCCAGGCTTCTATATCGCGGTCACAAAGACGCATGGCACTTTCTCCTTTCGTGCATCGCGCCCTGAAGCTTTACGGCATCAGGGCAAAACCAGGTTATCTCTGAACGGTACACAATTCACGCGGCTTATTCAAAAAACTGACTGATTTTCGCTTTTAAGATGTCAATAGCAATACGGTTTTTACCGCCGCGAGGAACAATAATATCGGCGTATTGTTTTGAAGGCTCAATAAATTGCAGGAACATCGGGCGAACGGTTTTCTGATACTGCGCCATCACCGAGTCCATGGAGCGGCCGCGTTCGTTAACGTCGCGTTTGATACGCCGCATCAGGCAGATATCCAGCGGGGTGTCGACGAAAATCGAGAAGTTCATTGATTCGCGCAGACGGGCGTCGGTGAGCAGCAAAATCCCTTCAAGGATAATGACTTTCTTGGGCTCGATGCGGATTGTTTCCTGAGTGCGGGTATGTTCCACGTAGCTGTAGACGGGCAGTTCAATCGCCTCGCCGCGCTTCAGCGCTTCCAGATGCTGGAACAGCAGGCTGTGATCCATCGCACTGGGATGGTCGTAGTTGGTTTTTACGCGCTCTTCCATCGAAAGATGGGATTGATCTTTGTAATAGCTGTCTTCGGGAATAACACCGATATGCTCATCACCCACTTGTTCACGCAGTTCGCGATAAAGCGTACTGGCAATAAGACTTTTACCTGAAGCCGATGCGCCGGCGATGCCTATGATGACGCACTGATGAGACTTATCAGTCATAAATTTAGCGACCTGATTAACCTGGATGTAAGGAAGGACGACGCCGGAGCGTCAAACGCGGCAATTATAGGGATTTCGGGGGCGTGATACCAGTCGAATGCGCAGGTTATGCGAGGCGGGCTGAAAAGCGCCCCTTCTCGCCTTTAGCGAAATTTTTACGCGCGTTTAATCGCCATTTCCACACCCTTCTTCGCAGAGTCACTATTTTATAAGTCTATGAAGTCAAAATCTGAGCACTCAGCATATGAATTGTAAAATGTTTGTACTAGCATAAACCAAATTATTACTTTTACGCGTCCGGACCTGGCTCCTGACAACACGGCGTCCCTGGATAGAGCGGTAATGAATAAACAATACCAGCGGGTTTTGGTCACTACCCCACATCCTTTACTGCGGCTTGTCTGTCTGGGTCTGGTCACGTTCATCTTCACCTTATTTTCCCTTGAGCTGACTCGCTTCGGTACGCTGCTGGCGCCATTGTGGTTTCCGACCTCAATCATGATGGTGGCGTTTTACCGCCACGCGGGAAAAATGTGGCCCGGCATTGCGCTCGCCTGCTCCTTTGGCAATATTTTTGCCTCGTGGATGCTGTTCTCATGGGAATCGATCAGCATCACCTACACGGCGATCAATATCATTGAAGCCACCATCGGCGCGCTGTTACTGCGTAAGCTTCTCCCGTGGTATAACCCACTGCAAAACCTCAACGACTGGGTCCGACTCGCCCTCGGCAGTGCCGTTGTGCCGCCGCTGGTGGGCGGCATTCTGGTGCATTTTCTGGTGCCGAGCGCAGAGCCGCTGCGTAATTTTCTTTTCTGGGTTCTCTCAGAATCCATTGGCGCACTGGCGCTGGTGCCGTTAGGTCTGCTGTTTAAGCCGCATTATCTGCTGCGCCATCGCAACCCCAAACTGCTGCTGGAAACGCTGGTGACCCTGGTCGTTACGCTGGTTCTGAGCTGGACGGCAATTACCTGGCTGCCGTGGCCGTTCACCTGCATCATCGTTCTTTTGATGTGGAGCGCGGTGCGCCTGCCGCGTATGGAAGCGTTCCTGATCTTTTTATCCACCATCATGATGGTATCCCTGATGATGGCGCGAAACCCGCTCTCCATGACGCCCTCCAGCATGATCGTCACCTTCAACGCGCCGTGGCTCCCCTTCCTGATGATGCTGCTCCCCGCCAACATTATGACGATGGTGATGTATGCCTTCCGGGCCGAGCGTAAACACATCACGGAAAGCGAAGAGCGTTTTCGTAATGCGATGGAATATTCCGCGATAGGCATGGCGCTGGTGAGCATTGAGGGCCAGTGGCTTCAGGCCAACAAGGCGCTGTGCAATTTCCTCGGTTACAGCCAGTCGGAGCTCCAGTCGCTCACGTTCCAGCAGTTAACCTGGCCGGAAGATTTAAATACCGACCTGGAACAGCTCGAACAGCTGATCCACGGCGAGATCAACACCTACAGCCTCGAAAAACGTTACTACACCCGCAACGGCGAGGTGGTCTGGGCGCTGCTGGCCGTCTCCGTCGTGCGACATGCCGACGGTACGCCGCTCTACTTTATTGCTCAGATTGAAGACATCAACGACCTGAAGCAGACCGAGTGGGTGAATAAGCGCCTGATGGAACGCATCACCCTCGCTAACGAAGCCGGGGGGATTGGCATCTGGGAGTGGGATCTTGAGCCAGACGTGATTAGCTGGGATAAACGAATGTTTGAGCTGTACGAGATCCCTGCGCACATAAAGCCCTCCTGGCAGCTCTGGCATGACGCCATCGTGCCTGAAGATCGCGCGAACGCCGAACGGGTGCTGCGTGAATCACTCCAGGCCAGGGTCCCCTTCAAGCTGGAATTTCGCATTCGCGTCAAGGATGGCATTCGCCACATTCGTTCCCTGGCAAACCGGGTGCTGAACAAACAGGGCGAAGTGGAGCGGCTGTTAGGCATCAACATGGATATGACCGAGGTGAAGCAGCTGAACGAGGCGCTGTTCCAGGAAAAAGAGCGCCTGCATATCACCCTCGACTCCATCGGCGAAGCGGTGCTGTGTACCGACGTCGACATGAACATCACCTTTATGAACCCGGTCGCCGAAAAGATGAGCGGCTGGTCGCAAAGCGAAGCGCTGGGTCAGCCCGTTCTGGAGGTGCTGCACATTACCTTCGGCGAGAAGGGACCGTTAATGGAAAACATCCACAGCGGCGACATGTCCCGTACCGATATCGAACAGGATGTGGTGCTTAACTGCCGGAACGGCGGCAGTTTCGACATTCATTACAGCATTACCCCGCTCAGCACCCTGGACGGTCATACTATCGGCTCGGTGCTGGTGATTCAGGACGTAACCGAATCGCGCAAAATGCTGCGCCAGCTGAGCTACAGCGCCTCCCATGATGCCCTTACCCACCTGGCGAACCGCGTCAGCTTCGAAAATCACCTGAAGCGCCTGTTGCAGACGGTCCAGGAGACCCACCAGCGTCACGCGCTGGTCTTTATCGACCTTGACCGCTTTAAGGCGGTGAACGATACGGCAGGCCACGCGGCGGGCGACGCCCTCCTGCGCGAGCTTTCTTCGCTAATGCTGACCATGCTGCGCTCCAGCGACGTGCTGGCGCGTCTGGGCGGCGACGAGTTTGGCCTGCTGCTGCCGGACTGCAACGTCGAAAGCGCACGCTACATTGCGGGCCGGCTGATTGACGCCATCAACAGTTACCATTTTTCCTGGGAAGGACGCCTGCACCGCATTGGCGCCAGCGCGGGGATCACGCTGATTGACGACAGCAATTATCAGGCTGCGGAAGTGATGTCTCAGGCCGACATTGCCTGTTACGCCTCGAAAAACAGCGGGCGCGGCGTGGTCACCGTCTATGAACCCCAGCAGGAGCGGATCCACAGCACGCGCAGCATGATGTCGCTGGATGAGCAGTGGCACATGATTAAAGATAATCATCTGCTGATGATCGCCCGCAGCGTCGCCTCGCCGCGCATTCCCGAGAGCAGCAGCTTCTGGCTGATTTCCCTGCGGCTGTGGACCAGCCAGGGAGAAGTGCTGGAAGAGCATGCCTTCCGCGCCGGGCTCGGAGAGGCGGAGCTGCTGCACGCCCTTGACCGACGGATATTCAGCGAGTTTTTCCGTACCTATGCCGCGCAGGTGGCGGCCAAAGGTATGGGCGTCGCGCTGCCGCTCTCAGAGGCGGGGTTAGCCAGCGTCACGCTGGTAAATGAACTGCTCGACCTGATTACCAAAGGCCCGATGCCGGCGCGGCTGCTGCATCTGGCAATCGCCGTCGATGTGCTGAACAACCCGGATGAAAACGTGCAGCAGGGTCTGCAAAAGCTTCGTCATGCCGGCTGCCGCGTGGTGCTGACCCGCGTCGGACGCGACATGAACGTCTTCAGTCAGCTCAGCGCCACCACCGCTGATTATCTGCTGCTGGATGCAGACGTGGTGACCAACGTCCACGGCAACCTGATGGACGAGATGATGGTGACCATCATTCAGGGCCACGCCCGGCGTCTGGGACTAAAAACCATTGCCGGGCCGTGCCACCAGTCGATCATGATGGATACGCTGTCGGGCATCGGCATTGACTTTATTTACGGCGATACCATCGGGGAAGCGCAGCCGCTCGATTTACTGCTGAATACCAGCTATTTCGCCATCAACTGACGGCGACCAGCCGTCGGTGTACCAGATATGTAACAGCGCGTACGAGCGCCACGGCTGCCAGCGCTCGGCATAGCGACGAATCTGCGCGGGCGTCAAGCCGGCAAAACGCTGCTTAATCAGATAATCATCCGGCAGGAAAACGTCCTTTGCCTGCCAGCCGCGCAGGGCCAGATAGTTAGCGGTCCAGCGTCCGATGCCGGGCCGCTGCTGTAGCGCCTTCATCCC
The DNA here is from genome assembly GCF_029838645.1 of Enterobacter sp. GD03975. Taxonomy (NCBI): domain Bacteria; kingdom Pseudomonadati; phylum Pseudomonadota; class Gammaproteobacteria; order Enterobacterales; family Enterobacteriaceae; genus Enterobacter; species Enterobacter sp. GD03975. The sequence continues at coordinate 63,090 of NZ_JAOBZC010000004.1, forward strand.
GGCCTCCACGTCCGCAGGCGGGAACAGCGGGAATTCACCGTCCACCACCGACTGCGCCAGATGAATCAACGACTCCGCACGCCTGAGCGGCATTCCGAGGGCTTTTAACGCCAGCGGATCCGCCGCGGCCAGCGCTTCTGGCGGAGGAAAGCAGAGGTAACCCGGCGCGTCCTCGATGGGTTCACCGCACAGCGCCACCACCCGCGACGCCAGTTTTGCCGCCATCGCCACGCTCACCAGCTGCCCGAGAATGGCGCGCACGCCCTGTTCGTATGCATCCATCGCCCCCGGCAAACGTAACCCCGGACGCGCCGCGCCGAGATCGCCCAGCGTCTGCGCAATTTGCTGCGGATCGCAATCAAGATCGAACAGGCGGGCAATGCGGTCGAGACAGATGTCCGCCACCGGGATCAGGCCAGGGCTGAGCGACACCGCCAGCGTATGGGTTGCGCTGTCCGGCGTAACCCGAAAAACGCCCTGCTGCCCCGCATAGCCAAAACTGCGCTCGTAGTAAGCCTCCGTGACGGTCTCCACCCCGGTGACCGCACGCGCGGCAAGAAAGCCAAACATCCACTGCCAGTCGTAGGGCGGTTGCCAGTTCAGGGTGTACATCGTCTCTCCTTTTTTATTTATCTCAGCATAAACCGAAAGATAGCGTTGCGCCTTGCTTTCATATTCCTGTTGTCGCCTGGCAGACATTTCGCTAAAGTCTCGCCCCTTCTCACCGGCATGGGGATTTATTGTGTTTATTGGATTCGACTACGGCACCGCAAACTGCTCGGTTGCGATAATGCAAAATGGACAACCGCAGCTCCTGAAAATGGAAAACGGCAGTACGCTGTTGCCGTCAATGCTCTGTGCGCCCACGCGTGAAGCGGTGAGCGAGTGGCTGTTCCGCCATCATCAGGTTCCGGCCACGGCGGCAGAATCGCAGGCGCTGCTGCGCCGTGCGGTCAGTTTTAACCGCGAGGAAGATATCGACGTTACCCCTTCCAGCGTGCAGTTCGGCCTCTCTTCGCTCGGGCAGTACATTGACGATCCGGAAGAGGTTTATTTCGTTAAATCGCCTAAATCCTTCCTCGGCGCCAGCGGCCTGAAGCCGCAGCAGGTGGCGATGTTTGAAGATCTGGTCTGCGCGATGATGCTGCATATCCGCAATCAGGCGCAGTCGCAGGTGCCGGAGACCATCACCCAGGCGGTGATTGGTCGCCCGATCAACTTCCAGGGGCTGGGCGGTGATGAAGCCAACCAGCAGGCGCAGGGGATCCTCGAGCGTGCGGCGCATCGGGCGGGCTTTAGCGACGTGGTGTTCCAGTATGAGCCGGTTGCGGCGGGGCTGGATTTTGAGGCCACGCTGACGGAAGAGAAGCGGGTGCTGGTAGTGGACATCGGCGGCGGTACGACGGACTGTTCGTTGCTGCTGATGGGGCCGCAATGGCATCACCGTCGCGATCGTGAAAACAGCCTGCTGGGGCACAGCGGCTGCCGCGTCGGCGGTAACGATCTGGATATCGCCCTGGCGTTCAAGAGCCTGATGCCGCTGCTCGGCATGGGCGGACAAACCGAGAAAGGCATCGCCCTGCCGATCCTGCCGTGGTGGAACGCGATTGCCATCAACGACGTCCCTGCGCAGAGTGATTTTTACAGCACCGCGAATGGCCGTTACCTCAACGATCTGGTGCGCGACGCACAGGATGCCGGGAAAGTCGCCCTGCTCTATAAAGTGTGGCGCCAGCGCCTGAGCTACAGGGTGGTGCGCACCGCCGAAGAGAGCAAAATTGCCCTTTCCGATCGTCCGGAGCAGGCCGTTTCATTGCCGTTTATTAGCGACAATCTGGCAACGACCATTACCCGGGAAGGGCTGGAACTGGCGCTGGCCCAGCCGCTACAGCGTATTCTGGAGCAGGTACAGCTGGCGCTGGAGAACGGCAAAGAGAAACCGGACGTGATTTACCTGACCGGCGGTAGCGCCCGCTCACCACTGATCAAGAAGGCGCTGGCGGAACAGCTGCCGGGGATCCCCATTGCCGGCGGCGATGACTTTGGCTCCGTTACGGCAGGGCTGGCGCGCTGGGCGCAGGTGGTGTTTAGCTAATGCGGTTGTGCCGGGTGGCGCTGCGCTTACCCGGCCTACGGTTCGAGGATCTTGTAGGCCGGGTAAGGCGAAGCCGCCACCCGGCAAAACAGCGCACCACACTCAGACCATTCCTGACAGTCTTCCATATTTCCTTCATTTTTCCGCTGTGTTAGCTGACTAAACTAGTATCATTCCCCGAAAGAGTTTCAGGATGAGAACGTATAACGATGAAAGGCAGTAACAAATCCCGCTGGGCGATCGCCGCTGGTCTGATTGTGGTGGTCCTTGCCGCCGCCTGGTACTGGCATAGCCAGTCCGCGAATTCCCCGGCACCGGCTGGCGCCAGTAGCCCCTCACAGCGCCCTACGGGCAGTGGTCGCCACGGCATGCGCGGCGGCGCGCTGGCGCCGGTGCAGGCGGCAACGGCGGTGACTAAAGCGGTGCCTCGTTATCTCTCCGGGCTGGGAACCATCACCGCCGCTAACACCGTGACGGTGCGCAGCCGCGTGGACGGTCAGCTGATGGCCATTCATTTCCAGGAAGGGCAGCAGGTCAAAGCCGGCGATCTGCTGGCGGAAATCGACCCAAGCCAGTTTAAGGTGGCCCTGGCGCAGGCGCAGGGGCAGCTCGCAAAAGACAAAGCCACCCTCGCCAACGCCCGCCGCGATTTAGCCCGCTATCAGCAGTTGGTAAAAACCAACCTCGTGTCGCGCCAGGAGCTGGATACCCAGCAGTCGCTGGTCAGCGAATCGCAGGGCACCATCAAGGCCGACGAAGCCGCGGTCGCCAGCGCCCAGCTCCAGCTGGACTGGAGCCGGATCGTTGCCCCCATCGACGGGCGCGTCGGCCTCAGGCAGGTGGACATCGGCAACCAAATCTCGAGCGGCGACACCACGGGCATTGTGGTGATCACCCAGACGCACCCTATCGATCTCGTCTTTACCCTGCCGGAAAGCGACATTGCAACGGTGGTCCAGGCGCAGAAAGCCGGTAAAGGGCTGGTCGTGGAGGCCTGGGATCGCACCAACAAGCAGAAGCTGAGCGAAGGTTCGCTGCTGAGCCTGGATAACCAGATCGACACCACCACCGGCACCATCAAGCTGAAGGCGCGCTTCAACAATCAGGACGATGCCCTGTTCCCGAATCAGTTCGTCAACGCGCGTATGCTGGTCGCGACCGAAGAAAATGCGGTAGTGATCCCGACGGCGGCTCTGCAAATGGGCAGTGAAGGCAACTTTGTCTGGGTGCTGAACAGTGAAAACAAGGTCAGCAAACACCTGGTGAAAACCGGCATCCAGGACAGCCAGACGGTGGTAATCGACGCCGGGCTGTCCGCAGGCGACCGTGTCGTGACCGACGGTATTGACCGTCTGACCGAAGGGGCGCAGGTCGAGGTGGTGGAAGCTCAGACTACAGGAGCAAAAGCCTGATGCAGGTGATGCCGCCGAGCTCTACAGGTGGGCCATCACGCCTGTTCATTTTACGTCCGGTTGCGACGACCCTGTTGATGGTGGCGATCCTGCTGGCCGGGATCATTGGCTACCGTTTTCTGCCCGTGTCGGCGCTGCCGGAAGTAGACTACCCGACGATTCAGGTTGTCACCCTCTATCCGGGCGCCAGTCCGGATGTGGTGACGTCCGCAATCACCGCCCCGCTGGAGCGTCAGTTCGGCCAGATGTCTGGCCTGAAGCAGATGTCCTCCCAGAGCTCCGGCGGCGCCTCGGTCGTCACGCTTCAGTTCCAGCTCGCGCTGTCGCTGGACGTCGCCGAACAGGAGGTGCAGGCCGCCATTAACGCCGCCACCAACCTGCTGCCGTCTGACCTGCCGAACCCGCCGGTTTACAGCAAGGTGAACCCGGCAGACCCGCCGATCATGACCCTTGCCGTCACCTCCTCCGCCATGCCGATGACGCAGGTGGAAGACATGGTCGAAACCCGCGTGGCGCAAAAGATTTCGCAGGTGACCGGCGTCGGGCTGGTGACGCTCGCAGGGGGACAACGCCCCGCCGTGCGCGTTAAGCTTAATGCCCAGGCCATTGCCGCGCTGGGGTTAACCAGCGAAACCATTCGCACCGCCATCAGCAGCGCCAACGTTAACTCAGCGAAGGGCTCGCTGGACGGCCCAACCCGCGCGGTCACGCTCTCCGCCAACGACCAGATGCAGTCCGCAGATGAATACCGCCAGCTGATTGTGGCCTATCAAAACGGCGCGCCAATCCGCCTCGGGGACGTTGCCACCGTTGAGCAAGGGGCTGAAAACAGCTGGCTCGGGGCGTGGGCCAATAAGCAGCAGGCGATCGTCATGAACGTTCAGCGCCAGCCGGGCGCGAACATTATTGATACCGCCGACAGCATTCGCACCATGCTGCCGCAGCTGGTGGAAAGCCTGCCGAAATCAGTTAGCGTGAAGGTGCTTTCGGATCGCACCACCAACATTCGCGCCTCGGTATCGGACACGCAGTTCGAGCTGATGCTGGCGATTGCGCTGGTGGTCATGATCATCTACCTGTTCCTGCGCAACGTTCCGGCAACCATCATTCCCGCCGTTGCCGTGCCGCTCTCGCTGGTGGGAACGTTCGCGGTAATGGTATTTCTCGACTTTTCGATTAACAACCTGACGCTGATGGCGCTCACCATCGCCACCGGGTTCGTGGTGGACGATGCCATCGTCGTTATCGAGAACATCTCGCGCTATATCGAAAAAGGTGAAAAGCCGTTAGCCGCCGCGCTGAAGGGCGCGGGAGAAATTGGCTTTACCATCATCTCGCTGACCTTCTCGCTGATTGCAGTGCTGATCCCGCTGCTGTTTATGGGGGATATCGTCGGGCGCCTGTTCCGCGAGTTTGCCGTGACGCTGGCCGTCGCCATTCTGATCTCTGCCGTGGTGTCGCTGACGCTGACGCCGATGATGTGCGCCCGCATGCTGAGCCACGACTCTTTGCGCAAGCAAAACCGCTTCTCTCGCGCCTCCGAGCGGATGTTCGAGCGCATCATTGCCGCCTACGGTCGCGTGCTGGCAAAAGTGCTGAACCATCCGTGGGCGACGCTCGGCGTGGCCCTCGGCACGCTGGCGCTCAGCGTCATGCTGTGGATTTTCATTCCGAAAGGCTTCTTCCCGATTCAGGACAACGGCATTATTCAGGGCACGCTCCAGGCCCCGCAGTCGGTCTCCTTCGCGAATATGGCGCAGCGCCAGCAGCAGGTGTCGGAGATCATCATAAAAGATCCGGCGGTGGAAAGCCTGACCGCCTACGTGGGCGTGGACGGCACCAACCCATCGCTCAACAGCGCCCGCCTGCAAATTAACCTCAAACCGCTTGATGACCGCCACGATCGCGTCAACGCGGTGATCGAGCGCCTGCAACGCGCCGTGGCGCGCGTGCCGGGCATTGAGCTGTACCTGCAACCGATTCAGGATTTAACCATTGATACGCAGGTGAGCCGCACGCAGTACCAGTTCACGCTCCAGGCCACCTCGCTTGATGCGCTCAGCACCTGGGTGCCGCAGCTGGTGGACAAGCTGAAAGCGCTGCCGCAGGTTTCTGACGTCAGCAGCGACTGGCAGGACAAAGGGCTGGCGGCGTACGTGAACGTCAACCGCGACACCGCCAGCCGTCTGGGCATTACCATGTCCGACGTGGATAACGCGCTGTATAACGCTTTTGGCCAGCGTCTGATCTCCACCATTTACACCCAGGCGAACCAGTATCGCGTGGTGCTGGAACACAACACCGAGAACACGCCGGGGCTGGCCGCCCTGGACTCGGTGCGCCTGACCAGCCAAGACGGCGGTATTGTGCCGCTCAACGCGATTGCCACGGTGGAAGAGCGTCACGCCCCGCTGTCGATTAACCATCTCGATCAGTTTCCGTCTACCACCATTTCGTTCAACGTGCCGGACGGCTATTCCCTGGGCGAAGCGGTGGAGGCCATTCTGGGCGCGGAGAAGGAACTGAGCTTCCCGTCCGATATTCAGACCCAGTTCCAGGGCAGTACGCTGGCGTTCCAGGCCGCGCTGGGCAGCACCGTCTGGCTGATCGTCGCGGCGGTGGTGGCGATGTATATCGTGCTTGGCGTGCTGTATGAAAGCTTTATCCACCCGATCACCATCCTCTCCACCCTGCCGACGGCGGGCGTGGGAGCGCTGCTGGCGCTGATGCTGGCGGGGAGCGAGCTGGACGTGATTGCGATCATTGGCATCATCCTGCTTATCGGGATTGTGAAGAAAAACGCCATCATGATGATCGACTTTGCGCTGGCCGCCGAGCGCGAGCAGGGTATGGCGCCGCGCGAGGCCATTTTCCAGGCCTGCCTGCTGCGTTTTCGTCCGATCCTGATGACCACCCTGGCGGCCCTGCTGGGCGCCCTGCCGCTGATGCTGAGCACCGGCGTGGGGGCAGAGCTGCGCCGTCCGCTGGGTATCGGCATGGTGGGCGGCCTGCTGGTCAGCCAGGTGCTGACGCTGTTTACCACGCCGGTCATCTACCTGCTGTTCGACCGTCTGGCGCTGTGGACGAAAAGCCGCTTCCCGAAACGTGAAGAGGAGGCGTAAGTGAAGTTTTTCGCCCTCTTCATTTACCGTCCGGTGGCGACGATTTTACTCTCCGTCGCCATCACCCTGTGCGGCGTGCTGGGCTTCCGCCTGCTGCCGGTGGCGCCGCTGCCGCAGGTGGATTTCCCGGTGATCATGGTCAGCGCCTCGCTGCCGGGCGCATCGCCGGAAACCATGGCCTCATCGGTGGCGACGCCGCTTGAGCGATCGCTTGGGCGAATTGCCGGTGTTAACGAGATGACCTCCAGCAGTTCGCTGGGCAGCACGCGCATCATTCTGGAATTTAACTTCGACCGGGACATCAACGGCGCGGCGCGTGACGTGCAGGCCGCGATTAACGCCGCCCAAAGCCTGCTGCCGAGCGGCATGCCGAGCCGTCCGACCTACCGCAAGGCCAACCCGTCCGATGCGCCGATCATGATCCTGACGCTCACGTCGGAGACCTACTCTCAGGGCGAGCTGTACGATTTTGCCTCCACGCAGCTGGCGCAGACTATCGCCCAGATTGACGGCGTGGGCGACGTGGACGTCGGCGGCAGCTCCCTGCCCGCCGTGCGCGTGGGCCTGAATCCGCAGGCGCTCTTTAACCAGGGCGTGTCGCTGGACGACGTGCGTTCCGCCATCAGCAACGCCAACGTGCGTAAACCGCAGGGGGCGATTGAGGACAGCAGCCACCGCTGGCAGATCCAGACCAACGACGAGCTGAAAACCGCCGCCGAGTATCAGCCGCTGATTATTCATTACAACAACGGCGCGGCGGTGCGCCTGAGCGACGTCGCCAGCGTTACCGATTCGGTGCAGGACGTGCGCAACGCCGGGATGACCAACGCCAAACCGGCCATTTTGCTGATGATCCGCAAGCTGCCGGAAGCCAACATCATCCAGACGGTGAACAGCATCCGCGAGCGGCTGCCGGAGCTTCAGGAAACCATTCCGGCGGCGATCGATCTCCAGATTGCGCAGGACCGCTCCCCTACCATCCGCGCCTCGCTCGAAGAGGTGGAGCAGACCCTGATTATTTCCGTCGCGCTGGTGATCCTGGTGGTGTTCCTGTTCCTGCGATCGGGTCGCGCCACGCTGATCCCGGCGGTGGCGGTTCCGGTGTCGCTGATTGGCACCTTTGCCGCCATGTACCTGTGCGGCTTCAGCCTTAACAACCTGTCGCTGATGGCGCTGACAATTGCCACCGGGTTTGTGGTGGATGACGCCATCGTGGTGCTGGAAAATATCTCGCGTCATCTGGAAGCGGGCATGAAGCCGCTCCAGGCGGCGCTTCAGGGTACGCGTGAAGTGGGCTTTACGGTACTGTCCATGAGCCTGTCGCTGGTGGCGGTGTTCCTGCCGCTGCTGCTGATGGGCGGCCTGCCGGGACGACTGCTGCGCGAATTTGCCGTCACGCTTTCCGTCGCCATCGGTATCTCACTGGTGATTTCGCTAACGCTGACGCCAATGATGTGCGGCTGGATGCTCAAGCGCAGCCAACCGCACTCGCAGCCGCGCCGGAAAGGCTTTGGCCGCGTCCTGATGGCAATGCAGTCAGGCTATGGCAAATCGCTGAAATGGGTGCTGAACCACACGCGTATTGTCGGGCTGGTGCTGATGGGCACCATCGTGCTCAACGTCTGGATGTACATTACCATCCCGAAAACCTTTTTCCCGGAGCAGGATACCGGCGTGCTGATGGGCGGTATTCAGGCGGACCAGAGCATTTCGTTCCAGGCGATGCGCGGCAAGCTTCAGGACTTTATGAAAATCATCCGTGAGGATCCGGCCGTAGACAACGTCACCGGCTTTACCGGCGGCTCGCGCGTTAACAGCGGGATGATGTTTATTACCCTTAAGCCGCGCGGTGAACGTCACGAAACGGCGCAGCAGATCATTGACCGCCTGCGGGTGAAGCTCGCCAAAGAGCCGGGGGCAAACCTGTTTTTGATGGCCGTTCAGGATATCCGCGTCGGCGGACGACAGGCCAACGCCAGCTATCAGTACACCCTGCTCTCGGACGATTTAGCTGCCCTGCGCGAGTGGGAGCCGAAGATCCGAAAAGCGCTGGCCGCTCTGCCGCAGCTGGCTGACGTGAACTCCGACAGCCAGAACAACGGCGCGGAGATGGCGCTCACCTACGATCGTGAAACCATGGCCCGCCTGGGCATTAACGTGGAGGCGGCCAACAGCCTGCTGAACAACGCCTTCGGGCAGCGTGAAGTCTCCACCATCTACCAGCCGATGAACCAGTACAAGGTGGTGATGGAGGTGGATCCGCGCTACACCCAGGACATCAGCGCGCTGGATAAGATGTTTGTGATCAATGATGACGGTAAGGCGATTCCGCTGTCGTACTTCGCCAGCTGGCAGCCCTCGAACGCGCCGCTGTCGGTGAACCACCAGGGGCTTTCCGCCGCCTCGACCGTCTCGTTTAACCTGCCAACCGGCTCGTCGCTGTCTGAGGCCAGCGATGCCATTAACCGCGCCATGACCCAGCTCGGGGTACCCTCCTCCGTGCGCGGCAGTTTTGCCGGTACAGCGCAGGTGTTCCAGGACACCATGAATTCGCAGGTCATTTTGATTCTGGCGGCCATTGCCACGGTGTATATCGTGCTGGGCGTGCTGTATGAAAGCTACGTGCATCCGTTGACCATTCTCTCCACGCTGCCCTCTGCGGGCGTGGGGGCACTGCTGGCGCTGGAGCTGTTCGGTGCCCCATTCAGTCTTATCGCGCTCATCGGGATCATGCTATTGATTGGCATCGTGAAGAAAAACGCGATAATGATGGTCGACTTTGCGCTGGACGCCCAGCGCAACGGCAACCTGACGCCGGACGAGGCGATATTCCAGGCCTGTCTGCTGCGTTTTCGCCCGATCATGATGACCACGCTGGCGGCACTCTTCGGCGCGCTGCCGCTGGTCATTTCCGGCGGTGACGGCTCTGAACTGCGCCAGCCGCTGGGGATCACGATCGTCGGTGGCCTGGTAATGAGTCAGCTCCTGACGCTCTACACCACGCCGGTGGTCTATCTGTTCTTCGACCGGCTGCGGCTGCGTTTTTCGCGTAAAAAGAGAACCACGGTGACCGAGTAAATGACCGACCTTCCCGGTAACGTTCGCTGGCAGTTGTGGATAGTCGCGTTCGGCTTCTTTATGCAGTCGCTGGACACGACTATCGTGAACACTGCCCTCCCCTCGATGGCAAAAAGCCTGGGGGAGAGCCCGCTGCACATGCATATGGTGATTGTCGCCTACGTGCTGACGGTCGCCGTGATGCTGCCCGCCAGCGGCTGGCTGGCGGATAAGGTCGGCGTGCGGAACATCTTCTTCACCGCCATCGTGCTGTTTACCACCGGGTCGCTGTTTTGCGCTCAGGCCAATACCCTTGACCAGCTGGTGATGGCGCGCGTGCTACAGGGCGTCGGCGGCGCAATGATGGTGCCCGTCGGGCGGCTAACAGTGATGAAAATTGTTCCGCGCGCGCAGTATATGGCGGCGATGACCTTTGTCACCCTGCCCGGTCAGGTCGGCCCGCTGCTTGGCCCGGCGCTGGGCGGTATTCTGGTGGAGTACGCCTCCTGGCACTGGATCTTCCTGATTAACCTGCCGGTCGGTATCATCGGCGCGATTGCCACCCTGACGCTGATGCCGAACTATAAAATGCAGACCCGGCGCTTTGATTTCTTTGGCTTCATCCTGCTGGCCGCCGGCATGGCGACGCTCACCCTGGCGCTGGACGGGCAAAAAGGGCTGGGGATTTCGTCCCTGTCGCTCGCCCTGCTGGTGGCGCTGGGTGTCACCGCTATTCTCTGGTATCTGTGGCATGCCAGAGGCAACGACAGGGCGCTGTTCAGCCTGAACTTGTTTAACACACCAACCTACCGTCTGGGGCTTTTGGGCAGCTTCGCCGGTCGTATCGGCAGCGGCATGCTGCCGTTTATGACGCCGGTATTTTTACAGATTGGGATGGGCTTTTCGCCGTTCCACGCGGGGTTGATGATGATCCCGATGGTGCTCGGCAGCATGGGGATGAAGCGTATTGTGGTGCAGGTGGTAAACCGCTTTGGCTACCGCCGCGTGCTGGTGGCCGCCACGCTCGGGCTGGCGCTGGTCACCCTGCTGTTTATGGCCGTGGCGCTGATGGGCTGGTACTACGTCCTGCCGCTGGTGCTGTTCTGCCAGGGGATCGTCAACTCCATGCGCTTCTCGTCCATGAACACCCTGACGCTGAAAGATCTGCCGGACGAGCTGGCGAGCAGCGGTAACAGCCTGCTGTCGATGATCATGCAGCTCTCCATGAGTGTGGGGGTCACGGTGGCCGGCTTGCTGCTCGGCATGTACGGCCAGCACCACCTCAGCGTCGACACCCCCGTCGCGCATCAGGTCTTTTTATACACCTACCTCAGCATGGCGGCGATCGTCGCCCTGCCCGCTTTTATCTTTGCCAGAGTACCGAATGACACGACCAAAAATGTCGTGCTCCGACGCGGCAAAAGGAGTACACCATGAAATTCTGGCGTCCGGGGATCACCGGTAAGCTTTTTGTGGCGATTTTCGCCACCTGTATTGTCCTGCTGATTACCATGCACTGGGCGGTGCGGGTCAGTTTTGAGCGCGGGTTTATTGACTACATCAAGCACGGTAACGAACAGCGCTTACAGGGCTTAAGCGACGCGCTGGGCGAGCAGTACAGCCTGCACGGTAACTGGCGTTTTCTGCGCAATAATGACCGCTTTATATTTCAAATTCTGCGCTCGCTGGAGCACGATAATGACGACGACCGTCCGGGGCCGGGCATGCCACCTCACGGCTGGCGCACCCAGTTCTGGGTGATTGATCAGGAGATGCGCGTGCTCGTTGGCCCGCGCTCGCCGGTACCGCCGGACGGCACAAAGCGCGCCATCACCTCGAACGGTGCCACGGTGGGCTGGGTCATCGCCTCGCCGGTCGAGCGGCTGACGCGCAACACCGACATCAACTTTGACCGCCAGCAGCGTCAGACCAGCTGGCTGATTGTCGCGCTCTCTACCCTGCTTGCCGCGCTCGCCACCTTCCCGCTGGCGCGCGGTCTGCTGGCGCCGGTTAAGCGCCTTGTTGAGGGCACACACAAGCTGGCGGCGGGTGATTTCTCGACCCGCGTGGACACCCGCAGCCAGGACGAGCTGGGCAAGCTGGCGCAGGACTTTAACCAGCTCGCCAGCACGCTGGAGAAAAACCAGCAGATGCGCCGCGACTTTATGGCCGACATTTCGCACGAGCTGCGCACCCCGCTGGCGGTGCTGCGCGGCGAGCTTGAGGCGATTCAGGACGGCGTGCGGCAGTTCACTCCCGAGTCCGTGGCCTCGTTACAGGCGGAAGTCGGTACGCTGACCAAGCTGGTGGACGATCTGCATCAGCTTTCCATGTCCGACGAAGGCGCCCTGGCCTACCAGAAAGCTCCAATCGACGTGATCAATATTCTTGAAGTCGTGACCGGCGCATTCCGCGAACGCTTCGCCAGCCGTGACCTGAAAATCAACCTCTCGCTGCCGGACAGCGCGGTGGTGTTTGGCGACAAAGATCGCCTGATGCAATTATTCAATAATCTGCTGGAGAACAGCCTTCGCTATACCGACGGCGGCGGCGCGCTGCATATCTCCGGCAAGCAGGAAAACGGGCGCTTTGCCCTGACCTTCGCGGACTCCGCCCCTGGCGTGAAGGATGCGCAGCTGGAAAAACTGTTCGAGCGCTTCTATCGCACCGAAGGTTCCCGCAACCGCGCCAGCGGCGGTTCCGGCCTTGGGCTGGCGATTTGCGTTAATATTGTGGAAGCCCACGGCGGCACCATCCGCGCCGCCCATTCGCCTTTTGGCGGGGTTAGCATTACAGTAGAGTTACCTCTGGAACGGGATTTATCGAGGGAAGCATGACCGAGTTACCGATTGACGACAACACACCGCGCATTTTGATCGTGGAAGACGAGCCTAAACTGGGGCAACTGCTGATCGACTATTTGCGTACCGCGAGCTACGCGCCCACGCTTATCAGCCACGGCGACCAGGTGCTGCCCTACGTGCGCCAGACGCCGCCGGATCTGATCCTGCTGGATCTGATGCTCCCGGGTACTGACGGCCTGACCCTGTGCCGTGAAATTCGTCGTTTCTCCGACGTACCCATCGTGATGGTGACGGCCAAAATCGAAGAGATCGACCGCCTGCTGGGGCTTGAAATCGGCGCCGACGATTATATCTGCAAGCCTTACAGCCCGCGCGAAGTGGTTGCTCGCGTGAAAACCATCCTCCGCCGCTGCAAGCCGCAGCGTGAATTGCAGGTGCTGGATGCGCAAAGCCCGCTGATTGTCGACGAAAGCCGCTTCCAGGCGAGCTGGCGCAACAAGCTGCTGGACCTCACCCCTGCGGAGTTCCGCCTGCTGAAAACGCTCTCCCACGAGCCGGGGAAAGTGTTTTCCCGCGAACAGTTGCTTAACCATCTGTATGACGATTACCGCGTGGTGACGGACCGCACCATCGACAGCCACATCAAAAACCTGCGCCGCAAGCTGGAGTCGCTGGATGCCGACCAGTCGTTTATTCGTGCGGTGTACGGCGTGGGGTATCGATGGGAAGCGGACGCGTGCAGGATTGCCTAGTCAGCTGCGGGACAATCCAGGCCGGGTAAGGCGAAGCCGTCACCCGGCACAAGAACTTTACCTCCCCGCCCCGCAGCGCTACAATGCCCGCCCTTAAAGTGGGGGATCTCCCCTTACCGCTGCACCAGGTGTATGCGGATCTGACCTGTCATCAGAACGAGAACAAACATGTTTAAACCGGAACTCCTTTCCCCGGCGGGAACGCTGCAAAATATGCGTTACGCTTTCGCCTATGGTGCCGACGCCGTCTACGCGGGCCAGCCGCGTTACTCGCTGCGCGTGCGTAACAACGAATTCAACCACGAGAATCTTCAGCTCGGCATTAACGAAGCGCATGCCCTGGGCAAAAAATTCTACGTGGTGGTGAACATCGCGCCGCACAACGCCAAGCTGAAAACGTTCATTCGCGACCTGAAGCCGGTCGTGGAGATGGGGCCGGACGCGCTGATCATGTCGGACCCGGGTTTAATCATGCTGGTTCGGGAGAACTTCCCGGAGATGGACATTCACCTTTCGGTGCAGGCTAACGCCGTCAACTGGGCAACGGTGAAATTCTGGAAGCAGATGGGGCTGACCCGCGTCATTCTGTCTCGCGAGCTGTCTCTCGAAGAGATCGAAGAGATCCGCACCCAGGTGCCGGATATGGAGATCGAAATCTTCGTTCACGGCGCGCTGTGCATGGCCTACTCCGGCCGCTGCCTGCTCTCTGGCTATATCAACAAGCGTGACCCGAACCAGGGCACCTGCACCAACGCCTGCCGCTGGGAATATAACGTTCAGGAAGGCAAAGAGGATGAGATTGGGAACATCGTGCATAAACACGAGCCGATCCCGGTCACCAATGTTGAGCCAACGCTGGGTATCGGCGCGCCGACCGACAGCGTGTTTATGATTGAAGAAGCCAAACGTCCGGGCGAGTACATGACCGCCTTTGAAGACGAGCACGGCACCTACATCATGAACTCGAAGGATCTCCGCGCCATCGCGCACGTGGAGCGTTTAACCCAGATGGGCGTGCACTCCCTGAAAATCGAAGGCCGCACCAAGTCCTACTACTACTGCGCCCGCACCGCGCAGGTGTATCGCAAAGCCATCGACGATGCCGCCGCTGGTAAACCGTTCGACACCAGCCTGCTGGAAACGCTGGAAGGTCTGGCGCATCGCGGCTATACCGAAGGTTTCCTGCGTCGTCACACCCACGACGACTACCAGAACTACGAGCATGGCTACTCGATTTCTGAACGCCAGCAGTTTGTCGGTGACTTCACCGGCGAGCGTAAAGGCCCGCTGGCTGCCGTCGCCGTAAAAAACAAATTCACCAAAGGCGACAGCCTGGAGCTGATGACGCCGCAGGGCAACATGAACTTCCGCCTGGAGCACCTGGAAAACAAAAAAGGTGAGGCGATTGAGGTCGCACCGGGCGATGGCCATGTGGTCTGGCTGCCGGTTCCTGAAGAGGTAGAGCTGGAGTTTGCGCTGCTGATGCGTAATTTTGAAGGTGAAAATACCCGAAATCCACACGGCAAATAGTCAATCAACGGGATTTTTTCACGCTGGGATAATTCTTAGAATCGGATCACATACCGCTTCGTTCAATACGGGTATTATCCCCCCGCTGAAAAACATAACCCATAAATGCTAGCTGTACCAGGAACCACCTCCTTAGCCTGCGTAATCTCCCTTACGCGGGCTTATTTTTGCCTTTCATCCTGTTCTTACCCGCTTTGTTCTTCTCTGGGATACACTCTTTCTATAGTTAAAAAAGGGAGCAAACCGGATGGCAACCTATCCAGACAGTTTATTAATTCTCAACGGCAAAAGTGCAGGCAACGATCTGTTGCGCCAGGCGATTACCGAATTGCGTGAAGATGGCGCGCGCATTCACGTGCGGGTGACCTTTGAAAAAGGCGATGCTGCACGCTATATCGACGAGGGCATCAGGTTAGGCGCTGAAACCATTATTTCCGGCGGCGGCGACGGAACGATCAACGAAATCGCCGGCGCGCTGATTGACCTCAACACAGCAGATCGCCCGGTGATGGGCATTTTACCGCTCGGTACCGCCAATGATTTTGCCACCAGCGCCGGCATACCTGAGGATTTAGGAAAAGCGCTGCAACTGGCCATCCTCGGTAAAGCGACCCCCGTCGATATCGCTCAGGTGAATGAAAAAACCTGCTTCATCAATATGGCGACGGGCGGTTTCGGCACGCGGATCACCAGCGAAACGCCGGAAAAGCTGAAGGCCGCGCTGGGCGGCGTCTCGTATCTCATTCACGGCCTGATGCGCATGGACACGCTCAAGCCGGACAGCTGTGAAATCCACGGTGAGAACTTCCACTGGCAGGGCAACGCGCTGGTGATTGGCATCGGCAACGGGCGGCAGGCGGGCGGCGGACAGCAGCTTTGCCCGGAAGCATTGATTAATGACGGTCAGCTACAGCTGCGTATTTTTACCGGCGACGGGCTGCTGCCCGCACTGTTTACGACGCTGACGCAGCCGGAGGAGAGCCCTAACATCATCGACGGCACATCCGCGTGGTTTGAGGTGATCGCCCCCCACGGCATGACCTTTAACCTTGACGGAGAGCCGCTCAGCGGTGAGCGATTCCGCATCGAAGTTTTGCCCGGCGCGTTGCAGTGCCGGTTGCCGCCGGACTGTCAGCTTTTGCGCTGATGTGTTGCCGGGTGGCGGCCCTCTTCCCGTATGCGCGGAACCGTCCCCTCTCCCCGTTGGGGAGAGGGTTAGGGTGAGGGGAAAAAGACTTAAGCGATCGTGACTTTACTGTCCAGATAGACGTCCTGAACCGCGTTAATCAGCTTCACGCCGTCGGCCATGGATTTTTTGAACGCCTTACGGCCGAGGATCAGCCCCATGCCGCCCGCGCGTTTGTTTATCACCGCCGTGCGCACCGCGTCGGTCAGGTCGGTTTCACCGCCTGCCGCACCGCCGGAGTTTATCAGCCCGGCGCGGCCCATGTAGCAGTTCGCCAGCTGGTAACGCACCAGATCGATCGGGTTGTCGCTGGTCAGCTTGCTGTAGACCCGGTCGTCGGTGTAGCCAAAATTCACCGCCTTATAGCCGCCGTTATTCTCGGCCATTTTCTGCTTCACGATGTCCGCGCCGATGGTCGCCGCCAGGTGGTTTGCCTGACCGGTCAGATCCGCAGACACGTGGTAATCCACGCCGTCTTTCTTGAACGACCCGTTGCGCAGATAGGCCCACAGCACGGTCACCATGCCCAGCTCGTGGGCGCGCTCGAACGCTGCGGAGATCTCCTCTATCTGACGACGCGACTGTTCAGAGCCGAAATAGATCGTCGCCCCGACCGCCACCGCGCCCATATTGAACGCCTGCTCGACGCTGGCGTACAGCGTCTGGTCGTATTCGGTTGGGTAGCTCAGGGTTTCGTTATGGTTCAGCTTGACGAGGAACGGAATGCGGTGGGCATAGCGACGCGACACGGAGGCCAGTACGCCGTAGGTGGAGGCCACGCAGTTACAGCCCGCCTCAATCGCCAGCTCGACGATGTTTTTCGGATCGAAGTAGAGCGGGTTCGCGGCAAACGACGCCCCCGCAGAGTGTTCAACGCCCTGGTCAACGGGCAGAATAGAGAGGTACCCGGTTCCGCCTAGCCGTCCGGTATTATAAAGCGTCTGCATGTTTCGCAGTACGGCAGGCGGACGGTTGTTGTCGACCATGACGCGGTCAACGTAGTCATGGCCAGGCAGGTAAAGCTGGTCGGCTGGAATGGTCATACAACGATGCTGTAAAAGGCTGTCGGCGTCTTTGCCAAGCAACTGCGCAATATCAGTCATAGTGATGCTCCCGTAAGTCCGACGTGATGTCGGAGCGTGTGATCCAAACCCACGTTTTTGCAGGCAGACTAAGCCTGGTACCGACTTACTCTATTTTCCACCATTTGCAACTTTTTTAAGCACAATCTGCTGGCTCGTTTCGTGTACAACATTTTTGTTACACTGATCAAACAATCGCCTTAAAGGTATTTAAAAGGTATTATCACATGGTATGTTAACCGCGTACCTCTGACATGCAGGATTAAAAAATGAAAACGAAAGTCCAACTGTCATTCATGATGTTCGTTGAATGGTTTATCTGGGGCGCGTGGTTTGTGCCATTGTGGCTGTGGCTTAGCAAGAGCGGGTTTACTGCCGGCGAAATCGGCTGGTCGTATGCCTGTACCGCCATCGCCGCGATCCTCTCCCCCATCCTGGTCGGCTCGCTGACGGACCGCTTCTTCGCCGCCCAGAAGGTGCTGGCGGTGCTGATGTTCGCCGGCGCGATCCTGATGTACTTCGCCGCACAGCAAACCCAGTTCAGCACCTTCTTCCCGCTGCTGCTGGCCTACTCCCTGACCTATATGCCGACCATCGCGCTGACCAACAGTATCGCCTTTGCGAACGTCGATGACGTGGAGGCCGATTTCCCGCGCATCCGCGTGATGGGCACCATCGGCTGGATTGCCTCGGGCCTGGCGTGCGGCTTCCTGCCGCAGATGATGGGCTATAGCGACATCTCCGACACCAATATTCCCCTGCTGATGACCGCAGCCAGCTCCCTTCTGCTCGGCGTCTTCGCGCTGTTCCTGCCGAATACCCCGCCGAAGAGCACCGGCAAGCTGGATTTCAAAGTCATGCTGGGGCTGGACGCGCTGATCCTGCTGCGCGACAAAAACTTCCTGGTGTTCTTCTTCTGCTCGTTCCTGTTTGCCATGCCGCTGGCCTTCTACTACATCTTTGCCAACGGCTATCTCACCGAAGTGGGGATGAAAAACGCTACCGGCTGGATGACCCTCGGCCAGTTCTCTGAAATTTTCTTCATGCTCGCCCTGCCGTTCTTTACCAAACGCTTTGGTATTAAGAAGGTCTTGCTGCTGGGCCTGATCACCGCCGCCATTCGCTACGGCTTCTTTGTTTACGGTGGCGCCGAGCAGTACTTCACCTACGCCCTGCTGTTCCTCGGCATTCTGCTGCACGGCGTGAGCTATGACTTCTATTACGTCACCGCGTACATCTACGTGGATAAAAAAGCGCCCGTGCATATGCGCAACGCGGCGCAGGGCTTGATCACGCTGTGCTGTCAGGGCTTTGGTAGCCTGCTGGGTTACCGTCTCGGCGGCGTGATGATGGAAAAAATGTTCGCATATAAAGAGCCGGTGAATGGGCTGACCTTCAACTGGGCCGGAATGTGGACGTTTGGTGCAATCATGATTGTGGTGATTGCCGTGCTGTTTATGCTGTTTTTCCGCGAATCGGATAAAGAGATCACCGCAATTGAGGTGGTTGATGGCGATACCGCGCTGACACGAGGGGAAGTTAAATGAAACAAGACCGTATTCTCGGTGCCCTTTACGGGCAGGCGTTAGGGGATGCGATGGGAATGCCGTCGGAGCTGTGGCCGCGCAAGCGGGTAAAAGCACACTTCGGCTGGATCGACCGTTTCTTACCCGGCCCGGCCGAGAATAATGCCGCCTGCTACTTCAGGCAGGCGGAGTTTACCGATGATACATCCATGGCGCTGTGCCTGGCCGATGCGATTATCGAATGCGACGGGGACATTAATCCTGACGTTATCGGTAAGCATATTCTGAACTGGGCGCTGGATTTCGACGCGTTCAATAAGAATGTGCTTGGCCCGACCTCCAAAATTGCCCTGAACGCCATCCGCGACGGCAGGCCGGTGAGCGAGCTGGAAAATAACGGCGTCACCAACGGGGCCGCAATGCGCGCCTCCCCGCTGGGCTGCCTGCTGCCCGCCACGCGTCTGACGCACTTTGTGGAACAGGTTGCGTTAGCCTCCAGCCCGACCCATAAATCGGATCTCGCCATCGCCGGTGCGGTGGTCATCGCGTGGGCGGTTTCGCGCGCTATCGACGGCGAGTGCTGGCAGAACATCGCTGATGCCCTGCCGGGTATTGCCCGCGCGGCCCAGGAGGCCAACACGACCACCTTCAGCGCATCGCTTTCGGCACGCATTGAGCTGGCCCTGAAAACCGTGCGCGAAGCTAACGGTACGGAATCCGCCAGCGAGCAGATCTATCAGCTTATTGGCGCGGGCACGAGTACCCTGGAGTCCGTTCCGGCGGCCATTGCGATGGTCGAACTGGCGGGAACCGACCCGAACCGCTGCGCGTTTTTATGCGCCAACCTGGGGGGTGACACCGACACTATCGGCGCGATGGCAACCGCCATCTGCGGCGCCCTGCACGGTATACAGGCCATTGATCCGGCGCTCAGGCGCGAACTGGATGCCGTCAACCGGCTTGATTTTGGCCACTACTGCGACAAGCTGCTGCACTTCCGGGAGCAAAGGGAGGGTGTATGAGTGCTTTTGCCCGCCGTCTCGAAACGCTTCACGCCACGCGTCCGGTAACGGTGCTGGGCGCGGCGGTGATCGACGTGATTGCCGACGCCTACGCCCTGCCCTGGCGCGGGTGTGATATCGAGCTGAAGCAACAGGGCGTGAATATTGGCGGCTGCGCGCTGAATATCGCCATCGCCCTCAAGCGGCTCGGCATTGCTGCGCAAAACGCGCTTCCCGTGGGCCACGGCGTGTGGGCCGATATTATCCGTAACGCCATGGCGAAGCAGGATTTGCACAGCACCGTGGAAGCGGAAACGGGCGATAACGGCTGGTGTCTGGCGCTGGTGGAGCCTGACGGTGAACGCACCTTTATGTCGTTCAGCGGCGTGGAGAATCAGTGGCAGCAGCGCTGGCTGGACGGGTTAAGCGTGCCGGAGAAAAGCCTGATCTATTTGTCCGGCTACCAGCTGGCGTCGCCCAGCGGCGAGCTGCTGACGGCCTGGGTGGAAAGTCTTCAGGATGTAACGCTCTTTATTGATTTCGGTCCGCGTATTGCGGATATCCCCGACCCGCTGATGGCGCGAATGATGGCCTGCAAACCGATTGTCTCGCTTAATCGTCAGGAGGCAGAGCTTGCCGCTGAATGGCTTGGCGTGTACGTGGAGCAGCTCGGCAAACAGTGGCAGCAGCGTTTTAGCGCTGCGCTGATCGTGCGCCAGGATAAAGACGGGGCGATCTGGTATGACGGTGACGCCTCCGGACACGTTCCGGCGTTTCCTGCTGACGTGGTCGATACCATCGGCGCGGGTGACAGCCATGCGGGAGGCACCCTTGCCGGGCTGGCAGCGGGATGGTCACTGCCGGAGTCGGTGCAGCTTGGCAATGCCGTAGCCGCCTGGGTCGTCAGCCATCGCGGTGGAGACTGCGCCCCCACGCGCGACGCACTACTCCTCGCACACAAAGACGTATAGGTCGCTGCGGCAGTAGCTGATGCTGTACTCAATGGGACGGTGCTGTTGATCGAGCGCGACCTGCTTGATCACCAGCACCGGTATCTTATCGTCCATCTTTATATGCGTCTGAAACTCGCTGTCCGGCATCCGGGCGCTGACGCGGGAACGGGTGCGCTGCGGAAAGATATTCTGGCTGCGGAAGTAATCATAAAGCGAGACGCCAATATCGTCCGCGTTGGGAATTAACCCTACCGGTACCCAGGACTCCTCAATAGATACCGCATCGTCGTCCACATAACGGATGCGCTTAAGCAGAAACACGTCGCTTTCCGGCGCAAGGGAAAGATGGCGGGCGATCTCTTCCGGGCACTTCACCACGCGTTTATTCACCCACAGCGTGTTGGGCGTTTTGCCCCGCAGCACCACCTGCTGGGAAAACCCCCGAGCCTCTTTCAGCGAATATTCAAAGATATTGTTGATTTGCGTGCCGTAGCCGCGCGCCCGGGTGACGACCCCGGCCTCCTCCAGCGCCTGCATCGCTTTACGCACCGTAATGCGCGATACGCCGGCAAGCTGGCTCAGGTCACGTTCGCCGGGCAAAATATTCCCGTGAGCGAGCACGCCGCTGCGCACCGCGTTTTTGACCGTTTCGGCAAATTTCAGATACAGCGGCGTGTTGTCCGGTGCGGCTATTCGTTCCTTGAGCTGGGCAATTAACCGGGTATGCGCTTGTTCCATCTCTGTTTTTCTCTGGCATGAGGTTTCATGCCAGTATACGGCTTACCACCATGCATGAAAATGGTGAACCGGCCCAATACCGTGACCCACTTCCAGAGAATCGGCTTTTGCCAGCGCGCCCGAGAGCCAGACCTTCGCTTCCTGCACCGTATCTGCCCAGTTCGCGTGACGGGGACGCAGCGCCGCCAACGCGGCAGAGAGCGTACAGCCCGTGCCGTGGGTGTTTTTAGTCTGTACGCGCGGCGCGGTGAAACGTTGCGCGCCATCGCGGGTGAAGAGCCAGTCCGGGCTTTCTGCATCATCAAGATGACCGCCTTTCATCAGCACCGCGCTACACCCCATCGCCAGCAGCGCATTCCCCTGCTCTTTCATTTCACGTTCGTTTTGCGCGTGCGGCGCTTCCAGAAGCGCGGCGGCTTCAGGCAGGTTTGGCGTGATCAGCGCCACCTGCGGCAGCAGCTTTTTACGCAGCGTGTCGACAGCAGAAGCGGAGAGCAGCGGATCGCCGCTTTTGGCTAACATTACGGTATCGAGCACTACGTTTTTTATCCGGTAATGTTTAAGACGTTCAGCAACCGCTTCAACAATGTCTGCTTCTGCCAGCATGCCGATTTTGGTGGTGTCGATACGTACGTCGCTGAATACCGAATCCAGCTGCGCGCCGACAAAATCCGGCTCAATGCGATACACCGACTGTACGCCGCGCGTGTTTTGCGCCACCAGCGCGGTGATAACCGAGCAGCCGTAAGCGCCGAGCGCAGAGAAAGTTTTCAGGTCTGCCTGGATCCCCGCTCCGCCGCTTGGATCGGTTCCCGCAATAGTCAGGGCATTGATGCGTTTCATGCCTGTGCCTCCAGCGCGTAAAGCGCATCCAGAAACGCAGAGGCAAAGCTGCCGGGCCCCCGGCTTTGAGACAGAGCAGCCGATCCTGCACGCTTCATAAAGCCACAGGCTGCCGTCGCGTTATCAAGCCTGTCGCCAGGCAGTGAGCAGCAGGCGGCGACGACAGCGGAGAGCGCGCAGCCTGTTCCCACCACGCGGGTCATCAACGGGTCGCCGCCCGCGACCGTACGGGTTCGCTGCCCGTCGGTGATGTAATCCACTTCCCCTGTGACCACCACAACGGCGTGGGTCTGGCGGGCGAGCGCCTGCGCGGCGGGCAAGGCGCTTGCAGCCGTATCGGTGGTGTCTACCCCGCGACCGCCCGCACTCATTCCGGCAAGGGCCAGGATTTCGGAGGCATTGCCGCGAATGGCAGCAGGTTTAAGCGATACGATTTGCTGGCAAAAACGGGTGCGGTACGCCAGCGCGCCAGCCGCGACCGGGTCCAGAACCCAGGGGGTGCCTGCGGCAACCGCACTCTCAATGGCCCGACGCATCGACTCGGCGCGCGGCGCGGTAAGCGTGCCAACGTTGATGAGCAGAGCATCGGCAAGCGCGGCGAACTGTTCCGCTTCCTCGGCTTCGATCACCATTGCCGGGGACGCACCGAGCGCAAGCAGAACGTTGGCGGTGAAGGCCTGCACGACATCGTTAGTCATACAGTGCGTGAGCGGGGAACGGGTTCGGAATTGATATAAAACGTGTGAATCGAGCAGGTCAGGCTGCATGGTTTCGCTCCTGCCGTACGTGAAGAAGCGATGACCGGGTAGGCATCTGACTTCCCTACGCTGGCATTATCCAGATCAGGTAATACGGGTATTTCTCAGCCTTCACAAAGAAGGGCACCCCGAGTCAAATTACTTATAAAACAATTATTTAATCATAAATAATTTTAGGTGTTTAGTGTAACCGGGGCCGCAGGTAGGGTGCAAGATTTTTTGAAATGATTTACGCAAGGCAGTTAGGATGCGATAGATAAATAAAACATATAACAATGTACTAAAATATTGTTGAAAGTATTTAATGCATGTACTTTATCGTTCACTTATTCACTTAACCTTACTTCTCGGCCTATTCAATTTATGATCTAAATCGAAGCTTGATATATTTAGCCATTCTTTTGACTATAAATGCTTTCCTGAATAAATTACTTCCTCCCTTCTGTCACGCGCTGTACGATTGGCGTTCAATATCAATAAATAACAAGAGGGATTTTAAATGGCTGTACCTGTTTATCTGTGGTTAACAGACGATGCTGGAAATAAGATTAAAGGCTCTGTTGATGTAAAAGGTCGGGAGGGTTCGATTGAAATCATAGAACTTATGCATTCGGATCGGCTTTCTATCACCGCAAAACCAAAGGCTGGACAATGAGACTTATACCCTATGTAGAAAATCAGATGTGTGGGCGTGATGGGTTCATGATACACGGCGATAGCTCAGCGCATCCGGGAGAAGCCTCAGATGGTTGTATCGTTTTAAATCTTCCGTACAGAAAAATTATTGCAGTAAGCAAAGATAAAATATTAGTAGTGGAAGATCAACTATGTTCAAAAAACAGTTAATATTTTCATTATTGTTACTACCTATTTTAGTCCATGCCAAATCTCCTGGTTGTGCTGCAATTGGCTTGTTTATGGAATCAACCTTGTTTGATGCTCTATCAAATGAGTTAAAAATTGATACGAGTACTATAGATGAAACCAAAGCAAAGGTAGAACTGATAGACGTTTCCCCAGTCTCAAAAATTTATGCAGAATCTTTAGCAAAAATTGATTATGCTAAAGATCATAGCAAGGATAAAACATTAGCTATATATAAAAAAATTTACTTATCCAGTTATTTTGAAAACGACGTGAAAACAATTACAGCAAAATACACATATATCAATAAAGATGCTAAAAAGGATGTATTCATTGCATCCAGTTTAATGAACAAGGATGAATGTAGCATTAGATTTAACGGTTACATCATTCTCTCACGACAATTCTAAGTCTTAGGGGCTATCAAGGCCCCTCTTCTAAACTCTATACTTCATATAACAACTTCCTAACTATGCATAAGTCTTTAAAGGCAGTTTCGCCTGCACACGCCATTAACGCACACTATCGCGCTCAGTTAGAGCGCTCGGGGTGCACGCAAATGAGCGCTGGCAATGGCTCGTGTGATATCAGCAAACCAAAGCGGAAAATGCGGCACAAAAGCCAGCGTTAAACGCCTGAACGCCAATTTT
Organism: Enterobacter sp. GD03975; assembly: GCF_029838645.1. Lineage (NCBI taxonomy): Bacteria > Pseudomonadati > Pseudomonadota > Gammaproteobacteria > Enterobacterales > Enterobacteriaceae > Enterobacter > Enterobacter sp. GD03975. The sequence goes on from NZ_JAOBZC010000004.1 coordinate 87,463, forward strand.
TATGAGATTCACGGTAATGGTTTTGTGATATCGCTAAGCCTGGATGAGAACGGCATTACGGACGCGTCGTGGAATAAAACGAAGGGACGCGAACACGGCGTTTTAAGCATTACCCAGAAATAAACAGCGTAAGGAGGCTTCCCGCCTCCTTTTAGCCTGCCAGTCGCACAATTTGCCACACTCTTTTGTCTGATTTTACAATGCTGACAATTCACATCTAAGTCACTGTTTTTACTCGCTATAAACTGCAAGTTTTTGCCAGAAAATGAGGTTACCCCCTCCCCTGTGCCCTGTGTCACAAAACAGTAAACAAATTAACCATTGAGCCCGGTGACAAAAGGCTCTATATTGGCGGCGTTTTTTTCAGGCCCCATCTGTTTTTTAACTTTTTATTCAATCGTTGCTCATAACGAAGCGGCGGTTGTAGGAGTGATATGATGACGGATAAAGTCCGTATTGACACCGTAGATGCCCACAAAAGCAACGAAACCTATCTGGCCCGTCAGGCCGAGTTTGAATCTAACGTCAGGAGTTATCCGCGCAAACTGCCTTTAGCGATCACGAAAGCAGAAGGCGTGTGGATCACCGATGCAGATAATAAAGAATACCTTGACTGTTTAGCAGGTGCAGGCACCCTCGCGCTTGGCCACAATCATCCTGATGTGCTGAAAAGCATCCAAAATGTCATTACCAGCGGCTTGCCGTTACATACCCTGGATCTGACCACGCCGTTGAAAGACGCGTTTTCAGAATATCTTCTCTCTCTGTTGCCTGGTCAGGGCAAAGAGTACTGCCTGCAATTCACTGGCCCATCCGGCGCTGACGCCGTTGAAGCTGCGCTGAAGCTGGCGAAAAAAGTGACCGGTCGTAGCGGTATCATCAGTTTCTCTGGTGGTTACCACGGTATGACCCACGGCGCACTGTCCGTCACCGGTAACCTGTCTCCGAAGGAAGCGGTTGACGGCATGATGCCTGAAGTGCAGTTCATGCCTTACCCGCACGAGTACCGCTGCCCGCTGGGTATCGGTGGTGAAGCGGGCGTGAAGGCGCTGACCTACTACTTCGATAACCTGATTAACGACGTCGAAAGCGGCGTGCGTAAACCTGCTGCGGTGATCCTGGAAGCCGTTCAGGGTGAAGGCGGCGTGAACCCGGCTCCGGCTGAGTGGTTGCAGCGCATTCGTAAAGTGACTCAGGAACACGGCATTCTGCTGATCCTCGACGAAGTTCAGGCTGGCTTTGCCCGTACCGGTAAATTCTTCGCCTTCGAACACGCAGGCATCGAGCCAGACATCATCGTGATGTCTAAAGCGGTTGGCGGCGGTCTGCCACTGGCTGTACTCGGCATCAAGAAGCAGTTCGATGCATGGGCGCCTGGTCACCACACCGGCACCTTCCGCGGTAACCAGCTGGCAATGGCAACCGGCCTGACGACGCTGAAGATCCTGAAAGACCAGAACATCGCGGGCAAAGTGGCCGCACAGGGCGAATGGCTGAAGGGCCAGCTGAAAGAGATGGCGAAACGTTATCCGGTCATCGGCCACGTTCGCGGTCTGGGCATGATGATCGGTATCGAGATCGTTAAGCCGCATGAAGCCGCTGACCACATGGGCTGCTTCCCTGGCGACGGCGAGCTGTCTGCGCTGATCCAGAAGAAGTGCTTCGAAGCCGGTCTGATTCTGGAGCGTGGTGGCCGTAACGGTATCGTTCTGCGTCTGCTGCCTTCTCTGCTGATCAGCGACGAAGAGCTGAAAATCTTCCTGGATAAATTCGAGCAGGCGCTGCTTGCTGCGGGCGTTCGCCCGGCGTAACCGGAGTTGTTGAATACGATGTCTGATTCAAACCCAATTTTGTTCTCCTCTGCGCAGAGCATTGAAGCTTACCAGCAGGCGATTGAACAAAGCACTCAGGCTGTGATGCAGTGGCTGAAACAGCCTGAGATGTATCAGGGCAAAACGGTCGCGGAACTGCGCGACCGTATTAAGCTGGATTTCAACCCGAAAGGGCTGGGCAACGAAGCGGCGATTGAACGCGCCGTGGAGTTCTTCCTGAAAGACAGTTTGTCCGTTCATCACCCGCAGTGCGTGGCGCACCTGCACTGCCCAAGCCTGGTGGTTAGCCAGGCGGCGGAAGTGCTGATTAACGCCACCAACCAGAGTATGGACTCCTGGGATCAAAGCCCGTCCGCAACCATTATTGAGATCAAACTGATCGAATGGCTGCGTACCCGCGTGGGTTATCAGGCTGGCGACGCGGGCGTCTTTACCAGCGGCGGCACCCAGAGCAACCTGATGGGCCTGATGCTGGCGCGCGACGCGTTCTTCGCCCGTCAGGGCCACTCGGTTCAGCAGGACGGTCTGGTAGGCGATCTACGTAAAATCCGCGTCCTGTGCTCGGAAAACGCACACTTCTCCGTGCAGAAAAACATGGCGCTGATGGGGCTGGGCTACCAGTCCGTGGTGCAGGTGAAAACGGACGAATTCTCCCGCATGGATCTCTCCGATCTGGCGGCGAAAATTGAGCAGTGCAACGCGAACGGCGAGCAGATCCTGGCGATTGTAGCCACCGCCGGCACGACCGATGCGGGTGCTATCGATCCGCTGCGCGCCATTGCTGAGCTGGCTGCGAAGCAGAATATCTGGGTGCACGTTGATGCGGCCTGGGGCGGCGCGCTGCTGATGTCTGAGCAGTATCGCCACTACCTGGACGGCATTGAGCTGGTGGATTCCGTAACCCTGGACTTCCACAAGCAGTTCTTCCAGACCATCAGCTGCGGCGCGTTCCTGCTGAAAGAAGCGCGTCATTATGAGCTGATGCGCTATCAGGCGGCTTATCTGAACTCTGAGTTCGATGAAGAAGCGGGCGTGCCTAACCTGGTCTCCAAGTCTCTGCAAACCACGCGCCGTTTTGACGCGCTGAAACTGTGGATGAGCCTGGAAGCGCTGGGTCAGGAGCAATACGCAGCCATCATCGACCACGGCGTGACGCTGGCACAGCAGGTTGCGGCTTATGTGAAAGATCAGTCTGCTCTGGAACTGGTGATGCAGCCTCAGCTGGCAAGCGTGCTGTTCCGCTTCCGTGGACAGGTGCAGATGGACGACGCGGGTATCGCCCTGCTGAACCAGAAAATTGGTGACGCGCTGCTGGAGTCTGGCCGTGCAAACGTCGGTGTGACCGAGCATAACGGCGTCACCTGCCTGAAACTGACCCTGCTGAACCCAACCGTGACGCTGGAGGACATCAAAGTCCTGCTGTCTCTGGTTGAGCGTACCGCAGAGGAAGTCCTGGCGAAGTAATGCCTATCCCTCTCCCGCCCGGGAGAGGGATTATTTTCCCCGCCTTAGTGCTCGCCCCGCTTTTTCTTCGAACCATAACCATATTCATACTGGCTACACTCAGAGCCGTATAACAGCGCTGCGGACTTAACAATATCGTTAAGAATGGTTCCGCTGACCTTTACGCCAACGCGGTGCAGACGTTTAATGGTATTCTCCATCTCTTTCACGCTGGTTTTATCGAAACGGGCCACCATCAGCGTCGTTCCGGCTGCTCTGGCAACCAGCGCCGCATCGGTGACGGCCAGCACTGGCGGGGTATCGATGATGACGATGTCATAATGTTCGTTAACCCATGACATAACGGCCAGGAACCGTTCGCTTAACAGCATCTCCAGCGGTCGCAGCGGTTCCGGGCCGCAGGTAATGACGTCGATTCCCCCCTTCTCAAAACGCTGAATTACCTCTGTACAGTCGCATTTACCTTCAAGCACGCTGGACAGCCCATGGCGGTTATCCAGGCCAAAAATGTTATGAACATAGCCCTGACGCATATCCGCATCGATAAACAGCACCCGCTGGCCGCTCTGTCCGGCAATGGCCGCCAGGTTCGTCCCCACCAGCGTTTTACCGCAGTCCTGAGTAGGGCCAGAAATCATCACGATACGATTCTCAGCCTCCATCATGGAGAAATGCAGGCTGGTGCGCAGCCCCCGAACCGCTTCGACAAACATATCAGCAGGCCGATCGACAGGCAGGAACGGCACGTCCAGCGTTTTGTGCTTCCAGTGACGGGTAAAGGGAATTTTTCTGCGCAGATGCGTTTTTTTCCACAGCCACTGGGAACGAGGCAACGTAGCCAGAACCGGAATTCCATGCATTTCCAGCTGTTCGGAGAGCATAATCCCACGTTTAAACGCCATGTGTACCAGCACGCCGCCCATTGAGAGCATGAGCCCGAACAGCGCGCCAAGGACGATGATTAACGCTTTTCGCGGCTTTATTGGATCCGGGAGCGTAACCGCCTTATCAATGATCCTCACGTTCCCGATAGCGCTGGAGCGGGAAATATTCAGCTCCTGCTGGCGCGTCAGTAGCTGTAAATAGATCGTGCGGCCTGACTCAACGTCCCGGCTCAGGCGTAAAATCTCCTGCTGCGTGGAGGGCATTGCTGATACCCGCTGATTCAGACGCTCGCGTTCCCGCTCAAGGGTTTGTCTCTTTTCACGCAATGCACGGTAGGTGGGGTGATTCTTTTTGAAGAGCTGCGAGATCTCTGCCTCACGGAACGTCAGCTCATTTAGCTGATTCTCGACGTTAACAACCTGATCCAGTATGGATTTTGCCTCTAAAGAGAGGTCCACCGAGTCGCGCTGCGCCCGGTAGGCATTCAGCCGCGCTTCAGCCTGATCCAGTTCCGTTCTGATCTTGGGCAACTGCTCCTGTAAAAAAGCCAGACTACGAGAATCCTGAGCCTCCTGACGCGCGATATTCTGTTGGAGATAATTCTCAGCAATCGTATTCAGCACCCTGGCAATTTTGTCAGGATCTTCGCCCGTCAGGGTTAAGGTCACGATACCGCTCTGTTTCTCCGACTCCACAACCGTGAGGCTCTTCTTCAGGGCGTTGATTGTCTCCAGGCGCGTCAGCGTCTTAAGCGAAAACTGCGTGCCTGGCTCAGCGTCAATTGAGGTCACCAGCAAAACGATCCCTTGCGTAGCAAGCATTTTCCCGACCGAACCGTCAGCCTCAATGTTTTCGCCCGTCAGGTGATACCTTCCCGCTTCCTGTACGGTCAGTATAAGTTCCTGCGCATTGCTCTCCACCTGCGGGATCTGGAGTTCGCCTAAGGTTATTTTGCCCTGCCCCCGCCCTTGCAGGCGTTGCCAGAGACGCCCCACCACAGGCAAAACGCGCTGCTTCGCCTGAAACGTCAAACCTAAGTCGTCGACGGTCTCGCCGAGGATCATGCGTGATTTCAGCAGTAAAATTTCAGGGGCAACATCCGTTGAAACAGCGGAGCCCAGCTGGCTTAACCCTTTGAGCAGGCTGTTATCCTGTTTGCTTTCTATTTGCACCATGGCATCCGCCTGATAAACAGGCGGCGTAACCCAGGCATAGAGGCCCGCGCATAAGATAGAAATGAAAGTCACGCACATAATCATCGCGCGGTGGTCGATCATTTCGCCGAGCAATCGGACAAGATCGATTTCACTTTGTTGCGGTGCCGCTGCACCATAATTGTCTGTTGTGTAAGACGACATTAATGCTTCATTCCTTTCTGACCCAATCGACGTGCCCATTCCTGGCTGGCTTTACCCAAGAGTCCGAACACATATTCAAACGCTTCACGGCTTTTACGGTAGGGATCGGGGATATCCTGCGGCTCCAGCCATTGCCCGAATAGCAGCGACTTGCCCCTGATCTCCGGTGCCATGGCGGAAATAAAGTGAAGGTGTTTCGGCTCCATAACCAGAATGAGATCGGACTCCTGCATCAGACCGGGCGTCAACCTGCGTGCCACATGGCCGTCCAGGGAAATTCCGTGTCGCCAGGCTACGTCCTGGGCACAGTCATCCGCCGGGCAACCCTCAAGGCCAAATATTCCCGCCGAGGTGATGTCTCTGTCAGGCAAGTACTGGCGTAAAAGCCGTTCTCCAATTGGGGAACGGCAGATATTTCCGGTGCAAACCACCAATATCGATTTGAACATTATTGCGGCCACGATCTGATGTAACGAACCGTTTCGGTGAGGTCATGCACTCCGCTAATCGTTGGTACAAGCTGCGTTATCACGCGATTCCAGCGGGACAGCGGTGCGGTGGTGACATACACAATGTCATAAGGCTCAAGCTGAAACTCTGTGCCCAGCACCATGGCCGAAGCGTCTTTTGCATTCAGCTGATAGATATTCGCAATTTTCCCGGACTCGCGTACCGAGCGGATAACAAAAATACCCGTTGCATCGGCCATATTCTGGTCCAGGCCACCGGCATTGCCGAGCGCTTCGGCCAGCGTCATGCCGCTGCGATCCATCTTCAGCGTGCTCTGTTTAACCACCTCGCCCATCACGAATACTTTCAGCGCATCGTTGCGGGGAATAAACAGGATGTCGCCAGGGTTGAGCAGCTTATTCTGAGTTAAATCGCCATGCTGCATCAGGGCGTACAGGGAAATTCGGGAATCCTGACCGTTGTGAGTCAGCACCACGTTCCGCCAGTCCGCATCGGCAGTAAGCCCACCGGCGGCATTAACGGCGTCCATTACCGTCAGCGGAATGTTGGTGATGGCCTGCTGGCCAGATTTCGCCACCTCTCCCGTAACGTAGGCTTTTTGCGAACGGAAAGCGGCAACGCTGACGTCCACCTGGGGGCTTTCAATGACGTTATCCAACCGCGCGGTGATCTCCTCGCGCACTTCGGAAACCGTTTTTCCCGCCACGTGCAGTTTACCCACGTAAGGATAAAAGAGCGTGCCGTCGGCATTGACCCAGTTTCCCGTATCGCTTGCGCTGCGATACTGTCCCGCGGGCGTAGTCAGCTCCGGGTGATCCCAGACGGTGACCGTCAGGATGTCACCGATTCCAATACGGTATTCCCAGTTTTTGACCTGCTCATCAAGATTAGGATTTGCCTGAGATTTTGCCGCTGCTGGACGTAGTTTCTCAATTAATCCGGGCGTAAGTGGATAAATTTCGATTTGTTTATCTAAGCTATTATTAAGATCGGCCGGCGCGATTATTTTTTTGCCTGCGGAACTTAACGTTTGGCCAGGAGAAATTACGCATCCCGCCAACTGACTTATTGCTAAGAATATTACAGATAATGCTGTTGTGTTTTTCATTTATATATACTTATCATCCCTGCTCGTGGCGAACGCCCGACGGGGCGCAGCCCTGCGCTAACCCACGCTTGAAATAACTGTCTTTTCAAGGGAATACTTAAACGTAATCTAAAAGTGAAGTAACGAATTGTCCGATCCGTGACGGGCAATTAATTAAAATATAATCTTCCTGAAAATCTTAAAGCCTGCTGTAAAAAAATGCACGATCTACAGTTTATAAAATTACGGCAACAATGTATTTTCAGAATTAATTCAGCAAAACGATAATTACAATGAATTATTCCCACCAGCATGCATTCATATCAATAATACTCACAACCGCTGGCACTACACAAAACCGTTCACTTTTGTTACATTTTTTTTCAAACACACCCTGTTTTGATACTTAAAATGGGCTGTCTGCCGCACTGTCCCCCGCAGACAAGCGTATCCGTAACGATATCACTGGAGAAAAAATGGCTAAGCGTAAATTGGTGCTTCTGGGTGTATTACTGTCTCTGGCGGGCTCCGCATTCGCAGCCCCGCAAACGGCCGCCGCGCCTTCCGGCATTAAGGCTTATGAAGAGCAGGAGTTCATCGCCGACTTCACCAAATTTAAGATTGGCGATACGGCGCCCGCGCAGTATCAGACGCCTGAGTACACCATCAAACAGTACCAGTTGCGTAACCTTCCCGCGCCGGATGCCGGTACGCACTGGACCTACATGGGCGAGAACTACGTTCTGATTGGCGATGCGGATGGCAAAATCCATAAAGCCTATAACGGAGATATCTTCTATCACCGCTGATACCATGATCCGGCCCTGGCAGGAAGACGATCGGCCGTTTCTGCGCACGCTGTACCTGCATGCACGACGCGCTGCCTGGCCATGGCTGGACGGTTCTGAATGGCAGTTTGAGGATTTTGACGCCGCAACGCGTGACGAGCAGATCTGGGTTGCGATCCACGACGGTCACAGAGTGGGTTTCGCCTCCGTCTGGGTAAACGATAATTTTTTGCACAACCTGTTTGTCGACCCGCAGTATCAACATCTCGGGGTCGGGAGCCGGCTCCTTGAACAGGTTCAGAAGACGTTTACCAGTACAGGCGCGCTGAAGTGTCTGGTGAAGAATGCGCGGGCGGTTGCGTTTTACCAACGCCACGGCTGGCACATTGAGGCGACGGGTGATTCTCCGGATGGAGAGTATTATTTGATGCACTATCGGTTGGGTTAACGTCGGGTGGCGGCTTCACCGGACCCGACCTGCGTGATGGTGCCATTTGTAGGCCGGGTAAGCGAAGCGCCACCCGGCAATTCGACGCGAAGGATTTACACCGCGCGGAAGGCGATCTCGCTTGGGATCACTTCCCCCTGCCAGTACAGCTGCGCCGCAACGCGCCCTGCCAGCTGGCGATAGATTTCCGTAAATTCGCTGTCCGGACGGCTGACCACCGTCGGTTTCCCGCTATCGAGATCTTCACGCAGCGTGATGTGCAGCGGCAGTTGCCCAAGCAGCTGCGTATGGTACTGCGCCGCCAGCTTTTCCGCACCGCCGGTGCCAAAGATGGGCTCGTGATGACCGCAATTGCTGCAAATGTGCATGCTCATGTTCTCGACGATGCCCAGGACCGGCACCTCCACTTTCTCGAACATGACAATGCCTTTTTTGGCGTCGATCAGGGCGATGTCCTGCGGCGTGGTTACCACCACGGCGCCGGTGACCGGAATGTTCTGCGCCAGCGTCAGCTGGATATCCCCGGTGCCCGGCGGCATGTCCAGCACCAGATAATCAAGGTCAGGCCACATTGTCTCCTGCAACATTTGCAGCAGCGCTTTGCTGGCCATCGGGCCACGCCAGACCATTGCGTTATCGTCCGTCACCAGGTAACCAATGGAATTGGTCGCCAGCCCGTGCGCCATGATCGGCGCCATGTGGGTGCCGTCCGGCGAGGTTGGACGCTGGTTTTCCGCCCCCAGCATGTTTGGAATGGACGGACCGTAGATATCCGCATCCAGAATGCCGACCTTCGCCCCCTCTGCCGCCAGCGCAAGCGCCAGGTTAACGGCGGTTGAGGATTTACCCACCCCACCCTTGCCAGAGCTGACGGCGATGATGTTCTTCACCCCGTTAACGCCCGGCTGATTTTTCACGCGCTTGAGCGTGGCGATGCTGTGGCTCAGCTTCCAGTCAATCGCTTTTGCCCCGGTAATGCGCAGCAGCTCAGAGCTGGTTTGCTCTTTCAGGGCATCGAAAGCGCTGGTCCAGACGAACGGCATCTGTAGCTCGATGTGCAGCGTATCGTCCAGCCATGCGACGTGGTGAAGCGCTTTCAGCGTCGTGAGATTGTGCTTCAGGGTTGGATGCTGAAAATTAGCCAGCGTCCCGGCGACCATTGCTCGTAAGGCTTCCGGTGATTTGGCCTGGGATTGAGAACTCATCCCGACTCCTTTGTTCTTGTGAATAAGACCTTAGGCCAACAAGTTTACCTGAAAGGCCGCGGTTTGTGCTTACTTAATAATGCCCCTTTTGGTAATATCGAAAACCCTTTTCACAGTTAAAAGAAGTAATGCCTACTATGACTCAAGTCGCGAAGAAAATTCTGGTAACGTGCGCCCTGCCGTACGCCAACGGCTCAATCCACCTCGGCCACATGCTGGAGCATATCCAGGCTGATGTCTGGGTCCGTTACCAGCGAATGCGCGGCCACGAGGTGAACTTCATCTGTGCGGACGATGCCCACGGCACGCCGATCATGCTGAAAGCGCAGCAGCTGGGGATCTCCCCGGAACAGATGATCGCCGAAATGAGTCAGGAGCATCAGACCGATTTTGCTGGCTTTGACATCAGCTATGACAACTATCACTCCACGCACAGCGACGAAAACCGCGAGCTGTCGGAGCTGATCTACACCCGTCTGAAAGAGAATGGTTTCATTAAAAACCGCACCATTTCTCAGCTGTACGATCCGGAAAAAGGCATGTTCCTGCCGGACCGTTTCGTCAAAGGCACCTGCCCGAAATGTAAATCCCCGGACCAGTACGGAGATAACTGCGAAGTGTGCGGCGCGACCTACAGCCCGACCGAGCTTATCGAACCGAAATCCGTGGTTTCCGGCGCGACGCCGGTGATGCGTGACTCCGAGCACTTCTTCTTCGACCTGCCGTCCTTCAGCGAAATGCTGAAGGCGTGGACCCGCAGCGGTGCGTTGCAGGAGCAGGTTGCGAACAAAATGCAGGAGTGGTTCGAGTCCGGTCTGCAACAGTGGGATATCTCCCGCGATGCGCCCTACTTTGGCTTTGAAATCCCGAACGCGCCGGGCAAATATTTCTACGTCTGGCTGGATGCGCCAATCGGCTACATGGGTTCGTTCAAGAACCTGTGTGACAAGCGCGGCGACACCGTAAGCTTCGACGAATACTGGAAGAAAGATTCCGATGCCGAACTGTACCACTTTATCGGCAAAGACATCGTTTACTTCCACAGCCTGTTCTGGCCAGCGATGCTGGAAGGCAGCAACTTCCGCAAGCCGACTAACCTGTTCGTACATGGCTACGTCACGGTGAACGGCGCGAAGATGTCTAAATCTCGCGGGACGTTTATTAAGGCCAGCACCTGGCTGAACCACTTTGACGCGGACAGCCTGCGCTACTATTACACCGCGAAGCTCTCTTCCCGCATCGACGATATCGACCTGAACCTGGAAGATTTCGTCCAGCGCGTGAACGCGGACATCGTCAACAAGGTGGTGAACCTGGCGTCACGTAACGCGGGCTTTATTGCCAAACGCTTTGACGGCGTGCTCTCTGCCGAACTGGCCGATCCTGAACTTTACAAAACCTTCACCGATGCCGCCGCTGCGGTTGGCGAAGCCTGGGAAAGCCGTGAATTCGGTAAAGCCATTCGCGAAATCATGGCGCTGGCAGACGTGGCCAACCGCTATGTGGACGAGCAGGCACCGTGGGTGGTGGCGAAACAGGAAGGCCGCGACGCCGAATTGCAGGCGATCTGCACCATGGGTCTGAACATGTTCCGCGTGCTGATGACCTGGCTGAAGCCGGTTCTGCCGCAGCTATCAGCCCGCGCGGAAGCGTTTCTGAATACCGAACTGACCTGGGATGCCATCCAGCAGCCGCTGCTCGGCCACAAGGTGAACACCTTCAAGGCGCTGTACAACCGCATCGAGATGAAGCAGGTTGACGCCCTGGTGGAAGCCTCTAAGGAAGAGGTGAAAGCGGCGGCCGCACCGGTGACCGGCCCGCTGGCTGACGATCCGATTCAGGAGACCATCACCTTTGATGATTTCGCGAAGGTCGACCTGCGCGTGGCGCTGATCGAAAACGCGGAGTTCGTGGAAGGTTCTGATAAACTGCTGCGTCTGACGCTGGATCTGGGCGGTGAGAAGCGTAACGTCTTCTCCGGCATTCGCTCCGCGTATCCTGACCCGCAGGTGCTGATTGGTCGTCAGACCGTGATGGTGGCAAACCTGGCGCCGCGTAAAATGCGCTTCGGCATCTCTGAGGGGATGGTGATGGCCGCAGGCCCGGGCGGAAAAGACATCTTCCTGTTAAGCCCTGACGAAGGCGCGAAGCCGGGTCAGCAGGTGAAATAATAAAAAAGCCGGATGATTATCCGGCTTTTCTTTGCCCGGCGGCGCTACGCTTGCTCAGGCCTACGGGTTATGTAGGCCGGGTAAGGCGAAGCCGCCACCCGGCTAAAAATCACGCCTTCGTGCTGTGCATCCGCTGCGTCAACCCACGCAGGAAATAGCGCAGAAACTGATCCCCACACTCGCGGTAATTCTTATGATCCGGCGCGCGCATCATGGCGGTGATTTCCGGCATCGACACGCGAAATTTCTGCTCGGTCACGATCGCCAGGATGTCGTCAGTTTTCAGGGAGAACGCAATACGCAGTTTTTTCAGCACCGTGTTGTTGTTCACCCGACGCTCCAGCGCCAGCTCGGGCGCAGACGCATCTTTGCCGCGCCTGTCGTAGATCAGGCCATTCAGAAAGCCCGACAGAATAATGTCCGGGCAGCGAACAAAGCCCTCTTCATCTTCTTTGGTCATCCAGGTGTCAAAACTGGCGGACGTGGATTCCATATCGGAAAGCGCAAGAATGCGCACCATGTCATTGTTGTTCGCCTTCAGGGTGTAGCGCAGGCTACGAAGAATATCGTTACTTAGCATAGAGCCTTCGAATGTCGATGATGCAATGGCGCGCAGTGTACCAGTTTTACAGGCCAATCGCCTCTTTCAAACTTTTCAGGTAGCGACGGCTGACGGGCACGGTCTGTCCGGCGCGCAGCACCAGCTCGGCCTGGCCGTTATCTTCCAGACGGATCTCCTTCAGGTGCGCCATGTTCACCAGATACTGACGGTGGCAGCGGATCAGCGGCGTGCGGCTTTCCAGCGTGCGCAGCGTCAGTTCGGTAAAGCCTTCGTTGCCTTCGGCACTGGTAACGTACACCCCGCTCAGACGGCTGCTGACAAAGGCAACGTCGTCCATTTGCAGGAGGTAAATCCGGCTGTGTCCGGTGCAGGGGATGAACTTCAGGGGCTGCTGATGGTCCGGCAGGAGCGACACATCCTGTACGGTACGCTCCTGCCGCAAACGGGCCAGGGTCTTTTCGAGCCGTTTCTCCTCAATCGGTTTCAGCAGATAATCGAACGCGTGCTCTTCAAACGCCTTTACGGCGTACTCGTCAAAGGCCGTCAGAAAGACGATATAGGGACGGTGCTCCGGGTCAAGCATGCCGACCATCTCCAGCCCGCTGATGCGCGGCATCTGAATATCGAGAAATACGACGTCCGGACGCAGCTTATGCACCGCGCCGATGCCTTCAATCGCATTGGCACATTCACCCACGACCTCAATGTCACTCTGCTCCTGCAACAGGACACGCAGGTTTTCCCGTGCTAACGGCTCATCATCAACAATCAGCACTCTTAACATGCGTTCTCCTCCAGCGGCAATCGTAAGGTAATTCGGGTAAAGCGGTCTGGCTCACAGGCGACGGTTATTCCGCAGTCGTCCCCGAAATGCGCGCGCAGGCGTTTATCCACCAGGCTCATGCCCAGACCGCCTGACGCAGAGGCTTCATACAGCCCCGCGTTATCTTCAATATCCAGCACCAGATGGTGGTTAAAACGGGACGCGGAAATCACAATCTCTCCCGTGCCCAGCAGCTGCGATGTTCCATGCTTAATGGCGTTCTCTACAATCGGTTGCAGGGTAAAGGCAGGAAGATGCTGATACGCCAGCTCGTCCGGGACGGATAACGACACCTGCAAACGTGACTGAAAGCGCGCTTTCTCGATTTGCAGATAGGCGTTTACGTGTTCAATCTCGTCCGCAAGGGTAACGATCTCCGACGGCCGCTTCAGGTTTTTGCGGAAAAACGTCGACAAAAACTGCACCAGCTGCGCGGCCTGATCGCTGTCGCGGCGGATCACCGCCTTCAGCGTGTTGAGCGCGTTAAACAGGAAATGCGGATTCACCTGGGCGTGCAGGAGCTTAATTTCTGACTGCGTCAGCAGCGCTTTTTGCCGTTCATACTGCCCCGCGAGGATTTGCGCCGAAAGCAGCTGGGCGATGCCCTCCCCCAGCGTGCGGTTGATGGAGCTGAACAGGCGATTTTTGGCTTCGTAAAGCTTAATGGTGCCCATCACGCGCTGGTTTTCGCCCCGCAGGGGAATGACCAGCGTCGAGCCAAGTTTGCACTGCGGATGCAGGGAACAGCGGTACGGCACTTCATTCCCGTCGGCATACACCACTTCACCCGTTTCAATGGCGCGCAGGGTATAGGCCGAGGAAATAGGTTTACCCGGCAGATGGTGGTCGTCGCCGGTGCCGGTAAACGCCAGCAGCTTTTCGCGATCGGTAATCGCCACGGCCCCGATATCCAGCTCTTTATACAGCACCTGCGCCACCTTCATACTGTTCTCTTCGTTGAATCCCTGGCGCAGGATCCCTTCCGTCGACGCCGCAACTTTTAAGGCGGTGGCAGAAAAAGCCGAGGTGTATTTTTCGAACATGGCGCGCTTGTCGAGCAGAATGCGCATAAACAGCGCCGCGCCTACGGTATTGGTGACCATCATCGGTGCGGCAATGTTGCTGACGAGGTGTAACGCATCGTCAAACGGGCGCGCAATCAGCAGGATGATCGCCATCTGCGCCATTTCCGCCACGAAGGTGATCGCCCCGGCAGTAAGGGGGCTGAACACTTTATCCGGGCGACCGCGCTTAATCATATAGCTGTGGACAAGGCCACCCAGCAGCCCTTCGACGATGGTGGAAATCATGCAGCTCAGCGCCGTCATACCGCCCATGGAATAGCGATGCAGGCCGCCGGTTAACCCCACCAGACCGCCCACGACCGGGCCACCGAGCAGCCCGCCCATGACCGCGCCGATGGCACGCGTATTGGCGATAGAGTCTTCGATATGGAGACCAAAATAGGTGCCCATAATGCAGAAAATGGAGAAGGTGACGTAGCAGAGCAGCTTGTGCGGTAAACGTACGGTAACCTGCATCAGCGGAATAAACAGGCGCGTTTTGCTCATCAGCCAGGCGATGACCAGGAACACGCACATCTGCTGAAGCAACAGCAGCACCAGATTAAACTCGTACATACTCACAAACCGCATATTCTAAAAACGCGTAACATACACTGATGGCGTTTAACTTTCTTTGAAACGTGCCATAAAAGCGATAATTCGTGCCCGCCATCACACCTTTTGCCGGAGATAAGCTGTTCCTCGCATAATCTGTACGAAAAAGAATCAAATTTTCCCGATTCAGCAAAGTGGGTCTACAGTTAAGCTGGGCACGCGCAAGCCTGGGGGCGAAAATGGCGCTTTACACGATAGGTGAAGTGGCACTCCTGTGTGATGTCAATCCCGTTACGCTACGGGCGTGGCAGCGACGGTACGGATTGCTTAAACCGCAAAGAACGGACGGCGGGCACCGCCTGTTTAACGATGCGGACATTGACCGGATCCGCGAGATCAAAAGCTGGATCGACAACGGCGTGCAGGTCGGCAAGGTAAAATCGCTTCTGTGCCAGGACGATCCTGACACCCAGCATATCTGGCGCGAGCGGCAGGAAACTCTGCTGAGGCTGTTGCAGACGGGCAATGTGCAGCGTCTGCGCGGCTGGATCAAAGAACAGGGTCGCGACTACCCCGCGCAAACCCTGATCGCCCATCTTTTTATCCCCTTACGGCGTCGGCTCCAGTGTCAGCAAACCACCCTACAGGCGCTGCTCAGCATGCTTGACGGCGTGCTGATTAACTATATTTCCGTCTGTCTTTCCTCGGCGCGGAATAAAAACGGTAAAGACGCGCTGGTGATCGGCTGGAACGTGCACGATACCACCCGGCTGTGGCTCGAAGCCTGGATTGCCACCCAGCAGGGCTGGCGGGTTGACGTCCTTGCCCACTCGCTGGCCCAGCTCAGGCCGGAACTGTTTGAGGGACAGACGCTGCTGGTCTGGTGCGGCGAAGTCCCCTCCGCTTCGCAGCAGCAGCTCCTGACGGAGTGGCGCGAACACGGTTATCCCGTTTACCCGCTGGGGCCAAATGCGTCGTAAAGGCATTTAATGGTTCATTAACAGCTGCGCTTCACCGTATAATTGTTCCGTTAACAAGAGGAGCACATGATGAAGGCAACGAAACTGGCCGTAATTACCCTTTTTGCACTGATGGCCATCAGCGGTATCGGTGGCGTTATGCTGGCAGGGTATTCCTTTATTGTTCGCGGCGGTGTTGGCTGAGGTATCCAGCCAGGCGTTCAAACAGGCGATCCACCACAATCGCCGCCAGCGCAACCAGAACCGCCCCCTGAATAATGTAAGCCGTATTAAACCCGCTTAGTCCGATGATGATCGGCGTCCCCAGCGTATTCGCGCCGACCGTCGAGGCGATGGTTGCCGTACCAATGTTGATAATCACGGACGTGCGTACGCCGGCGATAATCACCGGTGCGGCCAGCGGCAGTTCTACCTTAACCAGTCGCTGCCAGGCGCTCATCCCCATCCCTTCCGCTACGCTCAGCACCGATGCCGGCACCGCCGCAATGCCCGCCAGCGTCCCTTGCAGAATGGGCAACACGCCGTACAAAATCAGCGCAATGATGGCAGGCTCCTGCCCAAAACCGATCGCCGGCACGGCAATCGCCAGCACGGCCACCGGCGGGAAGGTCTGCCCCGTTGCGGCGATGGTCTCCACCAGCGGGCGAAACTCCCTGCCCGCTGGCCGCGTCACCGCAATACCGGCGCCAACGCCCAGCACGATGGCAATCACGCTTGACACCGCCACCAGCCAGAAGTGTGCCAGGGTGAGATTAACAAAGCTCTCCTGCTGGTACACCGGACGCGGTAGTCCGGGGAAGAGCGTATTAAACAGCGCCGCGCTGTGCGGCATCAGGTAGAGTAAGGCGATAAACAGCCCTGTCAGCCAGAGTAAGGGATCACGAACCCACTTCACGCGTCACCTCCCCCGCCAGCAGATCGCGAAAATGGATCGTCCCGCATGGCGTTCCCTGCCCGTCCGCAACGGGTAATACTTCGCACTGCCGGGCGACAAACGCTGACAGGGCATCGCGCAGGCTCATCCCATCGTGCAGGGGGTCGCCGTTGACCGGCCCATCTTGCGGGCGCATATAGTCTCTGACGGTGCGCAGAGAGAGCAGCCTGACGCCCAGCTCGCTGCGGCCAAAAAACTCACGCACAAAATCGTTTGCCGGCGACGTTAACAGTTCAAGCGGCGTACCCTGCTGGACGACTTCGCCGTGATCCATCAGCACCAGGCGATCGGCCAGCCGCAGTGCCTCGTCGATATCATGCGTCACCAGCACGATCGTGCGCCCAAGAATGCGGTGGATGCGGCTCATCTCGGCCTGAAGCGCGCCGCGGGTGACCGGGTCCAGCGCGCCGAAGGGCTCATCCATCAGCAGCACCTGCGGGTTAGCGGCCAGCGCGCGCGCCACCCCGACCCGCTGCTGCTGCCCGCCGGAAAGCTGGTGCGGATAACGGTCGCGAAGCGACGTGTCCAGGCCCAGCAGCGCCATCAGTTCGTCGACGCGCGCGTTGATCTTCGCCCGGGACCATTTTTCCAGCTGTAGCACGGTGGCAATGTTCTGCGCCACCGTCCAGTGGGGAAACAGGCCGATGGACTGAATGGCGTAGCCCATACGACGCCGCAGCTCCAGCACCGGCAGGCTGCGGATCTCCTCTCCGGCAAAGCGAATCGTCCCGCTGTCGTGTTCCACCAGCCGGTTGATCATCTTCAGCGTTGTGGATTTTCCTGACCCCGACGTCCCGATCAGTACCGAGAACGCCCCTTCGGCAAAGTGCAGATTAAGGTGGCTTGCCGCCGGACGGCCCGCAAAGGTTTTACTGACATCATGAAATTCAATCATTGGCTCTTCTCCCGAGTAGCGCGAGCCACAGGGCAAATAAGGCATCCAGCACGACCGCCAGCGCAATCGTGGGTACGACGCCCAGCAACACCAGATCCAGCGCGCTGCTGAGCAGCCCCTGGAAGACCAGTGCCCCAAAGCCGCCCGCACCGATCAGCGCGGCAATCACCGCCATCCCCACGGTTTGCACCGTCACCACCCGCAGGCTGCGCACCAGCAGCGGAAGCGCAAGCGGCAGCTGAATTTTCCAGAAACACTGGCGCGCACTCATCCCCATTGCATGGGCGCTTTCCAGCACGTCGGGCGGGACCTGGCTCAACCCCGCCACCACCCCGCGCACCAGCGGCAATAGCGCATACAGCACAAGGGCGATGAGCGCTGGTGTCAGCCCGGTACCGGCAATGCCCGCCGCAGCCAACGCGGGGAAGGATTTCACCAGACCGGCAAGGGGGGCAATCAGCAGGCCAAACAGGGCAACGGAGGGGATGGTCTGAATCACATTGAGGACGGTAAAGACGGCGCCCTGACGGCTGGGATGCCGGTAGCACCACATGCCCAACGGCACGCCCAGCAGCAGGGCCGGGATCAGCGTCCCAAACAGGATCGTCAGATGTTGCACCAGCGCGTTGTCAAACACCTCCTGGCGGTTGACGTACTCTTTTAACAGCGAGAGCTGATTCAGATCGCCGCTGAAGAGGATCAGCAGAGGAATAATCCAGAATTGCGCATTCAGCAGCCAGCGCCAGACGGGCTGCGGCGTCAGACGGCGAATGGCATCGCTACAGGCCAGCAGGCAGAGCGCCAGCCACAGCCACAGGCCGCTGCCAATCGACGTGCGCGCGAGCGGGCTTTCAACCGAGGCCATCAGCGTTGCCGCCTGCCCTGCGCTCCAGAACAGCACGATAAACAACGCTTCACAGAGAAGCAGCGTCAGCCAGAGTGCGGCACGTCCTGGCGAGAACGATAATGCCAGCGCGCTCGCCAGCGCCGCGCCCAGCAGCAGCGGCGTAAACGACCACATCTGCCAGAGCGCGTGCGGTTCGCCCGACACCAGGCGGTTTGGTGCGACATTGACAAAAGGTAACGCGACCGCCGCGATGGCCACACAGGCCAACAGCAGCAGAACGCGGTTATGACATTTTATTGGCACAGCCTTATCCCGTTACTTCACAAGCCCTTGTTGTTTCAGGAAGTCGGCGGCCACTTTTTTGGCATCCAGCCCCTCAACGGCAATGCTGGCATTCAGCTGTTGCAGCGTTTTCGCATCCAGTTTTTCAAACACCGGTTTCAGCCATTTGTCGATATCCGGGTAGGCTTGCAGGACCGCCTCACGCACGACCGGGGTTGGGGCGTAAATCGGCTGAACGCCTTTCGGGTCGGTTAAGGTTTGCAGGCCAAGCGCCGCGACCGGGCCGTCGGTGCCGTAGGCCATCGCCGCGTTGACGCCGGAGGTTTGCTGCGCCGCGGCCTTAATGGTTACCGCCGTGTCGCCGCCCGCCAGGGAGAGCAGCTGCGCCTGATCGAGCTTGAAATCATAGGCTTTTTCAAACGCCGGCAGGGCATCCGCGCGCTCGATAAACTCGGCCGAGGCCGCGAGCTTAAACTCGCCCTTCTCTTTCAGGTAGCGGCTGAGATCGTCAAGCGAGGTGAGCTTGCCTTTCTCGGCGATATCTTTGCGCACCGCGATGGTCCAGGTGTTGTTAGCGGGTGCTGGCGTGAGCCAGACCAGCCTGTTTTTTTCCGCATCCAGCTTTTTGACTTTTTCGTACCCGGCTTTGGCATTTTTCCAGGCCGAATCGTTTTCATCCTTGAAGAAGAATGCCCCATTGCCGGTGTATTCCGGATAGATATCCAGCTCGCCGGATGTGATGGCACCGCGCACCACCGGGGTGGTGCCAAGCTGAACTTTATTGATCGTTTTTACGCCGTGACTGTCGAGCACCTGCAAAATGATATTGCCGAGCAACGCGCCTTCGGTATCAATTTTGGAACCCACTTTTACCGGCTCTGCGGCCTGTAGCGGCAGGCTCAGCGCCGCCAGAAGCACCGCCGATCCTGTTATCCCCTTAATCATCGTCATTCTGCTTTCCTCATTATTTTGCGGCCTTTTTCATAGGCTTGAGAGAAAAGCGTAGCTTAAAACAGGGAATTTAACCGTTTTTAGTAGAAGATGAGAGGCATCCCCCGCCAGGCGGGGGATGGGAAGGAAGGTAGGATTATTGCAGTTCGAATTCGGCTTTGTTCACGCGGGCGGAATCCACGCCGATGAAGACGTTAAATTTGCCCGGCTCGGCATCGTATTTCATCTGCTGATTCCAGAACTTCAGCGCATTCACGTCAATCGGGAAGCTGACCGTTTTGGTTTCGCCCGGCTTCAGGTTGACCTTCTCGAATCCGCGCAGCTGTTTCACCGGACGGCTCATGGAGGCCGTAACGTCCTGCACGTACATCTGGATCACCGTCGCGCCTTCGCGTTTGCCGCTGTTGGTCACATCCACGCTGGCGGTCACGCTGCCATTACGCTTCAGAGTCGGAGCCGACATTTTCACGTCAGAGACCGTAAACGTGGTGTAGCTCAGGCCGTAGCCAAACGGATACAGCGGGCCGTTCGCCTCATCGAAATAACGAGACGTGTACTTGTTCGGCTTGTCGGCGTTGTACGGGCGGCCGGTGTTCAGGTGGCTGTAGTAAACCGGGATCTGCCCGACGGAGCGTGGGAAGGACATCGGCAGCTTGCCTGACGGGTTGTAATCGCCAAACAGCACGTCGGCGATGGCGTTACCCCCTTCGGTACCGGCGAACCAGGTTTCCAGAATGGCATCAGCCTGCTGGTCTTCTTTCACCAGCGCCAGCGGACGACCGTTCATCAGCACCAGCACCAGCGGCTTGCCGGTGGCTTTCAGGGCCGCGATCAGGTCGCGCTGGCTTTGCGGAATGGTGATGTCGGTACGGCTGGAGGCTTCGTGCGCCATCCCCTGCGCTTCACCCACCACGGCGACCACCACGTCAGACTGCTTCGCGGCGTTTACCGCTTCGTCAATCATCTCCTTCGGCGTGCGCGGATCGACCTTCACCGCTTCCTCATACTGATTAAGGAAGGTGACGATGTCTTTATCATCGGTGACGTTCGCACCTTTGGCGTAAACCACTTTTGCGTTATCACCCACGGCGCTCTTAATACCGGTCAGCACCGTGACGGACTGATCGGCCACGCCCGCGGCGGACCAGCTGCCCATCACGTCACGCTTGCTGTCGGCCAGCGGGCCGACCACGGCAATGGTGCCGGATTTTTTCAGCGGCAGCGTCTCAAGACGGTTTTTCAGCAGCACCAGGCTTTCGCGCGCCACTTCGCGGGCTTCTTTGCGGTGCAGGCGGCTTTCGGCATTGGTGTCCGCCGGATCAGACTCCTTCGGCCCCAAGTGGCTGTACGGATCGTTAAACAGCCCCATGTCATATTTCACGTTCAGCACGTGGCGCGCGGCATCGTCCAGCTCCGCCATCGTCACCTTGCCGCTCTTCACCAGCCCCGGCAGGTATTTGCTGTAGTACTCGTCGCTCATGCTCATGTTGATGCCGGACTTGAGCGCCACGCGTACCGCATCTTCCGGGTCAGACGCCGTGCCGTGCTTGATCAGCTCTTTAATCGCGCCGTGGTCTGAAACGGTGATGCCCTTAAAGCCCCACTGGTCGCGCAGCACGTCTTTCAGCAGCCACGAATCGGAGGTGGCAGGCGTGCCGTTCAGCGAGTTCAGCGCCACCATCACCGCGCCGCTGCCCGCGTCCAGCCCCGCTTTGTACGGCGGCATGTAGTCGTTGAACAGACGCTGGGGGCTCATGTCGACGGTGTTGTACTCTTTGCCGCCCTCCACCGCGCCGTAGGCGGCGAAATGCTTGACGCTGGTCATCACCGAGTAACGATCTGCCGGACTTTTGCCCTGCATCGCTTCCACCATGGTTTTGCCCATCGTGGCGGTTAACCAGGTATCTTCACCAAAGCCTTCCGAGCCGCGGCCCCAGCGCGGATCGCGGGAAACGTCAACCATCGGCGCCCAGGTCATGTTCAGGCCGTCGTCTGCGGCTTCATATGCCGACACGCGCCCCACGGTTTTCACCGCATCAAGATTAAACGAGGAGGCCAGGCCAAGGCTGATCGGGAAGACGGTACGCTGACCGTGCACCACGTCATAGGCGAAGAAGAGAGGAATTTTCAGGCGGCTGAGCTGCATGACCTGATCCTGCATGGCGCGGATATCCTGACGGGTAACGGTGTTAAAAATCGCTCCGACCTGGCTCTCTTTGATCATCTCGCGGATCGCTTCTTTCGGGTTATCCGGGCCGACGCTGATCAGGCGCAGCTGGCCGATTTTCTCATCGACCGTCATCTTTTTGAGTAAATCCGTGACAAAGGCGTCGCGGGCTTCAGGCGTGAGCGGGTGTTTACCAGACAAATCCTCTGCCATCGCAGGTTGCAGCGCCAGGCTGACGGCGACACCTACAGAACATAGCCATTTCATGTTGTTATTCTCTCTCATCAATAACCGCGGGAAGCACCCGGCCAGACCGTACGAAAATCGCAGTGTGCCACAAACCCGTAAACCCGTGCAGGGTTATTCTCTGATTTTTCTCATGAATACCCGACCGCTTAACGGCTAATCGCGCTATGCTTTACAGCGAGAAATTTGCCCCACCACAAGGAGTGGAAGATGTCTTCTGTTCGAACTGACGATAACACTACTTTTATTAACGAACTGTCGCGCCTGGTGGGTCACTCTCACCTGCTTACCGACCCGGCCAAAACCGCCCGCTACCGTAAGGGCTTTCGCTCCGGACAGGGCGACGCGCTGGCGGTGGTTTTCCCCGGCACGCTGCTCGAACTGTGGCGCGTGCTGAGCGCCTGCGTTGCGGCAGACAAGATTATTTTAATGCAGGCTGCGAATACCGGCCTGACCGAAGGCTCCACGCCGAACGGCAACGATTACGATCGTGACATCGTGATTATCAGCACCCTGCGCCTCGACAAACTGCACCTGCTGGACAAAGGCGAACAGGTGCTCGCCTTCCCCGGCACCACGCTCTACTCGCTGGAAAAAGCGCTTAAGCCGCTAGGACGCGAACCGCACTCGGTGATCGGCTCGTCGTGCATTGGCGCCTCGGTGATCGGCGGGATCTGCAACAACTCCGGCGGCTCGCTGGTGCAGCGCGGCCCGGCGTACACGGAAATGTCGCTGTTTGCCCGTATCGATGAAAACGGTAAGCTGACGCTGGTAAACCATCTGGGCATCGATCTGGGCGTAACGCCAGAGCAGATCCTCAGCAAGCTCGACGATGACCGCGTGAAGGATGAAGACGTTCAGCACGATGGCCGCCACGCGCATGACCACGATTACATCACCCGCGTGCGCGATATCGACGCCGATACGCCGGCGCGCTATAACGCCGATCCGGATCGCCTGTTTGAATCCTCCGGCTGCGCGGGCAAGCTGGCCGTGTTTGCGGTGCGCCTTGATACCTTCCCGGCAGAGAAAAAGCAGCAGGTGTTTTACATCGGCACCAATCAGCCGGAGGTGCTAACGGAGATCCGCCGTCATATTCTGGCCGACTTCACGCACCTGCCGGTGGCGGGCGAGTATATGCACCGGGACATTTACGACATCGCCGAACGCTACGGTAAAGACACTTTCCTGATGATCGACAAGCTCGGCACCGACAAAATGCCGTTCTTCTTCACCATGAAGGGCCGCACCGACGCGATGCTGGAGAAAGTGTCGCTGTTCAAGCCGCACTTTACCGACCGCTTTATGCAGAAGCTGGGCAACGTCTTCCCGGCGCATTTACCTGAGCGGATGAAGACCTGGCGCGACAAGTATGAGCACCACCTGCTGCTGAAAATGGCCGGGGACGGCATTGCCGAAGCGCAGAGCTGGCTTACCGAGTTCTTCAAAACTGCCGACGGGGATTTCTTCGCCTGTACGCCGGAAGAAGGCAGTAAAGCCTTCCTGCACCGCTTCGCCGCGGCGGGTGCTGCTATCCGTTATCAGGCCGTCCATTCCGAAGAGGTGGAAGATATTCTGGCGCTGGATATCGCGCTGCGTCGCAACGATACCGAGTGGTTTGAACACCTGCCGCCGGAGATCGACAGCAAGCTGGTGCACAAGCTCTATTATGGCCACTTTATGTGCTATGTCTTCCACCAGGATTACATCGTCAAAAAAGGCGTTGATGCGCATGCGCTGAAAGAGCAGATGCTCGCGCTGCTGCACGCGCGTGGCGCACAGTATCCTGCCGAGCACAACGTGGGGCATTTGTATAAAGCGCCGGAGACGCTTACACAGTTTTATCGCAAAAATGACCCGACAAACAGTATGAACCCCGGCATTGGTAAGACAACGCGGAAGAAATACTGGAAAGAGAGCCCCGAACCAGCGCAGCACATTACGCCATCCTCTGATGAACGCCTCTAGCCAAAATTAAGAGATTGTTAAGCGCTCCTCAAACGTACTAGAGTAACGGCTTATTGCCAGAGAAACGTTTCTCTGGCTTGCCAAACGAGGAGCGGGCAGAACATGTCGGCTGTAGAGAGTTTACCCGAAACCGAAATCGAGGTGCGCGACGCCCTTCCTGACGATGCGCATGCTATCTCGGCAATATACGCCTGGCACGTGCTTCATGGACGTGCCTCCTTTGAGGAAGTTCCTCCAACCGTCGATGAGATGCGCCAGCGGATAAAAAACGTGACCGATAGCGGGTTACCGTGGCTGGTCGCGCTATATCGCGGCATCGTCGTCGGCTACTGCTACGCCACGTTTTATCGTCCGCGCCAGGCTTATCGATATACCCTTGAAGAATCCATTTATGTGGATGCCAGCACTACCGGCCGCGGGTTTGGTTCGATCTTACTCCAGGCGCTGATCGCCCGGTGTGAACAAGGACCGTGGCGGCAGATGATTGCCGTGGTCGGCGACGGGCAAAATAACCCCGGGTCGTTGCGGCTGCATAAAAAGCACGGTTTCGACATTGTGGGTCAGCTCAGAAGTGTGGGATATAAAAAAGGCGACTGGCGGGACACGGTGATGATGCAGCGCCCGCTCAACGACGGTGAATGGACGCTGCCTGAGTAAGGCGCTTTCGCCCGGTGGCGCTTCGCTTACCGGGCCTACGTGTCGAGGCCGCTGTAGGCCGGGTAAGGCGAAGCCGCCACCCGGCACACGCTAATGGCTCAGTCGTTCTGCGCCGTCGCCATCTGTTCCGCTTTCTGCTTCTTATACGCCAGTGCTGAAGCCGGCACCGGCTGCACTTTCCCGGTTTCAATCCAGGTTCGCAGGCGGCTCGCATCCGCAAAGTGGGTGTATTTGCCGAAGGCATCCATCACCACCAGCGCCACCGGCTTACCGTTAAATACGGTGCGCATCACCAGGCAGTGGCCTGCCGCATTGGTGAATCCGGTCTTGGTTAGCTGAATATTCCAGTTATCGCGATACACCAGATGGTTAGTGTTGCGGAACGGCAGCGTATACGCCGGGCTTGAGAAGGTTGCCATCTCCTCACGCGTGGTGCTGAGCTGACCAATCAGCGGATATTGCTTGCTGGCGATCAGCAGCTTTGTTAAATCACGCGCCGTCGAGACGTTATGGATCGACAGGCCGGTTGGCTCCACGAAATGGGTATTTTTCATCCCCAGCGATTTGGCTTTCGCGTTCATCGCGCGGATAAACGCGTCGTAACCGCCAGGATAATGGTGGGCGAGGCTCGCCGCCGCGCGGTTCTCTGAGGACATCAGCGCCAGCAGCAGCATATTTTTACGGCTGATTTCACTGTTCAGACGCACGCGAGAGTAGATCCCTTTCATCTCTGGCGTGTGGCTGATATCCACTTT
The DNA here is from genome assembly GCF_029838645.1 of Enterobacter sp. GD03975. Lineage (NCBI taxonomy): Bacteria > Pseudomonadati > Pseudomonadota > Gammaproteobacteria > Enterobacterales > Enterobacteriaceae > Enterobacter > Enterobacter sp. GD03975. The sequence goes on from NZ_JAOBZC010000004.1 coordinate 112,858, forward strand.
CAGCTTTTCGTCCAGCGGCAGTCGTGCATCTAGCACTACCATCGCGGTCATGACTTTGGTTATGGAGGCTATCGGGCGCACCAGATCCGGGTGGCTGGCGTAGATGACCTTGTTGGTGTTCAGGTCAACGATCATCGCACTGCCGGAGGCAATCTGGGGTTGCGCAGCGGTTGTTGCGACTGCGGGCGTTTTGGCGATGGCTGGCGCGGTAGCGGACACGCCGAACAGCAGCGCAAGACTAAGGAGTGACACTCGGAATTTCAGCATGATGAGACTTCTGATAATGATTCACGCACGTGATGACGTACACCGCCTGCGTCGACGGATAAACGCAGGCTGGCTTTGGCATCATAGCGGCCACCGTGCGTTGTCGCCAGCGGAGAATCGTGACCAGATGCTGCATTGCTGGCATTTACGCCAGCAATGCAGGGAACTTAAAAGAGACGGTATCCATAACCCCAGAGAATAACCGTCAGGGCCAGTAGCGCCTCCAGGACCAGCACGCCGATGGCAAGCGTTGAGCTGGAGAAGCTCAGGCCCTCTTCTTTATTGATATTCAGGAAGGTGGGAACCCCCACATACAGCAGATAACCGGTGTAAAAGAGGGCTACCGTACCGATCAGCGCGCACAACCAGACCAGTGGATAGAGCGCGACAATACCGCTTAAGAACAGCGGGGTCGCGACGTATCCGGCGAAGACCATACAGTGTGCCAGCGACGGGCGCTGCGGATAGTTACGCGCCATCCAGTGGATGACCCGCCCCATCACCGCCACCCCGGCCAGCATCAGGCCATAGAACAGAATGGCCATGTACAGTCCGGTAAACCAGGAAAGCTGAACCACGGTGCCGTCACCAAAGTTCCAGCCGATTTGCGTAGTACCTATAAACGCGCAGACCACCGGCACCGCTGCCATCAGCAGGACATGGTGGGTGTAGTGATGCGCGACCGTTTCGTTCTCGTTACGGATCACCTGCATTTCACGATCGGGATGGGAGAAAAGTCCCCAGACATGGTTCATAACGCCCCCTTGTTGTCGGCCCGTCAGCGATAGCTTAAGTATAATGCAGGCTTTAGATTATTTTATGTACAGTGGGAAATTTCCGTTGATTGCCGCGCGGTTGATGGATGGGGTATATGATTAACGCAGGCACAGTAAGGGAGACGACGTTTACTTAATGGATATCAACGGTCTTATTGAACAATATGGATACGCCGCGCTGGTGATCGGCAGCGTGGCAGAGGGCGAAACCATCACGCTGCTGGGCGGGGTGGCCGCACATCAGGGATTGCTGAAATTTCCGCTGGTGGTCGCCGCCGTCGCATTGGGCGGTATGATTGGCGATCAGCTGCTCTACTTTCTGGGGCTACGTTTCGGCCCGACGCTTTTGCACCGTTTTGCTAAACATCAGAAGAAAATTCGCCGCGCCCAGCGGCTGATCCAGCGACATCCATATCTGTTTGTGATTGGCACCCGCTTTATGTACGGTTTTCGCATCATTGGGCCGATACTGATTGGCGCGAGCCGCTTACCGCCGAAAATTTTCCTGCCGCTGAACATTATCGGGGCGATTGCCTGGGCGTTGATTTTCACCACGCTTGGCTACGCGGGTGGCGAAGTGATTGGCCCGTGGCTGCATAATCTTGACCAGCACCTGAAGCACTGGGCGTGGTTGATCCTGGTGGTTGTGGCGGTGATTGGGGTGCGGCTGTGGCTGAAGCATCGTGAAAAGCGCCGGGATGAAGAATGAGTGCGGCCTGATGCCCTCACCCCGGCCCTCTCCCGGGGTGAGGGGGAAACTTATTCCGCTGGCTTAAACTGCGGATTCGCCAGCATAAAACCACCATCAACGATAAACGACTGTCCGGTGGTATAGCTGGCGTCGTTGTCGCATAGCCAGGCCACCAGGCTGGCAATTTCTTTGGTGTGGCCGGGGCGCGCCAGCGGAATTGACGGCATAGATCCCTCTTTCACTTCACTGCCGTCCATATCGTTCATGGGCGTGGCAATCGCACCGGGGGCGACGGCGTTCACCAGGATCTTATGCTGCACCAGTTCCAGCGCCATTGATTTGGTTAACCCACCCAGAGCGTGCTTTGCGGCGGTATAGGCGCTGGCATCCGGCAGCGGCGTATGTTCATGAACCGAGGTGATGTTCACGATTCGCCCCCCTTCCCCCTGCTTCACCATCTGACGCGCCGCGATTTGCGAGCAGAGAAACGCGCCGTCCACGTCAACGGTGAAAATGTTCCGCCAGTCATCAAACGACAGTTCCAGAAAAGGCGCTTTGTTCATCGCCCCGGCATTGTTAACCAGCACGTCCAGCCGCCCGAAGCGGGAAATCAGCGTTTCGATGGCCTTTGCGCCTTCCGGCAGCGTGCCCAGGTCAAGATGGATGGCCTCGGCACGCTGACCGCGCGCTTCAACCTCACGGCAGGTTTCCAGCGCCCCTTTTTCATCTGAATGCCAGGTCACCCCGATATCAAACCCGCGTTCGGCCAGCATCAGGGCCGTCGTTTTACCAATCCCTGAATCCGATGCGGTAACAATTGCGACTCGCGTCATACTCACCTCCTGAAAATCTGCAAAGAGGTAAGTATAGATAATGCGCGATTTTAGACGTGATGATATCCACCGCCCAGCGCGGACGTGAGCTGTAGCGTGGCGTCCACGTACTGGCCTTGCAGCATTAATCCTGCAATCTGCTCTTTCAACGCCGGAATTTTTGCTTCACTCACCCGGGAGCCGGCAATGATCCCCGCGCTGAAGCGCGCCTGCGCCAGTCCAACGACGCGCGCGGCGTCTTTTTCGACCTTCCGCTGGTGCTGATTTTTGGCGGTCAGGGTTTCCACTTCACTGGCCGTCCGGGCGACTTGGTTTACGGCCTCCACCACGGCCTTGTTGTAGTTCGCCACGGAGAGGTTATTCTGCGCCTGGGCGATATCCAGGTTCGCATTTAACCGACCGCTGTCAAAGACTGGCAGCGTCAGACCCGCGGTCACGCCCATTTGCTGCGCGGAAGAGCGGAACAGGTCGCTCAGGTGCAACGCATCCTGCTGCAAGAACGCCATCAAATTGACGTCGGGATAGAACGCGGCTTTGGCGGCCTCCACTTCGCTCATGGACGCTTCAATATACCAGTGCGCCTCCTGCAAATCCGGGCGGCGAGCCAGCAGCGCATAGCCGAGCGTTGACGGCAGCGACGCCTCTACGTCAGGCAGTGCATGCCGGGCGAGCGTGATCGAAGGGGTATTGGTCAACGCGTTCAGACGCGCTTCAATGGCCTTCATTTTACCCTTCACGTCAGCGAGCTGTTCATCGGTTTTGCTGGCATTGATATCCGTTTCAACGCCCTCTACGGAGGAGGTGATCCCGTGCTGATAGAGTTCACGATCGGCGCCGATGATATTTTCCTGCTCCTGTTTGATCTGCGTGAGCACATCACCCACGGCGGCCTCGGTCTGCCATTCCCAGTACAGCCGCGCGACGCTGCTGGCGAGCAGCTGGCGGGTCTGCTCCAGCTCCGCTTTTTGTGCATTCACTTTACCGATGCGGGCCTCAATCTGGGCGCGATTTTTTCCCCATAAATCCAGATCCCAACCCGCCGTCAGGCCAAAGGTGCCGTTGGTATACCAAGGGCCGGTTGTTCCCGCCGCCGGGTCGGTCAGGGCAAACGGTCCCATCAGCCCCTCTGCCGACATCTTTTGCCGTTCAACATCGGCGGAAAAGTCCAGCTGTGGGCCATCAGCGGCGACAGCGGCTTTCGCCTGCGCTTCCGCCAGGGTGACACGCTGTCGGGCAATTTCCATATCCGGCGCATCCGCTATCGCTTTGGCGATAAGCGAGTTGAGCTGGGGGTCATTATAATCTTTCCACCATTCGCTTTTTGGCCAGTCGGCATGGCTCAGCTGGGTATTTACAGCGGCGGCGGTGGCTTGCGTTTTAATTGGTGACACCGTGGCATGTTCTGGCGCACAAGCGGCCAGCATAAAAATCAGGGGAGCACTCAGAGATAAAGTAAGGGAACGTTTCATTACGCCATGCACTCAAAAAAAATAAAGGCGCAACTTACGCTTACTGGCGTTCCGTTTTTTAGTAACGCGTGGCAATCCGCATAATGTTATACATTTTCATATCCGGAAATTTATTCCCCAAGACAATGATTTAATTTCATGTATTCATGCTAGTTATGAATTGGCTGCTACACTTACTCACGACAGACATACGCAGGAGAGGCGAATGAAAATATTATTGTGGGTTATTTTGATTATATTTCTGATAGGGCTGCTGGTGGTAACCGGCGTATTCAAGATGATTTTCTGATTCTTCTGCCCGGCTCCGCGCCGGGCAAAGGTATTTACGCCTGGCTCAGCCCTTCGACTGGATGACGCGGGCAATATCCGCAGACGTCTGTAGCGTACGGATCTCCTGAAATAACCCCAGCGCTTCGCCGTACTCTTTACGCAAATAGCTCAGCCACTGTTTGATACGCGCAACGTGATACAACCCGGTATCGCCCTGCTTTTCCAGCCGCGTGTATTTTTGCAGGAGTTTCACCACCTCAGCCCACGACATACGCGGCTCATTATACTTCACCACCCGGCTGAGGTTCGGCACGTTCAGCGCGCCGCGTCCAATCATCACCGCATCGCAGCCGGTGGCTTTCAGACACGCCTGCGCGCTCTCGTAATCCCAGATTTCGCCGTTGGCGATAACGGGAATGGTAAGGCGTTTGCGGATCTCGCCAATAGCCTGCCAGTTAATGCGCTCGGCTTTGTAGCCATCCTCTTTAGTACGCCCGTGCACCACCAGCTCGGTGGCGCCCGCCTGCTGCACCGCATCGGCAATTTCAAACTGCTTATCCCTGCTGTCCCATCCCAGACGCACTTTGACCGTCACCGGCAGATGCGATGGCACCGCCTCACGCATGGCCTTTGCGCCGCGATAAATCAGCTCCGGATCCTTTAGCAACGTTGCCCCGCCGCCGCTGCCGTTAACCAGCTTTGACGGACAGCCGCAGTTAAGGTCGACGCCGTACGAGCCAAGCGCGACCGCGCGGGCGGCGTTTTCAGCCAGCCACTCCGGATACTGACCGAGCAGCTGAATGCGCACCAGCGTACCGGAGGGGGTGCGGCTCTGACGATGCAGCTCCGGGCAGAGGCGATAAAATGATTTTTCTGGCAGCAACATATCGACCACGCGCAAGAACTCCGTCACGCAGAGATCGTAATCGTTCACCTCGGTCAGCAGCTCGCGCACGAGCGAGTCGAGCACGCCTTCCATCGGGGCCAGTAAAACACGCATTCTGAGTACCTGTGAAAAAAGACGCGCTATAGTAGCTGCTCTCTATGACTGTGGAAAGCCCGGCGTTCCATTCAGGAATGTCTGTTATGCTCAAAATTCATGTTGTGATCCGTGGCACATTTTCAGGTTTAATTGTATGATGAATACGTCTCAGCAAGGACTTTCACCATGAGCAAATCACTGAATACTATCTGGCAATACCTTCGGGCCTTCGTCCTGATTTATGCCTGCCTGTACGCCGGCATTTTTATCGCGTCGCTGCTGCCGATTACCATACCCGGCAGCATTATCGGCATGCTGATCCTCTTTGTGCTGCTGGCATTACAGGTGCTGCCCGCGAAATGGGTCAACCCGGGGTGCTTCGTTCTCATTCGCTATATGGCCCTGCTTTTTGTGCCTATCGGCGTTGGGGTTATGCAGTATTACGATGTGCTTAAAGCGCAATTCGGCCCGATAGTCGTCTCCTGCGCCATCAGTACGCTGGTGGTTTTTCTGGTGGTCAGCTGGAGCTCACATATTGTGCATGGCGAACGTAAAGTGGTTGGGGAGAAAACAAAAAAATGATGGAAAATATCTGGTGGTCCCTGCCGTTAACCCTGGCGGTGTTCTTCGCTGCCCGTAAGCTTGCGGTTCGTTTTAAAATGCCGCTGCTGAACCCGCTGCTGGTCGCCATGGTGGTGATCATTCCTTTTCTGCTGCTCACCGGCATTCCTTATGAACGTTACTTCGCCGGGAGCAAAATCCTCAATGATTTATTGCAGCCTGCCGTGGTGGCGCTGGCGTTTCCTTTATATGAGCAACTGCATCAGATCCGCGCGCGCTGGAAGTCCATCATCACCATCTGCTTTGTGGGTAGCCTGGTGGCGATGATCACCGGCACGTCAGTAGCCCTGTTGATGGGCGCGTCGCCGCAGATTGCCGCCTCTATTCTGCCGAAATCCGTTACCACGCCGATCGCCATGGCCGTGGGCGGCAGCATCGGAGGCATCCCGGCCATTAGCGCCGTATGCGTGATTTTTGTCGGCATCCTGGGGGCGGTGTTTGGCCATACGCTGCTGAATATCATGAAAATACGCACCAAAGCGGCGCGCGGTCTGGCGATGGGTACCGCCTCGCACGCACTGGGCACCGCGCGCTGTGCGGAACTGGATTATCAGGAAGGGGCATTCAGCTCGCTGGCGCTGGTGATTTGCGGGATTATTACCTCCCTGGTCGCGCCGTTTATCTTCCCGATTATTCTGGCCGTGATGGGCTAAAATTTGCGATGCGTCGCGCAAATTTCATTTTCATTTCATAAGTTGCACACATAATGAGATTTGGATCACATATAAAGGCCGTTCGGCTCCGTACACTACCGATCCATTAACCTTGATGAGGCAACGTCATGCATCCACGTTTTCAAGCTGCTTTCTCCCAGCTTGCAGAGAATTTGCAATCAGCCCTGGCTCCGGTTCTGGCGGATGCGCATTTCCCCGCCCTGCTGACGGCAGATCAGGTCACGACGCTTAAGCAGGCAACGGGGCTGGACGAAGACGCGCTGGCTTTCGCCCTGCTGCCGCTGGCGGCTGCCTGCGCCCGCGCTGACCTTTCCCATTTTAACGTAGGCGCGATTGCGCGCGGCGTAAGCGGGACCTGGTACTTCGGCGGGAATATGGAGTTTCTCGGTGCGACCATGCAGCAAACCGTTCACGCGGAGCAGAGCGCTATCAGTCACGCCTGGCTGCGCGGTGAAAAAGCCCTGCGCGCCATTACCGTCAACTACACTCCTTGCGGCCACTGCCGCCAGTTTATGAATGAGCTGAACAGCGGGCTTGAACTGCGTATCAACCTGCCGGGCCGCGCGCCGCATACGCTGGGCGATTACCTGCCCGACGCTTTCGGCCCGAAAGATCTTGAGATCAAAACCCTGCTGATGGACGAGCAGGATCACGGTTATGCGCTCTCTGGGGATGCGCTCAGCGAAGCGGCCATTTCAGCCGCCAACAAAAGTCACACGCCGTACAGTAAATCCCCAAGCGGCGTCGCCCTTCAGTGCCGCGACGGTCGCATCTTCACCGGGAGCTATGCTGAGAATGCCGCGTTCAACCCGACGCTGCCTCCGCTACAGGGCGCACTGAACCTGCTCAGCCTGAACGGGTATGACTATCCGGATATTCAGCGCGCGATCCTGGCTGAAATTGCCGATGCGCCGCTGATCCAGTGGGACGCAACCGCAGCCACGCTGAAAGCGCTGGGCTGTTCAACCATCGACCGCGTGCTGCTTGCCTGATCGTCCCGGCGGGCAGAAATGCCCGCCAGTCTGACGAAAAACCCCTCAGTTGATTCGCTGTTTCTTGCGCTAACCAGGCGGGTACAGTAGCCTGAGGGAAATTTCATCATCGGTACGAGCCATCTGCATGTTAAAGCGCGTGTTTTACAGCCTGTCTGTCCTGGTCGGCATACTGCTGTTGATCGTGCTGGGTCTCGACCGCTGGATGAGCTGGAAAACAGCCCCCTACATTTTTGACGATCTTCAGGACCTTCCCTACCGTCAGGTTGGCGTCGTGCTTGGTACTGCCAAGTATTACCGCACCGGCGTCATCAATCAGTATTACCGATATCGTATTCAGGGCGCCCTGAACGCCTACAACAGCGGCAAGGTGAACTATCTGCTGTTAAGCGGCGATAACGCCCTGCAAAGCTATAACGAACCGGTGACGATGCGCAAAGATTTGATTGCCGCAGGCGTCGACCCGGCCGATATCGTGCTCGACTACGCCGGATTCCGCACCCTTGATTCCATCGTGCGTACCCGCAAGGTGTTCGACACCAACGATTTCATCATCATCACCCAGCGTTTCCACTGCGAGCGGGCGCTGTTTATCGCCCTGCATATGGGGATCCAGGCCCAGTGCTACGCCGTGCCGTCGCCAAAAGATATGCTGAGCGTACGCGTACGTGAGTTTGGCGCCCGTTTTGGCGCGCTGGCTGACCTATACCTGTTCAAGCGTGAACCGCGCTTCTTAGGCCCGCTGGTGCCAATCCCGGCGATGCATGAAGTGCCTGAAAATGCGCAAGGTTATCCGGCGGTGACGCCGGAGCAGCTGCTGGAAATGCAGAAGAAGTAATAACTGATGTCGGGTGGCGGCTTCGCCTTACCCGACCTACGATCGCGATTTTGTAGGCCCGGTAAGCGTCGCGCCACCGGGCAAAAAAAGGCCCGCTACGTGAGCGGGCCTGTTCATTCTGAAGAACTTATTTCTTACGCGCGTACTTCAGTGAATCCAGGGCAACCGCGAAGATGATGATCGCACCCTTGATGATGTACTGCCAGTAGGGATTCACGCCGATGTAGGTCAGGCCATAGTTGATTACGGTGAAGATGATCACACCGGTCACCACGCCCAGCACGGTACCCACGCCGCCGCTGAAGGAGACCCCGCCGACCACGCAGGCCGCAATCGCATCCAGTTCGTACATAAAGCCGAGGTTGTTGGTCGCAGAGCCGATACGGCCCGCTTCCAGCATCCCGCCAAAGGCATAGAACACGCCGGACAGGGCATAAATCATCAGCAGGTTCAGCGCAACGTTGACCCCGGAGACTTTCGCCGCTTCCGGGTTGCCGCCGATGGCGAAAATGTTTTTACCGAAGCGGGTTTTGTTCCACAGGATCCAGACGAACGCCACCGCAATCAGCGCATAGAAGGTGATATAGGAGAGACGGAAGCTGCCCAGAGCAACAAACCCCTGCGTGAAGGTCGAGAAGCCGCTGTCGAAGCCAGAGATCGGGGACGCGCCGACGAAATCGTAGTACAGGGAGTTGATACCGTAAACGATGATCATCGTACCCAACGTGGTGATGAATGGCGTTACGTTCAGGTAAGCAATGATGATGCCGTTAATCAGGCCGATCACCGCGCCGATGGCGCACACAATCAGGATCACCACGAAAATTGGCATGGTCGCCATCTCCGGGAACACCTTGTTGGCGTTTTCCATCGACTGCAACAGGGTCGCCGCAATGACCGCCGCCAGACCGACCTGGCGCCCTGCCGAAAGGTCAGTCCCCTGGGTAACGATAAGCCCCGCAACGCCCAACGCGATAATAATACGCACGGAAGACTGGGTCAGAATGTTACTCAAGTTCAGCAGACTTAAGAACGTAGGGTCCTGGAAAATAATAATTGCGAGCAAGACTAAAAGAACAACGTAAATACCGCCTTCTTTCAGATAAGTGAGAAAACTTTTTTTATTTAACGCACTCATGAGGAGCCCCTGATCTTAAAGGTGCAAAGACGCAAGACGCAAAATTTCGTTTTGCGTTGTCGTTTTGGTGTCAACAATACCGGCAACGAGACCATTGCTCATAACCAGAATACGGTCTGTGATCCCTAACAATTCCGGCATTTCGGAAGAAATAATAATGATCCCTTTATCTTTTTTGGCCAGCTCCGCGATCAGCTGGTAAATCTCAAATTTTGCACCAACGTCGATACCGCGCGTAGGTTCATCCAGCATCAGGATCTCAGGCTGGGTCAATAACCAACGGCCGATAATAACCTTCTGCTGGTTCCCTCCCGAGAGTGAACCGATTTGCGTGCGGTGCCCCGGCGTTTTCACGCGCATGGAGTCAATCACCCACTGGGTATCGCTCTTCATACGGGAATTATCCAGCAGGCCGATTTTACTTTTATAGTTACGGATATTCGAAATCAACGAGTTAAAGTTAATATCGAGATACGCATAAATGCCGGTCGAGCGGCGCTCTTCCGTCACCAGCGCAAAACCATGATTAATGGCTTCGTTAGCGTTGTGGTTATTAATTTTCTTGCCGTGCAGCGTAATGGTGCCGCCCGACTTTTCACGGATGCCAAACAGGGTTTCTACGATATCGGTGCGCTTCGCGCCTACCAGCCCTGCGATGCCCAGAATCTCGCCCTTGTGCAGATCGAAAGAGACATCACGAATGGACGGCTGACGCAGCGAGGTCAGGTTACGCACCTCCAGAATCACTTCGCCTGGCTTGTTTTCTTTATCCGGGAAGCGCTGGTTCAGAGAACGACCGACCATCATGGCGATGATCTTGTCCATGTCCAGCCCTTCCAGCGGCTGGGTGGCAATCCACTGGCCATCTCGCAGAATGGTAATTTCATCGCACAGCTGGAAGATCTCTTCCATTTTATGTGAGATATAGACAATGCCGCAGCCGCGATCTTTCAGCTTACGAATAATGGTAAAAAGGTGATTAACCTCTTTTTCCGTTAATGACGACGTTGGTTCGTCCATGATCACGATTTTGGCATCATAGGAGAACGCTTTGGCAATTTCGATCATCTGCATCTGGGAAACCGATAATGTCCCGACGCGTGCGCGCGGGTCGATATCAATATCCAGCTCATCAAAAATGGCTTTGGTGTCGCGATACATTTTATCCTGATCGACAAAGACACCTTTGGTTGGATAGCGGCCCAACCACATATTATCCATAACCGAACGTTGCAGAACCAGGTTTAACTCCTGGTGAACCATTGAGATACCGTTTTCCAGCGCTTCTTTCGCTGAATGGAAATCGATCTCTTTTCCCTGAAAAAGAATACTGCCGGAATCTTTTTGATAGATCCCAAAAAGGCATTTTAATAATGTTGATTTACCCGCACCGTTTTCACCCATTAACGCGTGAATAGAGTGAGGACGAACTTTTAAATTAACATTATCGAGTGCCTTAACCCCGGGGAATGACTTGTTGACACCGGTCATTTCCAGTAAGTATTCACCGGACGGCTGAGTAGTTGTGCTGACCATAATTATACCTTGTTGGCCTCGCATATCGCGTTATAAAAGGGCGCAACGAATTGCGCCCAGTGAAGACAAAACGAAAATCTTATTTACCGATAAACTCAGCCAGGTTGGACTGGTCTACGCCCACGTAAGGAACGCGAACGATTTTATTTTCAATTTTCCAGTTGGTTCCGTCAGCGGCACCTTTACCGTCGGCCAGGTTTTTCGCCAGATCGAAGGTGGCTTTCGCCTGGTTGTTAGCATCGTTCAGCACGGTACCGGCCATTGCGCCAGATTTCACCAGCGCCAGCGCTTCTGGCAGAGCATCCACGCCGAAGACAGGAATAGCGGATTTGTTGTGAGCCTTCAGCGCTTCAACGGCGCCCATAGCCATCGCGTCGTTGTTGGCGATGACCACTTCAATTTTGTTCGCGTTCGGGCCAGAGAGCCACGCGTCCATCTTATCTTTCGCCTGAGCGGTATCCCACATCGCGGTATCTAACGCCAGCTGCTGGGTTTTCAGGCCTTTGTCGTTCAGCTCTTTGATGACGTAGGTGGTACGGGCTTCAGCATCCGGGTGGCCCGGCTCGCCTTTCAGCAGAACGAACTGCACCTGACCGTCTTTGTTCAGGTCCCAGTTCGGGTTTGCTGCCCAGTGTTTCGCAATCAGATCGCCCTGGATAATACCGGACTCTTTGGAGTCAGTACCCACGTAATACGCTTTATCGTAGCTGTCCAGCGCCTTACGGGAAGGTTCTTTGTTGAAGAAGACGATTGGCACGTTCTGGCCGCGCGCTTTCTCGATAACCGTGCCTGCTGCGGCCGGGTCAACCAGGTTAATAGCCAGCGCTTTCACGCCTTTTGCCAGCAGAACGTCAATCTGATCGTTCTGTTTGGACTGGTCGTTCTGGGAGTCATTCATCAGCAGCTGTACGTCTGGCGCTGATTTAGCATCTTTTTCAATTGCTTTGCGCACAACAGACATGAAGTTATCGTCGTATTTATAGATAGTCACGCCAATACGGGTATCCGCAGCGTGAGCTGCTGCGCCAAAAAGCATGCTTGCCATGACAGCAGACAGAGTCAACACCTTCTTATTCATGGTATCTCCGGTTTTTTTTATGCAGGGTAGTTCTGGTGAAAAACGGCAGGCGGGCAGATGTTAATAAAACGTTACTGATCGCCGACGTTCACTTATAAAATGTCCAGCTTCCGTGTTCGGTAACGCTCCAGAAATGCGTTTTATTCGTTGTCTGAGGCGTTCTGGCAACGGTAAAAATGAATAATCACCGTTACATTGTGTTTCAGCCCCTAAAACGCTGACATCATAGACAGCGGCTTGTTAAGATACTGTGAATTTACTCACAGATTGAAAACGGTTACATCACGTGATGTTATCAGTTAGTGATCGGAGCCACAGTTTGCCGAATAGCGACCGAATGGCGGCGGACTAAAGTCGGCATAAAACAATGCGTTGCGTCAGGATCTAACAGCCCGGCCGCCCCCTGTAACGCCAGCTCTGTCGCGAGTTTCGCCATCGACGCAATGGGATAACGTACCGTTGTCAGCTGCGGATCGGTGTAACGGGCAATGGGGATATCATCAAAACCGATCAGCGATAAATGCTGCGGCACCGCAATGCCATTGTCTTTCAGCGCGGTAAGCGCACCTGCCGCCATGCTGTCGTTATAGGCAAACACGGCTGATAGCTGAAGGTTACGCCCCAGCAGTTCAACCATTGCCGCTTCACCGCCCTGCATGTCCGGCGAACCGGTGCCGACCCAGCTCTCAAGGGGCGCAATGCCCTGCTCTTTCAGGGCATTTTGCCAGCCTTCGCGGCGCATCATGTCGTCTTCAATACCGTGGCTGGAAGCCAGATAGCCAATGCGCTGATGGCCGTTGCTGATGAGCATCCGCGTCGCCATCATTGCGCCGCTGACGTTATCCAGACCGACGCAGCGGTGCGCGTAACCGGGGACGATGCGGTTGATCAGCACCATACCGGGGATCTGCTCCATAAACCCGGCCAGCTCTTCATCGCTCAGGGCTTTAGAGTGCACAATCAGGGCGTTACAGCGCTGGCGGATCAGTACCTCAATGGCATAGCGCTCTTTCTCAGCCTCGTGATAGCTGTTGCCAATCAGCACGTATTTCTGGTGCTGCTGGGCAACAACGTCCACCGCTTTGACCAGCGCACCGAAGAATGCGTCCGACACGTCCATCACGACTACGCCAATGGTATCGCTGACCTGCGTCGCCAGCGCCTGCGCGTTGGCGTTTGGCCGGTACCCCAGCTGGGTCACGGCTTTCATTACGGTTTCACGCGTTTCAGGGCTGACCAGCGCGCTGTTGTTCAGCACGCGGGAGACGGTAGCAACAGAAACACCCGCCTGGCGGGCGACGTCACGAATGGTGATCATATTCACCATCCTTTAAAGGATTGCAGCAACTCACAGACACCCCCTGTGTTTAGCAAGGTGGCTATTCTGGCAGCGAGAGAGAGGAGACTACGTGAAGAAGCTCACACAGATGAAAACGCTTACATCCGTTTTGTTAATGATTGTGATCCAGATCGTTATCTGGATGTTTTACGTAATGATGTACCCGACGCAAGGGCGGTTAGCTGGCGCCATGCCCACTCCAGCGGGCCCTGGCGGAAATAGCGCAGCCAGACAACGGAAAACACTACGTTAACAATCCAGACCGGAATAACAAACGCCAGCAGCGTCAGGCGGTCGAATTTCATAAACAGGCCGAATCGGTAGAAAAGCGTGGTGCAGATCAGGGTTTGCAGAATGTAATTGCTTAACGCCATCCGTCCAACGCAGGCCACCGCGCTGACGATCCACAGGCGGGAGAGCCGCGGCCAGAAGCCGTAAATCAACGCCGCATAGCCGATAGTCTGGAACGGCGCGCTCAGCTCGCGCGGTACCTGAAGCAGGAACGCACACCAGCGGTAATCCCAGTGAAGATGCCACTGCATAATCACCGACGGGAGATTGACGATAACGCCGAGCAGCACCAGCCCTGCCCCCGTTCGACGATAGTGTCGCAGGCTAAACTCCCCTTTCAGCCAGCCGGTGCGCATTAAGGCTGCGCCCATCAGCATCATCCCCGCCAGCTGCCAGCCGTATTGCGCGCCCAGCGCCAGCAGGTTATCGCCGAGCATATCGGCCCGGTTGCCGATCGCCTCCATGCCGCCTTTCAGCTTCCAGAACTGCTCATATTGCAGGTTGGCCGCATCCGGGATCCACGACCGACTGGTAGCGTCATCGGCAATCATGCCGAGCAGCAGCAGCACGGCCAGCCCCATGACATAGAGCATCACGCCGGTATTAAACAGGCTTTTTACGCCGGGCGCGTCGCGGATCAGCCGCCAGCAAATAAGGCCTACCAGGCCATACGCGAGCAGAATATCGCCGTCCCAGAAAAGCAGCCCGTGAATAAAGCCAAGGATGACCAGCAGCGTTAAGCGCGACTGGATCCAGCGCGTACCGCGTTTGAGGAGAAGCTGAAGTCCCGCGCCAAAAAGAAGCGCAAAGAGGGTCAGGAATTTCACCTGAGCGAAGAGGTCGAGAATTGCCCACGTCCAGGCATCGCTGCGCGTGATGTCGCCATACCACGCAGGATTCAGATAGGCGGCCTTCGGCAGACCGAAGGCGCTGATATTCAGCAGCAGGATACCGAGAATGGCGACGCCGCGAACAAAATCGAGCGTGACGTTTCGCTCCATGGTCCCTGCCCTGTCTGATTAGTTGTGGTGACGCACGGCGCGCAGGAACTCCTGGCGGGTGTTCTGGCTCGATTTGAACAGGCCGCCCAGCGAGGTGGTCGTGGTCGCGCTGGTGGCATCACGCACGCCGCGCGCTTTCACGCAGTAGTGCACCGCGTCGATGGACACCGCCACGTTGTTGGTACCCAGCAGGGTTTGCAGCGCAGTCAGGATCTGCTGCGTCAGACGTTCCTGCACCTGCGGACGCTGGGCGAAGAACTGCACGATGCGGTTGATTTTGGACAGGCCAATAACCGTATCTTTTGGAATATAAGCCACCGTCGCTTTACCGTCGATCGTCACAAAGTGATGCTCGCAGGTGCTGGTCAGCGTGATATCGCGTACCGTCACCATCTCATCGACCTTCATCTTGTTTTCAATGACGGTAATTTTCGGGAAGTTCGCGTAATCCAGGCCGGAGAAAATTTCGTCGACGTACATTTTCGCGATGCGGTGCGGCGTCTCCATCAGGCTGTCGTCGCTCAGATCGAGATTCAGCAGTTGCATGATCTCCGTCATATGGCCGGCGATCAGACTCTTGCGGGTAACATTGTCCAGCTCCTGCACGGGCGGGCGCAGTGGCGTTTCAAGACCGCGCGCAACCAGCGCTTCATGGACAAGGGCTGCTTCTTTACTGAGTGATGGCATTCTTTTCTCCTGCAGGTGTGGCGTCTTTTGCCCTCGTTGTGGCAAAAGTGTGCGCTCATTGTGCGTGAGGCGACGCACATAATCCAGTATTCACGACGATAATTATTGCAATTGCTGTTGCCTTTCAACCTGACGGTTCCAGACTAACGCCCCGCCAACGAACAGCGCGATCCCCGCCAGCCCCAGCGCAGGTTCAAGCCGGTGCGTGAGCCAGGTCGACAGCGCCGACGTGACCGGCCCCACCAGCTGACCAATGGCATACCCGGTAGTGAGCAGTCCCGCCATATAACGTGCGTGGTCGGGCGCCAGTTCGCGACCGTATAGCAGAGAGAGCTGCACGGCGCAGAGGAACCCGCCGCCCACCAGCATCCCTCCCGTCAGCAAACCGCCAATGCCCGGCAGCAGCCAGGCCGCCAGCACACCAATCCCCTGTAGCCAAAGGACAATCGCCAGCCTGCGGTTAGCGCTTGACGTATGCCGCAGGGCAATGCTGAGCGCAATTCCCACCACCGAAGCGGCGCCAAATATCGGCCAGACAAACTGCGCAAACAGGCTGCCGGGAAAACGCACCGCCGCCATTTGCGATAAAAAGGTCGCCGGGAGGATATAGCCGAATCCCGCCAGGCTGTAGCTCCAGACCAGACGCTTTAAATTTGCGGTCAGGAGCAGCGGCTCAGGAGCGGACCCCGGGCGGTGAAGCTGACCCGCGCGCGGCAGATACCGTGCTACCAGCGCAATCAGCACCAGCGCCAGGACGCCGTAGATTTGCCATGCCGCCCCGGCGGAAAGGGATTTGGCCTGAATATAAACCGCCAGCAGGCCGCTCAGCGCAATGCCGGCGCCAGGGCCGGCAAAAACCGCCGCACTGAGCCCCGGCTTGCCCAACTGCCCCAGCCGCTCGTTGGTCCAGGCGGCAATCAGCACCATCGACCAGCCGCTCATGCAGCCAATCACGAAGCGCAGCAGGCCGTGAACGACGGCGTTATCTGCCGCTGCGGAGAGCAGCGTCAACGCCACCGCGCCGATAATCCCCAGCCAGAGACGCGTTTCAACGAAGCGATGGGCGCGCATGGCATCCCATGCGCCGACCAGATAGCCCAGATAGTTCATCGCCGCCACCAGGCCCGCGCTGGTAAGCGTGAGTTGCCCGGCGGCAATCATCAGCGGCACCTGAGGCGTGAAGGCAAAGCGCCCTATCCCCATTGCCACGACCAGAACCACAAATCCGCTGAGCGCGATACGCAGCGCCATGATCGCTCCAATTGTTAAAGAAAAGTAAATTTATGATGCAACATCTCGTCGTCCTGCGAAAGTGAAAGTTGCTCACAGGTCAATGAAAACGCTGTATTATGCGTTTTATGAATCGTCTTACCTTTAAGGAGCCCTGCATGGAACTGCTCGAAGAGCATCGTTGTTTTGAAGGTCGACAGCAGCGCTGGCGGCACGACTCCACCACGCTGAATTGTGCAATGACGTTCAGCATTTTCCTGCCCCCTGCGGAAAATCCACCGGTGCTGTACTGGCTTTCAGGCCTGACCTGTAACGACGAAAACTTCACCACCAAAGCGGGAGCACAACGTATTGCCGCTGAACTGGGCATTGCCCTGGTGATGCCAGACACCAGCCCGCGTGGCGATGACGTGGCCGACGATGCCGGATACGATTTGGGTAAAGGTGCCGGATTCTATCTCAACGCCACCGAACAGCCGTGGGCGAGCCATTACCGCATGTATGACTACATTCGCGACGAACTGCCGGCGCTGATGCAGTCTCAGTTTGCGGTCAGCGAACGCTGCGCAATAAGCGGGCATTCGATGGGCGGCCACGGCGCGCTGATCATGGCGCTGAAAAATCCGGGTAAGTACGTCAGCGTGTCGGCATTTGCACCGATTGTGAACCCAACGCAGGTGCCGTGGGGGCAAAAAGCCTTTACGCACTATCTGGGTAACGACAGTCAAAAATGGCAGGAATGGGACAGCTGCGCGCTGATGCTGGCAAGCAGGACGGAAGATGCGATTCCGATGCTCATCGATCAGGGTGATGCGGATCAGTTCCTCGCCGGACAGTTACAGCCTGCGGTGCTGGCTGAAGCGGCGCGCCAGAAGGACTGGCCGCTGACGCTGCGCATTCAGCCGGGATACGATCACAGCT
Organism: Enterobacter sp. GD03975; assembly: GCF_029838645.1. Classification (NCBI taxonomy): domain Bacteria; kingdom Pseudomonadati; phylum Pseudomonadota; class Gammaproteobacteria; order Enterobacterales; family Enterobacteriaceae; genus Enterobacter; species Enterobacter sp. GD03975. The sequence goes on from NZ_JAOBZC010000004.1 coordinate 130,492, forward strand.
ATTACTTTATGGCGTCCTTTATTGAAGATCATCTCCGCTTCCATGCGGAACATTTGTTCAGGTAAGTTCAGCCTTTTTGCCCGGTAGCCTCCTGCATACCGGGCCTTTCCCCTCCCCCTCATTTACATAATTCTATCCGCTTGAATCCAGGCTGGTTTCCTTTCACCTTCGTCAAACACAAATGATTTCAATTATCATTTGTGTTTACAATTCTACATTCTTTTGTACAATTCCAGGCTCTTCTCCATCTTAAAGAGTTCTTAAAAGACAAAAACATACAGTTCTCAGGGTTATCCCGATGGAGTTTTATTCATTTTTATACGGAATGTACAAATGACAATACCCCGCATTAAGCTCCTGGCCGTCGCCGTTGGCGCTGCCACATTCACCCCTCTCGTTCACGCAGCCGATCAGGACACCGTTGTCGTCACCGCGACGGGTTTTGAACAAAAGATCCAGAATGCCCCCGCCTCCATCTCTGTTATTTCGAAACAGCAGATTGAAGATAAAGCCTACCGTGATGTTACCGATGCCCTGAGAGACGTCCCGGGCGTTGTCGTCACCGGCGGCGGGAGTAGCAGTGATATCAGCATTCGCGGCATGGCATCTCAGTACACCTTGTTCCTCGTGAACGGCAAACGCGTCAGTACGCGAAGCACCCGCCCCAACAGCGACAACTCGGGTATTGAACAAGGCTGGCTGCCGCCGCTGGAGTCCATTGAGCGCATTGAGGTTATCCGCGGCCCGATGTCCTCACTTTACGGCTCCGATGCGATGGGGGGCGTAATTAACGTCATTACCAAAAAAGTCTCGAACACCAAAGCCTGGACCGGTTCGTTGCACGGCGATGCAACCTTCCAGGAAAACCATGATTCCGGCGATATCTTCCAGACCAACGCCTACGCTTCTGGTCCTCTGATTGACGGGCTGCTTGGCGCAAAAGTGACGGGGCTGTTGTCACGCCGCGCCGAAGATAAAATCGTGAACGGGTATAACGAGCAGAAAATGCGTAACGGTGGCATAACCCTGAACTTCACCCCGGATGAGAAGAACGATTTCGATCTTGATTTTGCTCGCGAGCTTCAGGACAGAAACAGCACGCCAGGGATGTCGAAAGCGGCTGAAACCTGCCGGGGAACGACCTGTAAGCCAAATACCAAAAGCGACTCGCGCTATGAGCACACGACCTACTCCTTAACCCACAGCGGGTATTACGACGACTTCAATACCACCAGCTATATCCAGCAGGAAGAGACCAATAATCCAGGTCGCAAAATGCGCTCGTATAACACCACCTTCAACAACCAGAACCAGATTTTCCTCGGCGATCATACATTGACCCTCGGCGGACAGTATCGGTATGAGAAACTGCGCGACAAGGGCAATCAGCTGGAAGCGGCGGACGGTCTGAACAAACTGACGCGCTGGAGCTGGGCCCTGTTTGCCGAAGATGAATGGTCAATGACGGAAAGCTTTACGTTGACCGGCGGCCTGCGTATGGACAAAGACCAAAACTACGGGACGAACTGGACGCCGCGCGGTTACGGCGTATGGCACCTGGCCGATCACTGGACGTTGAAGGGCGGGGTTTCGGCTGGCTATCGTGCGCCGGATCTGCGTCAGTCGTCTGCCAGCTGGGGCCAGGTAACGGGTGGTGGCCGTCTTGACGGTATCATCGTCGGCAACCCGGATCTGAAACCAGAGAAGAGCCTGAGCGAAGAGCTCGCCCTGCTCTGGGATAACAACGATAACCTGAATGCCGGTGTGACGCTGTTCAATACCGACTTCAAGGACAAGATTACGGAAGTTCGCCGCTGTAACAGCAGCGCCGATCCCGCCTGTACGATTGGCGATCACAGCTATGATTTCGTGAGCGACCGCGTCAACGTGGATAAAGCCAACATGCGCGGCGTGGAGTCCTCCTTCGGGTGGAAAATCTCGCGCGATGTAAACTGGACCGCAAACTATACCTATACCGAATCCGAGCAGAAGAGCGGTCAGTTCTCAGGCAAGCCGCTGAACAAGATGCCTAAGCACATGTTTAACACCACCCTGGACTGGCAGGCGACGCCCGACGTCGGTTTCTGGAGCCGTCTGAACCTTCGCGGTAAAACGTCTGAGTACCTGAGCCGCACGTCAATGTCACAGGGCACGCCGTCCTACACTCAGGTTGATGTTGGTCTGCGCTACAACGCGAACAAAAACCTGTTGGTTACCGCCGGTGTGTATAACGTGCTTGATAAGCAGATTGACTACGACACGTATGACACCGTGCTGGACGGGCGTCGCTATACGGTTGGCATGACCTACAGCTTCTGATCTGCCCATAAAAAAGCCCGCTCGGTTGAGCGGGCTTAAAGAGAGGAAGTGCGGTTATTGCTTAAATCGTTCAGGGAAATCCATTTCACTGTAGCGAACGAAGCGTGTTCCTTTCGTCAGCTTGTAGCCAAACCAGATGAGCAGGAACAGCGGGATACCAATGTAGGTGGCCGTAACGGCGCCCCAGTCAATGGTGTCCGCAAGGAAGGCCTCATAGTTCTGACCCAGAGTAATGATCAGGCACAGAACGAAGGCGAAAATCGGCCCCAGCGGGAAGAACCCTGAACGGTACGGCAGGTTGTTCAGGTCATGACCCTGCATGACGTAGCCGCGACGGAAACGGTAGTGGCTGATGGCAATGCCCAGCCAGGCGATAAAGCCCGTCATACCGGAAGTGTTAAGCAGCCACAGGTACACCGTCTGGTTGCCGAACATGGAGGTCAGGAAGCACAGACCCGCAATCACCGTGGTCGCATACAACGCGTTGCGCGGCACGCCACCGCGAGACAGTTTCGAGAAGATACGCGGCGCTTTGCCGTCGCAGGCCAGGGTATAGAGCATACGGGTGGAGGCGTACATGCCGGAGTTACCCGCAGACAGTACCGCCGTCAGGATCACCGCGTTCATCACCGCCGCCGCAGAGAGCAGGCCCGCGTGCTGGAAGACCAGGGTGAACGGGCTGACGCTAATGTCTTTCACGTCGTTACGCAGCAGGCTTGGATCGGTATACGGAATGATCAGGCTGATAATCAGGATCGCGAACACGTAGAACAGCAGAATACGCCAGAACACCTGACGCACCGCGCGCGGAATGGTCTTCTCCGGGTTTTCGGATTCACCGGCCGCAATACCAATCAGCTCCGTGCCCTGGAAGGAGAAGCCGACAATCATCGCCACGCCAATCATCGCCGAGAAGCCCCCGGCAAACGGCGCGTCGCCAATGGTCCAATTACTCCAGCCCGCCGGTTCGGCCCCTTTGAAAATACCAACGATCATCGCCACACCGACGACGATAAAGATGATGACGGTTGCCACTTTAATCAAAGAGAACCAGTATTCCGCTTCGCCAAAGCCGCGCACGGAGATGTAGTTCAGCAGGAAGATAACGGCCAGGAACAGCGCGCTCCAGATCCAGCCAGGCGTGTCCGGGAACCACCAGGTCATCACCAGCTGTGCGGCAACGAGGTCCACGGCGATAGTCACCGCCCAGTTGTACCAGTAGTTCCAGCCCAGCGCGAAGCCGAAGCCTTCCTCAACGTATTTTTGTCCGTAGGTCGAAAACGACCCCGATACCGGCATATAGGCCGCCAGTTCGCCCAGGCTGGTCATCAGGAAGTAAACCATCAGGCCAATCAGGATATAAGAGAATAGTGCCCCACCCGGGCCGGCTGCCGAAATCGTTGCGCCAGAGGCAACGAAAAGACCTGTACCGATGGATCCGCCAATGGCGATCATCGTCAGGTGACGCGCCTTGAGTTCGCGACGTAGCGCGGGCGCTTCTGTGGTTTTAGTTTCTGAAACCATGTGAAAATGCTGTCCATTCAATAAATGAGGCGCGATTGTAGCAGACGATCCGCGTTCCTTCCGGCAGAAATGCTCAGTTATAAGAGAGCTTCATGACTCGGTCAGGATTATAAGTAAAGCATAAAAATGTGGGGTGGTACGCGCACATAGCCCCGGTAAGCGAAGCGCCACCGGGAAATGTTAAATGGCGCAGTAGCGCAGAAAGCGCTGGAGCGAACTGGAAAGGTGTTTCTGACGATGATGGATGCACCACAATGTACGCACCAGCTTCGGCAGCGGAACGGGGATCTCAACCAGCGAGCCGGTTTCCAGCTGTTCGGCAATCACCCGACGGGAGAGACAGCTGATGCCCAGACCATGACGCACGGCGTGCTTGATGGCCTCCGAGTTACCTAGCTCCATTCCCAGCTGGAACTGCGGCAGATGGGACAACAGCAGATAATCGACGATTTCACGCGTACCGGAGCCATGCTCGCGCAGGATCCACTGGGCCTGCGCCAGCCGTTCCAGCGTGACCTCGCCCTGTAACAGAGAGGAGGCCGGGGAAGCGAATACCACCAGCTCATCCTCCAGCCAGGGTTCCGCAATGATATCCACGTTGTGGCAGGGCCCTTCGATAAGCCCGATGTCCACGCGGAAATCAATGACCGCGTTAATGACGTCCTGGCTGTTGCCGACGCTCATCTCCAGCGGCAGGGTCGGAAAATCACGGCGGTAGCGGGCGATCACTTCCGGCAGAATGTAGTTACCGATCGTGCTGCTGGCAAAAACGCGAATAGCGCCGTTGTCCTCGCGGAACAGCTGCTCGATCTCCGTCGCCTGCTCCAGCAGCGCCAGCGCGCGCGGGTACAGCAGTCGGCCATGTTCGTTCACCACCAGCCGCTTCCCTACCCTGTCGAAAAGCTGGACGCCCAGCTGCCCTTCCAGATCGGTCAAGGCCGCACTGACGGCGGACTGCGAGAGCGCCAGCATTTGTGACGCCTGGGTCGTCGAGCCGCTTTTCAGCACTTCGGCAAAAACTTCCAGCTGACGCAATGTAATGTGCATGGTTGCTTACCACTTATAAAGATTGATTATAAATATATAATCAATTTTATTTTTAAGCCAGAGCGCCGTAACCTTTAGCCAGACAAAGGAGAAGGTTATGTCAGAAATCACCTTACAACATCATCGTACAGTGTGGCACTTCGTGCCGGGTCTCGCGCTCAGCGCCGTGGTTACCGGGGTTGCCTTATGGGGCGGCAGTATACCGGCGGTTGCCGGCGCAGGGTTCAGCGCCTTAACGCTGGCCATTCTGCTCGGCATGGTGGTGGGGAATACCGTTTATCCGCACCTCTGGAAATCCTGCGACGGCGGCGTGATTTTCGCCAAGCAGCATCTATTACGTCTCGGGATTATCCTTTACGGCTTCCGCCTCACCTTTTCGCAGATTGCGGACGTGGGCGTCAGCGGGATTGCCATTGACGTCCTGACCCTTACCAGCACCTTTTTACTGGCGTGCTTCATCGGCCAGAAGATCTTTGGGCTGGACAAACAGACCAGCTGGCTGATCGGCGCGGGCAGCAGCATCTGCGGCGCCGCCGCGGTGCTGGCGACGGAGCCGGTCGTTAAGGCCGAAGCCAGTAAAGTGACGGTCGCCGTTGCAACGGTGGTCATCTTCGGTACGCTGGCGATCTTCCTCTATCCGGCCATGTACCCGCTGGTGGCGCACTGGTTTAGCCCGGAAACCTACGGCATCTATATTGGCTCAACCATGCACGAAGTGGCGCAGGTGGTGGCGGCAGGTCACGCCATCAATCCGGAAGCGGAAAACGCGGCGGTCATCGCCAAAATGCTGCGCGTGATGATGCTGGCCCCGTTCCTGATTTTCCTCGCGGCGCGGGTTAAGCAGCTGGCTCCGGCAGGCGGCAGCGAGAAAAGCAAAATCACCATCCCCTGGTTTGCGATCCTGTTCATCGTGGTCGCTATCTTCAACTCCTTCCACCTGCTGCCAAACGCGGTGGTGGAGATGCTGGTGACGCTCGATACGGTGCTGCTGGCAATGGCGATGGCGGCGCTGGGGGTGACCACTCACGTCAGCGCGCTGAAAAAAGCCGGTGCGAAACCGCTGCTGATGGCGCTGGTGCTCTTCATCTGGCTGATTGTGGGCGGCGGCGCGATTAACCTTGCCGTGCACAGCCTGATGGCATAAACCATCTCGTCCTTCTCCTGTTAACCCGTTATCATAGGCGTTTCGGGTTAACAGGAGTCTTTTCATGAAATATGTTGGAGCGCACGTTAGCGCTGCCGGTGGCCTTGCGAATGCCGCCATTCGCGCCGCCGAAATCGAGGCGACCGCTTTCGCCCTGTTCACCAAAAATCAGCGCCAGTGGCGCGCAGCGCCCCTCACCACCGAGGTGATTGACGATTTCAAAGCCGCCTGTGAAAAATACCATTACGGGCCGGGCCAAATCCTTCCCCACGACAGCTATCTGATTAACCTTGGGCATCCGGTGCAGGAAGCGCTGGATAAATCCCGCGAGGCGTTCCTTGATGAAGTGCAGCGCTGCGAACAGCTGGGGCTGACGCTGCTGAACTTTCATCCCGGTAGCCATCTGATGCAGATTGACGAAGACGCCTGTCTGGCGCGCATTGCCGAATCCATCAACATGACGCTGGATAAAACCCAGGGCGTGACGGCGGTGATCGAGAATACCGCCGGTCAGGGCAGCAACCTCGGCTTTAAGTTTGAGCATCTGGCGGCGATCATCGACGGCGTGGAGGATAAATCCCGCGTGGGCGTGTGCATTGATACCTGCCACGCGTTTGCCGCCGGGTATGACCTGCGCACCACCGAGGCCACGAAAACTACCTTCGAGGAGTTCGAGCGCGTTGTTGGCTTCAAATATCTTCGCGGTATGCACTTAAACGATGCGAAAAGCGGGTTCGGCAGCCGCGTTGACCGTCACCACAGTCTGGGCGAAGGCAATATTGGCCACGATGCGTTCCGCTTCATCATGCAGGACGCCCGCTTCGACGGCATTCCGATGGTGCTGGAAACCATCAATCCGGACATCTGGGCGGAAGAGATTGCCTGGCTGAAGGCACAGCAGACCGCTGAACAGGCGGCATAAAAAAAGCCGGGCGCTTAACGCGACCCGGCTTTTTTGTAGGTCGGGTAAGGCGAAGCCGCCACCCGACACTCATTCAGGCTGCTTTTGCTACCGCTTCCGCTTCCGGACGCTTCAGCACCGCGTAAGACAGACCCGCCACCAGCGTACCGGCGACAATCGCCAGCAGATAACCCAGCACCGGAGTAATCGCGCCAGGGATCAGCAGAACGAACAGACCGCCGTGCGGTGCCATCAGCTTCGCGCCAACCGCCATGGAGATAGCGCCAGTGACCGCGCCGCCCACGATACAGCAGGGCAGAACGCGCATTGGATCGCGCGCCGCAAACGGGATTGCGCCTTCGGTGATGAAGCACAGGCCCAGCACCAGCGCCGCTTTGCCGCCTTCCTGCTGCGCTTTATCGAACTTACGACGGGCAATGAGTGTCGCCAGGCCGAGCGCCAGCGGTGGCACCATACCTGCTGCCATGATCGCCGCCATCGGCGCGTAGGTCTGGGTACTCAGCAGGCCAACGCCAAAGGCATATGCCGCTTTGTTTACCGGACCACCCATGTCGGTACACATCATACCGCCGAGGATAGCGCCCAGCAGAACCGCGTTCGCCGTCCCCATGGTTTGCAGCCAGTGGGTCAAGCCTTCCAGAATGCCCGCGACCGGTTTACCAATCAGGTAGATCATCGCCAGGCCCACTACCAGGCTTGAGATCAGCGGGATGATCAGGATAGGTTTCAGCGCTTCCATACTCTGCGGCAGCTTCAGCTTCGAGCTGATCAGCTTCGCCACGTAACCCGCAAGGAAACCGGCAATGATACCGCCGATAAAGCCAGAACCGGTGCTCACGGCCAGCATACCGCCGATAAGACCCGGGGTCAGGCCCGGACGGTCAGCAATGGAGAAGGCCATAAAGCCCGCCAGCACCGGCACCATCAGCGCGAACGCGGAGCCGCCGCCAATCTGCATCAATGCCGCCGCCAGCGTGCCCGGCTCTTTAAACGCCTCGATACCAAAGGCGAAGGAGAGCGCAATGCACAGGCCGCCCGCCACCACCATCGGCAGCATGTAGGACACACCCGTTAACAGGTGACGATAGGCACCGGCAGACTCTTTCTTGCCTTCGGCTGGCGTTTTCGCCGCACCGGTTGCCTGATAAGGTTTGGCTTCCGCCAGCGCTTTATCAAACTCCTGCGCGGTTTTCTTCAGCGCCAGGCCGGTAGAGGTGCGGTACATCGGCTTACCGGCAAACTTCGCCAGATCCACTTCGATATCGGCCGCCACAATCACCAGATCGGCTTCTGCCACCTCTTCCGGCGTGATGGCATTGCCTGCGCCCACGGAGCCGCGGGTTTCAACCTTCACCCACCAGCCGCGTTTTTTCGCTTCGGTTTCAATGGCTTCAGCCGCCATAAAGGTATGAGCCACGCCTGTCGGGCACGCCGTTACCGCGACAATGCGTTTCGGGCCAGTGGCTGCAACTGGCGCCGCCTCAACGGGGGCGCTGTAGACCGTCGCATGGCCTTTTGCTTCGCTCAGAAACAGTTCAGGGTGAGCCACCGCGCGATTAATATCACCCAGCCACACCTTTTTGCCGTTCAGGGCGCTGTCAGCGGGGATTTTGTCACCCAGAACAATCGCCATTTCGGCATCACCCGGGTTATCAATAATATCCAGGTGCGCTTTTTGTGCCGCCGCGCCCAGCAGGGTCTTCGCCATGTAGGCACGAGCCTGTCCGAGACCGGAGTCAATGATCAGCAGCGTTTTCATTATTCCTCTCCTGCTGTTAGTTAAAAGGTTTTAAGTCAACGCGCGCCATCATCGCGGCTAACTGGGTACGATCGGTAATGCCGACATTGCTCTGGCTCACGGCCAGGGCCGCCACGGCGGTAGCAAGACGTAAGGTGTGTTCGCTGGATTCGCGCATCAGCAGGCCATAGATCAGGCCGCCAACCATTGAATCCCCGGCACCCACGGTGCTGACCACTTCCATTGACGGCGGTTTGGCAATCCACTCCCCGGAGGCGTTCACCCACAGGGCACCTTCTGCGCCAAGCGAAATCACCACGTGAGCAATACCCTGCTCGCGCAACGCATGGGCAGCTTCAATCACATCTTTTAATTCTGGCAGCTTACGGCCCGCCCAGATCTCCAGTTCACGGCGGTTAGGCTTAACCAGCCACGGAGAGGCTTTGAGACCGGCGACCAGCGCGTCGCGGCTGCTGTCGAAAATAATGCACGGGCACTGGCTGCGCAGGCGCGTCATCCAGTCGGTGAACGCTTCCGGGCTAACGCCGGACGGCAGGCTGCCGCTGACGCACACCATGTCAAACTGGCCCAGCCAGCTCAGGGAATCGGCAACGAAGCGCTCCCAGTCAGCCGGCGTCACTTCGAAGCCGGAGAAGTTCAGATCGGTCACTACACCGTCTTTCTCGGTCAGCTTAACGTTGATGCGGGTACGGCCCTGCACAACCTGAAAACGGTTGGCGATGCCCAGCTCGCTGAACAGCTGCTGAAAGCCGTCCTGGTTATCTTTGCCGAGGAAGCCGCCAACGGTGACGTCGATGCCGAGATCTTTCAGCACTTTCGCCACGTTAATGCCTTTCCCTGCGGCATGCAGGCCGGTAGTCCGAACCAGGTTGACTTCACCACGCTCAATTTCGGGGCAGAAGCCCACCAGATCGTAAGCCGGGTTCAGCGTAATGGTTGCAACACGTCTGCTCATTATGCGCCCTCCCCCAGACCGGCCGCGATGGCATCGCCAATCGCCTTCAGCGCCTGTTCAGCATCTGCACCCTGCGCGGTGAAACGCAGACGATGGCCTTTCTTCACGCCCAGCGCGACAACTTTCATCAGGCTGCGCCCGTTGGCAGGTTTACCCGAACCGTCCAGATTGGTCACGGTGATCTCACTTTCAAATTGTTTGATGGTATTCACCAGCATGGTGCCCGGACGGGCATGCAGGCCGTGTTCGTTACGCACCACGTACTCTGCGCTCAGCAGGTCGTCCGTCAGCGCATCGTCGCTGGTCAGCAGGGCCAGCACTGTCGCCGCGTCGGCGTTCAGCAGTTTTTCAGCTTTATTGTTCAGTAGCAGATCGCTCAGACGCTTCAGCACGGCAACCGGCTGGTCGTCAGCCATGGCGACGGTCACCAGCATCGCGGCGCGCTCGCCGTCTGTCTCAAAAGCAACAGCCGCCCGGCTGACGGCGATAGCGCTACGCAGGTTGCCTTCAGCACTGTCGTTCAGCCAGATGCCCTGCCCCAGGTTTAAAGGCTTATCATTGATGGTGCGCGTCACAAAAGCGGTATCCGCCGCCCCCACCTCTTTCAGACGAGCCGCGTTCAGCGCCTGGAGCGTCACCAGATCGGATGCCACGACGTCTAGCGTCAGGGTTTCATTGTCCAGCTTCAGCGCTTCGCTCTGTTTTTCGCCCATCAGCAAAGCACGTAGCTCTTCAGCCGTGGTCGCAGATTTAATCTGTTCCGCCACGGCATCATCGCTCAGCACGTGCGTCAGCTGACGCAGCAGGCCCAGGTGTTCATCACCGCTGGCCGCGATGCCGATCGCCACGTAAGCCACCTGACCCTCGCCCCACAGTACGCCCTGCGGGAACTGGAAGACCTGCACGCCGGTTTTCAGCACCTGATCGCGGGTGTCGGTGGTGCCGTGTGGGATAGCAATACCGTTACCGAGGAACGTGGACGTCTGCTGCTCGCGTGCCAGCATGCCGTTGACGTAGCCGTCAGCCACGTTGCCTGCCTGCACGAGCGCAGCGGCAACCTGGCGAATAGCCTCTTCTTTATTCCCGGCCTGTTCGCCCGGGTGGATATCCTGAACAGATAACTGGAACATGATTCTCCTCTCCTGCTGAAATTGAATCGTTTCAGCTTAACTGAGAAAATAAGCGCTAAACTGCTTCATCTCGACGTGCAAGATAGCGCTGAAACGTTTCAAGAAGTCTTGTCTTTTCTACAACAGGTTGCAAGAAAAGTTACATTTCTTGTTGCAGAATTTAGAAGTGCAGCACATTTCTTCTTCAGTTCAGGGGAATTTGCTGATGCTCAGCAAACAGGTTCAGCACGCTTCAGCGAGGCGGCGCGAAAGTGAAATGCCATTTTGATTTTTTGTAGCAATCTTGACTTTACCCTCTGTTTATTTAATGACGGGCGGCGTAAACTCCGCCTCTCTCTGTCACTCGCAAAGACTGAACATGCATAACACCCCCGCTGCCGCCTCACCAAAGCCCTTTGATTTGACGTCAACGGCGTTTTTGATTGTTGCTTTCCTCACCGGTATTGCCGGTGCGTTACAAACGCCTACGCTGAGCCTGTTTCTGACCAACGAAGTTCACGCCCGTCCGGCGATGGTCGGCTTCTTCTTTACCGGGAGCGCCATCATTGGCATTTTCGTCAGCCAGTTTCTTGCCGGTCGTTCAGACCGAAAAGGCGATCGCAAAAGCCTGATCGTTTTTTGCTGCCTGCTCGGGGTGTTTGCCTGTCTGCTGTTTGCCTGGAACCGTAACTACTTCATTCTGCTGTTTGTGGGCGTCTTCCTGAGCAGCTTCGGCTCTACCGCCAACCCGCAGATGTTCGCCCTTGCCCGCGAGCACGCGGACCGCACCGGGCGGGAAGCGGTGATGTTCAGCTCAATACTGCGTGCTCAGGTGTCGCTGGCCTGGGTAATTGGTCCCCCGCTCGCCTACGCGCTGGCGATGGGTTTTGGCTTTACGGTGATGTACCTGAGCGCAGCCGTGGCCTTCGTGGTGTGCGGCGCGATGGTCTGGTTCTTCCTGCCCTCCATGCGTAAAGAGCCGAAAGTGGCGACCGGCACGCTGGAGGCACCGCGACGTAACCGGCGCGACGCGCTGCTGTTATTCATTATCTGTACCCTGATGTGGGGAACGAACAGCCTCTATATCATTAATATGCCGCTGTTTATTATTGATGAGCTACATCTGCCGGAGAAGCTGGCCGGGATCATGATGGGAACCGCCGCAGGGCTTGAAATCCCAACCATGCTGATTGCGGGCTATTACGCGAAGCGCTTCGGCAAGCGCTTTTTGATGCGCATCGCCGCCGCTGCCGGGCTGCTGTTTTATGTCGGTATGCTGACGGTCCATACGCCAGCGCTGCTTCTTGCTTTACAGCTGCTGAACGCCATTTACATTGGCATTCTGGCCGGTATAGGCATGCTCTATTTCCAGGATCTGATGCCGGGTCAGGCGGGCTCTGCCACCACCCTTTATACGAATACCACCCGCGTGGGCTGGATTATTGCAGGCTCACTGGCGGGCGTGGTGGCTGAAATCTGGAACTATCACACGGTGTTCTGGATTGCGCTGGTGATGTGCGTCCTGACGCTGAGCTGCCTGACGCGCATAAAAGACGTTTAAGGCGCGGTGAGCGCTTCCAGCTCAAGCAGATAAGTAATGGCCTGCTGGCGCGTACTGCCGCACATTTCGGCGGTGGGCTGTAGCCCGGAGCATACTTTCGGGCGTAACGGCGAGCCAAAGATCATGCACAGGTTGGATTCCGAGAGCTGAACGCAGCGGGTATTGGCAGGCTTGCCGTCCGGCATGCCTGGAATGGGACTTGAAATGGACGGTGCGGTACAGCACGCGCCACAATCGGAACGACAATCCATACATGCTCTCTGTGGGTGGCAAATGCCCGCGTGGTTGGGCATTGCGCGCACAGTAACACCTTTTATGTATTGATAGCAAAAGCCACGAATTCCGCTTGCCTGAAAGGCCGCGCGCGAGTAATTTGGCGCGATATTTTTTACCTCCCGTATACAGGATTACTGCAATGCCAAGAGCGAACGAAATTAAGAAAGGTATGGTACTGAATTACAACGGCAAACTGCTGATTGTGAAAGATATCGACATTCAGGCACCAAGCGCCCGTGGCGCAGCAACGCTGTACAAAATGCGTTTTGCCGACGTCCGTACCGGCCTGAAAGTGGAAGAACGTTTCAAAGGTGACGATATCGTGGATACCGTGACCCTGACCCGCCGCTACGTTGATTTCTCATATGTCGACGGTAACGAATACGTGTTCATGGATAAAGAAGATTACACCCCGTATATCTTCACCAAAGACCAGATCGAAGAAGAGCTGCTGTTTATTCCTGAAGGTGGAATGCCGGACATGCAGGTGCTGACCTGGGATGGCGTGCTGCTGGCGCTGGAGCTGCCGCAGACCGTTGATCTGGAAATCGTGGAAACGGCGCCGGGCATCAAAGGCGCGTCTGCAAGCGCGCGTAATAAACCGGCTACCCTGACGACCGGTCTGGTCGTACAGGTGCCTGAATACCTGTCAGCGGGCGAGAAGATCCGCATCCATATCGAAGAAAAACGCTATATGGGTCGCGCTGACTGATAGTGGCGTTTGCCGGGTGGCGGCTTCGCCTTACCCGGCCTACAAATACACAAAAACCGGCTTCAGCGCCGGTTTTTCGTAGGCCCGGTAAGCGGAGCGCCACCGGGCAATTCCGTCTACAGAAGCTCAGGATATTTGGTCATTTTCAGCGCCAGCTCAATACCGCGCACTTCCGCCATGCCCTTCAGACGACCAATCGCCGAATAGCCCGGATTCGTTTTCTTGCGCAGATCGTCCAGCATCTGGTGCCCGTGATCCGGACGGAACGGTATAGGACGCACATCGCCCGCCTGTTTACGCCGTACTTCTTCAGCCAGAATGGCATCTACCACCGCAACCATATTCACGTCACCGCCAAGATGCGCGGCTTCGTGGAAGGTTTTCGGGTTCTCTTCCCGGCAGGTTGCGCGCAGGTGGGTAAAGTGAATGCGATCGCCGAAGGTTTCGATCATCCGCACCAGATCGTTATCCGCACGCACGCCATAAGAGCCCGTACACATGGTAAAGCCGTTGTAGATGCTATCCACCGTCTCCTTCAGCCACTGCATATCGTCGATTGTCGACACGATACGCGGCAGGCCAAGGATAGGACGCGGAGGATCGTCCGGATGGACCGCCAGGCGCACGCCCGCTTCTTCGGCCACCGGCACGATAGCGCGCAGGAAATGCGCCATGTTTTCACGTAGCTGGTTTTTATCGATATCGCCGTATTCCGCCAGGCGCGCGCGGAACTGGTCGAGAGTGTATCCTTCTTCCGCCCCCGGCAGGCCCGCGATGATATTGCGGACCAGCTTGTCTACGTCCGCTTCACTGGCGGCTTTAAACCACGCCAGCGCCTGCTGCTGCTCTTCGGCGGTATAGTCGGCTTCCGCGCCTGGACGCTTCAGAATGTGCAGCTCGAAAGCCGCAAACGCGATTTGATCGAAGCGCAGCGCTTTCGAACCATCGGCCATTTCATATTCCAGGTCGGTACGCGTCCAGTCCAGAATCGGCATAAAGTTATAGCAGACGGTATCAATACCGCAGGCCGCCAGGTTACGAATGCTCTGCTGATAATTCGCAATCCAGGTTTCACACTCGCCGGAATGGGTTTTAATGTCTTCGTGAACCGGAATACTTTCCACGACAGACCAGGTTAACCCCTTCTCAGCCAGCTGTGCCTGACGCTTTTGAATTTCCTCAACCGGCCACACCTGACCGTTCGGAATATGATGCAGCGCCGTGACCACACCCGTTGCGCCAGCCTGACGCACATCATCAAGAGAAACCGGATCGTTCGGCCCGTACCAACGCCAGGTTTGTTCCATTGCCCCACCCTCTCAAGTTGTTATACCAATACACGTTAGCTCAATGACGACTACCATACATGTTTAATCGGAGTGGTCAATACAGCGCGCGACATTGATTGATCAAACTCACATAACGGGGATATTTACGGCTTACCAATTTAATTTGTTGTCATATAACTTTACACTGGCGTTGTTAATTAATGGTTAATCAGGTGTGTACTACATGAAGACTATTGCCTCCACCGCGCTTCCTGCTCATGTCCAGCAGCCCCGCTACGATCGCCAGCAGTTACGCTCCCGCATCGTCCATTTCGGCTTTGGCGCGTTCCACCGGGCGCATCAGGCATTGTTAACAAACCGGGTGCTGAACGCCAAAGGAGGCGACTGGGGAATATGTGAGATTAGCCTCTTTAGCGGCGATGTCCTCATGAGCCAGCTCCGGGCGCAGGATCATCTTTTTACCGTGCTGGAGAAAGGTGCCGAAGGCAACCAGCCGATTATTATTGGTGCGGTAAAAGCGTGCCTGAACGCAAAAATCGACTCGCTGGCGGCCATTATTGAGAAGTTCTGCGAACCGCAGGTAGCAATTGTCTCCCTCACCATAACCGAAAAAGGCTACTGCATCGATCCGGCGACGGGAAAGCTGGATATGCAAAACAGCCGCATCCTTCACGATCTGGAGCACCCGTCTGAGCCGCATTCCGCGCCGGGAATTCTGGTCGAAGCGCTTCATCGCCGCCGCGAACGGGGCCTGCCGGCGTTTACCGTGCTCTCCTGCGACAATATCCCCGACAACGGTCACGTGGTGAAAAACGCCGTACTTGGCATGGCCGCAAAGCGTTTCGCAGAGCTGGCCGGATGGATAGAGACGCACGTGAGCTTCCCCGGCACCATGGTCGACCGAATCGTGCCCGCCGCCACCGACGCCTCGCTCGCGGAAATCACCCGGGAGCTGGGGGTTGACGATCCCTGCGCCATCAGCTGTGAACCGTTCATTCAGTGGGTGGTGGAAGATAATTTTGTCGCCGGGCGCCCGGAGTGGGAGGTTGCAGGCGTACAGATGGTTGACGACGTCCTGCCCTGGGAGCAGATGAAGCTGCGGATGCTGAACGGCAGCCACTCCTTCCTCGCTTATCTGGGCTACCTTGCCGGTTACGCGCACATTAATGAATGCATGCAGGACGACAGTTTCCGCGAGGCAGCCCGCAGGCTGATGCTGAATGAGCAGGCCCCTACGCTGCGCATCACCAACGTCGATCTGACGGCGTATGCCGACAGCCTGCTTGACCGCTTCGCCAACCCGGCGCTACAGCACCGTACATGGCAAATCGCCATGGACGGCAGCCAGAAGCTGCCTCAACGCATGCTGGATGGGATCCGCGTCCATCTTGAACGTAAGACCGCCTGGCCACTTCTGGCGCTGGGGGTGGCGGGCTGGATGCGCTACGTCAGCGGTACGGATGAACAGGGCAATGCCATCGACGTGCGTGACCCTCTGAGCGAAAAGTTTCAGGCGCTTGCTGAAGCCAGCAGCGACGCGGAACGCGTTAATGCCCTGCTGGCGCTTAAAGAAATCTTTGGCGATGACCTGCCGCAAAACCCGGTGTTTGTCGAGGCGATAACCGGAGCGTACCAGCGCCTCGTCCGGCTCGGCGCGCGTCAGGCCGTTATCGAAACGTTAAAAATTTAGCG
This sequence comes from Enterobacter sp. GD03975, assembly GCF_029838645.1. Classification (NCBI taxonomy): domain Bacteria; kingdom Pseudomonadati; phylum Pseudomonadota; class Gammaproteobacteria; order Enterobacterales; family Enterobacteriaceae; genus Enterobacter; species Enterobacter sp. GD03975. Next base: position 146,801 of record NZ_JAOBZC010000004.1, read on the forward strand.
ATTATTGCGTTTAAGGCGAACGGTTTTGCACTCCGTTCGCCCTCCCTCTTCTCAATGCCCGTTTTTTTCGTCAGGATGATAGATAATTGTTACGACATCACAATTATCTATCGGAGCGCACGTGACCAAAACCAACCTGATCACCGGTTTTCTCGGCAGCGGTAAAACTACGTCCATTCTGCATTTGCTGGCCAATAAAGATCCGGCGGAAAAGTGGGCCGTGCTGGTCAACGAATTTGGCGAAGTGGGGATCGACGGCGCGTTGCTCGCCGACAGCGGCGCAATGGTGAAAGAGATCCCGGGCGGGTGCATGTGCTGCGTGAATGGTCTGCCGATGCAGGTCGGCCTGAATACGCTGCTGCGCCAGGGTAAGCCGGACCGTCTGCTGATTGAACCCACCGGCCTGGGTCATCCGAAGCAAATCCTTGATTTACTCACCGCCCCGGTATACGAGCCATGGCTTGAGCTGCGCGCGACGCTTTGCCTGCTTGATCCCCGCCAGCTTCTGGATGAAAAAGCGATCGGTAACGACAATTTCCGCGATCAGCTCGCCTCGGCAGACATTATCGTGGCGAATAAATCCGATCGCGCGACGGCCGAGAGCGAGGCCGCGTTCGAAGCCTGGTGGCAGCAGGCTGGCGGTGGACGTCGGTATGTTCAGACAACCCAGGGCAACATTGATGGCGCCCTGCTCGACCTTCCCCGCCTTAACCAGACGCAACTGCCCGCCAGCGCAGAGCATTCGCACAGCCACGGCGCGAAGCAAGGACTGGCCGCACTGAGCCTGCCGGAACATCAGCGCTGGCGCCGAAATCTGAACAGCGGCCAGGGGCACCAGGCGTGCGGGTGGATCTTCGATGCCGATACGGTTTTCGACACCATTGGTATACTGGAGTGGGCGAGACTGGCTCCGGTTGAGCGGGTAAAAGGGATCATGCGCACCCCGGATGGTCTGGTTCGCATTAACCGTCAGGGCGAGGATTTCTTCATAGAAACTCAGAACGTCGCACCGCCCGACAGCCGGATAGAGTTAATTAGTGCGGTTAATACCGACTGGAATGCCCTCCAGTCAAGCCTGTTGAAGCTTCGTTTAAGTTTGGGCGGCTAACGTTGCCGCTGGTTTTATTCAGTGCTGAAGACTATGACGACTCGACTTCCTGCTATTTTATTGCTTAATGCTGCCGGCCTGGCGATCTTTTTCTCCTGGTATCTTCCGGTGGATCACGGTTTCTGGTTCCCGCTGGATTCCGGTCTTTTCCACTTCTTTAACCAGGCGCTGGCGAAGAGCGAGGCCTTCCTGTGGCTGGTTGCGATCACCAACAACCGCGCCTTTGACGGCTGTTCGCTGCTGGCAATGGGCTGCCTGATGCTCTCCTTCTGGCTGAAAGAAGACAAAACGGGTCGTCGCCGTATTCTGCTTATCGGCCTGGTGATGCTGCTGACCGCCGTGATTATCAACCAGCTGGCGCAGCATCTGATGCCGGTTAAACGCGCCAGTCCGTCGCTCTCTTTCCCGAACATTAACCGCGTCAGCGAGCTGCTGCATATTCCAACCAAAGATGCCTCGAAGGACAGTTTCCCGGGCGACCACGGTATGATGCTGCTGATTTTTGCTGGCTTTATGCTGCGCTATTTCGGTAAAAAAGCCTTCGCCATCGCCCTGGTTATTGTTGTGGTATTCGCATTCCCGCGGGTAATGATTGGTGCGCACTGGCTGACCGATATCGCCGTGGGCTCATTCACGGCGGTGTTGATTGGCTTACCCTGGGTACTGATGACCCCGTTGAGCGATCGCTTAATAGGTATTTTTGATCGCTATCTTCCCGGCAAATTTAAACAAGTCGGAAACAAATAAATAACGCAAATTAACACCATTCATCAGGGATTGTTTTCGATCCCTGACTCCCTTCTTACCGGCGTCATTCACCCCTGTCATCTTCCCGTCATACTATTCGTGATAAAAATGAAGCAATTGCAGGGATTAGCGTCATAAATGGCGGCGTTTTGAGCATTTCCACGCTGTAACGTTGTGTATCACAATTTCTTATAAAAAAAGGGACTTTTTTGCTCGCAATACCCTGAGCAATCGGTTAACCTCGAACTCGTTTTGCCCCACTGAGACAATTATTATCGTGGTGAATAATTTTGTGCGTTGCGCCACAGTTTTCACCATAAAGAATTGTCTCATTGTGAACAGATAATTAGTCTCGTCACGGTTGGCATTTTTATAACGATATTTTCGTTAAGGACTTCAAGGGAAAACAAACAAAATGGTCAAATCTCAACCAATCTTGAGATATATCTTGCGGGGGATCCCGGCGATTGCAGTGGCGGTTCTGCTTTCGGCATGTAGCACAACGAATACCGCGAAGAATATGCATCCTGAGACGCGTGTTGTGGGAATGGAAGATTCCTCTTCACTGCAAGCCTCTCAGGATGAATTTGAAAATATGGTACGTAATCTCGACGTTAAGTCGCGCATTATGGATCAGTATGCTGACTGGAAAGGCGTGCGTTACCGTCTGGGCGGCAGCACCAAGAAAGGCATCGATTGTTCTGCGTTCGTACAGCGTACGTTCCGCGAGCAGTTTGGGTTAGACCTTCCGCGTTCTACTTATGAACAGCAGGAAATGGGCAAGTCCATTTCGCGTACTAAACTGCGCACGGGAGATTTAGTCCTGTTCAGAGCGGGTTCAACCGGTCGGCACGTTGGCATCTATATCGGTAACGATCAGTTTGTCCATGCTTCCACCAGCAGCGGCGTAACGATTTCCAGCATGAACGAACCATACTGGAAGAAACGCTACAACGAAGCTCGCCGCGTTCTGAGCCGTAGTTAATCTTGCTGTCGTATCGTTGGTTATCCCTTGGCTGGCGATACGATAAAAAAAAGCACTGCTCCGGCAGTGTTTTTTTTTGCCCGTTACACTGATAGACATCCAGCGGCATTTCAGGAATCACGACATCTATGTTTACCCGCTACTTCTCCAGCAACCGCAAGATACTGTTTCTCAGTTTTCTTACGGGGTTATTCACCGCCCTGCTTCTGGGTGCGTTACAGTTTTACTGGAGTTATCACAAGCGAGAAGTCAGGTTCGACACCCTCATTACGGATTTACGCGTCTATATGGAGGGCTATTTTGACGAGCTCAAAACGTCTATTGATACGCTCCAGCCGCTCACGCTGAACAGCTGTGACGAAGTCAGCGCGGCGCTGACCTCACGCGCGGCCTTCAGCATTAACGTGCGCGCCTTTTTGCTGGTCAGGGATAAACAGGCCTTCTGCTCTTCGGCAACAGGTCCGATGAATACCCCGATGGAAACGCTTATTCCTCAATTACATATCAGCAAACCTGTTGATATCGCGCTCCTGCCGGGCACGCCCATGCTGCCGGATAAGCCTGCGATTGCCATCTGGTATCGCAATCCGCTGGTAAAAGACGGCGGCGTGTTTACCTCCGTCAACCTCAACCTGTCGCCATACCTTCTCTACACCTCGCGTCAGGATGAGTTTGCCGGCATTGCCATCGTCATAGGCGATTCTGCGTTATCCACCCGGTCCGAAATGCTGGTTCAGGCTAGTGATTTGCCTGACGTCCCTGCGCGCACCGCCACGCTGAAAAATATTCCTCTGACCGTTAACGTCTATGCGCAGGCCTGGACGACAGATGAAGTGCTGTACGCCGTCTTTTTCGGCCTGGTCTGTGGCATCGCGGCGGGTCTGCTGAACTTTTATATCCTCACTATCCGTCTGAATCCCGGGAAAGAGATCCTCACGGCCATCAAGCGCGACCAGTTTTACGTGGTCTATCAACCTGTCGTGGATGCGCAGTCGCTCAAAATGACCGGGCTGGAAGTCCTGATGCGCTGGAAGCATCCGGTGATGGGTGAAATCCCACCGGACGCCTTTATCACTTTCGCCGAAGCGCAGAAGCTCATCGTTCCGCTGACGCTGCACCTTTTTGACCTGATCGTTCGCGATGCCCCGGTTCTGCAAACGCGGCTACCGCCCGGCGCCAAGTTCGGGATAAACATCGCGCCCGGTCATCTGCATGCGGAAAGCTTTAAAGAGGATATGCTCGCATTTGCCGCTGCCCTGCCACCCGATCACTTTCAGATAGTGCTGGAAATAACCGAGCGCGACATGATTAACCACCGCGAGGCTAATCAGCTGTTCGAATGGCTGCACGATGAAGGTTTTGAAATCGCCATCGATGATTTTGGCACCGGCCACAGCGCGCTGATCTATCTTGAACGCTTCACCATGGATTACCTGAAAATAGATCGCGGTTTCGTGAACGCCATCGGGACGGAGACCGTCACCTCGCCGGTGCTTGATGCGGTGCTGACGCTGGCGGGTCGCCTGAATATGTTAACCGTCGCCGAGGGCGTTGAAACGCCTGAGCAGGCGGCGTGGCTGCGCGAGCATGGCGTGAACTATCTTCAGGGCTACTGGATCGGCCGCCCGATGCCGCTGGAGGAGTTTAAGACGTGGCAGCCCGACGTCACGCTCGGGGAATAATTTCACAATCGCGGCGCAGTCACTTATTATTCTCCTCAACCGAGCCTGCCTGTGAACAAAGGGATCTGCCGCACGATGATTATGCGCGTTGTAGTGATGCTGTTGGCGCTGGTGAGCCTGTCGAGCCAGGCGCAGTCCATCAAAGAAAGCACGGCCTTTGCCGTCATAGGCGAGCCGAAATACGCGGTCAACTTTACCCACTACGATTACGTGAACCCCGCCGCACCCAAAGGCGGGAACGTGACGCTTTCCGCCACGGGAACGTTTGATAACTTTAACCGCTTTGCCCTTCGCGGCGTGGCGGCAGCCCGCACCGAATCCCTCTATGACACGCTGTTTGTCACCTCCGACGACGAGCCCGGCAGCTATTATCCCCTGGTTGCCGAGAACGTGCGTTACGCTGATGATTTTAGCTGGGCAGAAATCGCGATCAATCCGCAGGCGCGTTTTCATGACGGCTCCCCGGTTAGCGCCCGCGACGTGGCGTTCACCTTTCATAAATTTATGACCGAGGGCGTACCGCAGTTTCGTCTGGTGTACAAGGGCACCACGGTGAAAGCCATCGCCCCGCTGACCGTGCGAATCGAACTGAGTGAGCCGAACAAAGAGAACATGCTGAGCCTGTTCTCCCTGCCCGTCATGCCTGAATCGTTCTGGAAAAACCATAAGCTGAGCGATCCCCTTTCTACCCCGCCGCTGGCCGGAGGACCGTATCGCATTACCGACTGGCGCATGGGCCAGTATGTGATCTATTCCCGTGTAAAAGATTACTGGGCTGCCGCGCTGCCGGTAAACCGTGGCCGCTGGAATTTCGATACCCTCCGCTACGACTACTACCTCGATGACAACGTGGCCTTCGAGGCGTTTAAGGCAGGCGCGTTTGATTTACGTGTCGAGAACAGCGCCAAAAACTGGGCTACCCGGTATATCGGAAAAAACTTCGCGAAAGGCTATATCGTTAAAGACGAACACAAAAATGAATCTGCGCAAGATACGCGCTGGCTGGCATTTAACATCCAGCGTCCGGTGTTTTCCGATCGCCGGGTGCGTGAAGCCATTACCCTGGCGTTTGATTTTGAATGGATGAACAAAGCGCTGTTCTACGGAGCCTACAGCCGGGCGAACAGCTATTTCCAGAATACCGAATACGCCGCCCGTGATTATCCCCACGCGGATGAACTAGTTCTGCTGGCTCCGATGAAAGCGCAGCTACCGCCGGAGGTGTTCACCCGCGTATTTGAACCGCCCAAATCCGACGGAAACGGGTTCGACCGTGAAAATCTGCTGAAAGCCAGCAAGCTGCTGGATGACGCCGGGTGGGTGCTGAAAAACCAGCAGCGGGTGAATGCCAAAACCGGTAAACCCCTGAGCTTCGAACTGCTGATTGCCTCCGGCGCGAACGACCAGTGGGTGCTGCCCTTTAAGAAGAACCTTGCCCGGCTTGGGGTGATCATGAATATTCGCCAGGTGGATATCGCGCAGCTTACCAACCGCAAGCGCAGCCGCGATTACGACATGATGCAGAGCCTGTGGGCCGCGCAGCCGTGGCCGAGTTCAGATCTGCAAATCTCCTGGGCATCGGGCTATATCAACTCCTCCTACAACGCACCGGGCGTCAAGAGCCCGGTGATTGATGCGCTGATTGCGAAAATCGTGGCCGCTCAGGGCGATAAAGAGAAACTTCTGCCGCTCGGGCGCGCGCTTGACCGGGTGTTAACCTGGAACTATTACATGCTGCCGATGTGGTACATGGGTGAAGATCGCGTGGCCCGCTGGGACAAATTCTCCCTGCCCGCCATTCGCCCGGTTTATACGCTTGGTTTTGATACGTGGTGGTATGACGTGAATAAAGCCGCAAAACTGCCCGCAGCGCGGCGTTAAGGAGTGACGATGGGCGCTTATCTTATCCGCCGACTGCTGCTGGTGATCCCGACCCTGTGGGCCATCATCACCATTAACTTTTTTATCGTGCAGATTGCCCCCGGCGGCCCGGTGGACCAGGCGATTGCGGCAATAGAATTTGGTCACGCTGGCGGCATGCCGGGCGGCGGCGGCGAAGGGATGGGCGCCAGCCATGCCCGGACGGGCGTGGGCAATATCAGCGAAAGCCACTACCGGGGCGGCCGTGGACTGGATCCGGAGGTGATCGCCGAGATCACCCACCGCTATGGTTTCGATAAGCCGCTGCACGAGCGTTATTTCAACATGCTCTGGGATTACGTCCGTTTCGATTTTGGCGACAGCCTGTTTCGCAGCGCCTCGGTGTTAACCCTGATCAAACAAAGCCTGCCGGTGTCCATCACGCTCGGGCTGTGGGGAACGCTGATCATCTATCTGGTCTCCATTCCGCTGGGGATCCGCAAAGCGGTCCACAACGGTAGCCGTTTCGATATCTGGAGCAGCACGTTCATTATTATTGGCTATGCGATCCCGGCGTTTCTGTTTGCCGTGCTGCTGATTGTCTTTTTTGCCGGCGGCAGTTATTTCGACCTCTTCCCGCTGCGCGGACTGGTTTCCGCGGATTTCAGCACGCTGCCGTGGTATCAGAAAATCACCGATTACTTCTGGCACATCACCCTTCCGGTGCTGGCGACGGTTATTGGCGGCTTTGCGGCGCTTACGATGCTCACCAAAAATGCCTTTCTCGATGAGATCCGCAAGCAGTACGTGGTCACCGCCCGCGCCAAAGGCGTCGGTGAAAAGCAGATTATGTGGAAGCACGTTTTTCGCAACGCCATGCTGCTGGTGATTGCCGGTTTTCCCGCCACGTTCATCAGTATGTTTTTTACCGGCTCGCTGCTGATAGAAGTGATGTTCTCTCTCAACGGATTAGGGCTGCTGGGCTATGAGGCCACCGTCTCCCGTGATTATCCGGTGATGTTTGGCACACTGTACATTTTCACCCTGATCGGCCTGCTGCTGAATATCATCAGCGATATCAGCTATACGCTGGTCGATCCCCGTATCGATTTTGAGGGCCGCTGATGTCGCGTTTAAGCCCCGTCAATCAGGCCCGCTGGGCTCGCTTTCGCCACAACCGTCGCGGCTACTGGTCGCTGTGGATCTTCGCCGTCCTGTTCGCCTTAAGTCTGTGTTCGGAACTGATTGCCAACGATAAACCCCTGCTGGTGCATTTCAAAGACCGCTGGTACGTGCCGGTGCTTACTACCTATAGCGAAAGCGATTTTGGCGGTCCGTTTGCGACGCCAGCCGAGTATCAGGATCCCTGGCTGCGTGAACAGATCGCGCAGCACGGCTGGGCGATCTGGGCACCGATTCGCTTTGGCGCGAACAGCATAAACTATGCCACCTCCACCCCCTTCCCTTCCCCGCCTTCCTCGCAGAACTGGCTGGGAACGGACGCGAACGGCGGCGATGTGCTGGCGCGCATTCTTTACGGCACCCGCATCTCGCTCCTGTTTGGGCTGATGCTGACGCTCTTTTCCAGCATCATGGGCGTCGTGGCGGGCGCCGTGCAGGGCTATTACGGTGGAAAAATCGATTTGTGGGGGCAGCGCGTGATTGAAGTCTGGTCCGGTATGCCGACGCTGTTTCTGATAATCCTGCTTTCCAGCGTTGTACAGCCTGGCTTCTGGTGGCTGCTCGGGATCACCGTCCTGTTCGGCTGGATGGCGCTGGTCGGCGTGGTGCGCGCGGAGTTTCTGCGCACGCGAAATTACGACTATATTCGCGCCGCACAGGCGTTAGGCGTGAGCGATCGCGCAATCATCTTCCGCCATATGCTTCCCAATGCGGTGGTGGCGACCCTCACCTTCCTGCCGTTTATTTTGTGTAGCTCCATCACCACCCTGACGTCACTCGATTTTCTGGGCTTCGGTTTGCCGCTGGGCTCACCGTCCCTTGGCGAACTGCTGTTACAGGGCAAAAATAACCTTCAGGCCCCCTGGCTGGGCATCGCCGCATTCCTTTCCGTGGCGGTGCTGCTTTCCCTGCTGATTTTTATTGGCGAAGCCGTGCGCGATGCCTTCGATCCCAACAAGGCGGTATGACATGACCCGGCCTCTTCTGAGCATAGAAAACCTGTCGATTGCGTTTTCAAAGCAGGGCGAATCACGCACGGTAGTGACGGATTTATCGTTGCAGATCCAGCGCGGAGAGACGCTGGCGCTGGTCGGGGAATCCGGTTCCGGTAAAAGCGTCTCGGCACTTTCGGTGCTGCGCCTGCTCCCTTCCCCGCCGGTCAGCTATCCGCAGGGAGACATTCTGTTCCATGGGCAATCGCTGCTGAATGCGGATGAACAAACCCTGCGCGGCATTCGCGGCAATAAAATTGCCATGATTTTCCAGGAGCCGATGGTGTCGCTTAACCCTCTGCATACGCTGGAAAAACAGCTCTATGAAGTGCTGTCACTTCATCGGGGGATGCGTAAAGAGGCGGCGCGGGGTGAAATTCTGGACTGCCTGGAGCGCACCGGCATTCGTCATGCGGCGAAACGACTGAACGATTTCCCGCACCAGCTTTCCGGCGGCGAGCGCCAGCGCGTGATGATCGCGATGGCCCTGCTGACGCGCCCCGAGCTGTTGATTGCGGATGAACCCACCACCGCGCTGGACGTCACGGTGCAGGCGCAAATTCTGCAACTGCTGCGCGAGCTTCGCGACGAGCTGAACATGAGCCTGCTGTTTATTACCCACAACCTGAGCATCGTGAAAAAGCTCGCTGACGCGGTGGCCGTGATGCAAAACGGCCGCTGCGTGGAACAGAACAGGGCATCCGCCCTGCTGAGCGCGCCTCAGCACCCGTATACCCGGCGCCTGCTGGACAGCGAACCTTCTGGCGACCCGGTTCCGCTTAACGCCGACAGCGCGCCGTTGCTGAAGGTTGAGGGGCTGTCGGTGTCATTCCCGATCCGCAAGGGCATTTTGCGCCGCGTGGTTGATCATAATCATGTCCTGAAAAACATGAGCTTCTTTCTGCGTGCGGGTGAGTCGCTTGGGCTTGTGGGCGAATCCGGCTCGGGCAAAAGCACCACCGGCCTGGCGCTGCTGCGCCTGATTGCCTCGCAGGGAGACATTCTCTTTGACGACATGCCGCTGCAAAACCTGAGCCGCCGCCAAATGCTGCCCGTCCGCCCGCGCATGCAGGTGGTATTTCAGGATCCGAACTCTTCGCTGAACCCGCGGCTAAGCGTGTTGCAGATTGTCGAGGAGGGCCTGCGCGTCCACCAGCCCGCGCTGACGGCACAGCAGCGCGAAAGTGAGGTGAAGCGGGTGCTGGCGGAAGTCGGGTTAGATCCCGAAACCCGCCACCGCTACCCGGCAGAGTTTTCAGGCGGCCAGCGCCAGCGTATCGCGATTGCCCGCGCGCTGATCCTGAAACCGGAGCTGATCGTGCTGGACGAGCCGACGTCCTCGCTGGACCGCACCGTGCAGGCGCAGATCCTGACGCTGCTGAAGGGGCTACAGGAAAAGCATCGGCTGGCCTATATCTTTATCAGCCACGATTTACAGGTGGTGCGTGCGCTTTGTCATCAGGTGGTGGTATTGCGGCAGGGAGAGGTTGTTGAGCAAGGAGAGTGCCAGCGCGTATTTACCGCGCCGACGCAGGATTACACGCGCCAGCTATTGTCCGCTGACTAGCACTCAGAAGGGATATTGACCGGAGAACGGTTCGGCAATCGCCACGCCGAAGTTTTTCAGGCGGCAGGTCGCGGCAAATTCATCCTGGCTGTTAACAAACAGGCACGGCTCACCTTCGCATTCCAGCACGGAGCTGTCTACTTCGATGTCCGTCAGCGCCTGGCTGAGACGTTCCATAACCGGCCACGCGTTTTCATCGCTCGGGCTGAGCAGCTTGAGCGCCACCAGGCAATTATCCTCCCCTGCAACGCTTTGCGGAATCGGTTCAACTTTCGAACCTGCAAAACCCGTCGACCAGCGATAGCTCTGGGGCAAGCGATGGACAATGGAGAGTTGTAATGTATTCACGTTCAGTTCCCCGGAAGCAAATTTACTTCACAATTTATTTACATTTATAGTAACACATCATCGCCAACCTGCACTGTTTAGCGGATTTTATAGGCGTCACAGGCTCGCGTCGGCGCTATATGTACCCGTTTCTGCGATCTAACTCAACCTTTTTAAATACAATGATGTGACTTTTTACATAAATAGATTTTACATAAAAGAAACAAACACAGGGTAAACGAACGAAGGGTTGGTTGATATGGGTCAACAAAAAGGCCCGTATCGGGCCTTAAGCGTTCATTTATGCGCCGTCTTACGCGGCCGGCTGGCATACAGATAGAAGAGGATGGAGCTGGTCGCGCAGAGGGCGATCGCCCACAGCATCGGCCAGGCGGTATTAAACGTCGCCATTGAGAGCAGCGCTCCGACTATCGCGCCAATCCCGAAGCGGAACGTCCCTGCCAGCGACGAGGCGGTGCCCGCCATATGCGGGAATTCGTCGAGGATCACCGCCATTGCGTTGGACGAGACCATCGACACGCATCCGACAAACGCCGCCACGCCCACCACCAGCGCCCAGAAGCCGACGCCTAACAGCGCGCTCACCACCAGCCAGATAGCCATCACGAACTGGATCCACAGCCCGGCGCGGAACATATTCAGCGCCCCGACCCGCCGGACAAAGCGGCTGTTGATAATGGTCATGACAAACAGGAACACGATATTCAGCGCGAAGTAGTAGCCAAAGTGCTGGGGTGACACGTGGTTCAGTTCGATGTACACAAACGGCCCCGCGCTCAGAAACGAGAACATCCCGGCAAAGCTAAAGCCGCTGGCCAGCATATAGCTCAGCACGCGCTTGTGGCGAAACAGCGAGGCAAAGTTGCCAAGCGTGGTGCGAACGTGAAACTTCTGGCGTCGCTCGACCGGCAGCGTTTCATCGATAAAGACGAAGATCATGACCGAGGCCAGCAGCGCGGCAATCGCCAGGATCCAGAAAATCGCATGCCAGCTGAACCATACCAGCACCGCCCCGCCCACCATGGGAGCGACCAGCGGCGCAATGGTCGTGACCAGCATGACAAACGACATCATGCGCGAGAACTCTTCCTTCGGGTAAACGTCACGCATCAGCGCGTTGATGACCACGCTTGCCGCAGCCGCCGCCAGGCCATGGAAGAAACGCATCACGATCAGCTGATCGATACTCTGCGCCAGCGCACAGGCCACCGCCGCCGCGGCAAATATCAACGTTCCGCCCAGAATAACCGGTTTACGCCCCAGGCTGTCAGCCATTGGGCCATAAAAGAGCTGGCCGAGCGCGAACCCAAGGATGTAGGTGCTGAGCGTCATCTGCGCGCTGCCCGCCGGTACGCCAAACTGCGCGGAAATCACCGGCAGCGCGGGCAGATACATATCGATAGACAGCGGCATCAGCATGGCCAGCAGGCCAAGGATAAACACAATTTTAAACGACGAGTGTGGCCTGGTGGTCACAGGGTTCTCCTGAATTTAGCGTGAAGGCAGCCCGACGCTGGCGATCTCTTCTTCCGTCAGCGGGCGATATTCCCCTGGCTCAAGGTCGGGATCGAGCTCAATCGCGCCGATACGTTCACGATGCAGCCCCACCACGTGGTTGCCCACGGCGGCAAACATACGTTTCACCTGGTGGTAGCGGCCTTCACTGATGGTCAGACGGACGTCCGTTGGGGTGATGACTTCCAGCACCGCCGGTTTGGTCAGATCTTTTTCATTATGCAGCTGAACGCCTTTCGCGAATTGCTCTGCCGTGTCATCCGAGACCGGCGACTCCAGCGTCACCCGATAGGTTTTCTCACAGTGATGGCGCGGGGAGGTGATGCGGTGCGACCACTGCCCGTCATCGGTCATCAGCACCAGGCCGGTGGTATCAATATCCAGACGCCCTGCCGCATGCAGCTTGTGTGCCACAGGCTCATCCAGGAAGTAGAGCACCGTCGGGTGATCCGGATCGTCCGTTGAACAGACGTACCCTTCCGGTTTGTTGAGCATGAAGTAGCGCGGGCCATTCTGCTGGGTCAGCGGGTTGCCGTCATACTCCACCTCGTGGTCGGGCTGGAGTTTAAAAGCGCTGTCTTTCACAATGTCGCCGTCCACGGTTACGCGGCTGGCGCGAATTTCACGCCCGGCAATAGCGCGGCTTACGCCGAGTTGCTGAGCGATAAACTTATCAAGTCGCATGAAATCTTTTTAGCCTTAATGGTGCTGGAAGTCGGACTACGCGTCCGAAAAAGAAGCAGTCAGAAACAGTTCAGTATAATGGTCTGGTTGCGCCACTCAAGGGAAAAAGTTTCGTGGCATACTATATGCGAGTTAACTGAATAGAGAAGCCATGACTTTCACACTACGCCCCTATCAGCAGGAAGCCGTTGATGCCACCCTCGCCTGGTTTCGCAAGCACCGGGAACCCGCCGCCATCGTGCTCCCGACCGGAGCCGGTAAAAGCCTGGTGATTGCCGAACTGGCGCGCCTGGCCCGCGGGCGCGTGCTGGTGCTGGCGCACGTCAAAGAGCTGGTGGCGCAAAACCACGCCAAATACTGTGCGCTCGGCCTGGAGGCCGACATTTTTGCTGCCGGGCTGAAGCGCAAAGAGAGCCACGGGAAAGTGGTGTTTGGCAGCGTACAGTCGGTCGCCCGCAACCTGGACCTGTTTCGCAGCGAGTTTTCCCTGCTGATTGTCGACGAATGTCACCGCATCAGCGATGACGACGACAGCCAGTATCAGCAAATCCTCACTCACCTGAAAGCGGTGAATCCTCAGATACGTCTGCTTGGCCTGACCGCCACGCCGTTTCGTCTGGGCAAGGGCTGGATTTATCAGTTCCATTATCACGGTATGGTGCGTGGCGACGAAAAAGCCCTGTTCCGCGACTGTATCTATGAGCTTCCGCTGCGCTACATGATCAAGCACGGCTACCTGACGCCGCCGGAACGGCTGGATATGCCGGTCGTGCAGTATGATTTCAGCCGCTTACAGGCGCAGAGCAACGGGCTGTTCAGCGAGGCGGATCTTAACCATGAACTGAAAAAACAGAAGCGGATCACGCCGCATATCATCAGCCAGATTGAAGAGTTCGCGCAAACGCGTAAAGGGGTGATGATTTTTGCTGCCACCGTCGAACACGCGCGCGAAATCACGGGACTGCTGCCCGCCGACGACGCGGCGTTAATTACCGGTGAAACCCCCGGGCCGGAGCGCGACAGCCTGATTGAGGCCTTCAAAGCCCAGCAGTTCCGCTACCTGGTGAATGTCTCCGTATTAACCACCGGCTTTGACGCCCCGCACGTCGACCTGATTGCGATCCTGCGCCCGACCGAATCCGTCAGCCTGTATCAGCAGATTGTCGGGCGCGGGCTGCGCCTGGCGCCGGGCAAAACCGACTGCCTGATCCTTGATTACGCCGGTAACCCGCACGATCTCTACTCCCCGGAAGTGGGCACACCAAAAGGCAAAAGCGACAACGTGCCGGTACAGGTATTTTGCCCGGCCTGCGGGTTTGCCAACACCTTCTGGGGCAAAACCACCGCCGACGGCACGCTGATTGAGCACTTTGGCCGCCGCTGTCAGGGCTGGTTTGAAGACGACGACGGTCATCGCGAACAGTGCGACTTCCGCTTCCGCTTCAAAAACTGCCCGCAGTGCAACGCCGAGAACGACATCGCTGCCCGCCGCTGTCGGGAGTGCGACACGGTGCTGGTCGACCCGGACGACATGCTGAAAGCGGCGTTGAAGCTGAAGGATGCGCTGGTGCTGCGCTGTTCCGGCATGGCGCTACAGCCCGGCGCGGATGAAAAAGGCGAGTGGCTAAAGATTACCTATTACGACGAGGACGGCGCAGACGTCAGCGAGCGGTTCAGGGTTCAGACGCCCGCCCAGCGAACCGCGTTCGAGCAGCTTTTTATCCGCCCGCATACCCGCACGCCCGGCGTGCCGCTGCGCTGGATAACCGTGGCGGATATCGTGCACCAGCAGGTGCTGCTGCGCCATCCCGATTTCGTTGTCGCCCGCAAAAAAGGCCAGTTCTGGCAGGTGCGTGAGAAGGTCTTTGACTATGAAGGACGCTTCCGGCGGGCAAACGAATTACGCGGTTAGCGGGACTTTTCGTTGATGCGCGCGCCATTTGAGTATAAAATGCCGCCCGCTTCACATCCGTGAGGCAGAACACTCACCTGCTGCTGGGTCGCCTGTAGCAGGGTTTTAAATACAGAGAGAAATCAATGTTCACTATCGAAGCAGAAGTACGTAACGTGCAGGGTAAGGGTGCGAGCCGCCGCCTGCGTACCGCTAACAAGTTCCCGGCTATCGTTTACGGTGGCGAAGCTGCTCCAGTTGCTATCGAACTGGATCACGACAAAGTATGGAACATGCAGACTAAAGCTGAATTCTACAGCGAAGTTCTGACCATCGTTGTTGGCGGTAAAGAAGAAAAAGTGAAAGTTCAGGCTGTTCAGCGTCACCCGTTCAAGCCAAAACTGTCTCACATCGACTTCGTTCGCGCGTAATCGCAAACCTGTCGAGAAAAACCCCGCTTCTGCGGGGTTTTTTTATGGCCGTTATTTACCGCCTGAGGTGCGACGCTGGAGCTGATCGCGCAGGTTCGGCGGCGTGCCTTTAATGGTCAGCGTGTCGGTGGCCGGATCCCAGAAGATACGTTCCCCGAGCAGCATGGCATCAAAGTTAATGGTTAACCCACCGCCGCTGCCGGCAAATTTCGTCAGCTGACGCAGGGTGCTGCGATCCGCCGGGAAGCTCTCTTCCAGCTCATAGCCTTTGTCCGCAGTAAATTCCTGGAAGCTGACTTCGCTGACGCCCGCCAGCTCTTTGGACAGCGACTCCAGCTCAATCTCTTCCCCGGCCTGTAACTGCTCGTTGCAGTAACTGTAAACCTGCTGACGCACATTTTGACGCTCAGATTTATCAAGCTGCGCCTCAGCCGTAAAGTCATCCACCGCCTGGAGCAGACCTTTGTTCTGCGCTTTGGCGTTCAGCCCTTCGCTGGCGCCGAGGAAGTCCATAAAGAAATCTGCCACTTTGCGGCCCACGCGGCCTTTGAGGAAGGTCAGGTAGCGCGTCGATTCCGGGTTGGTTTCCCATTCGGTTAAATCGATACGCGCCACAATATCCGCATGGTTGATATCCAGATAGTGCGTTGAGCTGATGTCCAGCTGCTCGTTCACGCGCATGCTGCTTAAGTTATTCAGCACGGTTACCAGCAGATACTCTACCGCCAGATAACGGTAGTGGCAGAACAGGACGATACCGCCATCGGCGAAGGGATATTTCGCCAGTTCGTCACGCAGACGGCCCGTGGCAGCGCGGCTGAACGCCAGGAAATCCTCTTCGCCCTGACGTTGCAGGCGCAGGCTATCCGCCAGCTCGCTCTCTTCGCTGAACAAGCCATAGGCTTTATTTTTCGCGCTGTAGACGCGATGCAGCTCCGCCATCATCTCGACAACGGTAGGCGTTGGTTCCAGTAACGAATCGCGCAGCACCACTTCAAGGGTTTGCTCATCACGCTTGATAAGCTGGTGCAAGGCAATCTGGTTGATTTCCAGACTCATGATAAACTCTCCTTTTAGACCGGGCGGTATTCAACCACCACCAACGCATGTGTGCAACAGAAGATAAAAAAGGGGAAAAAAAGCTGTTGCTACGGTAATATGTCGCCCTTCTCTCAACAAACTGATTTTGATTTATGCCACAACATTCCCGCTACAGTGACGAACACGTTGAACAACTGCTCGGTGAGCTGGTCAACGTACTGGAAAAACATAAAACGCCAACCGATCTCTCCCTGATGGTTTTGGGAAATATGGTTACCAATCTGATTAATACCAGCGTTGCTCCGGCTCAGCGTCAGGCGATCGCCAAATCTTTCGCCCAGGCATTGCAGTCCTCCGTTAGCGACGACCAGGCACACTAAGGGAAACGAACAACAGTTTATGGTGACGAATCGTCAGCGCTACCGTGAAAAAGTCTCCCAGATGGTCAGCTGGGGGCACTGGTTTGCCCTGTTCAACATTCTGTTGGCGATGGTGCTCGGCTGCCGTTATCTGTTTGTGGCGGACTGGCCAACCACGTTAACCGGGCGAGTCTACTCGTGGATGAGCCTTGTTGGTCACTTTAGCTTTCTGGTTTTCGCCACCTATCTGCTGATCCTGTTCCCTCTGACGTTTATCGTCATGTCGCAGCGGCTGATGCGCTTCCTGTCCGCTATCCTTGCGACGGCGGGCATGACCCTGTTGCTTATCGACAGCGAAGTCTTCACCCGGTTCCACCTGCACCTGAACCCTATCGTCTGGGAGCTGGTGATTAACCCGGATCAGAACGAGACCGCGCGCGACTGGCAGCTGATGTTTATCAGCGTGCCGATTATCCTGCTGATTGAAATGCTGTTCGCCACGTGGAGCTGGCAAAAGCTCCGCAGTCTGACCCGACGCCGCCATTACGCGAAGCCCGTCGCGGCTCTCTTTTTCGCCTCATTTATCGGTTCGCACCTGATGTATATCTGGGCAGATGCGAACTTCTACCGCCCGATTACCATGCAGCGCGCAAATCTGCCGCTCTCCTATCCGATGACGGCGCGTCGTTTCCTGGAAAAACACGGCCTGCTGGATGCGCAGGAGTACCAGCGTCGTCTGGTGGAACAGGGTAATCCGGAAGCGGTTAGCGTGCAGTATCCTTTGAGCGATCTGAAATATCGCGACATGGGCCGCGGTCAGAACGTGCTGCTGATTACCGTTGATGGCCTGAACTATTCTCGCTATGAGAAACAGATGCCTGCCCTGGCTGAATTCGCGCAGAACAACATCGCATTCACCCAGCATATGAGCTCCGGTAATTCGACCGACGCGGGTATTTTCGGCCTGTTCTACGGCATTTCACCGAGCTATATGGACGGCGTGCTGTCTGCCCGTATTCCGGCCGCGCTGATTACCGGGCTTAATCAGCAGGGCTACCAGCTGGGGCTGTTCGCCTCCGATGGCTTCAACAGCTCGCTGTACCGCCAGGCGCTGCTGTCTGATTTCTCACTGCCTGCCGCGCAGAGCCAGTCTGACGATCGGACCGCTGACCAGTGGATAGACTGGCTGAAGCGCTATGCGCAGGAAGATAACCGCTGGTTCTCCTGGGTTGCGTTTAACGGCACAACGCTTGATGACAGCAATCAGAAAGGCTTCGCGCGCCGCTATAGCCGTGCGGCGGGTGACGTCGATGCGCAGATTGGCCGCGTGCTGACCGCCCTGCGCGACGCGGGCAAGCTGGACAATACGGTCGTCATTATTACGGCGGGACACGGCGTGCCGCTCGGCGACGAGGCGAAGGGCATGGAATGGTCGCGTCCCAACCTGCATGTTCCCCTGGTGATCCACTGGCCGGGCACGCCCGCGCAGCGCATCAACATGCTGACCGACCATAAAGACGTCATGACCACGCTAATGCAACGACTGCTGCACGTCAGCACGCCGGCGAATGAGTACTCGCAGGGACAGGACCTCTTTAGCGCCACGCGCCGTCATAACTGGGTCACGGCTGCCGGCGGAAATACGCTGGTGGTGACCACGCCGACGCTGTCCCTGGTGCTGAACAGCAACGGGAATTACCAGACGTATAATCTCGAAGGTGAGAAGCTCAAAGATCAGAAACCGCAGCTCAGCTTGCTGTTGCAGGTGCTGACAGACGAGAAGCGCTTTATCGCTAACTGATTATTTATGAATCAGTTAGCGCTGCTTTCCCCTTGCAATCAAAAAGGAATCGAGTAGTATTCCTTTTATGCGTCGGCACGTAGCGCAGCCTGGTAGCGCACCGTCATGGGGTGTCGGGGGTCGGAGGTTCAAATCCTCTCGTGCCGACCAAAAACACACAAAAAAAACCAGCCGCTTATGGCTGGTTTTTTATTGCCTGTACCCACATGCAGTAGGGTCAGTGCTTCTCACGCCCACCGAGAAAGAAAATCCCCAGCGGAATCGCAAGCAGGACGGTGAACACCAGACTGTAAACAAAGATCATCGCCGATTGCAGGACAAACATGCTGGTTGTCCACGCAGAGAGCGGAATGTTGTACTGCTCGATCACACCGACAATGGTTGCGCGCCCCACGCATGCGGCAGCAATCATAAATACAACCAGTAACGCCAGCAGGAACTTGCGGCCTTCAGGTGTCTTCAGTTTTTCCCCTACCATCTCTCCTCCCTTTACAGATAAATAACAATAATTAACGCGTAAAATAACACGATCGCCGCCCCGACTCCAACACAGCATTAAACACCACAAAGAGAACACCAAAGCAGTGTATTACTCCATTTAAATTGAAAACATGAGTAAATTGCGCCAACCATTCACGTACATTATGTTAGTCTTTCCCGGATCGTTTTGACAAAAAAGGAATGACAGTGAAAAACGCACCTAAATTTGCCATCGCCCTTCTCGCCGCTGCGTGCGCCAGCACCAGCGCTTTTGCCAGCGAAACCCAGAAAGAGCAGCCGCTGGAAAAAGTTGCCCCGTATCCGCAAGCGGACAAAGGGATGAAGCGCCAGGTTATTCAGCTCCCGGCCCAGCAGGATGAAGCAAATTTCAAAGTTGAGCTGTTAATCGGCCAGACGCTGGAAGTGGACTGCAACCAGCATCGTCTGGGCGGCAAGCTGGAAAGCAAAACGCTGGAAGGCTGGGGTTATGACTACTATGTCTTCGACAAAGTAACGTCACCGGTTTCTACCATGATGGCGTGTCCGGACGGCAAGAAAGAGAAGAAATTTATTACCGCGTATCTGGGTGATAACAGTCTGCTGCGCTATAACAGCAAGCTGCCAATTGTCGTCTATACGCCGGAAAACGTAGATGTGAAATATCGCGTGTGGAAAGCAGATGAGACTGTCGGGCAGGCGGTAGTTCGTTAAAAAAAAGCCGGGTGGCGCTCACGCTTACCCGGCTTTTTTACGCTACAGCGCGATATCCGCAACCGGCTTGTTTTCCGCCTGAGGCTTCAGCTCTGCCTTAGGAGCCGCATCCGCAGCCTGCGGTTTGACGTATTGCAGTTGCAGTACGCGGCTGGTGTATTCCAGCTCTTGCTCCGTGGCGTCAACGTTACCGTTCAGCTTCGTACCGTAAGATGGAATAATGGTTTTCAGCTTCGCCTGCCATTCCGGGCTGGACACTTTATCCTTAAACACTTTTTCCATCAGGTGCAGCATGATTGGCGCAGCGGTAGACGCACCCGGGGATGCCCCCAGCAGCGCGGCAATGGTGCCATCCTTATCGCTCACCACTTCGGTACCCAGACGCAGCACGCCGCCCTCTTTCGGATCGCGCTTGATGATCTGTACACGCTGACCCGCCTGCCACAGACGCCAGTCTTCTTTCTTCGCCTGCGGATAGTACTCTCTCAGCGCCTCGAAGCGTTCGTCATCAGAAAGCATCACCTGGCTAATCAGGTATTTCACCAGATCAAAGTTATCCAGCCCAACGTCCATCATAGGTTTGACGTTCGACGTCGTGGTCGCGCTCAGCAGATCCCACAGGGAACCGTTTTTCAGGAACCTGGTAGAGAAAGTTGCGAACGGCCCGAACAGCACCACGCGCTTACCGTCCAGCATACGGGTGTCGATATGCGGAACGGACATCGGTGGCGCGCCAACGGAGGCCTGACCGTACACTTTAGCCAGATGACGGTTAACCACTTCCGGGTTTTCCGACACCAGGAACTGGCCGCCGACCGGGAAGCCCGCGTAGTCGTCCGCTTCCGGAATACCGGACTCCTGCAACAGTTTCAGCGCCGCACCGCCCGCACCGATAAAGACGAACTTCGCCTTAATGACATGCTCGGCTTCGTTGTTTTTCAGATCGGCAACGGTCACGCTCCAGCTGTTATCCGCGTTGCGCTTGAAACCACGCACTTCGGAGCTGAGTTGCAGGTTGAAGTTCTCTTTTTTCTTCAGAGAGGCCACCAGCTGACGGGTGATTTCACCGTAGTTAACGTCAGTACCAATTTCAGTGCGGGTCGCCGCCACTTTCTGGTTCGGATCGCGTCCTTCCATGACCAGCGGTGCCCACTCTTTGATTTGAGCGTGATCTTCAGAGTATTTCATCCCGCGGAACAGCGTGCTCTGTTGCAGGGCAGCGTAACGCGCGCGCAGGAAATTGACGTTTTGATCGCCCCACACAAAGCTCATGTGCGGTACGGTGTTGATGAAGGAGTGCGGATTGTGCAACACGCCGCTGTTCACCTGGTGAGACCAGAACTGGCGTGAGATCTGGAACGCTTCGTTGATCTCTACCGCCTTCTCGATACTAATGGAACCGTCCTTTTTCTGCGGCGTATAGTTCAGTTCCATAAGTGCCGAGTGCCCCGTCCCGGCGTTATTCCAGCCGTTAGAGCTTTCCTGCGCCACGCCATCAAGGCGCTCGACCATGGTCATGGACCAGTTCGGCTCTAATTCCTGAAGATACGTGCCCAGCGTAGCGCTCATGATGCCGCCACCAATTAAAAGGACATCCGTTTCCTGCTCTTTTGGTGCGTCAGCTTTCGCCGCCAGCGAGACGGCGTTCAGCCCCACGGCCAGTGAAAAGAGCACGGCAGTCATTTTTTTCATCATTTATGCCTTAGTTGAATAGTGCTTGATGCGTAGAAATTACAGGTGAAACACGCTGCGGGGGCACGGTAACAACTTTTAAATATTGTTTAAAGGTTACGAAATTATTGTAATTGTGAAATTTAATGATGGATTGTTTGTGGGGTTTTGACAGGCAGGCTGGCACCAGGCGATTTTCCTAGCTATTATGCTGCACTTTGTGATCGCGCGCACGGAAGCCTGCCCCTACTAGCGAATTCTTATGTCATTACCCCACTCGTCTGTACCCCACGAAGGCCACGTCGCCACCGTTTTACGTTCGCCTCAACGTCTGATGCGCGAAACCCTGGCCGGCGTGATTACCGCGCTGGCGCTGATCCCGGAAGTGATTTCGTTTTCCGTGGTCGCGGGCGTGGACCCGAAAGTGAGCCTTATCGCCTCCGTGGTACTCTGCTTTGCTCTTTCCCTGCTCGGCGGGCGTCCGGCCATGGTGACGGCGGCGGCGGGCTCCGTCGCGCTGGTTATTGGCCCGATGGTCCATCAACACGGCGTACAGTACATTTTGCCTGCGGTAGTGATGGCGGGCGTGATTCAGATCCTGTTCGGCGCGCTGGGTATGGCGCGGCTGATGCGCTTTATTCCCCAGTCGGTGATGACCGGGTTTGTTAACGCCCTTGGCATTTTGATTTTCTTTGCCCAGGTTCCCCATTTCTGGAGCCGAAGCCCGCTGATTGTGGGCCTGTTCGTGCTGACGCTGCTGATTGTGCTGTGGGTGCCACGCTATATCAAAAGCGTTCCCTCCCCGCTGATTGCCATTGTGGTGCTGACGCTGTTTACCGTCATCAGCGGACAAATTCTGCCAACGGTGGGTGATGAAGGCTCCATGAGCGGCGGTTTGCCTGGCTTTACGCAATTGCTGGTGCCGCTTAACCTGGAGACGCTGAGCATCATCTGGCCGTGCGCGCTGAGTATCGCCTTCGTTGGCCTGCTGGAATCGCTACTGACGGCTAAGCTGGTGGATGAACTGACCGTGACCCCTTCAAGCAAGCGCCGCGAGAGTATCGGGCTGGGCGTAGGAAATATCATGGCCGGGTTCTACGGCGGCATTGCGGGCTGTGCGATGATTGGGCAAACCATCGTTAACGTGGAGATGGGCAAAGGCAGAAGCCGTATCTCCACCCTTGCGGCAGGCGTTGTGCTGCTGGTACTGGTCACGGCGCTCAGCGAGGTAATGGCTAAAATCCCGATGGCGGTACTGGCGGGTATTATGGCAATTGTGGCCGTCAAGACCTTTAGCTGGCATAGCGTTCAGCCCGGAACGCTGAAAAACGCGCCGGTGGCGGAAACCGTCGTGATGCTGGTGACGGTTGTGGCAACGGTTTCCACCGGTAACCTGGCGATTGGCGTGCTGGGCGGGATCGTGATGATGTTCATCCTCCCTGCCCGACTGAAGCAAAAGGCGCTGGCTACAGAAGAAAAATCGTCGCCAGTCCAAGAAAAATAAAGAAACCGCCGGTATCGGTAATAGCGGTGATCATCACGCTCGACCCCACTGCGGGGTCGCGCCCCAGACGGGTCATCGTCAGCGGGATAATCACGCCCATCATCGCCGCCACCAGCAGGTTCAGCACCATCGCCAGCATCATGACCCCGCCGAGCGCCATATCATCGTACAGCCACCAGGTGATGCCGCCCATGATGCCGCCCCAGACCAGGCCGTTAATCAGCGCAACGCCCATCTCCCTGAAGATCAGCCACGAAAAATTACCCGGCTGAATATTTTCCAGCGCCAGGGCGCGAACGATCATGGTGATAGTCTGGTTACCGGTATTCCCCCCGATCCCCGCCACAATAGGCATCAGAGAAGCCAGGGCTACCAATTGGGAAATGGTATGTTCGAAGCCGTCGATGACGCGGGAGGCCACAAACGCGGTGCATAAATTGATGGCGAGCCACGCCCAGCGCGTTTTGACGGCCTTGCCGACGGAGGCGTGAACGTCATCTTCGGCGCTGATCCCGCCAAGGGCTCGCAGGTCGTTATCGGTCTCTTCATAGACCACATCAACGATCTCATCGATGGTCAGACGCCCCATCAGTTTGCCCACGGAATCCACCACCGCGGCGCTCACCAGGTCATCACGTTCGAAGGTACGCGCCGCTTTTTCGGCATCGTCTTCCGGCGAAAACACCATCGGCTCGGTTTCCATCACCTCACTCACCCGCTGCTGGGTGCTGTTCAGCAGGATCGTTTTAAGCTCCAGCTCGCCGAGCAGGGTTTTGTCCCGCGAGGTGACAAACAGTTTGTCGGTGTTGTCCGGCATGCTGCCGAGCCGACGAAGGTAGCGCTGCACCGTGCCCAGAGTGACGTCCGGACGCACGGTGATAACGCCAAACTCCATGATTGCGCCGACGCTGTTTTTCTCGTAGTGCATCACCTGACGCACGCGCGCCCGCTCCTCAGCAGGCAGGGAAGCCAGCAGGCGACCGGTCAGGTTTCGCGGAAGGTGCTGTACAAGGTAGATCTGCTCGTCGATATCCAGCGTTTGCAGGGCGTCGAGAATGTCCCGGTCGCTCATCTCATCGATAAGGTCATCCCAGACGTTTTCCGACGCTTCAAGCAGCACCTGACCGCGCTCGTGATCCTGCACCAGCCGCCACAGGGCGTGGCGCTCCTCGGAAGGCAGCGCCTCCAGCGTATCCGCCAGATCCGGGGGCGGTAAATGTGCTACCAGCGCACCTACCTCAGCAATATCGTCGGCCAGCGTGCCGACATCATATTGCTCAGCCAGGGTCAGCTTACCCAATAACGTTGACGTCACCGCTTTATCGGTCGTCAGGAGCCAGATGAGGCGCGCACGCTCCTGGTCACGCTGCCTTGCGCTGTTTTTCTTTAATAACGACATTAATCATAAATCCATGAAATAGGTTGGCTTTAAGCATAGCGCGGGGATATGTAAATAAGAATAAACGGCGTGTCGGGATGGAGAAAAAATCGGCATATATGAAAAATTAACGTGCCGGGCGCACCCGGCACAATCGCACTCAGGCCGTACGCGCCACCGCATCCCGTGACGCAGCATCGCGCTCGTCGCCGGTCAGCTCGCTCAGCTTGCCGTCGCGCATCTCCAGCAGACGGTCGGCGTGAATGAAGTAGTGATCGTCATGGCTGATGGCAAAAATGGTTTTCCCCATCGCCTGCATCAGCGGCAGCAGCACCTGATAAAACTCGCGGCGGAAGTGCGGGTCCTGATCGGCGGCCCACTCGTCCAGCAGGATGATGTCGCGCTCCTCGGCCAGCGCCAGCAGCAGCGCCACGCGTTTCTTCTGCCCTTTCGACAGCCTGAGATTGAGGATTTTGCCATCCTGGAGCTCCAGCTTGTGTGACATTTGCAGGTGCGCAAGCCACTTCTCTACCAGCGCCGGATCCGCCTGCTGCCCTTCCGGACCGAGCAGCTGATCGAACAGCCAGACATCGGTAAATACCGCCGAGAAGAGCTTGCGGTAGTCCTCCGGTTTCTCCGCGCTCAGCGCGTTGCCATCCAGCAAAATTTCACCCGACTGCGGCTGATAGAGCCCCGTCAACAGCATCGCCAGGGTGGATTTGCCGCTGCCATTGCCGCCGATGAGGAACAGCAGCTCGCCACGGTGAAGGGTCAGGTTTATCGGCCCCACGGAGAACGCGCTCTCCTGATAGCGGAAGGTAACGTTACGCAGCTCAAGCGTTTGCCAGTTCGGGAAGGCCTGCGGACGCGGGAACTCGGCCTTAAACGGCGCAAGGTCGAACTTCTTCAGCTTGTTAAAGGCGACCTGAGCGCTCAGCAGCGTCGGCAGTGCGCCAACGGCCGACAGCAGCGGCGTGCGTAAAAACAGCAGCGTCAGGGAGTACGTGGCCGCCACGTTGGTATCCGCCCACCCCAGGCTATTCGCCATCCAGAACACCAGGCCAATGGCGCCCAGCATCATAATGTTGGACCAGTTCACGGCGCTCAGGTGGAACGTATCGGCGCGAATAATATGATGACGATATTCGTGCGCGTCAGGAATATAGAGGTTATTGAAGATGTGCTCGGCGCGCTCGCGGTTCAGCGTCAGCTCTTTACGCCCTTCCAGCACCGTCTGGTAGTCGTTATAGAGCTTGTCTTCCGTTTCGCGCAGCACCGCCATGTGCTTATAGACACGGGAGACCAGCAGGAACCCGCCCCAGATGGTGATCGCAATCCACAACGCCGTCACGGCCAGCATTTTGCTGGAGAGCCAGGCGAGATAGGCCGCCGAGCCAAAGGTCAGGATGATCCCCTGCACCAGCTCCGGCAGACGTACAAACGCGATGGTAATGGCGCGCACGTCGCTGGTCAGCCCCGCCAGCAGAGAGGCGCTTCCCAGCTGTTCGATGCGCTCAACCTGGGTGTCGAGGATACGTTTGATGAACTCACTGCGCAGACGGAAAACGAAATGGTGGCCGAGTGCGGTCAGCGCCAGCTGCGATCCGAGCGTGACCGCCATCAGCAGCAGCAGTAATCCCAGAAATTCCGGCAGGACGGAGAGTGACGTGTCGACCATTTCGATCAAACGCACGTTAATGAAGGCAATCAGGCCAATCCCCAGCGCCGCGCTGGCAAGGCTTAGCGCCATTACCGCGATGAAAGGCCAGCGGTACTGCCGCCAGACAAGAAGAAGTAGTTGCATGCAGAGCAATCCGGACAAGAAAAATCAGCCAGCAGTGTAAACTGCCTTTCACACACATCAAGAATAATTCTTATTTTTATTCTCTGTACGCTGCCTGCCGGAACGTAAGGTTGTAGCGAAACGCCCCCGCCACCGGGTGTTCGCCATTTTTAAGCGGCTGAATACCATGGTAAAAAAGCCGTGACTCACCGCCCCAGACCACCACATCGCCATGCTCCAGCATCAGCCGTTTTAGCGGGTCGTTGCGCCGCAGCCCGCCAAACTGAAAGATAGCGGGCAGCCCAAGGGATACCGAGACAATCGGCGCGCGCAGATCCGGCTCGTCCTTATCCTGATGCAGGGAGAGTTTTGCCCCGACGGCATAGCGGTTGATGAGGCAGGCGTCGGGTCGAAAATCAGGATAGCCGGCCGCGACGGCGGCATCATGGCACAGCGCCTGAAACGCCTCCGGCATTGGCGGCCACGGCTGCCCCGTCAGCGGATCGTTCGGCGCATATAAATAGCCCCGCGCATTCGTCGCCCATCCCAGTTCGCCGCAGTTGGTCATCACCACGGACATGGTATACCCGCCCGGCGTGACCATATGGCGAAACGGCGAACGGGCGGTGACGGCATCAATACCGTCGAACAGCGCCGCCGCGCGGGAAAGCGCGAAGCGTCTCAGGATCGTCGCCCCGGGCGCGAGCGGCTCTTGCCAGGGTTCAGCCTCCGCAAAAAGATCGAGCATTATCCCTCCTGTTTATTCGCCTCACGTTTTAATAATAGTACCTTACGCGCTGCCCCCCAGCGATAGCCCGAGAGCGCACCGTCGTTACGCACCACGCGGTGACAGGGGATCACAATCGCCAGTTTATTGGCGCCGCAGGCCCCCGCCACGGCGCGCACGGCGTTGGGTTTGCCAATGGCCTTTGCCACCTGCTGATAGCTTGCCGTCTCACCGCAGGGGATAGCCCGTAGCGCCTGCCAGACCTGCTGCTGGAAGGCGGTACCGCGGATATCCAGCGGCAGCGTCAGGGGCGTCGCGCGGCTGTCGACAGAGGCAATCACCTGACGGATCCGCCCGGCAAACGCGCCTTCCATCGGTTCACGGACGGCAAGCGGAAACAGTGAAAGCAGCTCATTCGTCAGCGCGGCGTCGTCATCCCCCAGCAGTATCGCGCAGATCCCGCGCTCGCTTTCCCCCACCAGACAGCGGCCCAGCGAGCAGTCGCTGATGGCATAGCGGACTGCGGCATCCCCGTTGCGGTACTGTCTGGCCGTCATGCCCAGCGCGCCATCGGCTTTACGGTAGTAGCTGCTGCTGTCAGGGAACCCGGCGGCCAGAACGGCATCGGTGATTTTACCGCCCTGCGCCAGCGTGCTGCGCAGGCGTTGTTCGCGCGCGGCCTGCTGCCAGGCTTTCGGCGTCATGCCGGTAACGGATTTAAACAAGCGGTGGAAATGGAACGGGCTCATGGCAACCTGCTGCGCCAGCGCGTCAAGGTTCAGCGCGGCATCCTGCTCAAGCAGCCGGCAGGCCAGCGCAATACGGGCCTTTTTCTGCGCCATAGGATCGTCCTGGTCCGGCAAACAGCGCTTACAGGGACGGAAGCCCGCCAGCCCTGCCTGGTGAGCATCAGGATAGAAGCAGACATTTTTACGCAGCGCGTGGCGGGCGCGGCAGGACGGGCGGCAATAAATGCCGGTCGTCTGCACGGCAAAAACAAACTGGTTATCCGCATGAGGATCGCGGGCCAGAACGGCCTGCCAGCGATCCTCATCAGTAAGATAGGTTGTGTTTTTCATCATCGGCTCCTCTTACAAGCATACGCTTAGCCTGCCTGAACGCCACCGAACAAAAACCCGCAACCTTGCTTTTTAATTTTTCTCGCTTACCAGGAAGCTGTTGAACTGCGGTGAACTCCAGGTTTTAAACCCGTCAGCCTCTTTGGTGATCATATAGACGGCCAGCCCTTCCTGGCGCACCACCTCTTTGGCTTTCTCCGTGCCGAGCACCATCAGTCCGGTATCCCATGCGTCCGCTTCCAGCGCGGTTGGGGCTATCACCGTAACGGACACCAGATTGTGGGTAATGGGGCGTCCGGTTTGCGGATCGATAACGTGCGAAATACGTTTGCCGTCCAGTTCGTAATAGTTGCGGTAGCTGCCGGAGGTGCTGATACCGTGCCCGTTGATGTCGACAATCGCCTGCACCGCGTTCTGCTGGTCGGTTGGTTTCTGGATAGCCACCCGCCACGGCCTGCCGCTGGCGTTCATGCCCCGGCTGACGAGCGCGCCCCCTACGGAAACCAGGTAGCGAGGAATGCCTTCCTGCGCCATCAGGGCCGCAAGATGGTCCGCCGCATACCCCTCGCCTACCGTAGAGAGATCCACAAACAGATCGGGAATATCCTTTTGCAGGTATTGTTGACCGTACTGGCCGATCACCGACAGATGCTGTAACCCTGTACGGGCGCGGGCGTCGTCGATGGCGGCCTGATCGGGGGTAGCCACCGGCTGTTTGTCAGGGCCAAATCCCCACAGATTGACTAGCGGCCCCACGGTCACATCCATTGCGCCGTTGGTTTTGTAGCCCACGCGCATAGATTCCGTGACGATATCGGCCATCGCTTCGCTCACCGGCCACAGCGAGGTGCTGCTGGAGCGATTGAAACGCATCAGCGCTGAGTCATTTTTATACGTCGAGAGCAGCTGATCGTCGGCATCCAGCTGCGCCTGAATTTTTCCGCGTAATTCTTCAGCGCGGGATTTATCAATATCCATCACGCTGACGCGCCAGAAGGTCCCCATGGTTTTCCCTTCCAGCACCGTCGCGGCTGGCGCCTCGATTTTTGCGGGCTGCGTAGAAGAGTCACACGCGGTCAGGAGTAAAACAATCGCCAGAAAGCTGGCGCGCAAAAAAGTCATTTCCATTGGTTATTATCCTCATGCCAGGGCGGCAAGAGTACACTAAAACAGCGTATTTGTAAGACCCTAAAAAAGCATGAAAAAAGGGGCCTGATGGCCCCTTTGTTGCAGTATGAGCAATTAGAACTGGTAAACCAGACCCAGCGCTACGATATCGTCGGTGCTGATACTGGTGCGGCGAGTGAAGTCGTTTTCATCCAGCAGGTTGATTTTGTAATCAACGTAGGTGGACATGTTTTTGTTGAAGTAGTAAGTCGCGCCCACGTCAACATACTTCAGGATATCCTGATCGCCATAGCCTTCGACGTCCTTACCTTTAGATTGCAGGTAAGCCACGGATGGACGCAGACCGAAGTCGAACTGATACTGAGCAACCACTTCGAAGTTCTGTGCTTTGTTAGCCCAGCCCTGATCGCCAACGCGGGTCGCGTTGTAGGTCTGAGAATACTGTGCAGCCAGGTAGATGTTGTTCGCGTCGTATTTCAGACCGCCGGTGTAGGTCTCAGCACGATCGCCGTTACCGAAGTAGTTTGGCGCGTTCTGGTCATCAGTACGTTTAGAGCTGGTGACAGCCGTACCGAGTGCGAAGCCTTCGCCCAGATCGTAGGTCAGAGAGCCGCCGTAGCCGTCACCGTTCTGACGCAGCGCGTCACGACCGTTATTGGTCTGGCCTTCACCGCTTGGGCTGCCGTTTTTACCCTGGTACTGTAACGCAAAGTTCAGACCATCAACCAGACCGAAGAAGTCCTGGTTACGGTAGGTCGCGAAGCCGTTACCGCGCTGCTGCATGAAGTTGTCAGAACCGTAGGTGTCGCCGCCGAATTCCGGCAGAACGTCGGTCCAGGAAGTGACATCGTAAACAACGCCGTAGTTACGACCGTAGTCGAATGAACCCGCATCAGCGAATTTCAGACCAGCGAACGCTACACGCGTCCATGAGTTGTTTTCGTTCTCGCCAGAGTTGCCCTGGATCTGGTATTCCCACTGGCCGTAACCGGTCAGCTGATCGTTAACCTGAGTTTCGCCTTTGAAGCCCAGACGCATGTAGGTCTGGTCGCCGTCTGCACCGTCGTCATCGGAGAAATAGTGCAGGCCATCCACTTTACCGTACAGATCTAATTTGTTGCCGTCTTTGTTATAAATTTCAGCCGCATTTGCTGCGCCTGCCACCAGCAGAGCTGGTACCAGGAGGGACAGTACTTTAACTTTCATTTTATTAACCCTCTGTTATATGCCTTATTATTTACCACTGCTTACTGGTCAACCCTCTTAACCAGTCGGCAAGTTCATTCTCCTTAAAAATGCAGAATAATCCAACAGGAATATGATACGAAAACTTTGAAGATGTTTCACTTTACCATCAAGATGTTTCAATTTGTAAATATCAAGGAACTTTCACAGAGCATCAAAAGTTTAAAAATATAGCACGGATAATCAAAACAAAAATATATCGTAATAATTTCAATGAATTAACTTAAAAAACAGTACCGCACTGAATGACAAAAAAATTCCCTTCAACACCACTAAAATAACTATCGCTATCATCATTAACTTTATTTATTACCGTCATTCAGTTCTGAATGTCTGTTTATCCCTAATTGAACCGGATGCTTCGCATTCGGTTTTTTTTTTACCTTTCTTTACGTCAGCAGACATTTAATGTGCTACCCGCCTGTAATGATAACGACTATTAACTAAATTCAGCGTTGGCGTTTACAGAATTCTTTTTTTGTAGCCGCAATTAATTTCTTGTTAATTCGTGCTATTTTTCAGCCGTTGTGACGGCGTATTTGTACATTTGACTGGGTTTTGTACATCTTTTACCCGGATGTCGTTGAAGCGGGTTGCGACAGATAAAAAGTCAAGGTCATGCCGATAACGACGCTGGAAATTCGGTTATTACCCTTTATACTGCCCTATCCCATTACCGCGCGGCCATTACGGGTTAAACACATCAATGAGTCAGACAGAAACTACCGCCCCGAGCAAATTCTCCCTTCTACCGGGCAGCATCACCCGTTTCTTTCTTCTGTTGATCGTTGTGCTGTTAGTCACAATGGGGGTGATGGTCCAGAGCGCCGTGAACACCTGGCTTAAAGATAAAAGCTATCAAATCGTCGATATCACCCACGCGGTGCATAAGCGCATTGATACGTGGCGCTATGCGACCTGGCAAATCTACGACAATATCGCCGCCGCGCCTGCCACCTCGTCAGGCGAAGGGTTGCAGGAAACGCGCCTTAAGCAGGATGTTTATTACCTTGAAAAACCGCAGCGCAAAACTGAAGCCCTGATTTTCGGTTCGCACGACAGCGCAACACTTGAGATGACGCAGCGGATCTCCTCCTATCTGGACACCCTGTGGGGCGCCGAGACCGTTCCGTGGTCCATGTATTACCTGAACGGTCAGGACAACAGCATGATCCTGGTCTCTACCCTGCCGCTTAAGGACCTCTCGTCCGGCTTTAAAGAGACCACCGTTGGCAGTATTGTGGATTCCCGTCGGGCAGAAATGTTGCAACAGGCCAACGCGCTGGACGAACGCGAAAGTTTTTCTTCGCTACGCCGCCTGGCCTGGCAGAACGGCCATTACTTTACGCTGCGCACCACCTTTAACCAGCCGGGCCATCTCGCGACCGTGGTTGCCTTCGATCTGCCGATTAACGATCTCATCCCGCCGGATATGCCGCTGGACAGTTTCCGTCTGGAGCCAGACAACAGCACCCAGAATATGCGCACGCCGTCGGACAAAGAAGGCGCGGACAGCGTCGCGATCTCCTTTAATGGCTCAAAAATCGAGATTGCCTCATCGCTCAATTCAACCGGTATGCGGCTGGTGTGGCAGGTGCCTTTTGGCACCCTGATGCTTGATACCCTGCAAAACATTCTCCTGCCGCTACTCCTGAATATCGGCCTGCTAGCGCTGGCGCTGTTTGGCTACAGCACCTTCCGTTTCCAGTCGGGCCGCCAGAGCGACTCGACATCGGTATCCTCAGGAACCAGCAACGAACTGCGCGTCCTGCGTGCCTTAAACGAAGAGATTATTTCCGTGCTGCCGCTGGGGGTGCTCGTTCACGATCAGGAAGCAAACCGAACGGTCATGAGCAATAAAATTGCCGACCACCTTCTGCCGCACCTTAACCTGCAAAATATTACGGCCATGGCGGACCAGCATCAGGGCGTTATCCAGGCCACCATTAATAATGAACTGTATGAGATCCGTCAGTTCCGCAGTCAGGTCGCCTCGCGTACGCAAATCTTCATTATTCGCGATCAGGATCGCGAAGTGCTGGTAAATAAAAAGCTCAAGCAGGCGCAAAGGCTGTACGAGAAGAACCAGCACGGCCGCGCCGCGTTTATGCAAAATATCGGCGATGCCTTTAAACAACCGCTGAAGTCACTCGCCACGCAGATTGCTGATTTAAGCACGCCGGAAAGCCGACAGCTGAGCAGCCAGGCCGACTCGCTGGTTCGTCTGGTGGACGAAATCCAGCTGGCGAATATGCTGGAGAACGACATCTGGAAGGGCACCCCGACGCTCTTCTCCATCCAGGATCTGATTGATGAGGTGGTACCGGAAGTGCTGCCGGTGATCAAGCGCAAGGGGCTCCAGCTGTTGATCAACAACCATTTACCGGCCAATGACGAGCGTCACGGCGATCGTGATGCCCTGCGCCGCATTCTGATGATGCTGATCCAGTATGCCGTCACCACGACGCAGATCGGCAAGATCACCCTTGAAGTCAGCACCGATGAATCCACCGACGATCGCCTGACGTTCCGCATTCTGGATACGGGCGAAGGCGTGACCGTCAGCGAAATCGATAACCTGCACTTCCCGTTCCTGAACGATACGCAGCGTGACCACTACGGTAAGGCGAATGCCCTCACCTTCTGGCTCTGCGATCAGCTGGCGCGCAAGCTGGGCGGCCATCTGAACATCAAGGCCCGCGAATCCCTCGGTACCCGCTACTCCTTACACGTCAAAATGGCGGCGAATCCACAGGAAGAGGATGAAGAGCGTCTGCTGGATGATGTGGTCGTGATGGTGGATGTGACCTCCAGCGAGATCCGTAATATCGTCGTTCGTCAGTTAGAAAACTGGGGCGCGTCCTGCATCACCCCGGACGAAAGGCTCGCGAGTCAAGAATTTGATCTATTTTTAACTGATAATCCGTCTAATCTTACTGCCTCAGGCTTGCTTTTAAGCGATGATGAGCCAGGCGTGCGGAAAATTGGCCCTGGGCAGCTGCGCGTCAACTTTAATATGAGCAATGCAATGCAGGAAGCTGTATTACAACTGATTGAAGAGAATCTGGCGCAGGAAGAGATCCTGGAGTCACCGTTAGGCGGCGATGAAAATGCAGAACTCCATGCCAGCGGATATTATTCGCTCTTCGTTGATACAGTACCAGATGATGTTAAGCGGTTGTATACTGAGTCCGCTGCGCAGGATTTTGCAGCGCTGGCACAGACAGCACACCGGCTTAAAGGGGTGTTTGCCATGCTTAATCTGGTTCCCGGCAAGCAGTTATGTGAAACGCTGGAACATCTAATTCGTGAGAAAGATGCCTCTGGCATTGAAAAATACATCAGCGACATTGACGCTTACGTCAAGAGCTTGCTGTAGCAAGGTAGCCTTATACATGAACAATATGAACGTAATTATTGCCGATGACCATCCGATTGTACTGTTCGGTATTCGCAAATCACTTGAACAGATCGAGTGGGTGAATGTAGTCGGTGAATTTGAAGATTCCACAGCTCTCATTAACAACCTGCCTAAACTTGATGCGCACGTGCTCATTACCGATCTCTCCATGCCTGGAGATAAATACGGTGACGGCATTACGCTCATCAAATACATTAAACGCCACTTCCCGGACATTTCGATCATTGTTCTGACCATGAACAATAACCCGGCGATCCTGAGCGCCGTTCTGGATCTC
The DNA here is from genome assembly GCF_029838645.1 of Enterobacter sp. GD03975. NCBI lineage: Bacteria > Pseudomonadati > Pseudomonadota > Gammaproteobacteria > Enterobacterales > Enterobacteriaceae > Enterobacter > Enterobacter sp. GD03975. Next base: position 180,398 of record NZ_JAOBZC010000004.1, read on the forward strand.
GATATTGAAGGGATTGTACTGAAACAAGGCGCACCTACCGATCTGCCAAAAGCGCTGGCGGCGTTACAGAAAGGGAAGAAATTCACCCCTGAAAGCGTCTCACGCCTGCTCGAAAAAATCAGCGCGGGTGGCTATGGCGACAAGCGTCTTTCGCCAAAAGAGAGTGAGGTTCTGCGTCTGTTCGCTGAAGGTTTCCTGGTCACTGAAATTGCCAAGAAGCTGAACCGCAGTATTAAAACCATCAGTAGCCAGAAAAAATCCGCGATGATGAAGCTGGGTGTGGATAACGATATCGCCCTGCTGAACTATCTCTCTTCCGTGACGCTGAGCGCAACGGACAAAGATTGATCTTCGCTGTTTACGCCGGGTAGCGCTCGCGCTTACCTGGCCTACAGCCGCCGGAGAAATAAAAAAGGCCCTTTCGGGCCTTTTTTATTGTCTTGCTTTTCGTACCCGCTCCGCATACACGGATAGGGTCTGCTTCAGGACATCCAGCGTGACCGGCTTCGACAGACAGCTGTCCATCCCGGACTCCAGACAGCGCTGTTTCTCCTCCGCCAGGGCGTTGGCTGTCACCCCGACCACCGGCAGCGTCAGCCCCAGCTGTCGGATACGCTGTGTCAGACGGTAGCCGTCCATGTTAGGCATGTTCACATCGCTGAGCACAATATCAATATGGTTCTTACTTAAGACATTCAGGGCATCCACGCCATCATTGGCCGTTTTACACTGATAGCCCAGAGAGCCAAGCTGGTCTGCGAGCAGACGACGGTTAATCGGATGATCGTCGACTACCAGAATCATCATATCGTCGTTCACAGACGCCAGCTCATCAGGAGAGGCCAGCGCGGTCGCGCCATCGCTGTCCTCAAGCTGTACGCTGTAAATGCGCGCCAGCAGGCCCAACAGCTCGTGCGGTGTCGCCACGCTGTGCACCCACAGCCCAGGCGAACGCTCAATCGGAATACCGATATGGCGGCGGCAGAACATCACCACCCCGCGTCCCGCCCACGCCTGGTCTGGCTCAACGTCGGTGATCAGCATGTCATCCGCGTCCGGCGTCTGGCCTTCATAGCGTGAGACCCGCACGCCGCTGCTGGTCAGCATCGAGGTCAGGAAATCGTGTAAGGAGGCGTTGTGCACCGCCAGCCAGCAGTGCTTATCGCTCAGCCCGTCGACCGTGGCTTTCGCCGGATAGTGTGCCGAATAGAGCGGAATACGGATGGTGAACTGGCTGCCCATACCCGGCTCGGTATCGACGGAGATATCCCCGTCCATCATGCTGATCAGCTTCTCACAGATCGCCAGGCCCAGCCCGGTCCCCTGGAAGTTGCGCTGTACGCCCGTTCCCACCTGGAAGAACGGATCGAACAGGCGAACAACCTCTTTCGCCGGGATGCCGACCCCCGTGTCGCGCACGCGAATGGTCAGGTACTCCCCTGCCCGACAGACATGCAGCACAATACAGCCGATATCGGTGAATTTGATGGCGTTGCTCAGCAGGTTCGAAATGACCTGTTGCAGACGCATCGGATCGCCATGCAGCGTCAGCGGCACATCCGGCTCGATAAAGCAGTACAGCCCCAGCTGCTTGCGCACCACCAGCGGCAGATAGTTGGCGCTGATATGGTTCATCACCTCGCGCGGGGAGAACTCACGCGGTTCTATTTTCAGCTGCTCAGACTCAATTTTAGAGAAGTCGAGAATATCGCTGATGATTTTCAGCAGCAGGCTGGAGGAGTTGTTCATAGCCGTCACCAGACGGTCGACCCCTTTCGGCAGCTCCTTGGTCTGGAGCAGATCGAGGTTACCGATAATGCCGTACAGCGGCGTACGCAGCTCATGGCTAACGGTCGCGAGGAACATCGACTTGGACTGACTGGCCTGCTCCGCCGCCTGCGCCATATCCTGCAATGACTCTTCCATCTTCACGCGCGCAGAAACATCCACCAGCACGCAAATCGCCACGTTTTCATTACGGTAGCGCGAATGGACGAAGCTGATTTGCAGGTTGGTGTGGGTACTGGTCAGCACGTCCACAAAGTTAACCTGCTGACCGCAGATGATCTGCGTTAACCGCTGGCGGTCTTCATGCGTGAGCATGTTCAGGTAGTTATGGGCAAGCTCGTTACTGAGGATATTCGTCCCGTCCTGAGTACGCAGGATACAGATCCCCACTGGCGCCGAGGCGACAATCTTACGGTTAAACTGCTCGTGCTCTTCCAGACGCTGCGCATCCGCTTCCGCCGGAATAAAGATCCGCCGCTCATACATTCGCGCCAGCATAAACAGCGCCACGCCTACCGCGATGTTCAACAAAATGGCGTTAAGGATCAGGATGCGAATGCGCTCCAGCACCTTGTCCACCGGCAGCGAGTAGACGATGCTCAGCGACGACGGCGGCAAACTTTTCTTCAGCACCAGCTCGCGGAAACCGGAGGTATAGCCAAACCATGACCGCTCCTGCATCCAGCTGGGCTCCACCTTCAGGCGGTTTTCAGGCCCGGCAAGGGAGATGAGCGGGTGGCCGTTTTCATCCAGAATGGTCACGCCCATCGGCAGGCTGCCCGGCGTGAAGAAGTTTTCCATGCGGATGGTTTGTTCAATCCCCAGCAGCGCTTGCAGTCGGTTGCCGAGATAAACCGGAGTCAGGGCATAGAAATAGCCGACGCCCATGCGCGGCCCCTGGCTTATCCAGAAGATGTTGTTTCCACGCTCTTCCTGAGGCGCATTACGGTATTTCACGATGCGCTCATGCAGGCTTTTCAGCGCGTCTTCGCGTTCGACGGGCATATCCCGCAGGCCGAAATCCGCCATGCAGAGGTTTTCGTTGCCAATCAGGTAGACGCGGTTCAGATCGTAGGCGGCGGAGAAGTTATCGCGCCAGTAGCGCATAAACCATGAAAGCGACTCCAGCGAGCCACGCCAGGCTTTGCCCATGGCTGAACAATCGGAGTCCGGGAAGAGCGGTTCGAAATCAGGTACTTCGGTTTTTTCATCTCGTCCACGAAGGGCCAGAATGCCGTTCTCCGCCGTCAGTCGATTTTCGGCAATATACTTAAGCTCTTTCATCACGTCAGACGTGCGCTGGATATAGCGCTGGGCCTGATCCGAGCTTAAGTTAAACTCCTGGCGGATCTCCGCTTCTTTCTGGTGCAGCGCGTTAACGATATAAAACACCGAGAGCAGCGCCACCAGCAACCAGAGCAGCAGCGCAAGCGCCCGAAACAGATAGCGAGAGACTTTTAGCGTGGTACGAAAGGAAACGAGGTATTTCAAAGGGGCGAGGCTCCGCCATCGGGGAAAAAAGAATGTGGTTAAGGTAGCGGTAAACGCGGCTTGTCGCAACGTTCACTTGTCTGCTTACGCAAAACAAAAGGGCCGGAAACCGGCCCTTTATGCGTCAGGAGACGTTACTCGTCAGCGTCATCCGCTGCGTCATCATCGGTGTCCGCTTCAGGGACGATTTCGTCATCCCCTTCCGCGACGCTGCCGTCGATAGAGTCGAGCTCTTCGTCATCCACCGGCTCAGCAACGCGTTGCAGACCGACGACGTTTTCATCTTCCGCAGTACGGATGAGGATAACGCCCTGGGTGTTACGACCCACCACGCTGATCTCAGACACGCGCGTACGCACCAGCGTACCGGCATCGGTGATCATCATGATCTGGTCCGCGTCGTCCACCTGCACCGCGCCCACAACGGAACCGTTGCGCTCGGTGACCTTGATGGAGATAACGCCCTGCGTGCCGCGTGATTTGGTCGGGTATTCGCTTTCCGCCGTACGCTTACCGTAACCGTTCTGGGTGACGGTCAGGATTGCGCCTTCGCCACGAGGAACGATCAGGGAAACAACGGTGTCTTCACCCGCCAGCTTGATACCACGCACGCCGGTCGCCGTACGGCCCATGGCGCGAACGGCGTTCTCTTTGAAGCGCACCACTTTACCGGCCGCAGAGAAGAGCATCACTTCATCAGAACCGGACGTCAGATCCACGCCGATCAGTTCGTCGCCTTCGTTCAGGTTCACCGCGATAATCCCGGCGGAACGTGGACGGCTGAACTCGGTCAGTGCGGTTTTCTTCACGGTACCGCTCGCGGTCGCCATAAAGACGTTCACGCCTTCTTCGTACTCGCGTACCGGCAGGATGGCGGTGATACGTTCGTTCGCTTCCAGCGGCAGCAGGTTGACGATTGGACGTCCCCGCGCGCCACGGCTCGCTTCCGGCAGCTGATAGACCTTCATCCAGTACAGACGGCCGCGGCTGGAGAAGCAGAGGATCGTGTCGTGGGTGTTAGCCACCAGCAGACGGTCAATGAAGTCTTCTTCTTTAATACGTGCCGCAGATTTGCCTTTACCGCCACGACGCTGTGCTTCGTAGTCGGTCAACGGCTGATACTTCACGTAGCCCTGGTGAGACAGGGTCACTACCACGTCTTCGCGGTTGATCAAATCTTCAATGTTGATATCAGAGCTATTGGCCGTGATTTCGGTACGACGTTCGTCGCCGAACTGATCGCGAACCAGCTCCAGCTCTTCGCGGATCACTTCCATCAGGCGCTCTGCGCTGCCCAGGATATGCAGCAGCTCGGCAATCTGCTCCAGCAGCTCTTTGTACTCGTCGAGCAGTTTTTCATGCTCAAGGCCGGTCAGTTTCTGCAAACGCAGATCCAGAATCGCCTGGGCCTGCTGTTCAGTCAGGTAGTACTGACCGTCACGCACGCCGAATTCCGGTTCCAGCCACTCAGGACGCGCGGCGTCGTCGCCGGCACGTTCCAGCATCGCCGCCACGTTGCCCAGATCCCATGGACGCGCAACCAGCGAGGCTTTCGCTTCTGCCGGGGTTGGCGCACGGCGGATCAGCTCGATGATCGGGTCGATGTTCGCCAGCGCAACGGCCAGTGCTTCAAGGATATGAGCACGATCGCGCGCTTTGCGCAGTTCAAAGATGGTACGGCGAGTCACCACTTCACGGCGGTGACGCACGAACGCGCTCAGGATCTCTTTCAGGTTCATGATCTTCGGCTGACCGTGGTGCAGCGCAACCATGTTGATACCGAAGGAGACCTGAAGCTGAGTCTGGGAGTAAAGGTTGTTCAGCACAACTTCACCCACCGCGTCGCGCTTGATTTCAATCACGATGCGCATACCGTCTTTGTCAGACTCGTCACGCAGCGCGCTGATGCCTTCAACGCGTTTTTCTTTTACCAGCTCGGCGATTTTTTCAATCAGACGCGCTTTGTTCACCTGATACGGGATCTCGTGAACAATGATGGTTTCACGGCCGGTTTTGGCGTCCGCTTCCACTTCGGCGCGGGCACGGATGTAAATCTTGCCGCGACCGGTGCGGTACGCTTCTTCAATACCGCGACGACCGTTGATGATCGCCGCCGTCGGGAAGTCCGGGCCCGGGATGTGTTCCATCAGCCCTTCAATACTGATGTCTTCATCGTCGATGTAGGCCAGGCAGCCGTTGATCACTTCCGTGATGTTATGCGGCGGAATGTTGGTTGCCATACCGACGGCGATACCGGACGAACCGTTCACCAGCAGGTTTGGGATCTTCGTTGGCATAACGTCAGGAATTTTTTCCGTGCCGTCGTAGTTATCAACGAAATCAACCGTCTCTTTTTCCAGGTCGGCCATCAGCTCATGGGCAATCTTCGCCAGACGGATTTCCGTATAACGCATTGCCGCGGCGGAGTCGCCGTCGATAGAACCAAAGTTACCCTGACCATCTACCAGCATGTAACGCAGCGAAAACGGCTGCGCCATACGGACAATGGTGTCGTACACCGCGGAATCACCATGGGGATGGTATTTACCGATTACGTCACCAACGACACGGGCAGATTTTTTGTAGGCTTTATTCCAGTCATTGCCCAATACGTTCATGGCGTATAGTACGCGACGGTGTACCGGCTTCAGGCCATCGCGGACGTCCGGCAGCGCACGGCCAACAATGACCGACATCGCATAGTCCAGATAGGAGCTTTTCAGCTCTTCCTCGATGTTAACCGGTGTAATTTCTCTCGCAAGGTCGCTCATCTAACCGCTATCCCTCTACTGTATCCCGGATTCAAAGGTCGCAAATTATAACACAGCCGCGGTGATACAGGTAAACCTATACGCTTTATTCACAGGGATTGCCTGATATACTCATTTGTCTTGCTAAATAAGGAGTAAAAGCGCCCATGAATGCCGAAAAATCCCCGGTGGCTCACAACGTTGACCACGAAGAGATTGCCAAATTTGAAGCGGTGGCGTCCCGCTGGTGGGATCTCGAAGGTGAGTTCAAACCTCTGCATCGTATTAACCCGCTGCGTCTGGGCTATATCGCGGAGCGTTCCGGCGGTCTGTTCGGTAAAAAAGTGCTCGACGTGGGCTGCGGCGGCGGCATCCTGGCGGAAAGCATGGCGCGCGAAGGGGCCACCGTCACCGGCCTGGACATGGGCTTCGAACCCCTACAGGTTGCCCGTCTTCACGCGCTGGAGTCCGGCGTACAGGTAGAATACGTTCAGGAAACCGTGGAAGAGCACGCGGCAAACCATGCGCACCAGTACGACGTGGTGACCTGCATGGAGATGCTGGAGCACGTTCCCGATCCGCAGTCGGTGGTGAACGCCTGTGCAAAACTGGTGAAGCCGGGCGGCCAGGTCTTCTTCTCGACGATCAACCGCAACGGCAAAGCCTGGCTGATGGCCGTGGTGGGCGCGGAATATGTGCTGCGCATGGTGCCGAAAGGGACGCACGACGTGAAGAAGTTTATCAAGCCTGCCGAACTGCTGGGCTGGGTTGACCAGACATGGCTTAAGGAGCAGCACATCACCGGCCTGCACTACAACCCGCTAACGGATAAATTCAAACTTGCACCGGGCGTGGATGTTAACTATATGTTGCATACAACCGCCAAAAACGACTAACGTCATCCGTTATTCTTATAATGATTGCGCGACATCATGTTGCGCAATTCTGACCTCCCGTTGAAGAAATCAGCACTCGATCAAATTTTGAATTTTTTTTCTGGAATATTGACATCTCTTCCAGGCCTTATGGCACGAGGACTTAGCCTTTTTTACCCTTTCACAACCTCAATTTAACGTCAAAATCAACCCTTGTACTGAAAAGAATCCTTACTAGAATACTCACCATATAGCGTTATTCTTATCGCAAAACCCCTATATGTAGTATTTATCCACAGAGTTAGTCACAAGACGGATCTGTGGATAAGCGGGGGATATTTTTTATTTCACGGACAGGTAAAAACCCACATGAATCAGAGTCTGCTGGTGACAAAGCGCGACGGTACCACCGAGCGTATCAATCTGGACAAAATCCATCGAGTTCTCGACTGGGCAGCAGAAGGACTGAACAACGTATCTATCTCCCAGGTTGAACTGCGTTCTCACATTCAGTTCTACGACGGCATCAAAACGTCTGATATCCACGAAACCATTATCAAAGCAGCGGCGGATCTGATCTCCCGCGACGCACCGGATTATCAGTACCTCGCTGCGCGTCTGGCGATTTTCCACCTGCGTAAGAAAGCCTACGGCCAGTTCGAGCCGCCGAAGCTTTACGATCACGTGGTGAAAATGGTTGAGCTGGGCAAATACGACACGCATCTGCTGGAAGACTATACGGAAGAAGAGTTCGAGCAGATGAACGGGTTTATCGATCACTGGCGCGACATGAACTTCTCCTACGCGGCGGTGAAGCAGCTCGAAGGCAAATACCTGGTTCAGAACCGTGTGACCGGTGAGATCTACGAAAGCGCCCAGTTCCTCTATATTCTCGTGGCCGCCTGCCTGTTCTCGAATTACCCGCGTGAAACCCGTCTGGATTACGTGAAGCGTTTCTACGATGCGGTATCAACGTTCAAAATTTCTCTGCCTACGCCAATCATGTCTGGCGTGCGCACCCCTACCCGTCAGTTCAGCTCCTGCGTTCTGATCGAGTGTGGTGATAGCCTGGATTCCATCAACGCCACCTCCAGCGCCATCGTAAAATACGTTTCCCAGCGTGCCGGTATCGGCATTAACGCTGGCCGTATCCGCGCGCTGGGCAGCCCGATCCGCGGCGGCGAAGCGTTCCACACCGGCTGTATTCCGTTCTACAAGCACTTCCAGACGGCAGTAAAATCCTGCTCTCAGGGCGGCGTGCGCGGGGGTGCAGCCACCCTGTTCTACCCAATGTGGCATCTGGAAGTGGAAAGCCTGCTGGTTCTGAAGAACAACCGTGGCGTGGAAGGCAACCGCGTGCGTCACATGGACTACGGCGTGCAGATCAACAAGCTGATGTACACCCGTCTGCTGAAAGGTGAAGACATCACCCTGTTCAGCCCGTCCGACGTCCCGGGCCTGTACGACGCGTTCTTCGCCGATCAGGACGAGTTCGAGCGTCTGTACACTAAATACGAAAAAGACGACAGCATTCGCAAGCAGCGCGTGAAGGCGGTAGACCTGTTCTCCCTGATGATGCAGGAACGTGCCTCTACCGGTCGTATCTACATTCAGAACGTTGACCACTGCAACACCCACAGCCCGTTCGACCCGGTCGTTGCGCCAGTGCGCCAGTCTAACCTGTGCCTGGAGATCGCCCTGCCGACCAAACCGCTGGACGATGTGAACGACGAAAACGGCGAAATCGCCCTGTGTACGCTCTCCGCGTTCAACCTGGGTGCGATTAAGAGCCTGGACGAGCTGGAAGAGCTGGCCGTGCTGGCGGTTCGCGCGCTCGACGCCCTGCTGGACTACCAGGATTACCCAATCCCGGCGGCAAAACGCGGCGCAATGGGCCGTCGTACCCTGGGTATCGGCGTGATCAACTTCGCCTACTGGCTGGCGAAAAACGGCAAGCGTTACTCCGACGGCAGCGCCAACAACCTGACCCACCAGACGTTCGAAGCGATTCAGTACTACCTGATGAAAGCCTCCAACGAGCTGGCGAAAGAGCAAGGCGCGTGCCCGTGGTTCAACGAAACCACCTACGCGAAAGGCATTCTGCCGATCGACACCTACAAAAAAGACCTGGATGCGATCGTCAGCGAGCCGCTGCACCTCGACTGGGAAGGCCTGCGCGAGTCCATTAAAACGCACGGCCTGCGTAACTCCACGCTCTCTGCCCTGATGCCGTCCGAGACCTCTTCGCAGATCTCCAACGCCACCAACGGTATTGAGCCACCGCGCGGGCACGTCAGCATCAAAGCGTCGAAAGACGGCGTGCTGCGTCAGGTAGTGCCGGACTACGAAACGCTGGGTAACAACTACGAGCTGCTGTGGGAAATGCCAAACAACGACGGCTACCTGCAACTGGTGGGTATCATGCAGAAGTTTATCGACCAGTCGATCTCTGCCAATACTAACTACGACCCAACGCGCTTCCCGTCAGGCAAGGTTCCGATGCAGCAACTGCTGAAAGACCTGCTCACCGCCTACAAATTTGGCGTGAAGACCCTGTACTATCACAACACCCGTGACGGTGCAGAAGACGCGCAGGACGACCTGGCCCCGTCAATTCAGGACGACGGCTGCGAAAGCGGCGCATGTAAGATCTAATGTAAATGCCGGGTGGCGCTCCGCTTACCCGGCCTACGATTTTGTTTGCCCGATTGACAAAATCTCTCACAGGACACACTCATGGCATATACCACCTTTTCACAGACGAAAAACGACCAGCTCAAAGAGCCGATGTTCTTCGGCCAGCCGGTCAACGTGGCACGCTACGATCAGCAAAAATATGACATCTTCGAAAAGCTGATTGAAAAGCAACTCTCCTTCTTCTGGCGTCCGGAAGAAGTGGACGTTTCCCGCGACCGTATCGATTTCCAGGCGCTGCCGGAACACGAAAAGCACATCTTCCTCAGCAACCTGAAATACCAGACGCTGCTGGACTCCATTCAGGGTCGTAGTCCGAACGTGGCGCTGCTGCCACTGATCTCGATTCCTGAGCTGGAAACCTGGGTAGAAACCTGGGCGTTTTCTGAAACGATCCACTCCCGCTCTTATACCCACATCATCCGCAACATCGTGAACGATCCGGCGGTGGTGTTTGACGATATCGTTACCAACGAGCAGATCCAGAAGCGCGCCGAAGGCATTGCGCACTACTATGACGAGCTGATCGAGATGACCAGCTACTGGCATCTGCTGGGCGAAGGCACGCACAACGTGAACGGCAAAACCGTCACCGTAAACCTGCGGGCGCTGAAAAAACAGCTCTATCTGTGCCTGATGAGCGTCAACGCGCTGGAAGCAATCCGCTTCTACGTGAGCTTCGCCTGCTCCTTCGCCTTTGCCGAGCGCAAGCTGATGGAAGGCAACGCCAAAATTATCCGTCTGATCGCCCGCGATGAAGCCCTGCACCTGACCGGCACCCAGCATATGCTGAACCTGCTGCGCAGCGGAACGGACGATCCGGAGATGGCGGAAATTGCGGAAGAGTGCAAACAGGAGTGCTACGACCTGTTCGTGCAGGCCGCCCAGCAGGAGAAAGAGTGGGCAGACTACCTGTTCCGCGACGGCTCCATGATTGGCCTGAACAAAGACATTCTGTGCCAGTACGTTGAGTACATCACGAACATCCGCATGCAGGCGGTTGGCCTCGATCTGCCGTTCCAGACGCGCTCTAACCCGATCCCGTGGATCAACACCTGGCTGGTGTCCGATAACGTGCAGGTGGCGCCGCAGGAAGTGGAAGTGAGTTCGTATCTGGTCGGTCAGATTGACTCTGAAGTCAACACCGACGATCTGAGCGATTTCCAGCTCTGATGACCCGCGTAACGCTACGCCTTTCGGGTACAGAGGTGCTGTGCCAGGAAGAGCACCCTTCCCTGCTGGTGGCGCTGGAAGCGCATCAGGTAGAGGTAGAGTACCAGTGTCGTGAAGGCTATTGCGGCTCCTGCCGCTGCCGTCTGGTCGCAGGCCAGGTGGACTGGCTGACCGAACCGCTGGCCTTTATCAGTGAAGGGGAAATTTTGCCCTGCTGCTGCCGGGCAAAAGGCGATATAGAGATCGAGATGTAACAGTGTCGGGTGGCGCTACGCTTACCCGACCTACAAAACCGCAGTTCGTAGGCCGGTTAAGGCGAAGCCGCCACCCGGCAATTTTAGCGTTTATCCTTCAAAAAACTCACCGCTTTATCCGGGAAATCCGTAAACACCCCGTCCACATCCGCCTGGTTATACAGCACGTCGTAAAGCTGATTCACGTCCGTCGCATAGTCCGGCAGCTGGTCTGCACGCACGGTATACGGATGCACCTGCATGTTGCTCGCGTGCGCCTCTTTCACCATCGCCGTCAGCTTCACGTGACCCGGCGTTGAGCCTTCCGCCACCAGCATGTGGTAATCCGGCCCAATGCCGTCGGCGTACTGCGCAATCTGCTTCATCGCGCCCGGCTTAAACATCCAGTCGTAGCTGTAGTTCACCCACTTCCCGTCCGGCTGTTTTTCCTGGGTTTCGTTCCAGTCGGTATAGGCAATCAGCTGCACCAGATTGAGATCCATCCCCATCTTCGGCTCCAGCTCGGTTTTGATGCGCTTCAGCTCCGCCGCATCGAAACATTGCAGGAAAACCTTATCCTGCTTGCTGGTGTAGCCGTACTTTTTCAGCACCTCCAGCGTCGTAGCAGCAATGTCTTTTCCTTCCTGATGGTGGAACCACGGCGCTTTGATTTCCGGATAGATACCGATGTTTTTCCCGGTCGAGTGGTTCAGCCCCTGAACAAACTCGATCTCCTCTTCGAAGGTGTGAATACGGAAGTCAGATTTGCCCATCGGGAAACGTCCCGGATAGACCTGCACCTTCTTGCCGTTTTCAATCTCGAAGCCCTCGGTAAACGTCAGCGAGCGGATCTCGGCCAGCGTAAAGTCGATGGCGTAATAGCGACCGTCTTTACGGGCGCGATCCGGGAAGCGTTCCGCCACGTCCGTGACGCGGTCAAGATAGTGGTCATGCAGAACGACCAGCCGATCGTCCTTCGTCATCACCAAATCCTGCTCCAGATAATCCGCGCCCTGCGCATAGGCCATCGCCTTCGCCGGCAGCGTATGCTCCGGCAGATAACCGCTGGCGCCGCGATGGGCAATCACGATTTTATCCGCCGCCAGCGCGGAGCCGGTCATCAAACCAGCCAGCAGCAGGCCGGCTGCAAGTTGAGTGAATTTCATGACAAGGCTCCTTATTGACGACGCGCCAGCACTTCAGCATGGTGACGTTTTTCACCGATCATCACGACGATCAACAGCAGAACCGCCAGCACGCTGCCGCCAATCATCACCATAAAGCCACCGTCCCAGCCGAAGAAGTCGACGGTGTAACCGACGATGGCACTCGCCGCCACTGAACCGCCGAGGTAGCCAAACAGACCGGTAAAGCCCGCCGCCGTGCCTGCCGCTTTCTTCGGCGCCAGCTCCAGCGCGTGCAGGCCAATCAGCATCACCGGACCGTAAATCAGGAAGCCGATAACGATCATACAGGCCATGTCTACTGATGGATTACCCGGCGGGTTCAGCCAGTAAACAACCGTCGCGATGGTCACCAGGGTCATAAAGAACACGCCCGTCGCGCCACGGTTACCTTTGAACACTTTATCCGACATCCAGCCGCAGATCAGCGTGCCGGGAATGCCCGCGTACTCATACAGGAAGTAGGCCCAGGAGGACTTATCCAGCGCGAAGTGCTTCACCTCTTTCAGGTAGGTCGGGGACCAGTCGAGGATGCCGTAGCGCAGCAGGTAAACGAAGACGTTCGCCACCGCGATGTACCACAGCAGCTTGTTTGGCAGCACGTACTTCATGAAGATCTGCTTTGCCGTCAGCTCTTCTTCGTGCTTCTCGCTGTAATCATCCGGGTAGTCGTTTTTGTACTCTTCGATTGGCGGCAGGCCGCAGGACTGCGGCGTGTCGCGCATCAGCGCAAAGGCGATAATCGCCACCAGGATCGCCCCAAAAGCAGGCATGTAGAGCGCCGCGTGCCAGTCGTTGAACCAGGCCATCCCCAGCAGGAACAGCAGCGGCGGAAGCCCGCCGCCGACGTTATGCGCGCAGTTCCACACCGACACAATGCCACCACGCTCCTTCTGTGACCACCAGTGAACCATGGTGCGTCCGCACGGCGGCCACCCCATCCCCTGGAACCAGCCGCAGAGGAACAGCAGCACGAACATGATGGCAATGCTGGAGGTCGCCCATGGCACGAAGCCCATGAACAGCATGACCGCTGCCGCGAGGATCAGCCCGGCAGGCAGGAACACGCGGGGATTCGAACGATCCGACACTGACCCCATAATGAATTTCGAAAAACCGTACGCGATGGAGATCCCCGACAGCGCGAACCCCAGGTCGCCGCGAGAGAAGCCCTGCTCCACCAGATACGGCATGGCGAGCGCAAAGTTTTTACGTACCAGATAGTACGCCGCATACCCGAAGAAGATCCCGAGGAAGATTTGCCAACGCAGACGGCGGTAGAGAGGATCGATCTCTGCCTCTGGCAGTCGCGCCCGGTGTGGCGCAGGTTTAAAGATACTGAGCATAACAGCCTCCGTGGCCTTTCAAATAATGACCGGGCATCTCGCGCCCGGCTACAGAGGCGGCGATGTTAAGAAATCACGGTGAATGTTACTGTGAATCAACGCACAGATTGTTACAGAAATATGACAGGATGCGCAAAAAAGCGCATGAAATCACGTTTCACTTTCGAATTTCGCGCGTTTATGTTCGAAATCAAACAAACCACACGATCACTGTGGCTAAATGCTAAAAAACGAACATAGAGGAAAGGCAATGACAATTCACGATCCACGCTTAAGCGATGTGATTATCATTGGCGGTGGCGCAACGGGTGCCGGCATCGCACGCGACTGCGCCCTGCGGGGGTTGAGCGTCACGCTTCTGGAACGCCACGATATCGCCACCGGCGCGACGGGGCGTAACCACGGCCTGCTGCACAGCGGCGCCCGCTATGCGGTCACTGATGCTGAATCCGCGCGCGAATGTATCGCTGAAAACCAGATCCTCAGGCGCATCGCCCGCCACTGCGTTGAACCCACCAACGGCCTTTTTATCACCCTTCCCGAAGACGACCTCGATTTTCAGCAAACCTTTATCACCGCCTGCACCGCGGCAGGCATTCAGGCTGAAGCGATCGATCCGGCGCAGGCGCGCCGTATTGAACCCTCGGTGAACCCGGCGTTACTTGGCGCGGTGAAGGTGCCTGACGGAACCGTTGATCCCTTCCGCCTGACCGCCGCCAATATGCTTGACGCGCGGGAACACGGGGCGCATATCCTGACAGGGCACCACGTTACCGGGCTTATTCGTGAAGGCAATACCGTGCGCGGCGTGCGCGTGTTTGATGCGCAGTACAACGAACACCGCGAGCTATATGCCGCCGTGGTGGTTAACGCGGCGGGGATATGGGGCCAGCACATCGCGGAATACGCCGATTTATCCATCCGCATGTTCCCGGCCAAAGGTTCGCTGCTGATCCTCGATCACCGCATCAATAACCACGTCATCAACCGCTGCCGCAAGCCGTCCGATGCCGACATTCTGGTGCCGGGCGACACCATTTCGCTCATCGGTACGACGTCAACGCACGTTGACTACAGCGACATTGACGTCAACCGGGTTACCGCCGAAGAGGTGGATATTCTGTTGCGCGAAGGGGAAAAGCTGGCCCCGGTGATGGCGCAGACCCGTATTCTGCGTGCCTACGCGGGCGTGCGGCCCCTCGTCGCCAGCGATAACGATCCGAGCGGGCGTAACGTCAGCCGCGGCATCGTGCTGCTTGATCACGCCGAACGTGACGGCATGGACGGGTTTATCACCATTACCGGCGGCAAGCTGATGACCTACCGGCTGATGGCGCAGTGGGCCACGGATGCCGTCTGCCGTAAGCTCGGCAATACCACGCCGTGCGTGACGGCGGAGCGGGCCCTGCCCGGATCGCAGCACTCGACAGAAAAAACGCTGCATAAAATCATCTCGCTCCCCGCACCGCTTCGCGGCTCGGCGATTTACCGCCACGGCGACCGCACTCCGACCTGGCTTGGCGAAGGGCGACTCAGCCGAAGCCTGGTGTGCGAATGCGAAGCCGTGACCGCAGGCGAGGTGCAATATGCCGTGGAAAACCTGACGGTGAACAGCCTGCTTGATTTACGCCGCCGCACGCGCGTCGGGATGGGCACCTGTCAGGGGGAGCTGTGCGCCTGCCGTGCCGCCGGGCTGCTGCAACGTTTTCACGCCACCACGTCAACCCAGTCGCTTGCCCAGCTCAGCGATTTTTTAAACGAGCGCTGGAAAGGCATTCAGCCCGTCGCCTGGGGCGATGCCCTGCGCGAAAGCGAGTTTACCCGCTGGGTCTATCAGGGGCTTTGCGGTCTGGAGAAGGAGCACCCCCATGAAATTTGATACCGTGATTGTCGGCGGCGGGCTGGCGGGCCTGCTGTGCGGCCTTAAGCTGACGCAGCGCGGTCTGCGCTGCGCCATTGTGACTCGTGGTCAGAGCGCCCTGCACTTCTCCTCCGGATCGCTGGATTTACTGGGCGCGCTGTCGTTCGAAGATCTGCCGCCTGAACATCCCTACCGGTTGACGGGCGCAGAGAATATGGCCCGCTTTGCCTGTGAAACCGAATATCTGCTCACCACCTGCGGCGCACGCATGCAGGGTGACGCGGAGCTTAACCATCAGCGCGTCACGCCGCTCGGCACCCTGCGCGCCGCCTGGCTTAGCCCGGAAGAGGTGCCTGTCGCCCCCATCACTGCGGAACGCGTGCTGGTGGTGGGGATCAGCGGATTCCTCGACTTTCAGCCGCATCTGGCCGCCGCGTCTCTCAGGCAGCAGGGAATTCAGACAGATACCGCGGAGATTGACCTTCCTGAACTCGACGTGCTGCGCGAAAACCCCAGTGAGTTTCGGGCGGTGAACATTGCCCGCCTGCTGGATAATGAACGTTACTGGCCGCAGCTGTACGCGGCGCTTCGACCGCTCGGCGAGACCTGCGACGCCCTGTTTATGCCCGCCTGCTTTGGCTTAACGGATAACCGGCTCTGGCGCTGGCTCTCGGCACGTCTGCCCTGTACGCTCGGTTTACTGCCGACGCTCCCCCCTTCCGTGCCAGGCATCCGTCTGCATACCCAGCTTCAGCGTCAGTTTGTCGCCCAGGGTGGCGTCTGGATGGCGGGCGACGAGGTGAAAAAAATCACCCTGGCAGAAGGCGCGGCAAGCGAAATCTGGACCCGCAACCACGGCGACATCCCGCTTCGCGCACGCTATACGGTGCTGGCAAGCGGCAGCTTCTTCAGTAACGGTCTGCTGAGCAGTCGGGAGGGCGTGCGTGAGGCGATCCTCGGGCTGGACGTCCGGCAAAGCGCCTCCCGCGCGGACTGGTATCAGAGCGATTTTTTCACTCCGCAGCCCTGGCAGCAGTTCGGGGTGATTGTCGATACTCAGCTGCGCCCGCGGCTGGACGGGCAACCGGTTGAAAACCTGTACGCCATCGGCTCGGTTCTGGGCGGGTACGATCCCGTGGCGCAGGGCTGCGGCGGCGGCGTCTGCGCCGTCACCGCGCTGCACGTTGCGGAGCAGATTATTCAGCGCAGGGAGGCAGCACAATGAACGACACCCGGTTTGAAAACTGCATCAAATGCACGGTCTGTACCACGGTTTGCCCGGTCAGCGGCGTCGATCCGCGCTATCCCGGCCCGAAGCAGGCCGGTCCCGACGGAGAACGTCTGCGCCTGAAGGACGGAGCGCTTTACGACGAGGCGCTGAAATACTGTATCAACTGCAAGCGCTGCGAAGTTGCCTGCCCGTCGGACGTGAAAATTGGCGATATCATCCAGCGCGCCCGCGCGCGCTACAGCACGCAGAAACCGACGCTGCGTGACGCGATACTGAGCCATACCGATCTGATGGGCAGCATCTCGACGCCTTTCGCACCGGTCGTCAATGCCGCCACCGCCCTGAAGCCGGTGCGCAGGCTGCTGGATGCAACGCTCAAAATCGACCATCACCGCAGCCTGCCGAAATATTCTCACGGCACCTTCCGCCGCTGGTATAAATCCGTGGCGGCAGAACAGGCGCGGTTCGCCGAGCAGGTCGCCTTCTTCCACGGCTGCTACGTGAACTACAACCATCCGCAGCTGGGGAAAGACCTGCTGAAAGTGCTGAACGCCATGGGAACGGGCGTTCAGCTGCTGAGCAAAGAGAAGTGCTGCGGCGTTCCGCTGATTGCCAACGGTTTTACCGACAAAGCGCGCAGGCAGGCGAAAAGCAACGTCACCGCTTTACGTGAAGCGATCGTCGACAAAGGCATACCGGTACTGGCGACCTCGTCAACCTGTACCTTCACGTTGCGCGATGAATATCCGCATCTGCTGGATGTGGATAACACCGGCCTGCGCGAGCACATCGAGCTGGCGACCCGTTTTCTCTGGCGCAAACTGGACGGCGGGCAGACGTTGCCGCTGGGCAAATTGCCGCTGAAAGTGGTGTATCACACGCCATGTCATATGGAAAAGATGGGCTGGTCGCTCTATACGCTTGAGCTGCTGCGGCTGATCCCGGGGCTGGAGCTGACGGTGCTGGATTCACGCTGCTGCGGCATCGCAGGCACCTACGGCTTCAAGCGCGAAAACTACCCAACGTCACAGGCAATTGGCGCGCCGCTGTTCCGGCAAATTGAAGAGAGCGGCGCGGATATCGTCGTGACCGACTGTGAAACCTGTAAATGGCAGATTGAGATGTCCACCAGCAAACGCTGCGAACATCCCATTACCCTGCTGGCAAACGCGCTGGTGTAACCGTTGCCGGGGCCACCGCCCCGGCAGATTCTCACTCCACGAACAGCGACTCGACGACGTTGATCCAGCCGTGCTCGCTGGCGACCTCTTTGCCGTTCAGCCAGCGGCGCAGCATGTTCAGGGCCATCATCGCGCACACCTCCTGACGCACGGCCAGACTGTGGCGGGTAATACTCATCTTCACCCGCAGGGCGTGCGTTCCTTCCGGAGTTGCCAGGGCGAAGTTGAGATGCTCTTCATCCAGCCCGCCAACGAACAGCGCCAGCCCCGCGAAATGCTTCACTCTGCGCTCGGACGCCCAGCGCGCGGTCTGCGCGAGCGTCTCCTGCTGGAACGGCACCACTTCGCTGGCCAGCAGCGGTGCACCCGCCCGGGTCAGCTGGAGCGCCAACAGCCCGCCGGTAAACTGCTCGCTTAGCGTCACGCTCAGCTGACGAGACTGCAAATGGCGGGCGATCTGCGCCGGCAGCCCTTCCGTGCCTTCGAAAATCAGGCTTTCCCCGGCGACGCGCTGCACTTCGGGCCACAGCGCCAGCATGGCGGCTTTCTCAGACGCCGGTCCGGTCAGCTTCAGTTCAATAATCGGCATGGAGGAGCGATAGCCCATCGACACGCCGGGAGGCAATTGCAGATGATCGAGGCTCTGAGCCAGATCGCTCTCCGAGCGGCCAAACGTGGTCAGACGCAGGCACAGCGGTGGTTCCGGCAGGGTGAAACGCGCGCGCAGGCGCGGCAGGATCTGCTGCTCGACCATCACCTTAAATTCCGACGGCACGCCCGGGGTGAAGAACATCAGGCAGCGGTTCAGCTGAACGGCAAACCCGCAGGCGGTGCCGACCGGGTTATCAATCAGCTCCGCGCTGGCGGGGATCTCGGCCTGCTTGCGGTTGCTGGGGGCCATCACGCGGCCACGATCGGAGAAGAAACGCTCCATCTGCGTCAGCCACGCGTCGTGGAGAACCAGGCCTTCGCCTTTGGCGGTGGCGGCAGCCAGCGCGCTGAGATCGTCGCTGGTCGGTCCAAGCCCGCCGTTCACAATCAGCACGTCGCAGCGTTCGCTGCGCTCGCGCAGAACGTTGACCAGCGACTCAAGATTGTCACCCACGGTGTTGCGGCGCGTTAACGGTAATCCTTGCTCAAAGAAGAGATCGGCGAGCCAGGCGGCATTGGTATCGATGATTTGCCCATGCAGCACTTCGTCGCCAGTGGATAACATTTCCACGTTTATCATTGTGTTCTCCCATTTCAATGGTCAAAACACTATAGCGCAATCGAAGACCGGAGGAAGAGAGAAACTGGCGCGACAGAACGCCGCGCCGAGAGGATCAGAAACCTGCGCTAACGCCAACGTACGGGCCGTCTGCCAGGGCGTTGTCGCGGTTGCCGTCTTTACCGGCCAGGTTCAGATAGCGATAGCCCGCTTCGATGGTGATCGGACGCATGATGGTCCAGCGCGCGCCGGCGTTAGCTTCCTGATAGCTGTCGATGCCGCTGGAGAGGGAATCCGGAGAGTAGTAGTACTCACCGAACAGGCCAAAGCTGTCGCCAATTTTCCACTGCAAGCCGCCGCCCACTGCCGCCGCGTAACCTTCGTCACCGTCGTTCGGGTTGGTGTAGATCCCTTTACCGCCGACGGTCGCCAGGAACGGGCCGAGAGGAACGTTGAAGCCGAGGCCCAGGCTTGCCGCATCGCCGTCGTCGTCGTTATGCGTCCAGCCGCCGGTCATTGCCAGGCCTGCGCTGTCCGTGCCAAGACCGAAGCCCAGGTGGGTATAGTCCTCGCCCGCCGAGCCGTTGAAGGAAATAGCGTTGGCCGCCGCCGATACACACATCAGGCCTAAGCCCATTAATGCCACTTTTTTCATTGTCGTGATCCCGCACAATTTATTCAGAGATGTCCAAAAACCGCGAGATTTTAACCTGACTTTCAGGGGGATCAATGGACTCTGCGTGCGTCGGGCAATTAGTTTGTAACGATTTGATAATATCGACATTTACATCATCAACAAAAAGCGCATTTTCACGCACAGCCCGCCCAGATTTTCACTGGGCATCAGCTGGAGATGGCTGCGGTGCAGGCGGGCAATGTCGTTGGCCAGCGCCAGACCAATGCCGGACCCGGCGGCATCGCCCACGTTGTCCAGCCGATGAAACGGCAGCATGGCCTGAGAGATCTGATCTTCGGCAATCCCCGGTCCGCTGTCCTCCACGCTCAGCTCAACGGCATCGTTATCCGTGCGCAGGTACACCGTGACGATGCCCTGCTCCGGCGTGTATTTGATCGCGTTCTCCAGCAGGTTGGCGCAGAGTTCGCCCAGCAGCACGTCATCTCCCTCAATCATCACCGGCTGCTGTACGCCGTCATAACCGAGGTCAATAGCCTTGCTGCGCGCCTGCGCCAGCCGGGAAAAGCAGCTGTTTTGCACCACCTGAACCAGATCGACAGGGGCAAACTGTCGCTCACCCTGCTCTTTTCGCTTCACCGATGAAAGCTGTAGCAGCCTCTCGGTCAGCACGATGGTGTTATCCAGCGTCACGTTCATTGCCCGTAAACTTTCCTGCCACAGCGCCGGATCGTTACGCGTCAGGGCAACGGACACCTGGGTTTTCAGCACCGCCAGCGGCGTTTTGAGCTGGTGCGAGGCATCGGCATTGAAGCGCGCCTGCCGCGAAAGTACGCCGCGCAACCTGTCGATATAGCGGTTAAATGCCACAATCAGCAGCCGCGTTTCCGACCAGGGCAACAGCTCCGGCAGCGGAGCCAGCAGCCCGGGCTCGCGGCGCACCATCAGCGAGGAGAGCTGGCGCATCGGGCGCAGCACGCGGCGAAGCAGCCAGGCGGTTAAAATCAGCGTCAGCAGCACCAGTAGCCCCTGCGACACGAGCGAGGAAAACAGCAGCTGCGTGGCGAGATAGCGCCGCGACTGCAAGGTTTCGGCAACGTATATCTCCGCCATGCCGAACACGCTGTCTTCGTTAACCGGCTGGAGCAGCTTCGCCACGCGGATCGCCTGCCCGCGATACTCAGTATGATAAAACCAGGCCAGCGCAGGATAGTGGGTGGTGCGCGACGTGGAGGGTGGCATTTTCGGCAGATCGTCATAGCCGGAGATCGTCTGCCCATCAGGATCAACGACCTTGTAATAGAGGCGATCGTTCATGTTCAGCTCAAAGCTGTCGAGCACCACCCAGGGCACGTTTACCTGGAGCTTGCCGTTGTGCACCACCAGCCGCTCTGACACCGTGCGCGCCGAGGATAACAGCGTGCGGTCATAGGCCTGCGTTGCCGCCTGTAGCGCGCTAACGTAGCTGTTAAAGGCCGACAGCCCCCATAACAGCAGCAGCGGCAAACCCAGAAAGAGCAAAAGTTGCAGGTAAAGCGACTGCGGCTTAACCCACTTCATCGCCGCACTCCAGCACGTAGCCCAGCCCACGGAGCGTGGTGATCCGCACGCCGCTGCCGGTCAGCTTCTTGCGCAGGCGGTGAATATAGAGATCGATGCTCTCGGGGCTAACGTCGTCGTTCAGGCTGAACACCTGGTCGAAGAGCTGCTGTCGGGAAACGGGACGGGTCCGGCGGTGCATCAGCACCTTCAGCAGGGAGAGTTCGCGCGGCGTGAGGGAAAGGGGTTCATCGCGCAGCAGAAAAAAGCCTTCATCATCGTACTCCAGCTCCCCCAGCCGCTGCCGCTCCTGGGTTCGCCCTTCACTGCGGCGCAGCAGCGCGCGCAGGCGGGCATCGAGTTCTTCCAGCTCGAACGGCTTCGGCAGATAGTCATCCGCCCCGGCATTCAGCCCTTTCACCCTGTCCGCCACGTTGCTGCGGGCGGTAAGAAACAGCACGGGAAGCGTCTGCCCGCGCTTTCTCAGGCGATGCACCACCTCCAGCCCGTCGAAGCCGGGCATGCCGATATCAAGAATGGCGACGGCATAGTTTTCCCCCTGCAAAAGGTGGTCGGCCGCCCGCCCGTCGTTGACGCAATCCACGGCAAATCCATTCTGTACCAGCGCTTTCTCCAGCCAGTGAGCCAGCTCACGATTATCTTCCGCGAGTAAGAGACGCATATCACATCCTGTAAAGTTGGTGTCGCAGTGAAAGGGAAATGAAAGGTTATTGTTTTAACAATCACGCAACGGAACCGCTACAAGGTGGTTCACATAATCAGAAAAAAGACACCCGTACCCGTACTCCCGGTTCTCCGGCGTGAGGATAAACGATGAAAAAACAATTACTTTCTGCTGTTGCTGCAAGCGTATTGCTGTTGAGTGCCTCTGTCGTCCAGGCGCAGGAGCCGCCGTCCCGCACCGAATGTATCGCCCCGGCCAAACCCGGCGGCGGCTTCGACCTGACCTGCAAGCTGATTCAGGTCAGCCTGCTGGAGACGAAGGCCATCGAAAAACCGATGCGTGTCACCTACATGCCCGGCGGCGTGGGCGCGGTAGCCTATAACGCCATTGTTGCGCAGCGCCCTGCCGAACCCGGTACCGTCGTGGCCTTCTCCGGCGGCTCGCTGCTGAACCTGTCGCAGGGGAAATTTGGTCGTTATGACGTGGATGATGTGCGCTGGCTCGCCACCGTAGGCACCGATTACGGGATGATCGCCGTTCGCGCCGACTCTCCCTGGAAGTCCCTGAAAGATCTGCTGAGCGCCATGGAAAAAGATCCGAACAGCGTGGTGATTGGCGCGGGCGCGTCTATCGGCAGCCAGGACTGGATGAAAGCCGCGCTGCTCGCGCAGCAGGCCAAAGTGGATCCGCACAAGATGCGCTACGTGGCCTTTGAAGGCGGCGGCGAGCCGGTGACGGCGCTGATGGGCAATCATGTGCAGGCGGTTTCGGGGGATCTCAGCGAAATGGTGCCCTACCTGAGCGGAGATAAGATCCGTGTGCTGGCGGTCTTCTCGGAAAACCGTCTGCCGGGCCAGCTGGCGGACGTCCCAACCGCCAAAGAGCAGGGTTATAACCTGGTCTGGCCGATCATCCGCGGCTTCTTTGTCGGGCCAAAAGTGACCGACGCCGAGTACCAGTGGTGGGTGGATACCTTCACAAAACTCCAGCAAACCGACGAGTTCAAAAAACAGCGCGATCTGCGCGGACTGTTTGAGTTCAACCTGAACGGCAAGCAGCTGGACGAGTACGTGAAAAAACAGGTGAATGACTACCGCGAACAGGCGAAAGCCTTTGGCCTGGCGAAATAACCGGAGGCGCTATGAGCGATCGCATTTTTGCCGGGATATGGCTGCTGCTCTGCATTGCCGGGCTGTTCGTCGCCTGGCAGATCCACAGCGAATACAGCTATGAACCCGTAGGGCCACGCCCCTTCCCCGTCGGCATTGTCGGCCTGATGCTGCTCTGCTCGGTGGCGCTACTGCTGCGCCATCCGGACACCGTAGAGTGGCCGCCACGCCGCACCCTGCAACGTCTGCTGGTGATGGTGATTGTCCTGCTGATGTACGCGTGGGGCTTTGAGTGGCTCGGCTTCCCGATTGCCACCGCCCTGCTGACGATGGTGATTGGCATGCTGTTTAACGCCTCGCTGCCCGCGGCGGGGATCTCCGGAGTCGTACTGGGCATTTTGCTCTGGTACGCCTTCGACCGCCTGCTGGACGTGACGCTGCCGCTCGGCGCATGGTTTAACTAACGGAGCACGCTATGGATACCTGGATCTATCTCTCTCAGGGGTTCGCGGTAGCGATGACCCCGGAAAACCTGGTGATCGCCCTGATCGGCTGCTTCGTCGGGACCATCGTCGGCCTGCTGCCGGGCCTTGGCCCGATCAACGGCGTGGCGATTTTACTCCCGCTGGCCTTTGCCCTGCACCTGCCTGCGGAGTCGGCGCTGATCCTGCTGGCGACGGTTTACATCGGCTGCGAGTACGGCGGGAGAATTTCGTCGATACTGCTTAACGTGCCCGGCGATGCCGCCGCCATTATGACCGCGCTGGACGGCTACCCGATGGCGCAGCAGGGACGCGGCGGCGTGGCGCTCTCAATTTCCGCCGTCAGCTCGTTCTTTGGCTCCCTGATCGCCATTGGCGGCATCATTTTGTTCGCGCCGGCGCTGGCCCAGTGGTCCCTGGCGTTTGGTCCTGCCGAGTATTTCGCGCTGATGGTATTCGCCATTGCCTGCCTCGGCAGCATGATGGCGCAGAACCCGCTGAAGTCGTTTTTATCTGCGCTGATTGGCCTGGGGTTAGCCACCGTCGGCGTGGATGCCAACACCGGGGTTTACCGCTTTACCTTCGACAGCGTACACCTCTCCGACGGCGTGCAGTTTATCGTCGTGGTGATTGGTCTGTTCTCCGTCTCAGAAATCTTGCTGATGCTGGAGCATACCAGCAGCGGGCAGACGCTGGTGCGTAAAACCGGACGTATGCTGTTCAATGCCAAAGAGGGGGCGCAGTGCGTGGGTGCCACCCTGCGGTCTTCGGTGATCGGTTTCTTCGTCGGCATTTTGCCAGGCGCCGGGGCAACCATCGCCAGCGCCATCACCTATATGACCGAGAAGAAGCTGAGCGGTAACAGCGACGGCTTTGGCAAAGGCGATATTCGCGGCGTGGCGGCGCCGGAGGCGGCCAATAACGCTTCGGCCTGTGGTTCGTTCATCCCGATGCTGACCCTCGGCGTGCCGGGTTCGGGCACCACGGCGGTGATGATGGGCGCGCTGACGCTCTATAACATCACCCCGGGGCCGGCGATGTTTACCGAGCAGCCGGATATCGTCTGGGGCCTGATTGCGGCGCTGCTGATCGCCAACGTGATGCTGCTGGTGATGAACATCCCCCTGATCGGCCTGTTTACGCGCATGCTGACCATTCCCCTGTGGTTCCTGGTTCCTGCCATCGCCGCCGTCTCTGCGGTTGGGGTGTACGCGGTGCACAGTACCACCTTCGACCTGGTATTGATGGTGCTGCTGGGGATCCTGGGCTACATCTTGCGCAAAATGCACTTCCCGATGTCGCCGCTGATTTTAGGGTTTGTGTTGGGGGAAATGCTGGAGCAGAACCTGCGCCGCGCGCTCTCCATCAGCAACGGCAACATGGCGATCCTGTGGGAGAGCAGCGTGACGAAGATCCTGCTGGCAATGGCGATTATGGTGATTGTCGTGCCGCCGGTGCTGCGCTGGGTCCGTCGACGCCAGCACAAACCGCAGCCGGATATCGGCTGATTAGCCCCTCAACAGGGCATTGACCCACTGCCTTAACGCCTGGCGGGAGATTTTAATCCCGCCATTTTTCAGTTCTGACGGCAGCGCCAGCCAGTGCACCGGCTGCTCAAAGCGCGCCAGCCTGCCCTGAACCCACTCTGGCAACAGCGTGATATCCGTGCCCGGCGCACATTCCACTACCGCCACCGGTCGCTGCCCGTACTCGGCATCGTCCAGCGGAACGACAAACGCCTGGCTTACCTGCGGATGCGTAACGATGACGCGTTCCAGCGCTTCCGGCTGGATCCCTTCTCCGCCGCTGAAAAAGAGATTGTCCATGCGGCCCAGAACGGCCAGGCGGCCGTTATGCCACTCACCGCGATCGCGGGTGGCGAACCAGCCCTGCTCGTTGACCAGCGGCAGTAAGGCGCCGTCCCGCCAGTAGCCCGCCGCCATGCTTTCTGCCCGGATCCAGATTTCACCGTTGACCACCTGCACCTCTCTGCCCGACAGCGCGCGGCCCACGTCCGGCGCACCGTCGGCCTCTTTGGCGCAGACGGTGGAGGCGAACTCGGTCAGGCCGTAGCCGCAGTAGGTGCGAATACCCTGCTCGCGCGCCTGTTCGGTCAGCTCAACGGGGATTTCCGCCCCCCCGAGCAGCACGGCCTTCAGCGCGACGGGATGGTGTGAATTGAGCAGCCGCCACAGCTGCGTCGGCACCAGCGAGGCGTGGGTGCAGCCCTGGAGCGCCTGCTCCAGGGGCTGTTTTTCGCGCACGGTGAGGCGGCCTCCGCCCTGCAACCAGCGCCACAGAATCCCCTGACCGGAGACGTGAAACAGCGGCAGGGACAGCAGCCAGTCGTCATCACCGCCGTAAGGCATCAGGGACAGCACGCCTCGTGCGCTGGCAAGGTGGGCAGCACAGGTATGCACCGCCGCTTTTGGCAGGCCGGTGGAGCCGGAGGTGAGCGTCATTGAGGCCAGACGTTCAGCCCGCCACGTCACGCTGGCAAGCTCCTCGCCCTCTCTCAACGCCAGCGCGGGCAGACCGTCATACTCACCGTTAAGCACCAGCGCAAAGCGCAGCGTCATCTGCGGCAGGAGAACGTCCAGCAGCGGGCGGGGAAGCTGAGGGTTTACCGGCAAAATGCGGGCACCGCACTGAAGCAGGGCCAGCCAGGCCAGCAGCGTGCGCGGATGGTTGTGGGCGAGGAGCATGACGCCGTCGCCCTCCCTGACGCCCTGAGCCTGAAAACCGGCGGCCAGACGATCGATACGCTCGCACAGCTGAGACCAGTTGTGCGTGACTTCGTCTAAACGCAGCGCGGGTTTATCACCACTCCGGGCGCGCCAGTGCCGCCACGGCCAGTTGTTAAAGCTCATCGCAACGGCTCCAGCGCCCCGACGTCAAGGCACGGTAAGGTGCTGTCCGGCCACGGGCGAAGCAGCTGCGCCTGCATCAGGCTCAGCGTATCAAGGCCGGGTACAGTCTCTGGCGTTAACCAGGCGGCAATGCGCGCCAGCTGCGTCAGCCCGAGGCTCGATTCTATGGACGAGCTGATCACCGCCGTCATCCCCAGCGCATGGGCCGCTGCAACCTGCTCGCGCACCTTGTCGAGGCTGCCGGTCAGCGTTGGCTTAATCACCACGGCGCTGACGCCCGGCTCGGCGGCAAACGTGAAATCGGCTTCGCGCAGGCTCTCATCCCAGGCGATAGCAATGCCGGTTTCCCGGGCAAAGGCGCGGGACTCGTCGCGGGTTTTGCACGGCTCTTCGAGAAACGCGATGCGGCTGCGGTACGCCGGGTTGACGTACTTCGCAAACTGCTGCGCCTTCAGCGGCGTCCAGGCGCGGTTGGCGTCCAGGCGCAGGTGTAGATCGGGAATGGCTTCCAGCAGCAGGTTGACGACCATCCCGTCGCGCACCGCTTCGTACAGGCCAACCTTAATTTTCGCCACCTTCTCGCCCGGCATCGCGGAGAGCAGCGCGAAGAGTTCATCCGGATCGCCGGTACAGAGCGGCGCGGCGCGATAGTTCGCCGCGTCCGGCAAACTGCCGTCCAGCTCTGACAGCGCACAGCTGATGCCGAACGCGGCGGAAGGAACGTCCGGCAGTGCCGGAGCCACCCCCTCGCGCCATTGGTGCGTCCAGGCCATCAGCGCCGCCTGCGCCTCGTCCAGCGTTTCCAGGCTGAAGCCCGGAAGCGGGGCGATTTCGCCCCACCCTTCCCGCTCGCCCTGCCGGAGGTGCACAAAAAGTCCGTCACGGGTTTTTAACCGCCGTTCACGCAGCACCACGCCCGCGTCCATCGGTATCTGCCAGCGGTAAACCTGCGCGCGACGCATTACGGGTTCCGTTTGTATTTGCTGAAGTCTGGCTGGCGTTTTTCGTTGAACGCGTTGCGCCCTTCCTGACCCTCTTCGGTCATGTAGAACAGCATGGTGGCGTTACCCGCCAGCTCCTGAAGACCTGCCTGACCGTCACAGTCCGCGTTCAGGGCCGCCTTCAGGCAGCGCAGCGCCATTGGGCTGTTTTGCAGCATTTCGCGACACCAGCGCACGGTCTCTTTTTCGAGATCGGCGATCGGCACCACGGTGTTAACCAGCCCCATATCCAGCGCTTCCTGTGCATTGTACTGACGGCACAGGAACCAGATTTCGCGGGCTTTTTTCTGCCCGACGATGCGCGCCATGTAGGAAGCGCCCCAGCCGCCGTCAAAAGAGCCCACTTTCGGGCCGGTCTGGCCGAAGATGGCATTTTCCGCCGCGATAGTCAGGTCACACATCATGTGCAGCACGTGACCGCCACCGATGGAGTATCCTGCTACCATCGCCACGACCGGTTTCGGACAGGTGCGGATCTGGCGCTGGAAATCCAGCACGTTCAGGTGGTGCGTGCCCGCATCATCCTGGTATCCGCCGTAGTCGCCACGCACTTTCTGATCGCCGCCGGAGCAGAAGGCTTTCTCGCCTTCACCGGTCAGAACGATAACGCCGATATTGTCGTCGTAGCGGGCATCCGCCAGCGCCTGGATCATCTCTTTGACGGTCAGTGGACGAAACGCGTTGCGCACCTGCGGACGGTTGATGGTGATTTTGGCGATACCGTCGGCGGATTTGTGGTAACGAATGTCGGTGTAGCCTTCGGAGCAGTCCTGCCATTCAACCGGCGCGTAGAGCATGTTTTCATCAGGATAGATCATAGCGTGTCCTTTGTTCGATGACGCAGTATCTGAGCCAGACTCGCGGCAACCGCATCCGGGTTCTCCCGGTGGGCGTTGTGTCCGGCATGGGGGATAGCATGGCGCGTGGCGTTGAGTTCAGCGGCAAGGGCTTTGAACTTCTCATCACGTTCGCCATAGAGAAAGTAAAAAGGAAAATCACGCGCGGTGAGCGCGGGACGTAAATCAGGCTGAACGGCAAGCGAGGTGGCTTCCAGCATATCAGCCAGCCTCGGGCCGTTGTTCAGGCTGCGCAGCGCGATCAGCACCTTGCGCTGTTCCTCCGTAAGGGAGGCAAAGACCGGCTGTTGATACCAGTCGGCAAAGACGGCTTCCAGCGGCTTGCTGCGAAAACGTGACGCCCAGCGTCGGTCAGCGATCAGCCGCGCCTGACGCGCATCGGTATCTTGCAGGCCAGGGTGTCCACCCTCCACAATCACCCCGTCTAACCCCGCCGGATGCTGGCAGGCATGAAACATCGCAATGCGGCCGCCGAGGGAGTACCCCACCAGCCAGTAGTTTAGTATGTTGTAACTAATAAGGGTGTGCGTGAGCAACTCGCTCATCTCTGCAAACCCCGCCACGCCCGTCTCCGCTGAACCACCGTGCCCGGGCAGGTCAAGGTAGAGCCGGGGATAGTCATCCAGCGACGCCCCAACGGTCTGCCACTCGCGACAGTCGCCGGAAAAGCCGTGCAGGAAAACCAGCCAGGGGTAGCCTGGTTTTCCGCGCTGAGTGACGCCTGCGAGGATCACAGGTGGCTCACCTGCGCCAGCAGATGTTGCAGCTTCTGCGCGCCGTCCGAATCGTTAACCACCAGTTCGATCAGCGTTGCGCCGGGCTGTCGCCAGGCGGCGTTCAGCGCCGTTTCCAGCGCGTCCCAGCTTTCCGGGCGATGGTACTTAAGGCTGAACATGGCGGCGGCGTGTTCGAACTGCACGTTTTGCGGCATCAGATAGAAGCGCTCACGTTCGCTTTGCGGAGTGGGCAGCAGGGAGAAAATCTGCCCGCCGTTGTTGTTAACGACAATCAGCACGAAAGGGGCCGACGCCTGACGCAGGAGCGCCAGCGCGTTGAGATCGTAGAGGGCTGAGAGATCGCCCACTATCGCCAGCGTGGATTTCGCGCTGGCCCGCTGTACGCCCGCCGCGGTGGAGATCAGACCATCAATGCCGCTCGCCCCCCGGTTGCTGTACACCGGGTAACCTGCGGGCAGCTTCGAGAAGGCGTCAATCAGGCGCACCACCAGGCTGTTGCCGACAAAAAGTTGCCCCTGCTCGGGAAGGTATTTGCGGATACGGTGCGCCAGACCGGCTTCACTGAACGCCTCGCACTGCGCTTTGGTGAGCTCCCACGCCTGACGCGAAAGTTCGGGGATCTCAACCGCCCATGGCTTGCGTTTTTCTGCCGGATGAAGCTCCAGCCAGCGCTCAACGTCGCTGACCAGCCTGCGACCGCGGTGGTGCGCTGGGTCAAGGCGTCCTTCGAGCGGATCCACCAGCCAGTACTCTTCCGGCGTGCAGGTGGCCTGCCACTGGAGCAGGCGCTTGCCCGTCAGGCTCGATCCCAGCTGGACGACAATCTGCGCCTGCGCAAGCTCGGTGACCGCCTTCGCGTTCCCCAGCCAGAGGTCCGCGCAGGGCAGCGGCTGGCCCGTCTGGGAAAGCACGTCGCCAATCAGCGGCCAGCCAAGCGTGTGTGCCCACTCCGCCGCCAGCCTGCCTTCCGCCGCGCTCATCCGCCCGGCAATGACCACGCCGCGCTTCTGACGCCAGAAGAACCAGTCGCGCTGTTTCGCGCTTTCCAGATGCGTCTGCTCGCGCAGCCACGGTTTTTCGCTTTCCCACCAGTCGCCGAGCTGCTGCTGCCAGGCGAGGCCGGTATCGTTCATTTCGCCGTACAGCGGCTCGGCAAACGGACAGTTGATGTGCAGCCCGCCGCTGCGCAGCGCGTTCATGGCGTGGTCGAGGGTGGAGACCAGCCAGCTGGCAGGAATATCCTGCGTGGGGCGCGGCAGTGAAACCGTTCGTGACGGATGCGAGGCAAACATGCCGGGCTGACGAATCGCCTGGTTAGCGCCGCAGTCAATAAGTTCAGGGGGACGATCGGCGGTGAGTAAAATCAGCTTTTCGCCGGTTAACCCCGCTTCAATCAGCGCCGGATAGAGGTTCGCCACCGCCGTGCCGGAGGTGACTATCACCGCCACGGGCGCTTTGCTGACTTTCGCCAGGCCGAGCGCCAGATGACCGAGCCCACGCTCGTCAAAATGGGTGTGATGAATAAAAGCCCGGTTTTCCGCCGCAGCAAGGGTGAGCGGCGTGGAGCGAGAGCCCGGGGCAATACACACGTGCCTGACGCCATGCCGGGTCAGGGCTTCAAGGATCACCGTCGCCCAGCGTCGGTTAAAAGAACTTACTGACATGAGATTGTCCAGTATCAAGAATGCGACACAGTATAAATAATAGAAAAAGTCAGAATTTTGATATGAATCGGGATTGCACGAATCAGTATTAATCCTTCAGGAGAAGGGAACGCAGCCCGGCGGCTTTGTTTTCGATCTCCTGCCACTCCTGTTCCGGATCGGAGCCGCTGACGATGCCCGCCCCCGCATAAAGACGCAGCGCGGCGTCGTGAACGCGTGCGGAGCGTAATGCCACGCAGAATTCACTTTGATCAACCGACAAATAGCCTGCCGATCCCGCGTACCACTCCCGGTCAAACGGCTCCACCTTCTCAATAAATTCTCGCGCCGCCTGACGCGGCAGCCCGGCCACCGCCGCCGTTGGTTGCAGAATATGCAAACACTGCTCGTCGTCAGCATGTTTGAGTTCGGTCCAGATACAGCGGCGTAAATGCTGCACCTTGCGCAGACGCAGCACCTGCGCAGGCAGGATCTCCAGCGTCCGGGTCTGGTGCTGAAGACGCTGGCAGATATCTTCCACCACCAGCATATTTTCCCGCTGATTTTTGTCGTCGTTCATCAGCCAGTCCCCCAGATGCTGGGCCTGCTTATCGTCTGAATGGCTGGCAACGGTGCCTGCCAGCGCTTCGGTGCGCAGCAGCGTGCCGCGTCGCCGCCACAGGCGCTCGGGGGTCGAGCCAAGAAACGCGTTGTCGGCATCGAAGACCATGCAAAAATGGTAGCAGTTGAGGTTCAGCGCGCGGCTGGCGGCCATCAACGCAATGGCGTCTACGGGTTGCCGGCACTGCACATCGGTGGCGCGTGCGAGCACCACTTTCTCGACGTCGCCGCGAGCAATGGTATCCGTTGCCTGACGGATCAGCGCCAGCCATTCCGGTTTTTCTGGATGATGGGTTTCCTGCTCAATCTGAACGGACAACGGGCGGATCGGCGCGGCGTCGCGCAGGTTATCGACAAAACTCAATGCCACACGGGCATCTTCGCGCAGCGAGGTTTCGTTCCACAGTTGCACGCGCAGCGTGGCGACCCCGGCAGACCGTCGCCAGAGAAGACGCGGTAAAAACAGCGTGCCCTGCGCCGGATTGAAGGCGTTCAGGCCGCAGATACGGGTGTCATTTGCCACGGCATGGGTGTGCAGGAACCGGGAAGCCGAGGCCAGAGAATCAAAATGGGCGAGGCTTCCCAGCGCGGCAAGTTCTTCATCACCGCTGCGCTGTTGCCAGTAAAACTGGGGATAGCACCGCTGCACGCCCAGCCAGGCCAGGGGATCGAAGGCATCGTTTAACGGGAAAGAGACGTCGAAATGACGGAAACCGGGTGTATCAGGCAACGCTTGCGCAAGCTGGGTGCGCAGGCTTTGCAGCGCGAGGAAAATCGAGTGCACGCGAACCTCTCCCTGTTAAAACCTTATATTATACGGGGTACTGACAATAAATAGCAGTACCCACGTGTAGGGAGGGGTTTATCGGCTTAACGGCGGGCTAACAGTAGACCCAGCACCAGCCCTACGGCTGCACCGACGCCAATACCCTGCCACGGTTTTTCATGCACATAATCGTCGGCACGATACACCGCCTGTTTGGCGCGGTAGTAGTAGTTGTCGGACGCGTTACTGACGCGGTTTTTAACGTCATGCAGCGCCTGCTCGGCGCGGGCTTTAAGCTCAATGTACTTCTGATCGGCAGGATCGCCTGACGAGCGCAGCACTTCTTCCAGCGTTTCGCTTAGCAGCGTCAGGTCGTCGTCTGCTCGGGTTTCCCAGGATTGAAATGACATATTTTTCTCCATGTTAGTACACCAGTCCGATAACTATAGACAACGTCTCGCTATTGCGCCTGTTTCGCTTCGCGCGCCATGCCAACATGGGGGATGCCATCTTCGTCATAAACCCCGGTGACCGCGCTAAAGCCAAAATGGGCATAGAAAGATTGCAAATGCGCCTGTGCGCCCAGGTATAACGCCTTGTCTGGCCACTGTTTTTGGCATGCTTCCAGCGTCTTTTCCATCAGCTGATAGCCCAGCTTTTCACCGCGCGCGCTGCCGCTGACGATGACGCGACCAATGACGACAGGGTCAAAATCGTCGTCGCTTTTCAGAATCCTCGCATACGCCACCAGCTCGTTATTCCGCCAGCCGAGGATGTGCCGGTTCTCGCCGATTAAGTCATCGCCGTCGATATCCTGATACGGGCAGGTTTGTTCAACCACGAAGACTTCGCAGCGCAGCTTGAGCAGGGCGTAGAGTGACTGCACGGTCAGTTCGCTGTGGTGTAGATCTTGCCACTGGATCATGTGTTTCTCCTTCCTGGGGTTCATCACGTTATACTAAACCTCTTCCCATTGGGCAAAGGGCTGATTGCGTTATGGAACTGATTTTTCTGGGTACGTCCGCCGGCGTGCCAACCCGCTCACGAAACGTGACGGCAATTCTGCTGGATCTTAAGCATCCTACCCGGGGTGGGCTGTGGCTGTTTGACTGCGGTGAGGGCACGCAGCACCAGCTGCTGCACACCTCATATCACCCAGGTAAAGTGGATAAAATATTTATTACGCATCTGCACGGCGATCATCTTTTCGGCCTGCCGGGCCTGCTGTGCAGCCGTTCAATGGCGGGTAACGCCAACCCGCTGACAATTTATGGCCCAGCGGGCATTCAGGAATTTGTTGAAACCACGCTGCGCCTGAGCGGCTCGTGGACCGACTATCCGCTGGAGGTGATTGAGATAGCCGAAGGCCAGGTGTTCGACGACGGTGATTATCGGGTGCACGCTTACCCGCTTAACCATCCGGTGGAATGCTACGGCTATCGCATTGAGGAGCACGATAAGCCCGGCGCGCTGAACGCCGCCGCGTTGCGGGCCGATGGCGTTATGCCCGGCCCGCTGTTCCAGCGCCTT
The DNA here is from genome assembly GCF_029838645.1 of Enterobacter sp. GD03975. Taxonomy (NCBI): domain Bacteria; kingdom Pseudomonadati; phylum Pseudomonadota; class Gammaproteobacteria; order Enterobacterales; family Enterobacteriaceae; genus Enterobacter; species Enterobacter sp. GD03975. The sequence continues at coordinate 213,889 of NZ_JAOBZC010000004.1, forward strand.
AAGCTTGGTGAAACCGTCACGCTGGACGACGGGCGCGTCATTAACGGTCAGGATTACCTCGCGCCGCCGCAGCCGGGCAAAAAACTGGCTATTTTTGGTGATACCGCCCCCTGCCCTTCGGCACTTCGGCTTGCCGGGGGCGTGGACGTGATGGTGCACGAGGCGACGCTGGAAGCGGCGATGGAAGAGAAAGCCAACAGCCGGGGGCACAGCTCAACGCGTCAGGCGGCGCGGCTGGCGCGTGAGGCTGGCGTTGGGAAACTGATTGTCACGCACGTCAGTTCACGCTATGACGTCCGCGGCTGTGAAAGCCTGCTGGCAGAGTGTCGGGAGGTGTTTCCCGCCTGCGAGCTGGCGGAAGATTTCGCTCAGGTCAGCGTTTAGTCCTTTATTTTTCCCTCAGGATGCCGATAACGATTAAAAGGCCAGCATTTCTCTTGAGGGTAGAATGGATAATTTCCAGAAAGATATTGATGACAGAGCGAATCTCACCCTGTCCAACCGTTTTGAACTGTTGCTGTTCCGTCTTGGCACCTCTCTGAACGAAAATAAATCCGAGCTGTTCGGTATCAACGTGTTCAAATTGCGCGAAATTGTGCCGATGCCGACCTTCACCAAACCCGCGGGCATGAAGTCGCCGCTGATGGGGATGGTAAACATTCGCGACCAGGTGATCCCGGTGATCGATCTGGCCGCCGTCGCTGGCTGCAAGCCAACCACCGGGCTGAACATTCTGCTGATCACCGAATATGCCCGCAGCGTGCAGGCCTTCGCCGTGGAATCGGTGGAGAACATCATGCGTCTTGACTGGAAGCAGGTGCACGCCGCCGAAACCGCCGTCAGCGGTCGCTATATCACCAGCATTGCCTGCCTGGATGACAAGACCGACACCAACGATCTGGCGATGGTGCTGGACGTGGAACAGATCCTGTATGACATCACCCCGGCGAATCACGATCTGCACGCCACCCATCTGGAAACCACCAAATTCAATATCAAGCCAGACTCCGTCGCGATTGTTGCAGAAGACTCGAAGGTGGCGCGTTCGATGCTGGAGAAGGGTTTGCAGGCGATGGAGATCCCGGCTCAGCTGCATATCACCGGCAAAGACGCATGGGAAAAAATCACCCAGCTGGCCGCGCAGGCGCAGGCTGAGGGTGTCCCCGTCACCGACAAGATCGCTCTGGTATTAACCGACCTCGAAATGCCGGAGATGGATGGCTTTACGCTGACGCGCAAAATCAAAACCGACCCGGTACTGAAAGATATTCCGGTGGTGATCCACTCGTCCCTTTCCGGCAACGCCAACGAAGATCATATTCGCAAAGTGAAGGCGGACGGCTATGTGGCGAAGTTTGAGCTGAACGAGCTGTCGTCGGTGATTGAGGAAGTGCTGGAGCGGTCGATGAAGAAAATTGACGGGCCGTTAATTAGCCGGAAGCAGCTGGCTTAGTCGGGTAGCGCTACGCTTACCCGACCTACAAAACCCGCAGGCCCTGCAAGCGTAGCGCCGATGGGCAATAAAAAACCCGCCGAGGCGGGTTTTTTATTTTTACATCAGCGGCATCGCGCGCTGAACAATCTCAATCAGCGGCTGCGGATAGATACCGAAGATCAGCACCAGCAGCGCGGAGATGAGCACCACAATCCCGCCAGCGCTGTACTGCCAGTTGGATGGTGCATCGCGGTTAAGCTGCTGAGGCGCGCTCAGGTACAGGCTCACCGCTACGCGCAGGTAGTAATAGAGACCAATCGCGGAGCCGATAACGACACCGGCAGTCAGCCACCACAGACCCGCCTGCACACCGACGGCCAGCACGTAGAACTTACCGATAAAGCCCAGCGTCATCGGGATACCCGCCAGCGAGAGCATCATCACGGTCATTACCGCCGACAGAATCGGACGGTGCCAGAACAGGCCACGGTAGGAGAACAGGGAATCTGCATCCGGGCCACGGTACGGGCTGGACATCAGGCTCACCACGCCGAAGGCGCCGAGGCTGCTGAACAGGTAACCGGCCAGATACACACCCACGGTTTCCATCGACATCTCACCGCTTTGCAGCGCAATCAGCGCCACCAGCAGGTAGCCCAGATGGGAGATAGAGGAGTAGCCCAGCAGACGCTTGATGTTGGTCTGGCTCAGCGCCATCAGGTTACCGAAGATGATGGACACGAACGCGATAATGCCCAGCACCACGCGAACCGCTTCGCTGTCACCCACCGGCGCGTACAGGAACAGACGCATAACCACGCCGAAGATAGCGATTTTACTCGCCGTCGCCAGGAAGGTAGAGACCGGTGCAGGCGCACCCTGGTATACGTCTGGCGTCCACAGGTGGAACGGCACCAGAGAAAGCTTGAAGCCAAGGCCAACAATCATCATGCCCAGACCCGCCAGCAGAAGCGGCTCGTGCATCATGCCGTCGCCCAGGCTCTTGCCGAGCGCCATGAACGAGAGGTTACCCGTCTGCGCGTACAGCAGCGCAATACCGAACAGCAGGAACGACGACGCGGCAGCAGACAGAATGGTGTACTTGATTGCCGCTTCCAGCGAGCGTTTCTGGCGGAAGGCGTAACCAATCAGGCCGAACAGCGGCAGTGAGATCAGCTCAATACCGAGGAACAGCGCGGCCATGTGGTTCGCGTTCGCCAGCAGAATGCCGCCCAGCGCGGCAATCAGTACCAGCAGGTAAAACTCTTCTTTGTTGTCGTTGTAACCTTCCAGCCACGGGTAGGCAAAGGTACAGGTTGCCAGGCTCGCCAGCAGCACCAGACCGGTGTAGAGCATGGCGTAGCCGTCAACGCGCATCAGCGGCGTGACGTCCATCGCGCCCGCCTGGCCAACAAACCAGAGGGAGACTAACGCAGCGTTCAGACCCAGAACGGACAGGGTCGCATTCAGGAAGTGATTGCGTCGCCACGCAATGGAGAGCATCACAACCACCACCGTCAATCCGACGATCAGCAGCGGTAGCAGCGCGATCAGTTGTTGTGGAGTTATTGTCATGGCGAATTACGGCCTTGTAGTAGAAGCAGAATTAACAAACCACTGCTGGATGTTACCCATCGCGCTGTGCGAGGTATCCAGAATCGGCTGCGGATAGAAGCCCAGCAGCACCAGCAGTACGACCAGCAGCAGGATGATGAACAGCTCGCGCAGCGACATCCCCGGCAGTTCTTGTGCAGCAATTTCGCTCTTCGCTTTACCGAAGTATGCGCGGTGCAGCATCGCCAGCGAGTACACGGACGCGAACACCAGACCGAAGGTAGAGATGACGGTAATCATCGGAACCACCTTGAAGCTGCCGAACAGGATCATAAACTCGCCGACGAAGTTACCGGTACCCGGCATACCCAGCGTTGCCACCGCGAAGAACATGGAGAGCGCAGGCAGCCATTTCATTTTGCCCCACAGGCCGCCCATCATGCGCATGTCGCGGGTGTGCAGACGCTCGTAGAGCTGACCGCACAGGATGAAGAGACCGGCTGCGGACAGGCCGTGCGCAATCATCTGGATCACCGCACCCTGGTACGCCAGCTGGCTGCCGGTGTAGATGGCAATCAGCACGAAGCCCATGTGGGAAACGGAGGTGTACGCAATCAGACGTTTGATGTCGTACTGCGTGAAGGCCATCCACGCGCCGTAGAAGATACCGATAACGCCCAGCCACATGGCAATCGGCGCGAACTCTGCGGAGGCGTTCGGGAACAGCGGCAGGGAGAAGCGCAGCAGACCGTAGGCCGCGGTTTTCAGCAAGATACCCGCCAGGTCAACGGAACCCGCCGTTGGCGCCTGTGAGTGCGCGTCCGGCAGCCAGCCGTGCAGCGGTACTACCGGCATTTTCACCGCGAAGGCGATGAAGAAGCCCAGCATCAGCAGGTATTCCACGCCGTGGGACATCGGGGTCTTCAGCAGATCTTCATAGTTGAAGGTCCAGACGCCGGTGGCGTTGTAATGCACAAACACCAGCGCCAGGATGGCAATCAGCATCACCAGACCGCTCGCCTGGGTATAGATGAAGAACTTGGTGGCCGCCGTGATACGCGTTTTACCGTCGGAGGCCTTGTGGCCCCACAGCGCGATCAGGAAGTACATCGGCACCAGCATCATCTCCCAGAAGAAGAAGAACAGGAACATGTCGATGGCCAGGAACACGCCGATTACGCCGCCCAGGATCCACATCAGGTTCAGGTGGAAGAAGCCCTGGTATTTTTCGATTTCTCGCCAGGAACACAGTACCGCCAGAACGCCGAGCAGACCGGTCAGTACCACCATCAGCAGCGACAAACCGTCAATCGCAAGGTGGATCGTGATACCGAAACGGGGGATCCACGGCAGAATGAACTCAGACTGCCACTGCGGAAGGCCCGCAGACTGAGTCAGTGAGTAGCCACCCTGCAACCACAGTTGCAGGCCAAGCGCGAGCGTCAATCCCATGGTGATCAGCGCGATCCAGCGCGGCATCTTCACGCCAAAGCGTTCAGTCTGCCAGCACAGGAAGCCGCCGATGAAGGGAATTAATATTAGCCAGGGTAGTAACATGGCGATTTATATTCCTTTTTAAGGCCCCCAACAGGGGCCTGATTTTCAACGAATTCGAATAAAATTCACTTAACGATCAACGCAACACCATCAGCAGCGCCAGTACAACAACCGCACCGATGCTCATGGACGCCACATACCAACGCAGATAACCGTTCTCGCTGAACAGCAGGCCTTTACCTGCAAAGCGAGAGAGGATCGCCGGGATATTCATCAGGCTGTTCAGGGGATCGCGCTTCAGCAGCCACGCAATGCCCAGGAACGGCTTCACGAAGATCATGTCGTACAGCCAGTCGAAGCCCCACGCGTTGTACCACCAGGTGCTCAGCAGACGGCCCGGCGCGCTGTTGGCAACGGCCGTCACCAGCGTGCGTTTGCCCAGCCACAGCCAGGCGGCAATCAGGATGCCCGCAATTGCGACCACGCCAGAGGTGATTTCAAGCGTCAGAACGCGACCGTGCTCAAGCTCGGTTGTCGCCGGCAGTACGCCCTGCAACGGTGGCACAATCATCGCGCCAACGAAGGTGGAGAGGACCAGCAGCACAATCAGCGGCAGGTGGTGGGTGATCCCCTTCCCTGCGTGAGCGTGAATTTGTTCTTTACCGTGGAATACGATGAAAATCATACGGAAGGTATACAGGGAGGTCATGAACGCACCGACCAGACCCGCAACCATCAGATTGATATGACCATTCGCCATGGCGCCCGCAAGGATTTCGTCCTTACTGAAGAAGCCCGCGGTAATCAGCGGCAGTGCCGCCAGCGCCGCGCCGCCCACCAGGAAGCAGACATAGACCAGCGGGATGGACTTACGCAGTCCGCCCATTTTGAAGATGTTCTGCTCGTGGTGGCAGGCCAGGATCACCGAACCGGATGAGAGGAACAGCAGCGCTTTGAAGAACGCGTGCGTCATCAGGTGGAAGATGGCTGCGTCCCACGCCTGAACGCCCAGCGCCAGGAACATGTAACCAATCTGGCTCATGGTGGAGTACGCGAGAACGCGCTTGATGTCGGTCTGCACCAGCGCGGCAAAGCCTGCCAGCACCAGCGTAACCGCACCGACGATACCCACCAGATGCAGAATTTCCGGGGTCATCAGGAACAGGCCATGGGTACGCGCAATCAGGTAGACACCGGCGGTAACCATGGTCGCGGCGTGGATCAGCGCGGAGACAGGGGTTGGACCCGCCATCGCGTCGGCCAGCCATGTCTGCAACGGCAGCTGCGCGGATTTACCCACGGCGCCGCCCAGCAGCATCAGCGTTGCCCACCACAGCATGTTGTTGCCTGCTTCGAAGTGCGCCGGCGCCAGTTCCACCATTTCGCGGAAGTTCAGCGTGCCCAGTTCGTTGTAGAGAATGAACAGCGCGAAAGCGAGGAACACGTCACCCACGCGGGTCACGACGAACGCTTTCATGGCCGCTGCGCCATTCTTCGGATCGGTGTAGTAGAAACCGATCAGCAGGTAAGAGCACAGGCCCACGCCTTCCCAGCCCAGATACATCAGCAGCAGGTTATCGGCCAGCACCAGAACGACCATGCTGGCGATAAACAGGTTGGTGTAGGCGAAGAAGCGGGAGTATCCCTCTTCACCGCGCATATACCAGGAGGCGAACATGTGGATCAGGAAGCCCACGCCGGTGACCACGGAGAGCATGGTCAGAGACAGACCATCCAGCACCAGGTTAAAACCGATGTTGAAGTTACCGACCGACATCCAGTTCCACAGCGGTACGCTGTAGGCCTGACGCCCGTTGTTAAAGAAGTCGATACCCGCATACGCTGTGACCAGCGCCGACAGGCCGATAGCGCCAATGCCCACGGTCGCGGACAGATTCTCAGACCAGCGGCCGCGAGAAAATGCCAGCAGCACGAAGCCAATCAGCGGAAAAATAATGGTTAAGGCAAGCATGTTCATCCACGCAACTCACTTACTGAATCGATGTTCAGGTTCTGGCGGCGACGATGGAGCTGTAGCAACAGCGCCAGGCCAATACTCGCTTCAGCAGCCGCGAGGCTGATGGCGAGAATGTACATCACCTGACCATCGGTCTGGCCCCAGTAGCTGCCGGCGACCACGAAGGCCAGCGCGGAAGCGTTAATCATGATTTCCAGACCGATCAGCATAAACAGCAGATTGCGGCGGATAACCAGACCGGTTAAGCCCAGAACGAATAAAATCGCAGCGAGGATCAGTCCATGTGTTAAGGGGATCATGCGCGTTCCTCCGTTTTTCTTTTCGCGCGGTCGTCAGTGCGGTTGCTCAGCACCTCGCCAGCACGCTCTTCGCGGCCAACGTGGAAGGCCACAACCAGACCCGCCAGCAGCAGCATTGAGGCCAGCTCAACCGCCAGAACGTACGGACCAAACAGGGTGATACCCACGGCTTTCGCGCTGATTGGCGTTCCGTCGATACCCTGGTCGTTGACGCCCAGAATGGCGTAAACAATGACCGCCAGCATAATGGCCGACAAAATTGCCGGGCCGATCCACACCTGCGGTTTCAACCACTGACGTTCCTGCTCAATTTCAGAGCCGCCCAGGTTCAGCATCATCACTACGAACACGAACAGCACCATGATGGCCCCGGCGTAGACGATGATTTCCAGCGCACCGGCGAAGTGCGCGCCCAGCGCAAAGAACACCCCGGAAATAGCCAGCAGCGAAATGATCAAATACAGCAGCGCATGCACCGGATTGGTGTGCGTGATCACTCGCAGCGTAGCCAGGATGGCGATAAGGCCACAGATATAAAAAGCGAATTCCATTGCCCTCTCCTTACGGTAACAGGCTCTTGACGTCGATAGGCTTAGCTTCGTTCTCTGCTTCGCCTTTATCTTTGCCGTCGATTGCCATACCCGCCATCCGGTAGAAGTTATATTCCGGGTATTTGCCCGGACCGGAAATCAGCAGATCCTCTTTCTCGTACACCAGATCCTGACGCTTGTACTCACCCAGCTCGAAGTCCGGAGTCAGCTGAATCGCCGTGGTTGGGCACGCTTCTTCACACAGACCGCAGAAAATGCAGCGTGAGAAGTTGATGCGGAAGAATTCCGGATACCAGCGGCCATCTACCGTCTCCGCTTTTTGCAGAGAGATACAGCCCACCGGACACGCTACCGCACACAGGTTACAGGCAACGCAGCGCTCGGCACCGTCCGGGTCGCGCGTCAGCACGATACGGCCACGGTAGCGCGGCGGCAGATATACCGGCTCTTCCGGGTACATCCGGGTTTCGCGTTTAGCAAACGCGTGCAGGCCGATCATCCAGATACTGCGTACCTGGGTGCCGAAACCTACCAATAATTCTTTTAAGGTCATGATCTCAAAGCCCCTTATGGCTGCTGCCAGAGAATGACAGCCGCCGTTACCAACAAGTTGACGAGCGTCAGCGGCAGGCACACTTTCCAGCCGAAGGACATTACCTGGTCATAACGCGGACGCGGTAAGGACGCACGAATCAAAATGAACATCATCATGAAGAACGCGGTTTTCAGCGCGAACCAGATGAACGGCGGTAAGAACGGGCCATGCCAGCCACCAAAGAACAGCGTTACCATCAACGCGGAAATGGTGACGATACCGATGTACTCGCCCACGAAGAACAGACCGAACTTCATGCCGGAATATTCAATGTGGTAACCGTCGGCCAGTTCCTGTTCGGCTTCTGGCTGGTCAAACGGGTGACGGTGACACACCGCCACGCCCGCGATAGCAAAGGTCACAAAACCAAAGAACTGCGGGATAACGTTCCAGATGTCGGCCTGGTTGTTGACGATGTCGGTCATGTTGAATGAACCGGCCTGCGCCACAACGCCCATCAGGGAGAGCCCCAGGAACACTTCGTAGCTCAGCGTCTGCGCGGAAGCACGCATCGCGCCCAGCAGCGAGTATTTGTTGTTACTGGACCAGCCTGCAAACAGCACCGCGTAAACCGCGAGGCCTGCCATCATCAGGAAGAACAGAATGCCGATGTTCAGGTCAGCGACAACCCAGGTCGGGCTGACGGGAACAATAGCAAACGCCAGCAGCAGCGAGGTGAAGGCGATCATCGGTGCCAGCGTAAAGATCACGCGGTCCGAGAAGCGCGGAACCCAGTCCTCTTTGAAGAACATCTTGATCATGTCCGCCACCAGCTGGAGTGAACCACCCCAGCCCACGCGGTTCGGTCCGTAACGGTTCTGGAACAGACCGAGAAGACGACGTTCACCAAAGCTCATGAACGCGCCGCAGGTGACGACCACCAGCAGAATCACAACCGCTTTCAGAATGCTCAGCAGGATATCGATAAGATCCGGTGTTAACCAACTCATGCTTTTGCCTCCTGAAGGTTATCAAGATGCGCACCCGCCAGAACCGGCGCGATGCCAGGCATCCCCATCGGCAGACCCACCTGCCCTGCTGACAGACGTTCAGAAATAATCAGCGGCAGGCTGATGGTCTGGCCGTCGTAGCTAAAGGCAATGTTCGCACCCGCGTTCACGCCAAGCTTCGCGGCATCCGCCGGGTTGAGCTTGATGTACGGCTGCGGCATACGCTGCTGGAATACCGGAGAACGCTGGGACATTTCATCGCTACCGAACAGGTGGTAGTACGGCGCAATACGCCACTGACCTTCCTGAGCCTGGAAGCTCGCCGGAACGGTAGTGAAGAAGTCCAGACCGGTTTCGGAGGCTTCAATCAGACGTACGCCCGGATCGCCGTGGCGCAGGTGACCGCCCACTTCAGCCTGGAACTTGTTCCATGCCTGCGGGGAGTTCCAGCCCGGTGCCCATGCAAACGGGATTTGCGAACGCGGCGCAGACGGCTGGTTGTTCCCTTCCATCGAGAAGGCAAACATGGTGTCTTTATCCTGCGGCTGGCGCGGTTCGTGCACGCTGATGTTGGCGCGCATCGCGGTACGACCGCTGTAGCGGTGCGGTTCACGCGCCAGTTTCTGACCGCGAATGCGGAAGCTTGCGTCAGGCGCGGCGTCTTTAATACCCGCCAGCTGAGGCAGTTTCTCAACAACCGCGTCGATAACGTGGTCGAGCTGCGTCCAGTCCACTTCACGGCTCTGCACGGTGCTGTGCAGGGAGTGCAGCCAGCGCCAGCTTTCCAGCATCACAGTGTTGCTGTCGTAGTACGCCGGGTCATAAACCTGGAAGAAACGCTGTGCGCGGCCTTCGTTATTGATAACCGTACCGTCACTTTCTGCAAAACTTGCCGCAGAGAGTACCAGGTGCGCTTTGTCCATGATCGCGGTGCGCTGATGGTCAATCACCATGACCAGCGGCGCTTTGGAGAGCGCTGCGTCAACGCGTGCGGCAGACGCGTGGCGATGCAGGTCATTTTCCAGCACCACAACGGCGTCAGCGGCACCGGATTCCAGTTCGCTTAACGCTTCTTCCAGCGAGCCGCCGCCAATCATGCCCAGACCGATGCTGTTTACCGCACGGGCAATCATGGTCACACCGACGTCAGCGCCGCGGCCTTTCAGGGCTTTGGCAACGTTCGCGGCGGCCTGAATGATTTCAGCGCTACCGGCGTTGGTACCGGAGATGATCAGCGGTTTTTTCGCACCTGCGAGGGCCTGAACAATCACGTCGACCTTGTTTTGCAGGTCGCGATCCAGTTCAACGGCCGGAGAGTTGCTGTCCAGCGCGTGGGCAATGGCAAAGCCCAGGCGCGCCTGGTCTTCAACCGGCGCGCAGTAGGTCCACGCGGCGATATCGTCCAGACGGGTGTTGTCAACGTTAGTCACAAACAGAGGATGTTTCGCGCGCTGGCCGATGTTGAGGATCGCCGCAATCTGCCAGTCAGCCACTTTCTGCGCTGCTGCCATTTCACGTGCTTTACCCTTCACCGCCTGACGAACCGCCAGAGCCGCGCGGGCGCCGGTCTGCGTCAGGTCTTCACCCAGCACCAGAACCGCATCATAGGATTCGATTTCGCGCAGCGCTGGCGTATGAACGCCGCCTTCACGCAGTACCTTCAGCACCAGCTGGAGACGTTCCTGCTCGCCCTGAGCGATACCGGTATAGAAGTTTTCCGCACCCACCAGCTCGCGCAGCGCAAAGTTGCTTTCGATGCTGGCGCGCGGGGAGCCGATGCCGATCACTTTCTTCGACTGGCGCAGAATATCTGCCGCGCCCTGCATCGCCTGCTCGGCGTTGAGGGTGATGACGTCGTCGCCACGGCGCTGAACCGGCTGACGCGGACGGTCTTTCAGGTTCACGTAGCCATAGCCGAAACGACCGCGGTCGCAGAGGAAGTAGTGGTTAACGGTACCGTTGTAACGGTTTTCGATACGACGCAGTTCGCCGTAACGCTCACCCGGGCTGGTGTTACAGCCGAGGGAACACTGCTGGCAGATGCTTGGCGCAAACTGCATGTCCCATTTACGGTTGTAGCGCTCGGAGTGGGTTTTATCCGTGAATACGCCGGTCGGACAGATTTCTACCAGGTTACCGGAGAATTCGCTCTCGAGCGTACCGTCTTCCGGACGACCGAAGTAGACGTTGTCGTGCGCGCCATACACGCCCAGATCCTGACCGTCTGCGTAGTCTTTGTAGTAACGCACGCAGCGGTAGCAGGCGATGCAGCGGTTCATTTCGTGCGAGATGAACGGCCCCAGATCCTGGTTACGGTGGGTACGCTTGGTAAAGCGATAGCGACGGAAGCTGTGACCGGTCATGACGGTCATATCCTGAAGGTGGCAGTTACCGCCCTCTTCACAAACCGGACAGTCGTGCGGGTGGTTGGTCATCAGCCACTCCACCACGCTTTCACGGAACTGTTTGGCTTCTTCGTCATCAATCGAAATAAAGGTGCCTTCGGCGGCTGGCGTCATACAGGACATCACCAGGCGACCACGCGTGTCTTCCGCGTTTTGATATTGCTTCACCGCACACTGGCGGCAAGCACCGACGCTGCCCAGCGCCGGATGCCAGCAAAAGTACGGAATATCGAGGCCAAGAGACAGACAAGCTTCCAGCAGGTTGTCCGCCCCGTTGACTTCGTATTCTTTGCCGTCTACATGAATCGTAGCCATTAGCATGCTTCCAGTTGGCTCAGTCGAAACCGAGCGTTAATCAAAATTCTTGTCGTTACCAGCGCGCTTTCAGCAGGTTCGGCTGAATACCATTGATCGAATGGGTATTGCTGAACGGCTGCTTGATGCCTGCTTCGAATTCGTCGCGGAAATATTTAATCGCGCTTTGCAGTGGCTCGACGGCACCCGGTGCGTGGGCGCAGAAGGTTTTACCTGGCCCCAGGAATCGACACAGTTGCTCAAGTGTCTCGATATCGCCCGGCTGACCTTCGCCACGCTCGATAGCACGCAGGATCTTCACGCTCCACGGCAGACCGTCACGGCACGGTGTACACCAGCCGCAGGACTCACGGGCGAAGAACTCTTCAAGGTTACGCACCAGCGATACCATGCCGATCTCGTGGTCGACGGCCATCGCCAGCGCCGTACCCAGACGGCTACCTGCTTTACCAATGCTTTCGAACTCCATTGGCAGATCAAGGTGGGCTTCGGTCAGGAAGTCCGTCCCCGCCCCACCCGGCTGCCAGGCTTTGAATTTCAGGCCATCGCGCATGCCGCCTGCGTAGTCTTCAAGAATTTCGCGTGCGGTGGTGCCAAACGGCAGTTCCCAGACGCCAGGATTCTTCACGCGCCCGGAGAAGCCCATCAGCTTGGTACCCGCATCTTTGCTTGAGGAGATGCCCTGATACCACTCCACGCCGTTCGCGAGGATAGCCGGGACGTTACACAGGGTTTCGACGTTGTTGACGCAGGTCGGTTTACCCCATACGCCGGAGCTTGCCGGGAACGGTGGCTTGGAACGCGGGTTCGCACGGCGACCTTCCAGGGAGTTAATCAGCGCGGTTTCTTCACCGCAGATATAACGCCCGGCACCGGTGTGCACGAACAGTTCGAAGTCAAACCCGGTGCCCAGGATGTTTTTACCCAGAAGGCCGGCTTCGGTGGCTTCGGCAATGGCGCGACGCAGGTTTTCAGCCGCTTCGATGTACTCACCGCGCAGGAAGATGTAGCCACGGTACGCTTTCAGCGCAAACGCGGAGATCAGCATGCCTTCCACCAGCAGGTGCGGCAGCTGCTCCATCAGCAGACGGTCTTTATAGGTGCCCGGCTCCATTTCATCGGCGTTACACAGCAGGTAACGGATGTTCATGGATTCATCTTTTGGCATCAGGCTCCACTTCAGACCAGTGGAGAAGCCCGCACCGCCGCGGCCTTTCAGGCCGGAATCTTTAACTGCATTAACGATATCGTCCGGCGCCATGCCGCCAAGGGCTTTACGCGCACCGGCATAGCCGTTTTTGCTCTGGTATTCGTCGAGCCATACCGGCTGTTTGTCATCACGCAGACGCCAGGTCAGCGGATGCGTCTCAGCAGTACGAATTACAGTTTTCATTTGTACTGCTCCAGCAGGTCAGGAATCGCTTCCGGCGTCAGATGGCTGTGAGTGTCCTCATCAATCATCATGGTCGGCCCCTTGTCGCAGTTACCCAGGCAGCAGGTTGGCAGCAGAGTAAAGCGTCCATCGAACGTGGTCTGGCCCGGCTTGATATTGAGCTTTTTCTCAATCGCAGCCTGAATGCCCTGATAGCCGGTAATGTGGCAGACGACGCTGTCACAGTAGCGGATCACATGGCGGCCTACCGGCTGACGGAAGATCTGGCTGTAGAACGTGGCTACGCCCTCTACGTCACTTGCCGGAATGCCCAGCACTTTTGCGATCTCGTAGATCGCCCCATCCGGCACCCAACCACGCTGTTTCTGTACGATTTTCAGCGCTTCAATGGACGCCGCACGCGGGTCTTCGTAGTGGTGCATCTCGTGCTCAATGGCGGCACGCTCTGCTTCACTCAGCTCAAAAGCCTCGGTTTGTGGTTGTTGATTCTCGTGCATAATTAGCGGTCCACATCTGACATAACAAAATCGATACTACCCAGATACACAATCAGGTCGGAGACCAGACTGCCGCGAATGGCGGCCGGGATCTGCTGCAAGTGCGCGAAGCTTGGCGTACGCACGCGGGTACGGTAGCTCATGGTGCTGCCGTCACTGGTGAGGTAGTAGCTGTTGATACCCTTGGTCGCTTCAATCATCTGGAAGGATTCTTGTGCCGGCATGACCGGGCCCCAGGAAACTTGCAGGAAGTGGGTGATCAGGGTTTCGATATGTTGCAGCGTGCGCTCTTTCGGTGGCGGCGTCGTCAGCGGGTGATCCGCCTTGAACGGGCCTTCCGGCATGTTGTTGAGGCACTGCTCAAGAATGCGCAGGCTCTGGCGCAGCTCTTCCACTTTCAGCATCACGCGGGTGTAGCAGTCGGAAACGCCGCCGCCCACCGGGACTTCAAAGTCGAAGTTCTCGTAGCCAGAGTAAGGACGGGCTTTACGCACGTCGAAGTCAATACCGGTCGCGCGCAGGCCTGCACCTGTGGTCCCCCACTCCAGCGCTTCTTTCGCGCCGTAGGCCGCAACGCCCTGGGAACGGCCCTTCAGGATGGAGTTACGCAGCGCGGCTTTCTCGTAAGACGCCAGACGTTTCGGCATCCAGTCGAGGAATTCACGCAGCAGGCGGTCCCAGCCGCGCGGCAGATCGTGCGCCACACCGCCGATACGGAACCAGGCCGGGTGCATACGGAAGCCGGTAATCGCTTCAACCAGATCGTAGATTTTCTGACGATCGGTAAAGGCGAAGAAGACCGGGGTCATCGCGCCAACGTCCTGAATGAACGTGGAGATGTACAGCAGGTGGCTGTTAATACGGAACAGTTCAGACAGCATCACGCGAATCACGTTAACGCGATCCGGGACGGTGATACCTGCCAGTTTCTCAACGGCCAGCACGTAAGGCATTTCGTTCACGCAGCCGCCGAGGTATTCGATACGGTCGGTATACGGAATGTAGCTGTGCCAGGACTGACGCTCGCCCATCTTCTCAGCACCACGGTGGTGGTAGCCGATGTCAGGGACGCAGTCGACAATCTCTTCGCCGTCAAGCTGAAGAATTATACGGAACGCACCGTGCGCAGACGGGTGGTTCGGACCGAGGTTGAGGAACATGAAGTCCTCGTTTTCGGTACCGCGCTTCATGCCCCAGTCTTCCGGCTTGAAGGTCAGCGCTTCCATCTCCAGATCCTGCTTGGCTTTGGTCAGCTCAAACGGGTCGAATTCGGTGGCACGTGCCGGGTAGTCTTTACGCAGCGGGTGGCCGGTCCAGGTCTGCGGCATCATGATGCGCGTCAGGTGCGGGTGGCCGTCGAAGGTCATGCCGAACATTTCCCAGGTTTCACGCTCGTACCAGTTAGCGTTAGGGAAAAGTTTGGTGATCGTCGGCAGATGCATGTCGTTTTCAGACAATGCCACCTTGAGCATGATATCCGTGTTGCGGTCTATTGATATCAGGTGGTAGAAAACGGAAAAATCCGCAGCAGGGAGGCCCTGGCGGTGCGTTCTCAGACGTTCGTCCATGCCGTGTAAGTCAAACAGCATGACGTAAGGTTTTGGCAATTTCTTGAGGAAATCGACAACTTCCAGTAATTGCTCACGCTTCACCCAAACAACGGGTACCCCGGTGCGGGTGGCCTGAACAGTAAAGGCATCCGGCCCAAAACGGTTGCGCAGTTCGCCAATGACGGGGTCATCGAGATGATCCCGGGTCTGCCAGGCAGCTTCTTGCGCGGTTAAGTCGGTCATATTGTTCACCATTGCAAATGGTCCGTGGTGACTGTTAAGCCTGGCTTCGCGCTATTTGAGTAGTGATATGCGAAGGTGTTCTCCAGGCCCACAGGCGCAAATTAAATTTCGTCAGGCGTACGCAGGTTGGTGACGGCAATTCGTTCACCACGTTTACGCTCGCGCTCGGACTGCATGTTCGCGCGATAGACACCCTGATCGCCAACAACCCATGAAAGTGGGCGGCGTTCTTTACCGATTGACTCCTGGAGCAGCATCAGCGCCTGCATGTAGGCCTCTGGACGCGGCGGGCAGCCTGGGATGTAAACGTCCACCGGAATGAACTTATCAACGCCCTGCACAACGGAATAAATGTCGTACATACCGCCGGAGTTTGCACATGCACCCATGGAGATAACCCATTTTGGCTCCAGCATCTGGTCATAAAGACGCTGAATAACCGGTGCCATTTTGGTAAAGCAGGTCCCGGCCACCACCATCAGGTCAGCCTGACGTGGAGAAGCACGCAGTACCTCTGCCCCAAAACGCGCAACGTCATGCACCGCAGTGAATGACGTCACCATTTCAACGTAGCAGCAAGAAAGGCCAAAGTTGTAGGGCCAGATGGAGTTCTTACGACCCCAGTTGACCATATCGTGCATGGCATGCTCGAGCTTGCCCATGTACACGCTTTTGTTGACTTCTTGCTCCAGGGGGTCAGTTACGATCTCCTGTTTTTGCAGGGGGTAACGGTCATTCTCACCGTTAGGATCTATGCGGGTGAGCGTATAATCCATCTTATTGCCTCGCTGTTACTGCTGACGATTAGAGATACTGTTTTCCGGATTGATGTGTTCACGGCGTGAACGCACAGGTGTCCAGTCCAGCGCGCCAATACGCACCAGATAAACCAGACCGGCCAGTAACACTAAAATGAAAATTGCGGCCTCGACAAAGCCCACCCAACCACTTTCGCGAATGGAGGTCGACCACGCGAAGAGGTAAAGCGCTTCCACGTCAAAAATGACGAAGAACATGGCTACCAGGTAGAACTTGGCAGACAGGCGTAAGCGAGCGGTACCTACGGAATCAATACCTGATTCGAAAGGTGTGTTTTTGTGCCTTGCGCGGGCGCGACCGCCCAGGAACCAGCCGCCGACTAACATCAGGCAGCACAGGCCAATGGCTACAATAAGAAAGATTGCGAATGCCCAGTGATGAGCGATGACTTCTGTGGATGTTGACATACTCATTGCTTACTCATCAAAAGTGATACCGACGACACTGCTCTTGCTGGCAGATGGGCATCACATCGATTCATGGGGAGGAACAAAATAACCTTACACTAACTGTCAGAAATGAGACATAGACAGCAAAATGATGGGGTTTTTTACTCCTATCTATAACCTTTTGTCAACTTTAACAAAGGTTTCTTCACATTAAATTACATCGAGCGATTCTCATTAACATTTGGTGCCCTTTAACCCTGGTGGCCAGGTGACTTTACGTCAAATGCATCTTGTTGAATCGTGTCCGTTTTGGAAGTAAAAAAAATAACCCTCCTATTTTGACAGGATTTGCCAACGATTCCTCCCCCTAAATAGGAGTATTTTCTTGATCTGAGACACGCTTTTGTTAATTCAATCAAAAAAACAGCAACATATTTCCTGTTTTTTTAACATCGGCAGGGTATGAGGGAAGATAGAACAGGTATTGTTCACATATTAATCAAATGCATTTGTCTTATTGATAATTAAGCGCTAATTCACTTATCCACACACCTCATGCGGTTATGAATAGCAAAAAAAACCACTCGCATGAAAAAATCATGCGAGTGGCTCTTTTTTACACTTACATTTTGTTACGAGAATTTTGAGGAAACGATCACTCAAAATCCCCTTCCACGATCAGCGAGTCATCCCCTCCTTCAGGAGTAGCATGCGCGTACTGCCATGGATTGTGGTAGTTTTGCATTGCTTCGAATACCACCTTTGCCAGCTCGTTGTTGCTGCCGGCGTTATGGCACAGCATGTACTCCGTATCCGGCAGCGAGGGAAGCCCCTCTGATTTGCCCAGCACGCGCAGGTCGGGGCTCATCATCTCAACCGGACGGGCCGTTACGCCAAGCCCGGCCTTCACCGCCGCTCGCACTGCGGGCAACGTGGACGCCACGTACGCCAGACGCCAGGGGATACTGGCCTCGTTGAGCGCAGCCAGCACCATATCGCGGAACGGACTGGGATCGTCCAGCAGAACCAGGGGTATTGGCTCACCTTGTTGCAATACGTACTCCGCGGCACAGTACCAGTGCGTTGGAGAAGTACGCAGCGTCAGGCAGTCAAACTGGCCGGGTCGATGCGTGGTGACCACCAGGTCAACCTCGTTCTCTTTCAGCATCTCAACCATGAAGGCATTGCGTTTAACGCTAACGTCCAGGGCAAGCTTCGGATAAACCGAGCTAATTCGATTGAGAAGGAAAGGTAAAATGGTATCTGCTGATTCATCTGACGCCCCTAATGTTAACACTCCCTGAAGATTGCTAAACATTAATGACATACAGGCTTCATCATTAAAGCGCAGTATCTTTCTGGCATAACCCAGAAGCTGAATACCATGTTCTGTTAAAAGCTTATTACGTCCATGGCGCGCAAAAAGCTCTTTACCAACCAGTTGTTCCAGTCGCTGCATTTGCTGACTTACGGCGGACTGGGTACGGCATACTGCGGCAGCAGCTGCTGCAAAAGTGTTGAGATCGGCGACCGCAACAAACGTTCTCAGCAGATCGAGGTCGAGATTCATTATCGGACGATTTGCATTTATCATATCTTTTCACTTTCAGGTTGCTCGTGCGGAGCTGCCCGGGTTGAAGCTGTGTGTAACGGTTAAGCAATTCCTTCTGAAGTGTTTCCCTCGCATCCCGGCCCGGCAGACTGCCTGACAGATAGTTATTGTACTGTGGTATATCAACAGTCAGAAATCACGTTTCATGACGTTATTTTTATTCTCTTGCGTTCAGGTTATTTCGTTGTGTGCAGGTAGATGTAAATTCCATAAAGAGTAAGACATGTTTTCTGCCATCTATATCGCAGCGTTGCCAACGTCGCAAGATGTGACTTACCCAATCGGCCAGAGATAACTTTAACAATAACAATCGATTAATACAGGAAAGCAGAATCCGATATACGTAACAGGCCTATCGCTCTGCTGCATTCCCGAAACACATCTTAACCCAAATCCACTATATTTATAAGTCTTATTGCACTAATACGGATTTAACGCCAATGATAAGCAACTACACTCTTTTTATTAAAATTAACGAAAGTTGCATTTTCGTCGTTAATAATAAATAAAGTTTAATTTAGATTCAGGCCAATCATTAATAACCCTTAACATTAATTTCACATGAGTAACTTTTAACCTGGCTTTGCTAATATGGCAATCTGTATCTGAGCATTCAGGTTTTACGAATGGTCACTCAGAGGGACTACTGCCTCAGCCCGGATCGTCTTTTTATTTACCTCAGAATAATATTAATACTTATATGCTATTTTCAGCATAAAAAACCCAGCAATAAGCGTAATCACGGTGATTTCAGGCACAAAATCACTCCGTCATTAGATTAAGCGATCACAGCGGCACTGCCCGACTGGACAAAATCTTCTTCTGTGCGCCCTTCAAAACGAGGCGCGGTGGGAGTACATTGTTCCGTGCTGCTTCCACGGCAGGAAGTTGCAATAATAGCGAAAAGGTTAAAGGTTCATGTCCCCTATCGAAAAATCCAGCAAGCTCGACAACGTCTGTTACGACATCCGTGGCCCGGTACTCAAAGAGGCAAAACGCCTTGAAGAGGAAGGCAATAAGGTTCTGAAACTCAACATCGGCAACCCCGCGCCATTTGGTTTTGAAGCGCCGGATGAGATCCTGGTGGATGTGATCCGTAACCTGCCAACGGCACAAGGCTATTGTGATTCAAAAGGCCTTTACTCCGCCCGTAAAGCCATTATGCAGCACTATCAGGCTCGCGGAATGCGCGACGTCACCGTTGAAGATATCTACATTGGCAACGGCGTCTCGGAACTGATCGTTCAGGCGATGCAGGCGCTGCTGAACAGCGGTGACGAAATGCTGGTTCCCGCGCCGGACTATCCGCTGTGGACCGCTGCCGTATCGCTCTCCAGCGGTAAAGCGGTACATTATCTTTGCGACGAATCCTCTGACTGGTTCCCGGATCTGGACGACATTCGCGCGAAAATTACGCCTCGCACGCGTGGGATTGTGATCATCAACCCGAACAACCCGACGGGCGCGGTCTATTCAAAAGAGCTGCTGATGGAGATCGTCGAGATCGCCCGCCAGCACAACCTGATCATCTTTGCCGACGAGATTTACGACAAGATCCTGTACGACGCGGCGCAGCACCACTCTATCGCCGCGCTGGCGCCCGACCTGCTGACCGTCACTTTTAACGGCCTGTCTAAAACCTACCGCGTGGCCGGTTTCCGTCAGGGCTGGATGGTGCTGAACGGTCCGAAAAAACATGCGAAAGGCTACATTGAAGGGCTGGAGATGCTGGCATCCATGCGTCTGTGCGCCAACGTACCGGCACAGCATGCGATCCAGACGGCGCTCGGGGGCTATCAAAGCATCAGCGAGTTCATCGTCCCGGGCGGCCGTCTGTATGAACAGCGCAACCGCGCATGGGAACTGATTAATGATATTCCGGGGGTTTCCTGCGTGAAGCCTAACGGCGCGCTGTATATGTTCCCGAAAATCGACGCGAAGCGCTTTAATATTCACGACGACCAGAAAATGGTGCTCGACTTCCTGTTGCAGGAAAAAGTGCTGCTGGTTCAGGGTACGGCGTTTAACTGGCCGTGGCCGGATCATGTGCGTATCGTGACCCTGCCGCGCGAAGACGATCTTGAGATGGCCATCAGCCGCTTCGGGCGCTTCCTCTCCGGGTATCATCAGTAACTGGCCTTTCTGCCGGGTGGCGCTGCGTCTGCCCGGCCTGCACCATCCGCAAATTTGCATCTTCCCTCCCCTCCCCGCACAATGAAGTCTGTCGCAGTGAAGACATAAGGTAACCTATGAGTCAGAGTCATTTTTTTGCCCACCTCTCCCGCCTGAAACTCATCAACCGCTGGCCGCTGATGCGCAACGTACGCACTGAAAACGTGTCAGAGCACAGTTTGCAGGTTGCCATGGTCGCGCACGCGCTGGCCGCGATTAAAAACCGCAAATTCAACGGACAGGTGAATGCCGAGCGTATTGCCCTGCTGGCGATGTACCACGACGCTTCGGAAGTGCTGACCGGGGATCTGCCCACGCCGGTAAAATACTTCAATTCGCAGATTGCACAGGAATATAAGGCCATCGAGAAGATTGCCCAGCAGAAACTGATCGACATGGTGCCCGAAGAGCTGCGCGATATCTTCGAGCCGCTGATCGACGAGTATCAGTACACGGATGAGGAAAAATCCCTGGTCAAGCAGGCCGATGCGCTGTGCGCCTACCTGAAATGTCTGGAAGAGCTGTCCGCCGGGAATAACGAATTCCTGCTGGCGAAATCGCGCCTGGAGAAAACGCTGGCATCCCGCCGCAGCGAGGAGATGGACTACTTTATGCGCGTGTTTGTGCCAAGCTTCCATCTGTCGCTGGATGAGATCAGTCAGGATTCGCCGCTGTAATTTATTGCTCAGCGGCGCTGCGCTTGCAGAGCCTACGGCCGGGTAAGGCGTAGCCGCCACCCGGCGATGTTCTCAGAACGGGAATAACACCGGAATCAGCACTACGCATACCAGCATCACCAGCACGGTGAACGGCACGCCAATCTTCACGAAATCGCTGAACTTATAGTTCCCCGGCCCCAGCACCAGCGTATTGACCGGAGAAGAAACTGGCGTCATAAACGCCGCGGACGCCGCCATCGCCACCATCATCGCAAACGGATACGGCGAAACGCCCATGGATTTCGCCATCGCCAGCGCAATGGGCGCCATCAGCACCGCCGTGGCGGTATTGGAGATGAACAAACCAATGGTGGCACACATGACGAACAGGCAAATCATCATCAGGTACGGGCCATACCCCCCGCCCGCATCCATCAAGCCTTTAACGATCAGATCGACCCCGCCGGTTTTCTGAAGCGCCAGGGCAAACGGCATCATCCCGACAATAAGAATAATGCTCGGCCAGTGAATCGCCTTGTAAGCGCTTTCGGCATCGATACAGCGGAATTTGCCCATCAGCAGACAGGCGATTATTGCCGCCACCGGGTTAGGGATCTCGTCGGTCAGCATCAGCGCGACCATCAGCACCAGACAAAAAATCGCGTGGGGCGCCTGGCTGTGCGCCGGGGATGCATCGCTCTCTTCAATCGGCATATTCAGCACCACAAAGTCGCGGCCTTTCTGCCCGAGCTGGCTAATCAGCTTCCAGTTGCCGACCACGAGGAAAATATCCCCCAGCAGGATCGGCTCATCCACAACCGCCCCTTCAAGGGCCACGCCATCGCGCTTCAGGCCCACCACGTTCAGCCCGTAGCGGGTACGAAAGCCGATTTCGCGCACGGTTTTGCCCAATAATTCTGATTCGGGGATCAGGGAGACCTCGGCCATCCCCACATCCAGCGCCTGGTCGGAGAAATACTCGCCGCGCAGCACCATCGGCTCCAGCAGCTGCTCGCTACAGAACTCTCGCAGATCTACGTCCGCCGTGGACATATCGATCAGCAGGACGTCACGCGCGCGGAACTCTGATACCCCATTCACGTTAACGATCACCCGACGAAAACGACGCCAGCGCTCAACCCCGATGACGTTCGCGCCATAGCGTTCGCGTAGCTTAAGGTCATCCAGCCGCTGCCCCACCATCGGCGAACCCGGGCGGATGGCCAGACGCCGGGCGCGCCCGGTCAGACGGTACTCTTTAATCAGATCGCGGAAAGAGCGCCGCTTCCAGCCCTCTTTGGCTTTGTCCTGCTTCTCCCCTTTCAGCGCGAAACGGGTCAGTAGCATATAGATAATGCCCATTACCAGCACCACCAGGCCGATCGGCGTGACGCTGAAAAAGCTAAACCCCTCAAGCCCCTCACGGATCAGCTCGCTGTTCACGACGAGGTTCGGCGGCGTCGCGACCAGCGTCATCATGCCGCTGATGAGCCCGGCGAAGCTTAACGGCATCATCAGCCGCGACGGAGAGATCTGCATTCTCATGCAGACGCTCAGCACCACCGGAATAAAGATGGCCACGACCCCCGTTGAGCTCATAAACGCGCCCAGCCCGGCAACCGTCAGCATCAGGTAAATCAGCATTTTGGTTTCGCTGCTGCCCGCCACCTTAACCAGCCACGATCCCATCATCGTCGCCACGCCGGTGCGGACCAGCCCGTCGCCGATAATAAACAGGGCGGCAATCAAAATGACGTTGGGGTCGCTAAACCCGGAAAAGGCTTCCGGCAGGGAAAGCGTACCGCTCAGAACAAACGCAACAATCACAAACAGGGCGACGGCATCCATGCGCACCTTGCCCGTGGCAAACAGAATGATGGCGATTAACAGCAGGCTCAGGACCCAAATCAGTTCACCGTTCACAACATGTCCTTGTCAGTGGAGGAGAAGCCATTCTGCCATAAAAAAAGCCCCGGTAATGCGGGGCTAAATCATGGGATTACATTTTTAGCGAGACGGTTACGATCCCGTCAGAGGCCTTCGAGACGTCGATGGCGGTCAGGGTGTTAATCACAAAATCCGCCTCCTCCAGCCGGGGGGAACCCGCCGGTACGTTAACGGCAATGACGTGGCTCCCGGCATTCAGACCGGCCAGAACGCCTGCCGCCGCGTCTTCCACCACCACGCACTCCGCAGGGGCAAGGCCCAGCAGTTCAGCGCCGAGCAGAAACGCATCCGGTTCAGGCTTGCCGCGCTTCACGCGCTCAGCGGTAATGAACACGTCCGGCGTCGGTAAACCGGCCGCCTTATGACGGGCATGCGCGACGGGAATCGAGCCGGAGGTGACGATAGCCCACGGGATCTGCGCTTCATTCAGGTGCTCAAGCAGTTCGCGCGCACCGGGCAGCGCGGTAATGCCGTCGGTGTCGGTGGTTTCTATCTGCTCCAGATAGCTGAACTCCGCCTGAATTTCTTCCTCAGAACGTCCCGCCAGGAAGTGCCGCAATGAGGTAATGGCCTGTTTGCCATGGATAAAATTCAGTACGTCCTGATGGTCGATGCCGTGCCGGTCGGCCCAGTGGCACCACGAGCGTTCCACCACCGGCAGCGAATCCACCAGCGTACCGTCCAGATCAAACAGAAAACCTTTACACTGCACACGCACCTCCGTCAGGCATTAATGATTTGTTGAATTTCGTTGCTGCTTAAATGGTACTGACGCGGACAGGCGTGCCACGCGCTCAGCATACGTTGATATTTATCCCACATGGGGGTTTGGGCGTTGAAGCCGTGCGTACCCGCATCAAAATGGGTGTAGCGCCCTTCGGTATTCACCATAAAGCGCACATAGCTCAGATAGCGCGCTTCCGTCGCGGCATCAAAGCCCAGGAACGTCACGCGGCGCTCGTCAATGGATTGCCGATCTTTCAGGTTGGTCCAGGACACATGCAGCGCGTGGTACATCTCCATGATGTCGATAACGATACGGCAAGTTTCCTCTTTCAGCTCGCCAAATTCACGATCCAGTTCGCGCATTTGCAAGCCAAAGCCACGTTCGACAATGGTTTGCAGGCGGCTGTAGCGCGCAGCGTTATCGGGATCAAGCATAGTCATCATCTTGTACTGGTTAGACAAAATCAGACGTTGAGCATGGGTCATTTCCATCTTTCGACTCCTGTAGCGCATTGCACTGTAAAAAAAAGACACGGTAACTGACTGTTACTGTGCCTTCTTTTGGTCGTCGTTTCGATGATCAATCACAAGTCATCGAGGAATGTTTTATCAAGCTGTTTAAACGCGCGCTTTAACGTGTCCGCCAGCGCCTGATAGTCCGGCTTGCCTTCAACCGGAGCGAGCGCCTGCCCGGCCTCCTCCAGTTTTCCACGCACTTCATAAAACCAGTGTAAAATAGAAGGCGGAAGTGGCGTGACGGAGCGTTTACCTAACCACCACAACCCCTGCATCGGCAGGCTTAACGCAAAGAGCGCTGTCGCGACGGCAGGCCCAAGCTGTCCACCTAATGCGATCTGCCAGCACAGGGTAAAGACGGCAACAGGAGGCATAAAGCGGATCGCATAGCGCGTGGCGCGGATGGTACGGTTCTCAATAAACATCGGTGCCAGGCGCTTTTCCATCGGCCACGTCTTAGCGTAATGCTGTCCCCGACGAAACAGACTAAAAAAATTTACGGACGGGATTTCGGGTGTCGACATGGCTGTACCTCAACTTCACATATAAAAATTAAAATTTTCGTGCAAAACCACAACAGGCTATGACAACGTTCAAAATATTTTGTCATCGCTACCCCGTATCGGGTATCCTGTGCCAGCCTGATAGGGCCGTAGACGAGAAGCGTTAACTCGTCAAATTATCGCATATTATGCCATTGTCTGAAAAATGTTCAAAATGGCTTAAAATCATAGGTATTTCTTCCATCCTGCCAAAATGTTCGTTTGGCATGATGTTAATCATA
The DNA here is from genome assembly GCF_029838645.1 of Enterobacter sp. GD03975. Classification (NCBI taxonomy): domain Bacteria; kingdom Pseudomonadati; phylum Pseudomonadota; class Gammaproteobacteria; order Enterobacterales; family Enterobacteriaceae; genus Enterobacter; species Enterobacter sp. GD03975. The sequence goes on from NZ_JAOBZC010000004.1 coordinate 238,775, forward strand.
AACGTCTGGGTCAGCTTGCGTTACGCTTTTAGGCTCATTGACGTTTTTTTAGCCACGTATCAATTATAGGTACTTCCATGTCGAGTAAGTTAGTACTGGTTCTGAACTGCGGTAGCTCTTCACTGAAATTCGCCATCATCGATGCGCTCAACGGTGACGAGTACCTCTCTGGTTTGGCCGAATGTTTCCATCTGCCTGAAGCACGTATCAAGTGGAAGATGGACGGCAGCAAACAAGAAGCGGCTTTAGGTGCAGGCGCCGCTCACAGTGAAGCGCTGAACTTTATCGTTAACACTATTCTGGCACAAAAACCAGAACTGTCTGCTCAGCTGACTGCAATTGGTCACCGTATCGTCCACGGCGGCGAAAAATACACCAGTTCCGTGGTGATTGACGACTCTGTGATCCAGGGCATCAAAGACTCTGCGTCTTTCGCACCGCTGCATAACCCGGCTCACCTGATCGGTATCGCTGAAGCACTGAAATCCTTCCCGAATCTGAAAGACAAAAACGTGGCCGTGTTTGACACCGCGTTCCATCAGACCATGCCGGAAGAGTCTTACCTCTATGCCCTGCCGTACAGCCTGTACAAAGAGCACGGCGTACGTCGTTACGGCGCACACGGCACCAGCCACTTCTATGTGACTCAGGAAGCCGCAAAAGTACTGAACAAGCCGGTTGAAGAAGTCAACATCATCACCTGCCACCTGGGCAACGGTGGTTCTGTTTCTGCTATCCGCAACGGCAAGTGTGTTGACACCTCTATGGGTCTGACCCCGCTGGAAGGTCTGGTGATGGGTACCCGTTCCGGTGATATCGACCCGGCGATTATCTTCCACCTGCACGACACCCTGGGCATGAGCGTTGACGACATCAACAAAATGCTGACCAAAGAGTCTGGCCTGCTGGGTCTGACCGAAGTTACCAGCGACTGCCGTTACGTTGAAGACAACTACGACAGCAAAGAAGATGCTAAGCGTGCAATGGACGTTTACTGCCACCGTCTGGCGAAGTACATCGGTTCTTACACCGCGCTGATGGACGGTCGTCTGGACGCGGTTATCTTCACTGGCGGCATCGGTGAGAACGCGGCAATGGTACGTGAGCTGTCCCTGGGCAAACTGGGCGTACTGGGCTTCGAAGTCGATCACGAGCGTAACCTGGCTGCCCGTTTCGGCAAGTCTGGCTTCATCAACAAAGAAGGCACCCGCCCGGCTATCGTTATCCCAACTAACGAAGAGCTGGTCATCGCGCAAGACGCGTGCCGCCTGACTGCCTGATTCCACACCGCCAGCAATGCTGGCGGTGCTGTTTTGTAGCCCGCCCAACGCGGCGGTAACGAAAGAGGATAAACCGTGTCCCGTACTATTATGCTGATCCCTACCGGAACCAGCGTCGGCCTGACCAGCGTCAGCCTCGGCGTGATCCGCGCTATGGAACGCAAAGGCGTTCGTCTGAGCGTCTTTAAGCCTATCGCCCAGCCTCGTGCCGGTGGCGATGCGCCAGACCAGACCACCACCATCGTGCGTAAGAATTCCAATCTTCCTGCGGCTGAACCGCTGAAGATGAGCCACGTTGAGTCTCTGCTCTCCAGCAACCAGAAAGACGTGCTGATGGAAGAGATCATTGCCAACTACCACGCTAACGCGCAAGACGCGGAAGTGGTGCTGGTTGAAGGCCTGGTCCCGACCCGTAAACACCAGTTTGCCCAGTCCCTGAACTTTGAAATCGCGAAAACCCTGAACGCAGAGATCGTTTTCGTGATGTCCCAGGGTACTGATACCCCAGAGCAGCTGAAAGAGCGTATCGAACTGACGCGCAGCAGCTTCGGCGGTGCGAAAAACACCAGCATCACCGGCGTTATCGTTAACAAACTGAACGCACCGGTTGATGAACAGGGCCGTACGCGTCCTGACCTGTCAGAAATCTTCGACGACTCATCCAAAGCGAAAGTTATCAAGGTTGACCCGGCTAAGCTGCAAGATTCCAGCCCACTGCCTGTTCTGGGCGCGGTGCCATGGAGCTTCGATCTGATTGCCACCCGCGCAATCGATATGGCGCGTCACCTGAACGCCACCGTGATCAACGAAGGCGATATCAACACCCGCCGCGTGAAGTCCGTGACCTTCTGTGCGCGCAGCATTCCGCACATGCTTGAGCACTTCCGCGCAGGTTCCCTGCTGGTGACCTCCGCAGACCGTCCGGACGTGCTGGTTGCTGCCTGCCTGGCGGCGATGAACGGCGTGGAAATCGGTGCAATTCTGCTGACCGGCGGCTACGAAATGGACGCGCGTATCAGCAAGCTGTGCGAACGTGCGTTCGCGACCGGCCTGCCGGTCTTCATGGTGAACACCAACACCTGGCAGACCTCCCTGAGCCTGCAAAGCTTCAACCTGGAAGTGCCGGTTGATGACCACGAGCGTATCGAGAAGGTTCAGGAATACGTTGCGGGCTACATCGACGCAGACTGGATTGAATCCCTGACCGCGACCTCCGAGCGCAGCCGCCGTCTGTCTCCTCCAGCCTTCCGCTACCAGCTGACCGAGCTGGCGCGTAAAGCGGGCAAACGCGTGGTTCTGCCAGAAGGCGACGAACCACGTACCGTTAAAGCGGCGGCCATCTGTGCTGAGCGCGGTATCGCGACCTGTGTGCTGCTGGGTAATCCGGATGAGATCAACCGCGTTGCGGCGTCTCAGGGCGTTGAGCTGGGCGCTGGCATCGAAATCGTTGACCCAGAGGTGGTGCGCGAAAGCTATGTTGCCCGTCTGGTTGAGCTGCGTAAGAACAAAGGCATGACCGAAGCCGTTGCGCGCGAGCAGCTGGAAGACAACGTGGTGCTGGGCACTCTGATGCTGGAGCAGGACGAAGTTGACGGTCTGGTTTCCGGTGCGGTTCACACCACCGCGAACACCATCCGCCCACCGTTGCAGCTGATCAAAACCGCACCGGGCAGTTCTCTGGTCTCCTCCGTGTTCTTCATGCTGCTGCCTGAACAGGTTTACGTTTACGGCGACTGCGCGATCAACCCGGATCCAACCGCAGAGCAGCTGGCAGAAATCGCTATCCAGTCTGCGGACTCCGCGACTGCCTTCGGTATTGAACCGCGCGTAGCGATGCTCTCCTACTCCACCGGTACCTCTGGTGCAGGCAGCGACGTAGAGAAAGTCCGTGAAGCAACCCGCATTGCGCAGGAAAAACGCCCCGATCTGATGATCGACGGCCCGCTCCAGTACGATGCTGCCGTCATGGCTGACGTGGCGAAATCTAAAGCGCCAAACTCGCCGGTTGCAGGTCGCGCTACCGTGTTCATTTTCCCGGATCTGAACACCGGTAACACCACCTATAAAGCGGTACAGCGTTCAGCAGACCTGATCTCCATCGGGCCAATGCTGCAAGGTATGCGCAAACCTGTGAACGATCTGTCCCGTGGTGCGCTGGTTGACGATATCGTCTACACCATCGCGCTGACGGCGATCCAGTCTTCGCAGCAGCAGCAGTAATGTTAAAAAGCCCGGTGGCGCTAGCGCTTACCGGGCCTGCGGTTTTGTAGGCCGGATAAGCGAAGCGCCATCCGGCAAGAAAGGCGACCACTTAACCGGTCGCTTTTTTTATTACAGCAGCTCCCGCGCCGCCGACACAATGTCATGCGCCGTCAGGCCATACTCTTTTTGCAGGAAGTCCTGCGTGCCCACCTGGCCATAACGTTCCTTCACACCTACCCGACGCATAGGCACCGGACAGGTTTCCACCAGCACTTCCGCCACCGCCGATCCCAGCCCGTTGTGAATGCTGTGGTTTTCGCAGGTCACAATACGCCCGGTTTTCTCGGCGTAGTTTTTCACCAGCATTCGATCGATGGGCTTCAGGGTAAACATGTCGATGACCGCTGCGCTTACCCCCTCCTGTTCAAGCTGGCGCGCCGCCTCCAGCGCTTCCGCCACCATAATGCCGTTAGCAATTAGCGTGATATCGCTTCCCTCGCGCAACACGTTGCCCTTGCCGATGGTGAAGGTTGAGCCCGGCGCATAGACGCTCGGCGCCTGCTTGCGGATGGTACGCACCCAGTAGAAGCCTTCCAGGTCGATAAGCTGACGCAGCACGTCCTCGAACATCACCGCATCGGTCACCTCCAGCACCACAGAATGCGCCAGACCGCGCACGATGCCCATATCCTCGAACGACATATGCGTCCCGCCGTTGTGGCAGGCCGTCACGCCCGCATCCGAGGCAATCACCTTCACGTTATTGCGCTGGTAGTCCAGGGACATAAACAGCTGGTCGAAGCAGCGACGGCTGGCGAAGGCGGTAAAGGTATGGACGAAGGGCTTACGTCCGGTGAGCGACAGCCCGGCGGCCGTTCCGATCACATTGGCCTCCATAATGCCGCAGTTGATGACGTGCTGTGGATAATCCCGCGCTACGCCGTCCATCGCCATCGAACTCATCAGGTCCGCCTCGAGCGCAACGATCTCGCTCCCGGCCTCAATCTGCCTGGCCACAAAGCCCGCGTAGACCTTACGCATCTCAACCGAATCTTTCTGTCCTGCCGGTGCAACCTTAATCATGTGAAGCCTCCAGTTGGCGAATCGTCTCGTTGAGCGCCGCTTTGCTCTCCTCGGTTAATCGCAGGTGATGCGAATTACTGAGCTGTTCCAGATACGGCACCCCCTGCCCTTTGATGCTGTCGAGGATCACCACCCGCGGACGCGCATCGGCCTCAGGGATCGGTGAAATCACCTTCAGCAGTGCCGGAATGTCGTCCCCTTTGACCGTCACCACGTCAAAGCCAAAGGCGCGGAATTTGCCCTCCAGGTCGAAGGCACAGATGATTTCGTCCAGTTCACCGTCGAGCTGCTGTTTGTTCCAGTCCACGAACACGGTCAGGTTGTTCAGTCGATGGTGAGCGATAAACTGGAAGGCTTCCCAGCACTGGCCTTCGTTTAGCTCCCCGTCACCGACGATGCAGAACACGCGGTTAGGCCTTCCTGCCAGCTTGTGCGACAGCGCCATGCCGCCCGCAATCGAGATCCCCTGCCCCAGCGAACCGGTGGTGGCATCCACGCCGCGGGTTTTCAGGCGATCCGGGTGGCTGGGCAGACGCGTTCCGTTCTGGTTCAGCGTGCTCAGCTCTTCAACCGGGAAGTAGCCCTTAATCGCCAGCGTGCTGTAGAGCGCCGGGCCCGCATGGCCTTTCGACAGCACAAAGTAATCGCGCTCTGGCCAGTCCGGGTCGGCCGGGTCTATTTTCATCACCGCGCCGTACAGCACCGCCAGCGTTTCAACGACTGACATGCTGCCGCCGTAGTGGCCAAAGCCCAGCTGCGTCAGGGATTTCAGGGTCTCAAGACGGATCTGACGCGCCAGTTCGGTTATCTCATTCTCATTCATGATTTGGCTCCGGGGTTTTCCTGCGCGTTACCGCCCGCAGGTTTGTTTTTAGCGAAGATGTTGTAAGCCACCAGCAGCGCGAACAACACAACAACCAGTCCGGTGATGGCAAGCGGCGACAGGAAGCGCGCAAGATTGCCGAGCACAATCCCGACCGCACCAAAATCAGCGTCCGAGAAGGTGGTATTCGCAAAGCCAATCGCGCCCAGAACAGGCAGCAGGAGGACCGGCAGGAAGGTGATCAGCAGGCCGTTGGCAAACGCGCCAATCATCGCCCCGCGACGTCCGCCGGTGGCGTTTCCAAACACGCCCGCCGTCGCACCGGTGAAGAAATGCGGCACCACGCCCGGGAGGATCAGCACCCAGCTAAACTGACCGCAGATCAGCAAGCCCACAATCCCACCGAGGAAGCTGAACAGGAAGCCAATCAGCACCGCGTTTGGCGCATACGGGTAGACCACCGGGCAGTCCAGCGCAGGCCGCGCGTTTGGCACCAGTTTTTCAGAGAAGCCGGTAAAGGCCGGGACGATTTCCGCCAGAATCAGGCGCACGCCTTGCAGGATGATGAAGACGCCTGCTGCGAAGGTGATCGCCATGATAATGGCGTACACCAGGTAGTTTTGCCCGCCGCTGAAGGTGGACTCCACGTACTCGCGCCCGGCGCTCACCGCCATGATCAGGTAGATAATCATCATGGTCAGGGAAATTGAGATCGAGCTGTCACGCAGGAAGCTGAGGTTCTTCGGCAGGTTCATCTCTTCGGTTGAGCGGGAGCCTTTGCCAACCCTGCTGCCAATCCAGCCGGACAGCACGTAGCCCAGCGTACCGAAATGCCCGAAGGCGATCTCATCGTTGCCGGTAATACGCTTCATATAGCGCTGCGCAATGGCCGGGAAGAAGGCCATAATCAGGCCGAGGATCAGCGAACCGGTAAAGACCAGCCCTACTCCCTCGAAGCCTGCGACCGTCAGGATCACGCCGATCATGCACGCCATGTAGAAGGTGTGGTGCCCGGTCAGGAAGATATACTTCAGGCGGGTAAAGCGCGCGACGATAATATTCGCCACCATCCCAAAGGCCATAATTAGCGCAGTCGAGGCACCGTATTTTTCCAGGGCAATGGATACAATCGCTTCATTGTTGGGAATAATGCCCTGAATATTAAAAGCGTGCTCAAACATACCGCCTAACGGATTTAAAGAGCCTACCAGCACGGTGGCGCCACCGCCCAGAACAATAAAGCCAAGAATGGTTTTAATCGTGCCTTTTACCACATCAGAAAAAGCTTTTTTCTGCGCGACAAGACCAATTAAGGCAATTAACCCTACAAGGACTGAAGGGACTTTTAAAATATCAACAACGAAATTCAGCGTTTCAAGGATAAACATATCCACCTCGCCTAATCAGGATTATTGTCTTTCGAACCAGGCGCGCAGCTGCGCTTCGAGTTCGTTGATATCGATAATATTGTTGATGACCACCAGCTGACTTTCCGGCACGCTGGCGCTGGCCGCAATGTCTTTCGCCATCACAAACAGGTCCGCCGCGCCCGGCGTGGCCGAGGAGAGGTCGGAGTGTTCCACCTCGGCCTCAATCTCCAGTTTTTTGAGCACCTTTTTAATATTCATTTCGACCATAAAACTGCTGCCCAGGCCGGAGCCGCAAATAGCCATAATTTTCATTGTTATCCCCTTTTTTGAGTAGAGTACGCCCCATCACGCTGACGCGTAATGTTGAGATGAAACGGATTAAAGAATTAAATCAGAAGCGGTCGATGATGGTTTTTATCTCCCCCAGCGTGTTCGCCCGGTGTAATTCAGCCATATCCTCGTCGCTGGAAAATAATTCCGCTAACGCCGAAATCATTTCGATATGGCTATGTTTGTCCGGCGCCGCCAGCATTACAATCACATCGACGGGGTCAAACTCACCGGCACCAAAAGAGACGCCCTGTTTCAGTTTTAATAATGACAGACCGAGACCTTTCGCCCCCTCTTCCGGCCTTGCATGCGGCATTGCCAGGCCGGGAGCCAGTACATAGTAGGGTCCTAGCGCGTGGTGCTGCTCGATGATCGCCGTGACGTATTCCGGCGCAACCACCTGCAAATCCAGCAGCGGTTTCGCGCACAGCTCCAGCGCCTGCGGCCAGTTTTCAACGCTATCCTGTAGCGTTATGGTTGTATCATATATCCACTTTTTGAGCACTTTTCACTCCCGCTAAAGCCCAGACATGGGAAAACTCTATTCAACCCGTCAATCAATGACTGCGATCGCGATCACAAAGATAGCGCTACCAATGACTAACATGCAGAACTGTGATAGCGCTATCAAATTGCTATCATGGTGTGAAAACACAGCAAAAAAAGGGATTTAAGGCGTATACTGCCTGTCACGTAAAATAAGGATGAAACTGACTCACGTCCTGTCAGCAGGAAGATGTATGTCTTTAACCCGAAAACGCCGCAGTACCGGAAAAGTAACGCTCGCGGATGTCGCGCAGCTTGCCGGCGTAGGCACGATGACCGTTTCCCGTGCTCTCCGCACGCCCGAACAGGTTTCCGATAAACTGCGTGAAAAAATTGAAGCTGCGGTGCAGGAGCTGGGTTACATGCCCAATCTTGCCGCCAGCGCGCTGGCATCAGCGTCGTCATGGACGATTGCGATGGTTGTTCCCAATCTTTCCGAAGCTGGATGTTCCGAGATGTTCGCCGGGCTACAGCAGGTGCTTCAGCCTGCGGGCTACCAGATCATGCTGGCGGAATCTCAGCACCGTCTTGAACAGGAAGAGAAACTGCTAGAAACGCTGCTGGCATCGAATATCGCCGCGGCAATATTGCTTAGCGTTGAACACTCCGATACGGTGCGGCACTGGCTTAAAAACGCTTCTATCCCGGTGATGGAAATGGGTGCAATGCGTGCCGATCCGATTGATATGAATATCGGGATTGATAATGTCGCCGCCATGTATGAACTCACAGAAATGGTGATCCAGCGCGGCTACCAGAATATCGGCCTGCTGTGTGCCAACCAGGAACAGTGGATTTTTCAGCAGCATTTGCAGGGCTGGTACAAGGCGATGCTGCGCCACCACATGTCGCCGAACAGGGTGATTAATGCCGCCATGCCGCCAAACTTCTCTACCGGCGCGGCGCAACTGCCCGAGTTCCTGCTGGCGTGGCCGGAGCTGGACGCACTGGTGTGCGTATCCGATGAGCTCGCCTGCGGCGCGCTGTATGAGTGCCAGCGTCGGCGCATCAAAGTGCCGGACGATTTAGCGGTGGTGGGCTTTGGCGATAGCGACGTCAGCCGCGTCTGTCAGCCGCCGCTGACGACGATGGCGGTGCCGCATCGCAAGATTGGTATTGAAGCCGGGAAAGCGTTACTGGAACGACTGAACGACGGGGGCTGGCGCGACCATAAGCCCATCGCGTCCAGCCTGTGCCTGCGGGAAAGCTGTTAAGGCTTACTCAGCCTCTTCCTCTTTCTCCGCTCTATTTTCCGGTTTAGCGGATTCGTTTTTGGCGTTGCGGGTCATCCACAGCGCCAGTGCTTTTAAGGAATCCGGGGTGAACTCGTCGCAACGCGCGGTGATCTCTTCCGGCGTCATCCAGCTGACTTCGCTCACTTCCTCTTCCTGCAAGGCGAAAGGCCCATGGGAAACGCAGCTAAACAGCCCGCCCCAGACGCGGCAATGCTCATCTTCAAAATAAAACTGGCCGTGCTCGGCAAACGGCACGCCAGCGATACCTAACTCTTCTTCCGCTTCACGACGCGCGGAATCCAGCAGCACTTCATCGGCCTGCACGACGCCACCCGCTGTGGCATCCAGCATACCAGGAAGAAAATCTTTGGTGTCGGTGCGACGCTGGACCAGAATCTTGCCCATGCCGTCATGAACAACGATGTACGTCGCGCGGTGACGCAGACGCTCCGCACGCATTTGTTCGCGGCTGGCCTGCGCGATCACTTCATTTTCTTCGCTGACAATGTCAACCCATTCAGTACTTGCCAAATGATTCTGCTCCACCATCGGGAAACCTTCTCGTCTAAGCGCTCTTTCGGCGCGTTTGCAGTTGAGGTGTAACTTACGGATTAATCGCTATCTGTGCAATAACTTGCTGATCATTAAGTGCTATAACGCTTAATGTACCGTCTTCGTACATGCCATAGCTTGCCGGGTAACCGCCCTTTGGAATGCTGACGGACCCGGGGTTGAAGTAATAAATGCTTTCACGTTTTTCCGCCACCGGAATATGAGTATGGCCAGAAACCAGGACATCGCCAGCGGCGAGTGACGGCAGGTTATCCGGGCCGAACAGGTGCCCATGGGTCAGGAACAAACGGCTGTTTTCCATCAGCACCTGTTGCCAGGGAGCGGTGATGGGAAAGTGCAGCAGCATCTGGTCAACTTCGCTGTCACAGTTGCCGCGCACGGCAATGATGCGCGAAGCGTGCTGATTTAATTTTTCCGCCACCTGCGCCGGGGCATAGCCTTCCGGCAGCGCATTGCGCGGGCCATGGTTTAATACATCACCCAGGATGACCAGCCATTGCGGCCCGCTTTGGGCAAACAGCGAAAGCACGCGTTCGGTCACGGGCAGCGATCCATGGATATCCGACGCAAACATCAGTTTCATCAGTTACTCCTCCGACAATCAGACTGCCCCTATCATACCTCAAGCGCCTCGTCCGATCAGCCCGCGCGCTTAGCGGAGAGTGCCACATAGCGCTGCACCGACGCGCGTTGCCACTGGAACCCGGCATAATCCACCAGCAGCTGCGGGACGGCATCCCCGTTGAGGATCAGGCGATTGAGCATCAACGCCAGATCGGCGTCGGCAATACACCACTCGCCAAACAGGTTCGGACTGCCGTGAGCCAGCAGCGAGGAGGCCGTCTCAATCAGCTTTTGCGCGCTGGCTGCTCCCTCCGCGCTGAGCGCCGGCTTTTTGACGCCGGCGAAGACCACGTCCGTGGAGCGCTCGACGCGAATCGGCACCAGATCGCTGCGCAGCCACGCCTGGATCTGACGGGCGCGGGCGCGCTTTTGCAGATCGTGAGGATAGATGCGTTCCCACTCTGGCGGAGCAAAGCGATCTTCCAGATACTCGTCAATCGCCGAGGATTCGCTCAGCTCAAAGCCGTCAATCTCCAGCACGGGAACCCGTCGGGTAAGCGCGTAGCCCTGCCACTGGGGCTTCAGATGTTCGCCGCTGTCCAGGTCAATAGTTTTCAGATTCACGGAGAGCCCCTTTTCAGCCAGCGCCACGTAAACGCTCATTACATAAGGAGAAAAGAAGTTCGCATCGGACCACAACGTTATTACAGGCTGGCTCATGACATCCTCATTAACTGATTGGTTTTCACTCAACATATAATCTCTTTGCCTCGCTGTCACCTGATGAAAACTCACGATTTTCTGCCAGCACCTATACTGTTTTTTCATGGCAACACTCTTCACACTGACAGGAGTTGAGAATGATCGATCTCTATTATGCCCCCACCCCGAATGGCCATAAGATCACCCTCTTTCTCGAAGAAGCCGAAGTGGAGTACCGGATCGTTCGCGTGGATATCAGTAAAGGGGACCAGTTCCGCCCCGTTTTTTTGGCCATATCGCCCAACAATAAAATTCCGGCCATTATTGATAACCTGCCCTCTGACGGCGGCAAACCGTTAAGCCTGTTTGAGTCCGGAGAGATTTTGCTCTATCTGGCGGAGAAAACCGGCAAGCTCCTGAGCGGTGAACTGCGCGAGCGTCACCAGACCCTTCAGTGGCTGTTCTGGCAGTCAAGCGGCCTGGGGCCCATGCTGGGGCAGAACCACCACTTTACCGCGTATGCGCCGCAGACTATCCCTTACGCCATTGAGCGATACCAGGTCGAAACCCAGCGCCTGTACGGTGTTCTGAACCGTCGGCTGGAAAAATCACCGTGGCTCGGTGGTGAGCATTACAGCATTGCCGATATCGCCTGCTGGCCGTGGATCAACACCCATGAACGCCACCGGATCGACCTGGCCTCTTATCCGGCGGTGAACAACTGGTTTGAGCGCATCAGGACCCGCCCGGCCACCGAACGCGCGATGCAAAAAATCCATCAGATTTGAGCCTGCGCCCCGTTGGGTACAGGTGTTCTCCTCATGTATGATGAGGCAGAAATACTGACACGGAGAAGACCTGCAATGTCCCAGCATGACGCTATTATTCGTATAAAAAACTTACGCTTACGCACGTTCATCGGTATTAAAGAGGAGGAGATCGCTAATCGCCAGGATATCGTGGTGAATGTGGTGATCCATTACCCGGCAGACAAGGCGCGCGCCAGCGAGGATATCAACGACGCGCTGAACTATCGCACGATCACCAAAAGCATCATCCAGTACGTTGAGAACAACCGTTTTGCGCTACTGGAAAAATTAACTCAGGATGTGCTCGATATCGCACGCGAACACCACTGGGTCACTTATGCTGAAGTAGAGATCGATAAACTTCACGCCCTGCGCTACGCCGACTCCGTCTCGATGACGTTAAGCTGGCAGCGCCGGGCGTAAACCTGGAGGTTGTATGAAGATTCTGCTCACCGGCGGTACGGGCCTGATTGGTCGCCATCTCATTCCACGCTTGCAGGCGTTGCATCACGACATCACCGTGGTCACGCGCAGCCCGGAGAAAGCCCGTCAGGTGCTGGGTGCTGGCGTTGAGATCTGGAAAGGTCTGGCGGAACGGCAGGATCTGGACGGCTTTGACGCCGTCATTAACCTCGCGGGTGAACCTATTGCCGATAAACGCTGGACCGAAGAGCAAAAGCAGCGTTTATGCAGCAGCCGCTGGAACATGACCGAAAAGCTGGTTGAGCTGATTCGCAACAGCGAGACGCCGCCTTCGGTGCTGATTTCCGGTTCTGCTACAGGCTACTATGGCGATCTCGGTGAAGTGGTGGTGACCGAAGAGGAGCCACCGCACAACGAGTTTACCCATAAACTCTGCGCCCAGTGGGAGCGTATCGCCTGCGCGGCGCAGAGCGATAAGACACGCGTCTGCCTGCTGCGCACCGGCGTGGTGCTTGCCCCGAAGGGCGGTATCCTCGGTAAAATGCTGCCGCCGTTTAAAATGGGGCTTGGCGGTCCTATCGGTAACGGACGGCAGTATCTGGCGTGGATCCATATTGACGATATGGTCAACGGCATTCTCTGGCTGCTGGATAACGACCTGCGCGGGCCGTTTAACATGGTGTCTCCGTATCCGGTACGTAATGAGCAGTTTGCTCATGCCCTGGGCCATGCCCTGCATCGCCCGGCGGTGCTGCGCGTGCCTGCAACGGCGATTCGGCTGCTGATGGGTGAATCGTCGGTGCTGGTGCTGGGCGGCCAGCGCGCGCTGCCAAAACGGCTGGAAGCGGCCGGATTTACGTTCCGCTGGTATGATTTAGAAGAGGCGCTGGGGGATGTAGTGCGGTGAATATGTTACAGTCATACGCCATGTCTGGATGATATGGCGTAACTATGGCAACCCTCACCACAACCCGGCTTCACCTCTCTCCTTTCGAACCCTCTGACTGGGCGTTCTTCCGCTCGCTGCGTGAAGATCCCACCGTCATGCGCTACATGGCTGCTATCACGCCGGAAAAAGAGACGCGCCGCGTATTTGCCGCACGCCTGATGGCGGAGCATGTCTTCGTGATCCGTCTGCATAATGACGATACGCCGCTCGGAGATATCGGGCTGCAAATCAGCGCGGCGAACCGTGAAGAGGCGGATATTGGCTATACCGTGGTGCCTGCCGCGCAGGGAAAAGGTATTGCCAGCGAGGCGCTGCGCGCGGTATGTGATTACGCCTTTAACCCGATCGGCGTGAAGGCGATTAATGCGTATGTACTGGCGGATAACGGCGGTTCGGTACGCGTGCTGGAGAAAGCCGGTTTTGTGCGCACGCAGGTGCTGGAGAAAGCATACGAGATTAACGGGGTGCGGTATGACGACTGGGTGTATCGGCTGGAGCGTGTTGCGCCCTGAATGCGTGGCGGCGGCCTACGGTTTTTATAGGCCCGGTAAGCGAAGCGCCACCGGGCGATTAAGCTGCACCGCCGTCTAATGCCCTCTTTATTTCAGAGATCCCTTCAGGAACTGCTGCAAGCGCGGGCTTTGCGGGTTCGCCAGCACCTCATCAGGATGCCCCTGCTCCTCAATCTTGCCCTGATGCAGGAAAATAACGTGGTTAGAAACGTTACGGGCGAAGCCCATCTCATGCGTCACCACCACCATCGTTTTGCCCTCTTCAGCCAGCTTTTGCATGATGCGCAGCACTTCGCCAACAAGTTCCGGGTCCAGCGCGGAGGTCGGTTCGTCAAACAGCAGAACTTCCGGCTCCATCGCCAGCGCGCGGGCGATGGAGACGCGCTGCTGCTGACCACCTGACAGGTGCACCGGGTACTTGATCTGCTGACGCTCGTCGATACCCACTTTCGCCAGGTATTTCACCGCACGCTCGCGGGCCTCCTGCTTGCTTAAGCCGAGCACCTGAACCGGCGCTTCCATCACGTTCTCCAGCACCGTCATGTGGCTCCAGAGGTTGAAGTGCTGGAACACCATCGTCAGGCGCGTACGCAGCAGGCGCAGCTGGTTTTTATCCGCCACTTTAAGCTGGCCGTCTTTATCACGGACCATATTAATGTTCTGTCCACTCACCACAATCGAACCTTCGCTCGGTTTTTCGAGGAAGTTGATGCAGCGCAGGAAGGTACTTTTACCCGAACCTGATGAACCGATAATACTGATCACGTCGCCCGCGTTAGCTTCCAGCGACACCCCTTTCAGCACTTCATGTTCGCCGTAGCGCTTGTGCAAATCAATTACGTTTAATTTGTTCTCAGCCATCATAAATTCTCAGTGCGTCGACGGTTTTATATGCTGCAACCAGCGTTTTTCAGCCTTACGGAACAGGCTGATCAGGACGTAAGAAATGATCAAATAGAGCACTGCCGCAATGCCAAACGCCGTAAACGGCTGATAGGTCGCAGAGTTAATATCGCGCGCAATCTTTAACAGATCCGGTACCGTGGCGGTAAAGGCCAGTGCCGTTGAATGCAGCATTAAAATCACTTCGTTGCTGTACGCCGGCAGCGCAATACGCAGCGCTGAAGGCAGAATAATACAGCGGTAAAGCTTCACGGAGGAGAAGCCGTACGCGCGCGCCGCCTCGATCTCTCCGTGCGGCACGGAACGAATGGCACCGGCGAAGATCTCGGTGGTATAGGCGCAGGTGTTGAGCGTCAGCGCCAGCACCGTACAGTTCAGGCCGCTGCGGAAGAACGCGTTCAGCATCTCGGTGCCTTTCACGATCTCAAGCGTGTACATCCCCGAATAGAACACCAGCAGCTGTACGTACAGCGGCGTACCGCGAAACACGTAGGTAAACAGCCAGATCGGGAACTGAATAAATTTATTGTTCGACACGCGGCCAATGGCCAAAAACACCGCCAGAATGCCGCCCATTACTACCGAGGAAATCAGCAGCCACAGCGTGATCGCCACGCCCGTGAAGCGGTAGCCGTCCGTCCACAGCAGGGATTTCCAGTACTCCTGAATAATCTCAATCACAGGTCAGCCCTCTTCACACCCACGGAGTAGCGACGTTCGAGCAGAAGCAGCACACCATTGGAGACGGTCGTAAAGACCAGATAAATCACGCCGCAGACCACCGCAAAGTAGAACGGTTCCCAGGTGCTCTTACCCGCCAGCTGCGTGGCCTTCACCACGTCTTCCAGACCCAGCAGGGAGACCAGCGCCGTCGCCTTGAGAATAACCTGCCAGTTGTTGCCGATACCCGGCAGCGCGTAACGCATCATGGCCGGGAACATGATCCGGCGAAACGTTTGTGAGGAGGTAAAACCGTAGGCAGTCGCCGCTTCAATGTGTCCCTTCGGCACGGCCATGTACGCGCCGCGAAAGGTCTCGGTGAAGTAGGCGCCGTAGATAAAACCAAGGGTAATGATACCGGCCACCATCGGATCGATATCGATCTGATCCATGCCGATGGCGTCCGTCACGCCGTTGAGTGCGATTTGCAGGCCGTAAAAGATCAGCAGCATCAGCACAAGGTCTGGCACGCCGCGAATCAGCGTGGTATAGCCTTCAAATATCAGCGCCAGCGGTCTGTTGGCGGATAACTTTGCCCCCGCGCCCGCCAGGCCTATCAGCACCGCCAGCACCACGGAGCTGATGGCCAGCTCAAGGGTGACAAGCGCGCCCTGTAAAATAACGCCAGAAAATCCGTACAGCATACCGCGTGCCCTGTCGTCTCGTGAGTGGTGGAACCGTGTCTTTTCCCCTCCCGTAACGGGAGGGGCCGCACGTTATCAGACGGGGCGATTAGCCGCCGTAGACGTTAAAATCGAAGTACTTTTTCGCCAGCTTGTCGTAGGTACCGTCCGCGCGCATCTCGGCGAACGCTTTGTTCAGGGCTTCACGCAGTTCATTGTCTTCTTTACGCAGGCCCATACCGGTGCCTACGCCAAAGAGTTTTTCATCCTTAATGGACGGACCGCCGAACTTGTAATCTTTACCCACAGGCTGCTTCAGGAAGCCTTCGCTTGCCGCCACTTCATCCTGGAATGCGGCATCAATGCGGCCTGCCGTCAGGTCTGCGTAGATATTTTCCTGGCCCTGGTAAGAGACAATTTCAATGCCCTTAGGCGCCCAGTGCTCGTTGCCGTAGGTTTCCTGCGTGGTCCCCTGCAACACGCCCACGCGTTTGCCTTTCAGAGACTCAAGGGTTGGCTGAATGTCAGAGGATTTCGCCACTACCAGACGTGAATCTGCCGCGTAGAGTTTGTCCGTGAAGGCAATCTCCTGCTGACGTTTTTCAGTGATGGAAAGGGAGGACATGATCACGTCGATTTTTTTCGCTTTCAGGGACGGGATCAGCGCATCCAGCGGGTT
Source organism: Enterobacter sp. GD03975 (assembly GCF_029838645.1). NCBI lineage: Bacteria > Pseudomonadati > Pseudomonadota > Gammaproteobacteria > Enterobacterales > Enterobacteriaceae > Enterobacter > Enterobacter sp. GD03975. The sequence continues at coordinate 255,101 of NZ_JAOBZC010000004.1, forward strand.
TTCAACGTAGGTACATTGCGCTTTAATGCGTTTGCACAGCTCGTTAGCCAGATCGATGTCAAAACCGACCAGTTCCCCCTTCGCATTCTTCGATTCGAAAGGTGCGTAGGTTGGATCAGTTCCAATACGAATTTTCTGCGGAATTGCTGCGAATGCCGCGGTGGCGCTGGAAAAGGCCAGTACCAGAGAAAGTGACAACACCAGTTTTTTCATATCTGTCCTCAACAAACTGTCTTAATACGAGATTTTACGACCACGGGGTGCCGTTAATGTGCCATTAATCCCCTCATTCAGGCAAAGATTAATGCCTCTGAACGGGAATTTTTGCATTTTAAATGCTTAACTATGCACACAGCGATCCAATACGGTGCAATAGATGCACCATACTGGAACATTGCCCCGTGGGATGCACCACATCAGTGCATCCCGTTCAGGCATTAATCACCGTAGACGTTGAAATCGAAGTATTTCTTCGCCAGTTTGTCGTAGGTACCGTCTTTACGTAGCTCGTTAAACGCTTTGTCGAAGGCGGCTTTCAGCTCGGTATCATCCTTACGCAGGCCAATACCGGTGCCGTCGCCAAAGTATTTTTTATCTTTAACTGACGGGCCAGCAAAGGCGTACTCTTTACCCGCAGGCTGCTTCAGGAAGCCTTCGCTCGCGGCAACTTCATCCTGGAACGCGGCATCCAGACGGCCCGCCGCCAGGTCAGAGTAGATCAGATCCTGGTTCTGGTAGGCGACCACATCGACGCCCTTCTCGCGCCAGTTGGCGTTCGCGTAGCCTTCCTGGGTTGAGCCCTGAAGCACGCCAACATGCTTACCTTTCAGCGAGTCGATGGTCGGCTGGATTGGGGAGCCTTTCGCGGCAATCAGACGTGAATCGGCAGAGTAGAGCTTCTCAGAGAAGGCGATCTCCTGCTGACGTTTTTCCGTGATGGAGAGAGAAGAGATAATGGCATCAATTTTCTTGGCTTTCAGCGACGGGATCAGCGCGTCAAAGTCACTGCCCACCCATGTGCATTTCACTTCCATGCGTTTGCACATCTCATTTCCCAGATCGATATCAAACCCCACGAAATCGCCCTTCGCATCCTTGGATGAGAATGGCGCGTAGGTTGCGTCTGTACCGATACGAACTGTCTGTGGAAGCGCTGCATAGCTGCCTGCTGCTGCACTCAAGCCCACGAGCAAAGACAGAGCCAGAACCGTCTTCTTCATACATTTACCCTCAAGAACCGTGATTTTATTATGGTTTATGTTGTGTGTTGTGTTGCAGGCTGCTCTTGCAGGTCTTATGCCACATTGTCGTCGGGTTCAGACTACGACGTTAAATATGTTAATAAAACGTTGCGATACTGCCTTAATGGTGAAAGATAGCAGGTCTGCCGAACGAACCGGAAAGAGAAAAAGGGAAAAAGCGAATTAAATGTCGAGGATATGATCGCGGTTGCAGTTTTGCCCTGAAACAGGGCAAATTGCCTTTTCATGCACCCTGGTTGTGCACGGCTTCACGTACCCTGCCAGCGGACAAAGAGATCTTCTGGCAGGTCAATATCGAACTGATCCAGCACGCGATTGACGGTCTGATTGATCACATCGTCCAGCGTCTGCGGGCGATGATAGAACGCAGGAACCGGGGGCATAATCACGGCGCCCAGTTCGGCTGCCTGCGTCATCAGGCGCAGATGTCCCAGGTGCAGCGGGGTTTCGCGCACGCAGAGCACCAGAGGGCGACGCTCTTTCAGCACCACGTCTGCCGCACGCGTCACCAGCGTGTCGGTATAGCTGTTTACAATGCCGGAAAGGGTTTTAATCGAACAGGGCAAAATAACCATGCCGGCCGTTTTAAACGAGCCTGAAGAGATGCTGGCGGCGATATCGCGGGCATCGTGCACAACGTCAGCCAGGGCCTGAACGTCGCGCAGAGAGAGATCGGTTTCAAGAGAGAGGGTCTGGCGCGCCGCCTGGCTCATGACCAGATGGGTTTCTACGCCTGCAACGTCACGCAGCACCTGTAACAGCCGGACGCCGTAAATCGCGCCGCTGGCGCCGCTGATCCCTACAATGAGTCGTTTCATGATTTTTGCCCTTGCTGATTTCAGGGCAGACTGTGCAGGATTTTACGGGGAGTTGCAAGTGAGGGCGAGCGCCCTCACCTGCACAGGCATCAACCTTCGTTGTGCATCTCTAAGCTTTCGAGATCGTTTTGCAGCTGGACGGCTTTCGCATCGTCGTTACGCAGCGAATCAAGGTAGTCGAGATACTGCTGGTCAACGTCTTTCGTCACGTAAATGCCATTGAACACCGAGCATTCGAACTGCTGGATATCCGGGTTCTCGGCGCGCACCGCGTCGATCAGGTCGTTCAGATCCTGGAAAATCAGGCCGTCGGCCCCGATAATCTGACGGATTTCGTCCACTTCACGACCGTGAGCAATCAGCTCGTTGGCGGTTGGCATATCAATACCGTACACGTTCGGGAAGCGAATTTCCGGCGCCGCAGAGGCGAGATACACTTTCTTCGCGCCGGCTTCGCGCGCCATCTCGATGATCTGCTCGGACGTCGTACCGCGCACGATGGAGTCATCCACCAGCAGCACGTTCTTGTCGCGGAACTCGGCACGGTTAGCGTTGAGCTTGCGACGTACGGACTTACGGCGCAGCTGCTGGCCCGGCATAATGAAGGTACGGCCAACGTAGCGGTTTTTCACGAAGCCCTGACGGTACGGCTTGTCCAGAATGCGGGCGATCTCCAGCGCGATGTCGCAGGAGGTTTCCGGAATCGGAATAACCACGTCGATGTCGAGATCGTCCCACTCGCGGGCAATCTTCTCGCCCAGCTTCGTGCCCATGTTGACGCGCGCGCTGTAAACGGAAATCTTGTCGATGAACGAGTCCGGACGAGCGAAGTAGACGTATTCGAACAGGCACGGGTTGCTCACCGGGTTGTCGGCGCACTGGCGGGTAAACAGCTGGCCCTTCTCGGTGATGTAAACCGCTTCGCCCGGCGCAACGTCACGCAGGAACTCGAAGCCCAGCGTGTCCAGCGCCACGCTTTCGGAGGCCACCATGTACTCGGAACGGCCATCGCCAAGGTCGCGCTTGCCGAGCACCAGCGGGCGGATCCCGTTTGGATCGCGGAAGGCCACCATGCCGTGACCGATAATCATCGCCACGCAGGCGTACGCGCCGCGGATCTGGCGGTTCGTCGCGGCAACGGCGGCAAAGATGTTATCGGCTTCCAGCGGGTAGTGGCGGAAGTTATCCAGCTCGCTGGCAAAGATATTGAGCAGGATTTCAGAATCAGAAGTGGTGTTAATGTGGCGACGTTTCTCTTCAAACAGCTTTTTACGCAGCTCGTGGGCGTTAGTCAGGTTGCCGTTGTGGGCAAGCGTGATGCCATACGGGGAGTTAACGTAAAAAGGCTGAGCCTCAGAGGCGCTGGAACTGCCAGCAGTAGGATAACGAACGTGACCGATCCCCATATTACCTTGCAGACGCTGCATATGGCGGGCTTCAAACACATCGTTTACCAGGCCGTTAGCCTTACGTAAACGGAAGCAGTTGTTTGCATCAATGGTGATGATACCCGCAGCATCCTGCCCACGGTGCTGAAGCACCGTTAACGCGTCATAAATCGACTGGTTTACCGGCATGAAACCGGCGATACCGACAATACCGCACATTCGTCTTTTCCTCGTTAAGCCACATCTCAGGGTTTATGCCCTGGGCAAGAAACTCGACGAGCTTTGCAGATAGTCAAAGAACCATCTGATGATGAAGCTGAACTCCGGAATGAGCTGCGATTTCTGCCAGTCTTCACTTTTGGAGAACCCGGTAAAGGTATCCAGGAAGAACAGGATCGCGGCCACAATCAGCACGCCTCGCAACGCACCGAAACAGATGCCGAGCACCCTGTCCGTCCCTGACAGACCGGTTTTCTCGACCAGCTGACCTATCACATAGTTGACGATAGCGCCGACAATCAGCGTCGCGATAAACAGCAGCGCGATAGCGATTCCGTTTCGGACCAGTTCATCTTCAAAGCCCGTGAACCAGACAGACAGGTAAGTGTAGTAATGACTGGCAACAAAGAAAGCACAACCCCAGGTTACCAGCGATAACGCTTCACGAACAAAGCCGCGGATCAGGCTAACCAGACAGGAAAAACCAATCACCGCAATGATGGCGTAATCAATCCAGACCATATGTGTCCCACGATTTAACGCCCTGTCATCCAGTTCGGGGCGAATTCTAACAGAAAAAGAAAACGTTTGCGTAGGGATTTCCTTCCCATGCGTAAATAAAAAAGGCGCTGAAAAAATGCTCAACGCCGTTGGCTTATTACGTCTCTTTGGACGTCTGCCATTCCCCCTCACCCTAACCTTCTCCCCTTTGGGGAGAGGGCCGGGGAGAGGGGGAAAACTTATCAGTTTGCGCTGTAGTTCATCACCACGCCGCTCAGGCCGGAGATCTGCTTCAGCTCGCCAAGCGAACCTTTGAGCTTATCTTTAGACGCATCCGGCCCCACGAGGATACGGGTAATTTTACCCTGCACCGGCGTGGTGGGTGAAGTATAAACACGGTATCCCGCGCCGCGCAGTTTACTCACGATCTCATTGACCTTATCAGCGTTTTTCAACGCACCCAGCTGAACGACATAGGCTTTGCCCGTCGGGGCAGCCTCCTGCTGGGCCTGTCTGGCCGGTGGCGGCGTTTCCGTTGCCGCCGCCAGCTGCTCGGCCGCTTTGTCACGCTGCGGTTTAGGCTGCGTTTTCTCTACCGGCTTCGGTTTTTCAACCGGTTTAGGTTGCTCTACCGGTACGGGATCGATTTCAACATTGTTATTTGCGGCCAGACGCGACGGGTCAAGAGACGGCGCGGCTGCATCGCCTGCACGCACCTCTTCCGCTGCGCCTTCAGGCGGCTGGGCAGGTAGCGCCTGCGTTGCCGCGGGCAGCATGTCGGGCTCGTCGCGGTCGCCCGGTTTCGGCACCAGCGGAATAGCCGCAAATTCATCCTGGTAATGCTTTTTCTGCCCGTCGAGCAGCCCCGGGAGAATAATCACCCCGAGCGCGACCAGCACAATGGTTCCTGTTAAACGGTTCTGAAACTTACTCGCCACCGGTTCTCCCCGCCTCCATCACTTCCATGACATGTGCCACCGTGTGGAATGACCCACACACCAGCACGGTATCTTCTGGTTTAGCTTCCGCCATCGCGGCGCGCCAGGCCGAAACCACGCTGTCGTAGATTTCGCCTTTGCCGAGATGTTCCATTAATTGCTCAGCAGTCGCGCCACGCGGCCCCTCCAGAGGAGCACAATACCAGCTATCGACCACACTCTCCATGCAGGCCAGCGTGCCGCCGATATCTTTATCATGAAGCATACCGATAACCGCCAGCACGCGCCCGGTTTTTGGTAACGATTTGAGACGTCCTGCGAGGTACGCCGCCGCGTGCGGGTTATGCGCCACGTCCAGAATCAGACGCGGTGACTCGCTCACAATCTGGAAACGCCCTGGCAGCAGCGCGTTCTGAATACCGTCGCGGATCGCCTGCTCGTTCACCGTTAACCCGCTGGCGCGCAGTGCGGCCAGCGCGGTCGCTGCGTTAGGCTGTGGCACCTGCGGCAGCGGCAGATTCTCCAGCACGCCCTGCGCATCGCTAAAGCGCCAGCCGTGGCCCTGAACCTCATACTGCCAGTCCACGCCACGATGCAGCAGCCGGGCGCCCTTCTCTTTCGCCACGTCAGCAATGGTGTGCGGCATGTCCGGCTCGCCGACCACGGCGGGCTTATTCGCCCGGAAAATACCGGCCTTCTCGCGGCCAATGCTTTCGCGATCTGGCCCCAGCCAGTCGGTGTGATCCAGCGCGATGCTGGTCACGACCGCGACATCCGCATCCACCATGTTTGTCGCGTCCAGTCGCCCACCCAGCCCGACTTCCAGGATCACCACGTCCAGCTGCGCCTGCTTAAACAGCCACAGCGCCGACAGGGTGCCATATTCGAAATAGGTCAGTGAAGTTTCGCCGCGCGCCGCTTCGATAGCGGCAAACGATGCCGTGTGGGCAGATTCCGCCAGCTCGGCGTTTTGCACCCGCACGCGCTCGGTATAGCGCACCAGATGCGGAGAGCTGTAAACGCCGACCTTATAGCCGGCAGCCATCAGGACAGATTCCAGCGTGCGGCAGGTGGTGCCTTTCCCGTTAGTGCCGGCGACGGTAAACACGAACGGCGCGGGTTTCAGCACGTCGAGACGCGCGGCAACCTGGCTTACGCGCTCAAGGCCCATGTCGATGGTTTTACTGTGCAGGTTTTCCAGATAAGAAAGCCACGCGGCCAAGGGCGACGTGGCTTGAGGAATGCTTTTATTTTCCATGATGCCCGGTTGTCATTAACGGTTTAGAAAGCAAAAGGGCAGCGCCATTCGGCCCTGCCCTTTTCAGTTATCAGGCCTCGGGTTCCTGATCCGGTACGACCACGCCTTCGCGCGGCTCGTCCGGGTTAGGCGCTGGCAGATTCATCAGCTTCGCCAGAATGCTGGCCAGCTTGAGGCGCATTTCCGGACGGCGGACGATCATATCGATAGCGCCTTTCTCAATGAGGAACTCACTGCGCTGGAAGCCCGGCGGCAGTTTCTCACGTACGGTCTGTTCGATAACGCGAGGACCGGCAAAGCCGATCAGCGCTTTTGGCTCGGCGATGTTCAGGTCGCCCAGCATTGCGAAGCTCGCAGAGACGCCACCCATGGTTGGGTCGGTCAGTACCGAGATGTACGGCAGACCGCGCTCCTGCATTTTCGCCAGCGCAGCGGAGGTTTTCGCCATCTGCATCAGGGACATCAGCGCTTCCTGCATACGCGCACCACCGGAGGCGGAGAAGCAGATCAGCGGGCAGTTGTCTTCCAGCGCCTGCTCAACGGCACGCACGAAACGCGCGCCGACCACGGAGCCCATTGAGCCGCCCATAAAGGAGAACTCAAACGCAGCGGCAACCACAGGCATTTCATGCAGGGTGCCCTTCATGACGATCAGCGCGTCTTTCTCGCCGGTCTCTTTCTGTGCAGAGGCCAGACGATCTTTGTATTTTTTGGAGTCGCGGAACTTGAGCACATCTTTTGGCTCCAGTTCGCTGCCCAGTTCTACCAGAGAACCTTCGTCCAGCAGGCTATGCAGGCGGTTGCGCGCCGACATACGCATGTGGTGGTCACACTTCGGACACACCTCAAGATTGCGTTCCAGCTCTGCACGATACAGAACCTGGCCGCAGCTATCACACTTCGTCCATACCCCTTCAGGAATGCTCGCTTTACGCGTCGGGGTAATGTTGCTTTTAATTCGTTCAATCCAGCTCATTGATAACCTTTCTGCCTGAACCTGGTCGTATGCCAGTTTTGCTGTAAGAGGCGAATAATGCCATTTTTGCCTCCAACAGACCATGAATGTTGCACATTAAAACATAACAGCCCGAAACTTTGGATAAAAAAGTGGTCGAACCGCCAGCGTGCATTTACTTCGCTTGTTTCGCTGCCGCGCGTTTGTGACGAATGATTTCGATAACACCCGGCAGAACGGAAAGCACAATAATCGCTACAATCAGTAACTTAAGGTTTTCCTGAACCACAGGCAGATCGCCAAACAGGTAGCCCGCATAGGTAAAGAGCAACACCCAAAGCAGTGCGCCCACCACGTTGTACATTGCAAAATGACGATAGGACATGTGGCCCATTCCCGCCACAAACGGTGCAAATGTGCGCACAATAGGCACAAAACGGGCAAGGATAATGGTTTTTCCGCCATGACGTTCATAGAACGCATGGGTCTTGTCTAAATAACTGCGGCGGAAAATCTTCGAGTCCGGATTACTGAACAACCGCTCGCCAAACACCCGCCCGATGGTATAGTTGACCGCATCGCCAACAATCGCCGCGACGATCATCAGGACGACCATCAAATGGACGTTCAGGTCATTGGTTGGCAGTGCAGATAACGCACCGGCCACGAACAGCAGCGAATCTCCCGGCAGGAACGGCGTAACCACAAGGCCGGTTTCACAGAACAGAATGAGAAACAGAATGGCGTATACCCAGACGCCGTACTGCGCGACCAGCTCCGCCAGGTGAACATCAATGTGCAGGATGAAATCAATCAGAAAACGTATTACGTCCATATTGTCTAAGCCTTAATTGCACCTTTGTTTAGTCCGCTAAAAACAGCGGGCCCATTGGCGGTTTTGGCAGGTCGAACCGGTCCGGATAATCCACCGAAACCAGATACAGCCCTTCCGCTTTCGCCGTTGCTGCCGCAAGCGTTCTGTCCTTCGCTGCCAGCAGTTCTGCAATCCAGCTCTCCGGCTGGTGTCCGGCGCCCACTTCCATCAGGCTGCCCACGATATTCCGCACCATATGATGTACAAAGGCATTGGCTTTGATATCCACCACCACATACGCGCCATAACGACTGACGTTAATGTGCATGACGTTACGCCACGGCGTACGGGACTGACACTGCACCGCACGAAACGACGTAAAATCATTTTCTCCAATCAGGCACTGCGCCGCGCGATGCATGCGTTCTGCATCCAGCGGTTCATAAAAATGCGTCACGCCCTGGCTTAACACGGCCGGGCGCAGGCGCTGGTTGTAGATGACATAACGGTAGCGCCGCGCCGTCGCGCTGAAGCGCGCGTGAAAATCATCCGGCACAGCTTTCACCCAACGCACGGCAATGTCACCAGGTAAATTCGCATTTACACCCAGCGTCCAGGCCGCATCTTTGCGTACCGCAGAAGTTTCAAAGTGTACCACCTGCCCCGTGCCGTGAACCCCGGCATCGGTGCGGCCCGCACAGAAGACGCTGATCGGTTCGTTCGCTACCTGAGAGAGCGCTTTTTCCAGTTTTTCCTGGACGCTACGCACCTCATTCTGACGCTGCCAGCCATAGTATTTACTGCCATCGTACTCAATGCCGAGGGCAATTCTGTGGACCGGCTTTTGCTCCACGTCTGACATCAGTACAGATACTCCTGCACCAGTTTTTCCGCGATTTTGACCGCCATCAGCGCGCCGCCAAAACGCACGTTGTCGGCAACGGACCAGAACTGCACCTGCTCCGGCATACCGTAATCGTTACGTACGCAGGCCACGGAGAGATGCGCGCTGCCGGTGGCATCGCCCACCTGCGTCGGGAATTCGCTCTCTTCGGAAAGGACAATGTCCTCACCGCGGCCAAACGCATCGCGCGCTTCTTCAGCCGCCAATGGACGCAGGGCTTCAAAGCCGACCATCTGCGCATGGCCGTAAAATACCGGAGACTGTACGACGTTCGCGGAGATCATCAGCCCGTCATCCTGCAAAATTTTGCGCGCTTCATCGACGATACGACGCTCTTCCCGCACCGAACCTTCACGATCCGGCAGCAGCGGCAGCATGTTGAACGCCAGCTGGCGGCCAAAGAAATCATCTTCGTCGATCGGGATACCGTTCAGCAGCTTCGCGCTCTGCCCTGCCAGCGCGTCTACGGCTTTTTTGCCATTAGCCGAAGCCGACAGCAGGCTGGTCACGGTAATGCGCGACAGGCCACCATCGTCAATCAGCGGCTTCAGCGCGGTCAGCAGCTGGCTGGTGAGGCTGTTTGGTACCGCAATGATGTTGCGGTTGCGGTAGTCAGCCAGCACAAACGGGTTGACGTCCGGCACCACCAGCGGCACATCCGGCTCGAGGGAGAACAGGCCGCTCAGGTCGATCACCAGACAGCCAGAATTGGTCGCCTCTTCAATGTAAGACGCCGTCGCCTCTGCACCTGCGGCAAAAAACGCCAGCTGAGCCTGGGTCCAGTCAAATGCGGCGGCATCCTGCACCATCACAGATTTTCCGCCGAAACGCAGATGTTCACCCGCGCTGTCGGTACGCGCCAGCGCGTAAATTTCGCCCACCGGGAACTGGCGCTCAGCAAGGGTTTCAAGCAGGGCTTCGCCCACGGCGCCAGTGGCGCCCAAAATGGCAATGTTCCAGCCTTCAGACATGGTGGTTTACTCCAGAAATAAAAACGCGTCCCTGTCGGCGTTTCCAACAGGGAGCAGAAAGACATTAACGTGCCGGGTGGTGAACGGCGTTAAATCCCAGCTGATGCAGCAGCGCCGCCGCAGGGGCGTCATCGCACATCACATACAGGGAGGACCACTCGCGGCGCTCAAGGTAATTTTTGCGCAGCTTATCAAACTCACCCGGAATACCCGCCACTTTACGCAGCAGCGCGTCATCGCGGCGCACATCATACACCAAATGCACCAGTCTTTTTAGCGTTGCCTCATCCAGCGGGCCATGAAGGGTAATGCGGCCAAATTCCGGCGCCGGAAGCAGCGTATCCAGCGCCACCTGCTGCGGATGGCCGATAAAGGCGCTGTAGGCCTCAAATACCTGAGTCGTACCGCGCGCCTTGCCTTCGAGGGTATAGCCCGCAATATGCGCGGTCCCCACGTCCACCTTATTCAGCAATGCGACGTTAAGATCCGGCTCGGGCTCCCAGACGTCCAGCACAACGCTCAGATCTTGTCCCTCGTCGAGACATTTCAGCAGCGCCGCGTTATCCACCACCGGACCGCGGCAGGCATTAATCAGAATAGTGCCAGCCTTCAGACGGCGGATTAGCGTCTCGTCGGCCAGGTGCAGAGACCGGTACGGCCCCTCTTTGAAAAGCGGCGTGTGGAAGGTGATGACGTCGCACTCGTCGACCAGCTCGTCCAGCGTGCGGAAATCGCCTTCATCGCCGTTATCCTTGCGCGGCGGATCGCACAGCAAAGTGCGAACGCCCCAGGCTTCCAGACGCTTTTGCAGACGTCCGCCAACGTTGCCCACGCCAACAATACCTACGGTGCGGTCTTTCAGCGCAAACCCATCGCGCTCGGCCAGCATCAATAATGCGGAAAAAACATATTCCACGACGGCAATGGCATTACAGCCTGGCGCCGCTGAAAAACCAATCCCCGCCTGCTTAAGCCACTGGTCATCCACATGATCGGTCCCGGCCGTTGCCGTCCCGACAAATTTGATCCCTTTGCCGGTGAGCAGTGCCTCATTTACTTTGGTCACCGAGCGCACCATCAGGGCGTCTGCATCGTCCAGTTCGCTGACCGGAATCGGGCGACCAGGGACAGCCTTAACCTCGCCCAGGCGGCTGAATAGCTCACGGGCGTAAGGCATATTTTCATCAACGAGGATTTTCACGTCTGAGTACCTGTTTGAGAGGAAGTAAACCTGCCAAGTGTGCCATAATCTCGCCGCCGGGCATATATCTCCGCCCGGTTACGCAGAGTTTGACTTTAAGGATTTTTGACGATGCAGCCCATTTCAGGTACGCCTCCGCGCCCTCCGGGTGAGGGCCCCGTAGCGCCCAACACGCCAGGCGAACAGCCGCTCTCCACGCAACAGCGCACCGTGCTGGAGCGTCTGATCACGCGCCTAATTGCGTTGACCTCGCAGCAAAACGCAGAGGTATGGGCCGGCGTTAAGCACGATTTGGGCGTCAGAAACGATGCGCCGCTCCAGTCGCGCCATTTCCCTGCCGCTGAACAAAACCTGAACCAGCGTCTTACCAGCGCACAGCAGCAACATACCACCCGCCAGATTGTCTCGCAGCTGACCGAGCTGTTGGGCCAGGGGAATAATCGCCAGGCGGTGAGTGATTTTATCCGTCAACAGTACGGCCATACCGCCCTGAGCCAGCTTTCGTCAGAACAGCTGAAAACCGTGCTGACTCTGCTGCAAAGCAACCAGCTTTCGATCCCGCAGCCGCAACAGCGCCCGTCGACAGAACGGCCATTGCAGCCAGCGGAGCATAATACGCTCAAGCAGATGGTCACAAAGCTGGCTGCCGCCACCGGCGAACCGACAAAGCTCATCTGGCAATCCATGCTGGAACTTTCCGGCGTGAAAGCGGGCGAGCTGATCCCGGCAAAACAGTTTACCCATCTGGTCACCTGGCTCCAGGCGCGTCAGACGCTCAGCGCCCAGACCGCCCCGACGCTGCATACGGTGCAGGCATCGCTTAAGCAGCCGCTTGAGCGGCAAGAGTTTGAAGCTGTTCGGGAATATGCCCAGCAGGCCTGGCAGGCCACGCCGCAAACGGTGCTGACCACCGCGCAGGTACAGGATTTACTGAATCAAATCTTTATTCGCCGCGCCGAGCGGGAAGGCGGCGTACCGGAAGTGCGTAACGTTCAGCCCATCTACAGCCCGCTGTTTGCCCCGGTTGTCGACACGTTTAAAACGCTATCTGCCCGTCCGGGATTGATGTTTATCGCGCTGATGATTGCGCTGGCGCTTTTCTGGCTGGTTGTCTGAGGTTTTGCCCGGTGGCACTCCGCTTACCGGGCCTACAACGGCTCGAACCGTAGGCCGGGTAAGGCGCAGCCGCCACCCGGCAACATATTACCGCTTCCGAAACGCCACCAGCGTCACCACGATCCCCACCACCGCAGAAACCGCGCCGGCGAGAAATACGGAAGGATAGCCAAACGACGTCGCCAGCACGCCCGCCAGCGGTCCGGTTATCCCGTAGGAGATATCCTGAAACGCCGCATAGCCGCCCAGCGCCGTGCCGCGCACCTGCGGTGCGACGCGCTTTACCACCTCAACGCCCAGCGCCGGGAAGATCAGTGAGCAGCCGCAGCCGGTTAACGCCGCACCCAGCAGCGCAACGTAGGCGGACGGAGCCTGCCACAGCAGCACCAGACCTACCGTCTCAATAACCAGTGACGCTACGGCCACCTTCACGCCGCCAAAGCGATCCGGCATCCAGCCAAACAGCACGCGCATCAATACAAACGCGCCACCAAAGGCCGTCAGCGTAAAGCCCGCCATCGCCCAGCCGCGGCTCATAAAATAGAGAGAGACGAAGGTGCCAATCACCGCGAAGCCTACTCCCTGAAGCGCCAGCCCCAGCCCTGGCTGCCAGATTTGCCCCACCACGCTCCACAGCGAAGGACGTTCGCCTTTATGGGCGGGCACCTTGCATACCGAACCGTTAAACGCCCACGCCAGCAGCGGTAATACCATGGTGGTTGCTGCCAGCGCCGCAAAACCAAACTGGCTGTGGATCAGCAAACCCAGCGGCGCGCCTGCCGCCAGCGCGCCGTAAATCGCCATCCCGTTCCAGGACATCACTTTACCGGAACGCGCAGGCCCCACCAGCCCCATTCCCCAGGTCAGGGTGCCGGTCAGCAGCTGGCTTTCGCCAAAGCCGAGGATCAGGCGCCCCACTACCAGCAGCGCGAATTTATACGCTGCATCTATCGGCAACAGCGCCGCCAGCAGCCAGGCGCCTCCCGCCAGCCCACAGGCAAACATGCCCTGCAATGCCGAGCGTTTTGCGCCGTGCTGGTCCGCCAGACGCCCGGCGTAGCCCCGGGTTAACACCGTCGCTAAAAACTGAATGCCCACCGCAATGCCGACCATGGTGTTGCCATAGCCCAGCTCATGGTGAACGAACAAGGGGATCACCGGCAGCGGAAGGCCAACGGTCATATAGGTCAGAAACACCGCAAAGGCGATGCGGAAAAGGGAAAGGTTCCCGGAAGGAGCGTTCTTCCCAGGGGTAACAGCCTTCATGCATAACTCCGTGTTCAGGCATAAAAAAGGGAGCCGCGCGGCTCCCTTCTACTATACCTTCAAACGCTTACGCTTTCAGCTTGCGCATCACCAGCGTGGCGTTGGTGCCGCCGAAGCCGAAGCTGTTGGACATAACGGTCGTCAGCTCACGTTCGGTGGTTTCGGTCACGATGTTCAGGCCAGCCGCCTGCTCGTCCATTTCGTCGATGTTGATGCTCGGGGCGATAAAGCCGTTTTCCAGCATCAGCAGAGAGTAGATCGCTTCCTGCACGCCCGCCGCACCCAGAGAGTGACCGGTCATGGCTTTGGTGGCAGAGATAGCCGGGCTGTTGTCGCCGAACACTTCGCGGATCGCACCCAGCTCTTTCACGTCGCCTACCGGAGTAGAGGTACCGTGGGAGTTCAGGTAGTCGATTGGGGTATCAACGCCGTGCATCGCCATCTTCATACAGCGCACCGCGCCTTCGCCGGATGGAGCAACCATGTCAGCGCCGTCAGACGTTGCGCCGTAGCCCACGATCTCAGCGTAGATGTGGGCGCCACGCGCCAGCGCGTGTTCCAGCTCTTCAACCACGACCATGCCGCCGCCGCCCGCGATAACAAAACCGTCGCGGTGTGCGTCATAGGTACGGGATGCTTTGTCTGGCGTTTCGTTGTATTTGGTGGACAGTGCGCCCATTGCGTCGAACTCACAGGCCATTTCCCAGCCCAGCTCTTCGCCGCCGCCAGCAAAGACGATGTCCTGTTTGCCCAGCTGGATCTGCTCAACCGCATTACCGATACAGTGCGCGGAGGTCGCACACGCGGAGCTGATGGAGTAGTTCACGCCGTGGATTTTGAACGGCGTTGCCAGGCACGCAGATACCGCAGAACCCATCGCTTTGGTCACAACGTATGGACCGACCGCTTTCAGGCCGCGCGGGCTACGCATGGCGTCAGCACCAAATACCTGCGCCTTAGAGGAACCGCCGGAACCGGCAATCAGGCCCACGCGTGGGTTGTTCTGGTAGGCGTCTTCGCTCAGACCAGAATCCTTGATCGCTTCCTGCATGGAAAGATAGGCATAGATAGAGGCATCGTTCATGAAACGAACCACTTTACGGTCAATTAAACCGGTGGTATCCAGTTTAACGTTACCCCATACGTGGCTACGCATTCCAGAATCTTTAAACTCTTCAGAGAAAGTGATCCCGGAGCGTCCTTCACGCAGAGATGCCAGGACTTCCTGCTGGTTATTACCGATGCTGGAAACGATGCCCAGGCCAGTAATCACTGCACGTTTCATTCAATACCTCTGTAAGTCGCACTATAAAAAGTTTCGAGTCGCACAATAGCGTACACTTGTACGCCGAACAAGTCCGATCAGCGATTTTCTGTGGAAATTTGCACCGACAGGCTCACATCGTTAAGATCGTGCCACTGCCTGTCGGACGAGTAACTTACGTGAAACAAAACGCCATACAACCTGCCAACCTCGAATTCAACGCTGAGGGTACACCTGTTTCCCGAGATTTTGATGACGTCTACTTTTCTAATGATAACGGACTGGAAGAGACGCGCTATGTTTTCCTCGACGGAAATCATCTCGGCACCCGCTTCCCTGAGCATCCGCGCAGTCTGTTCGTTGTGGCGGAGAGCGGTTTCGGAACCGGGCTGAATTTTCTGACTCTCTGGCAGGCATTCGATTGTTTTCGCGCTGCACACCCTGAGGCTACCCTACAAAGATTACATTTCATCAGTTTCGAAAAATTTCCGCTTACCGTGCACGATCTGCGGCTTGCCCATCAGCACTGGCCGGAGCTTGCCCGCTGGGCGGAACAGCTTCAGGCACAGTGGCCGACTCACATCGGTGGCTGTCATCGTCTGATTCTGGACGATGGACGGGTCACGCTCGACCTGTGGCTGGGCGACATTAACGACCTGACCGATAAGCTCGACGACTCGATGAATCAGAAGGTGGACGCCTGGTTCCTGGACGGTTTTGCGCCCGCCAAAAACCCGGACATGTGGAGCCAGCATCTGTTCAACGCCATGGCGCGGCTGGCACGTCCCGGCGCGACGCTTGCCACCTTCACCTCGGCGGGCTTTGTCCGCCGTGGGTTGCAGGAGGCGGGGTTTACCATGCGGAAAACCAAAGGCTTTGGCCGCAAACGCGACATGCTGGTCGGGGTGATGGAGCAGGATCTGGCGATCCCGACACAGACACCCTGGTTTGCTCGCCGCCCCAGTGCGTCGCGTGAGGTCGCCATTGTGGGCGGCGGTATTGCCAGCGCCCTGCTCTCGCTGGCGCTGCTGCACCGAGGCTGGCAGGTGACGCTCTATTGCGCTGACGAGGCGCCGGCGACGGGTGCATCAGGCAACCGCCAGGGCGCACTTTATCCTTTGTTAAGTTCACACGATCCGGCGCTGTTCCAGTTCTTCCCGGCGGCGTTTACGTTTGCTCGTCGTCTCTACGATAGCCTGCCGGTTGCGTTTGACCACGACTGGTGCGGCGTGACGCAGCTCGGCTGGGACGAGAAAAGCCAGCAGAAAATCACACAAATGCTGTCGCTGGGTCTGCCGGAGGCCATCGCCCATGCCGTGACGGCGCAGCAGGTTTCTGAGACCGCGGGCGTCGACACCGGCTGCGGCGGGATTCAGTATCCACGCGGCGGCTGGCTGTGCCCGGCTGAACTGACTTCTGCGGCGATTGCTCTCGGGCAGTCGCGCGGCTTGGCGGTACATTATGCCCACAGGGTTGAATCGCTTAGCCGTACAGCGCACTGGAATGTGCGTTTTGCTGACGGCAACGAGGCGCAGCATGCCAGCGTGGTGCTGGCCAACGGGCATAACATCAATCAGTTTACCCAGACCGAGACGCTGCCGGTTTATCCTGTCGGCGGCCAGGTGAGCCATATTCCTGCCGCGCCCGCGCTGAGCAAGCTGCGCCAGGTGCTGTGTTACGACGGCTACCTGACGCCGCAAAATCCGTCCAACAGCCATCACTGCATTGGCGCCAGCTACCATCGCGGTGAAACGGACATGCAGTACAGCGAAGCAGATCAGCAGCAAAACCGCCAGCGCCTGATCGACTGTTTCCCGGATGCGTCGTGGGCGAAAGAGGTTGACGTCAGCGAGGGCGAAGCGCGCTGCGGCGTACGCTGCGCGACCCGCGATCACCTGCCGATGGCGGGAAACGTGCCGGACTATGAAGCCACGCTTGAACTCTATCAGGATCTGGCAGACAACAAAGAAACGGCGGTGAGTGCGCCGGTTTATCCTGAACTGTTTATGCTGGGTGGCTTAGGCTCGCGGGGATTATGCTCCGCGCCGCTGCTGGCAGAGGTGCTGGCTGCGCAAATGAGCGATGAGCCGGTTCCGCTGGACAGGGTTACGCTCGCGGGGCTGAATCCGAACCGGTTGTGGGTAAGGAAACTGCTGAAGGGGAAAATGGTTAAGTAGGGTGCGGTCGAATCCCCTCACCCTGACCCTCTCCCCAAAGGGGAGAGGGAAGAGAAGGCGGCTTAGCGTTTAGCCTGCTGGAATAAATTGTCCCACATGCCCAGCACTAAAGACTGGTCGCGCGGAGAGAGCTCCCCGGCCAGAATGGCTTTTTCCAGGCTGCGCGTGACTTCAGCGTGAACGGCGTCGGCAGAGTGATCGTCACCTGCTTCCAGCTCGGCTACCGCCAGCGTCAGGTGACCACGCAGATAACCGCTGGCGAACAGCTCATCATCACTGGCGTGTTCCACCATGTCATCAATTAACGCCAGAATGCGTGATTCAAATTCTGCGATCATCTTCTTTCCTCTGTTATAAATCTTCCGGCCACGGGAAGCATTCCGCCGTGATCTCCGGCGTGTGGTAATAATTCTGTAAAGCCTCGATCAGGCGCGCCGGACGTTCCGGGATGCCCTTCTCAAGATACTCCATCACCTGCGCATGCACGCGGCGCTGGAAGACGATACGGTCTGGCTCGAAGTCGCCTTCAAGGTTGTCACAGCTCACGTTGAACGGGAAACCCGCCGCCACGCAGAACAGCCACTCCAGCGCCTGCGGTTTCACCTCCACATCTTCGAACTGCCCCTGGGTGGCGGCGTCGCGCCCGTCCGGGCAGTACCAGTAACCGAAGTCCACCAGCTCGCGACGCGCTTTCCCCGCGATGCACCAGTGCGAAATCTCGTGCAAACCGCTGGCGTAAAAGCCGTGGGCAAAGACGATGCGGTTGTACGGAACCTCGTCATCAGCAGGAAGATAGATCGGTTCGTCGTCGCCTTTAATCAGACGGGTATTAAAATCATCAGCAAAACAGCTATCGAAGATCTCAATCAGCTGTTCGTATTTATGCGTACTGTTCATTAGTTCATCCCCAACCAGGTGAGGATCTCCTGTCCATGGCTGTCATAAAGAAGTTTGGCGCTCATCACCGCCGAGACGACAACAATCATCGGGCGGATCAACTTTTGCCCTTTGCTTAATACCAGACGCGAGCCTGCGCGCGCGCCCAAAAACTGCCCTGCCATCATCACAAACCCGGTTGCCCAGATAACCTTGCCGCCAATGATAAACAGCAGCAGGCCGCCAACGTTGGAGGTCGCGTTGAGGACTTTGGCGTGGGCGGTGGATTTGGCGAGGTTAAAGCCGGCCAGCGTCACGAACGCCAGCGCGTAAAACGAGCCTGCCCCCGGGCCAAAGAAGCCGTCGTAAAAGCCGACGCAGCCACCGGCAATCAGCGCAAACGGCAGGCCGTGCAGCCGCCGCGCCCGGTCTTCCTCGCCGAGCTTAGGCATCAGCAGGAAATACAGGCCGATGCAGATAACCAGAATCGGCAGGATCTGGCGCAGAATGTCGGACTGCACGTGCTGTACCAGCAAGGCACCCGCCGTCGAGCCAATAAACGTCATCAGGATATTGAGCTTCTGATCGGCGAGATTCACCACCTTGCGGCGAACAAAATAGAGCGAAGAGGAAAGAGAGCCGCCGCACGCCTGGAGTTTATTGGTGGCGAGCGCCTGGGCAGGGCTCATGCCTGCCGCCAGCAGCGCCGGAACGGTGAGCAAGCCGCCACCGCCCGCAAGGGCATCGATAAACCCGGCTAACATCGCAACAAAAAAGAGCACCGCCAGCAGCAGCGGTGACACCATGAACAGATCGACGAAATTATCCATTAAAGTACATGCTCATCCAGTAGCGCCTGGCAGGAAGGCGGCAACGGAGGCGGTGTCTTCTTCTCAGGCTTAGAGGTTCCAGGCTTGGCCGGTTCAAACCAGCTTTGCAGTTCGTAACCGCAACCATCGCCAGGCGGCGGGAGCGGCTGATCTTCACATTCCAGGCTGTTCGCCGGGCAGCGCAGACGAACATGCATATGCGCCCGGTGCTGGAACCACGGGCGCACTTTGCGCAGCCAGTCGCGATCCGTTCCCGCATCCAGGCAGAGCTGCTGCTTGATGGCCGGGTTAACAAAGATTCGCGTGACGTCATTATCTTCTGCCGCCAGCTTGATCATGCTGGAAATTTCCGGTGACCAGCGCGAGGCAACGACCCGTTTGCCGTCGGCCGACACCAGATCCAGCGCCTGCGGCTTCAGCAGCTGCGCTGAACTCCAGCGCGTTTTCGGCAGTTGCAGGAAAATATCCACATCCAGTCCGGTCTGGTGGCTGGCGTGTCCGCCGTTAAAGCGGCCACCGGCAGGCATCCCCATATCGCCAATCAGCATCGTGCCCAGCCCCAGGTTATGCACCTGGTTGCCAAGACGCTGAATAAACAGCACCAGGTCAGGATGGCCGAAATAACGGCGCTGATCGGTGCGCATCACCTGATAGGTATCCGATTGCAGCGGAAGTTCCTGCGCGCCGACGATACAGCCGTTGGAAAACGCGCCGATAGACTGCGCGCTACCCGCCACCGGGTGGGTGATTTTCTGCCACGGCGTGGCGGCCAGACTGGCTCCACTGGCAAGCAGCGCCAGCAGAGCGATTGCGGTTTTTTTCATAGTTACCAGCGTGGAATGGTGGTCGACACATCCGCATTCTGCGCGCGCTGACGCAGGAAGTGATCCATCAGCACGATCGCCAGCATCGCTTCTGCGATCGGCACGGCGCGGATCCCGACGCACGGATCGTGTCGCCCTTTGGTGATCATCTCAACGTCTTCGCCAGCGCGGTTAATCGTGTGGCCCGGTACGGTAATACTGGACGTTGGCTTCAACGCGATATTGGCCGTAATCTGCTGACCGCTGCTGATGCCGCCCAGAATGCCGCCCGCATGGTTGCTCTGGAAACCGTCTTTCGTGATTTCATCACGGTTCTGGCTGCCGCGAAGCTGAACCACGTCAAAACCGTCGCCGATTTCGACGCCTTTCACCGCGTTAATGCTCATCAGCGCGTGGGCGATGTCGGCGTCGAGGCGGTCAAATACCGGCTCGCCCCAGCCAGCCGGCACGCCGTCGGCTACCACGGTGACTTTCGCGCCAATAGAGTCACCTTCTTTTTTCAGGCCGCGCATCAGTTCGTCCAGCGCGTCCAGCTTGTCGGCATCGGCGCAGAAGAACGGGTTAAGCTCGACCTGATCCCAGTCTTTGATTGCCAGCGGAATGTCGCCCATCTGGGTCAGACAGCCGCGGATAACGATGCCGAATTTCTGCTGGAGATATTTTTTGGCAATCGCCCCTGCCGCTACGCGCATCGCGGTTTCACGTGCGGAAGACCGGCCACCGCCGCGATAGTCGCGGAAGCCATATTTTTGCTCATAGGTGTAATCGGCATGGCCAGGACGGAAAACGTCTTTGATTGCGCCGTAGTCCTGAGAGCGCTGATCGGTGTTTTCAATCAGCAGTCCGATGCTGGTGCCGGTGGTACGGCCCTCAAATACGCCGGAGAGAATTTTAACCTGGTCCGGCTCGCGACGCTGCGTGGTGTAGCGAGAGGTACCCGGACGACGACGATCGAGGTCATGCTGCAAATCGGCTTCGGTCAGTTCGATGCCTGGCGGGACGCCATCAACGATACAACCCAGTGCCAGACCGTGCGACTCGCCAAAGGTGGTCACACGGAATACCTGTCCAATACTGTTTCCTGCCATCACGGCTCCGATGTTGTTGTTTGTGTTTGAGCGTTGTGAAACGGGCCGAAGCCCGCTGGATTAATCTTTGTAAATGCTGAAGTATTCGCGCGCATCAAGCAGCTGCGCTTTGGTCAGCATAAAGACGCCGTCACCGCCGTTGTCGAACTCAAGCCAGGTGAACGGTACATCCGGGTACTGCTCTATCAGATGTACCATGCTGTTGCCCACTTCACAAATCAGAACGCCGTCGTCGGTCAGATAATCCGGCGCACACGCCAGGATGCGGCGGGTCAGCTTCAGGCCGTCAGAGCCTGACGCCAGGCCCAGCTCCGGCTCGTGACGGTACTCGTTCGGCAGATCGGACATGTCTTCTGCATCCACGTACGGCGGATTGGTAACGATCAGGTCGTATTGCAGCGTCGGCAGGTCGCGGAACAGGTCAGAGCGGATAGGCGTGACGTGATGGATCAGGCCGTGCTCTTCAATGTTGTGTTCGGTAACGGCCAGCGCGTCGGTGGAGATATCGACGGCGTCCACTTCCGCTTCAGGGAAAGCGTAGGCGCAGGCAATGGCGATGCAGCCGCTGCCGGTGCACATATCGAGAATGTGCTGCGGCTGGTGCGCGATCAAGCCGTCAAAATGGTTGTTGATCAGCTCACCAATCGGCGAGCGCGGCACCAGCACACGCTCGTCAACGTAGAACTCGTGGCCGCAGAACCAGGCTTTGTTGGTCAGGTAAGCCACCGGAATGCGCTCGTTCACGCGGCGGATCACGCGCTCAACGATGCGGTGTTTTTCGCTGGAGGTCAGGCGCGCGGTACGCATGTCTTCCGGAATATCCAGCGGCAGATAGAGTGACGGCAGCACCAGCTGGACGGCCTCATCCCACGGGTTATCGGTGCCGTGACCGTACCAGATATTGGCGGCGCTGAAGCGGCTAACCGACCAGCGCAACATGTCCTGTATGGTATGCAGCTCGTTTACTGCTTCATCGACAAAAATTTTATCCACTCTTTCCTCCAGGGCATGCTCGCATAATTTTCGGCGGCTAGTTTGCCATGAAGACGGGGATAAATCAGCAATGACGCGTACCGCTTGAGGTTAAAAAATGCGTTTAGTCGGGTACACTATCGGAAATACGAGATGAGAATGACGAATGAAAAAGAAAACACAGCTCAGCGAGGAGGATCAGGCTCTCTTCCGTCAACTGATGACCGGGACGCGTAAAATCACGCAGGACACCATTGTCCATCGCCCGCAGCGTAAGAAAATCAGCGAGGTTCCGGTCAAACGTCTGCTCCAGGAGCAGGCCGATAACAGCCACTATTTTTCAGATGAATTCCAGCCGCTGCTCAATACGCAGGGGGCCGTGAAATACGTGCGCGAAGACGTCAGCCATTTTGAGCTGAAGAAGCTGCGCCGGGGCGATTATTCGCCGGAGCTGTTTCTCGATCTGCACGGGCTGACGCAGATGCAGGCGAAGCAGGAGCTGGGGGCGTTGATCGCGGCGTGCCGACGCGAGCATGTTTTTTGTGCCTGCGTGATGCACGGTCACGGCAAACATATTCTCAAACAACAGACGCCGCTGTGGTTGGCCCAGCATCCACACGTAATGGCTTTTCATCAGGCACCAAAAGAGTACGGCGGAGATGCCGCATTGCTGGTGTTGATTGAAGTTGAGGAGTGGCAGCCGCCAGAATTGCCCTGACAGGATGGCGGGAAGCGCTATGCCCCCGCCATATCGCACGTCACGTCAGATGGCTTTTGCCATCTTCAGGTTGCACGGACTCATTTGCCAGTTGAAGACCCCTTTGCCGGTTTCGTCGAGGGTGACGTTGGCAATGGCGGACGTTGTGAACATTGGTGGCGTTTCGCCCGGGCACAGCTCAGATACCAGATAGCCGACCAGCGGCAGGTGGGAAATGACCAGTGCGGAAGCAACACCTTCATTGCACAGCGCCTGAAGGTAAGCGCTGACAAGGCCAACATCGCCGCACGGCGTGAGTTCAGGAAGAACGTCCACGCTGGCCGGCAGGTTCATACACTCCCCTACCACATCCAGCGTCTGCTCTGCCCGCAGGAACGGACTCACCAGAACGCGTTCAATGTCCACTTTTTGACCTTTAAGCCATGTTGCCATCTGACGGGATTCGTCGCAGCCACAGACGGTTAAAGGACGTACTGAGTCACTGGCGGCATCAAGTGCCGCGTCGCCGTGACGCATGATAAAAACTTGCATATTGCACCGCTTTTGTTAACCAGAATCACCGGCGTTAACTACCCGCGATTAATGCTCTGAGGTAGAAAACCCGATGGCCGGGCATTGTGCCTGATCCATTCGGTGAATGAAACGCTGTTTTTTACCTCAATGGCGTAAGTATAGTCAATCTCTGTTTACAATTTCGCCAGAACAGGTTCCATTACCTCAGGATTTACCCTTCTTTGACTTCAGTTTACGCAATCAGTTTCCCTTGCGGACCAGAATGTCTGGCCCCGTTCCGCCATCTGCAATAATTCGTCACAAGGTGTAAACCGTGGACCGTATTGCGAGGCCAGACGTTGCAGAATCGCAACCACTTCACCCACCCCGAGGGTATCCATGTACCGGAACGGGCCGCCAAGGAATGGCGGGAAACCGATGCCAAACACGGCGCCGATGTCGCCGTCGCGCGCGCTTTTGATCACCTGCTCGCCAAAGCAGCGCGCCGCTTCATTGAGCATCATCATAACGCAGCGCTCAGCGCACTGAACCGCCGACAGTTTTCCCTGCCCCGTGACGGGAATAAGCGCATAAACCGAAGGGTCGACCTGTTTCTTGCTTTTACGCCCTTTCGCGGCGTAAAGATAGAAACCGCGTTCATTTTTTCTGCCTTTGCGATCGTCCTTCAAAATTGCAGAAACAAAGTTTGCAGGCGGCGCAAAACGATCGCCATAAGCCGCTTCCAGCACAGGGATAATTTTAGTCCCCGTATCAATTCCTACCTCATCCAAAAGCTGAATTGGGCCAACGGGAAAACCAAACTTCACCAGGGCATCATCGACGTGCTCAATTTTCTCCCCTTCCGTCAGCAGCCGCATCGCTTCGTTAATGTACGGCGCCAGAATACGGTTGACGTAGAAGCCCGCTTTGTCCGCGACCACAACGGGGGTTTTGCCCTGTTTTTTCGCCAGCTTCACCACGGTGGCAATAGTTTGCGGGCTGGTGGTGGCATGCGGGATCACCTCCACCAGCGGCATTTTTTCGACCGGGCTAAAAAAGTGCAGCCCTATCACCTGCTCCGGGCGCGCGGCTTTCGCCGCGATGTCGCCAATCGGCAAAGAGGAGGTGTTTGAAGCAAAAATGGTGTGCGGCGCGCAATGCTGCTCAACGTCCGCCACCATCTGTTGCTTAAGGGCCAGATCTTCGAACACGGCTTCAATCACCAGATCGCGGTGTGCGAACCCGCTGTAGTCGGTGGTGCCCGTGATCGTCGCGAGGGTTTTATCACGCTCGCTGGCCTTAATATGGCGGCGTTTCACTTTGCGATCGAGGTTTTGCCAGCTGTACTGCAACGCGTGGTTGATGCCCTTAGGGTTGATATCTTTAATACGTACGGGCAATTTACCTTTGCTGGCGGTGACAAACGCGATGCCGCCACCCATCAGCCCGCCGCCCAGAACGCCAATGGCGCGCAACGGAGCCGGTTCAGCTTCGCTGCCCGGATCTTTTTTTACCTCCGTGCTGGCAAAGAAAATGCTGCGCAGCGCCTGCGACTGCGGCATCATCGCCAGCTCGCCAAACGCCTTCGCTTCTGCGGCGTATCCGCTGCTGCTGCCCTGCGATAAACCTGTTTCAATCACCTCCAGAATGCGCTTCGTTGCCGGATAGTTTCCTCTGGTTTTTTGCTCGGTTTTTTTATCCACCATCCTGAACAGCAGCGCGCGTCCCAGCGGTCCGGCAAGGATGCGCTCGCGCACCGGCAAGGGGCGTTTCGCCTGACGCCCCTTCAGCGCCCGTTCAACGGCAGCGTCAAGCAGGATGGCGTGCGGAACGACCTCATCAACCAGACCCGCCTTCAGGGCCTGACGGGCGCGCAGTTGTTTACCGGTTAAGATCATCTCCAGCGCCGTGCTGACGCCCACCAGACGCGGCAGGCGCTGCGTTCCACCCGAGCCGGGCAGCAACCCAAGCTGTACCTCCGGCAGGCCGAGTACGGTTTTCGCATCGTCGGTACAAATGCGGCTGTGGCAGGCCAGCGCCAGCTCAAGCCCACCGCCCAGGCAGGCCCCATGAATCGCGGCGACAACGGGTATCGACAGCGCATGGATCTCCGCCATCACCTGCTGACCCTGACGCGCCAGATCTTCTGCCTCCTGTGCGCTTGCAGCGCGGGCAATCATATTGATATCGGCCCCGGCGATGAAGTTATCCGGCTTTGCCGAGATAAATACCAGTCCGCGTATCGCTTTGTTTTCGCGGATCTGTCTGAGCATCGCGCGCACCTGAACGCCAAACTCGGCCTTCAGGGTATTCATCTTTTCGTCGGGCCCATCAATGGTAATAACGGCCACGTTATCGAGGCGAACGGCCAGGTTAAATGCAGATGTCGTTTCCATTATTCAGCCTCCAGAACCATTGCTGCACCCAGGCCGCCCGCCGCACAGGCGGTGACGAGACCAAAACCGCCGCCACGTCGACGCAGCTCGTGCAACGTCTGGGTTATCATTCGCGCCCCTGTCGCCGCAAACGGATGACCGTAGGCGATGGAGCCACCCAGCACGTTAAATTTACTCTGATCGACTTCGCCTGTGGCATGCGCGCGGCCCAGCACGTCGCGGGCAAAGCGCTCGCTCGCCATAAGCTGCACGTTTGCCAGCGTTTGGGCGGCAAAGGCTTCGTGCATATCAATCAGCGTGAGATCGGAGAGCGTCAGCCCTGCGCGCTCCAGCGCCAGCGGCGTGGACCAGGCCGGACCGAGCAGCATGTCCTGCCAGACATCGATAGCGGTGAAGGCGTAGCTGCGCAAATAGCCCAGCGGCGTAATGCCCAGCTCTTTCGCCCGGGATTCCGTCATCAGGATCACGGCGGCGGCGCCGTCCGTCAGAGGCGTACTGTTAGCTGCGGTGACCGTACCGTGCTTACGGTCAAACGCCGGGCGCAGTTTGGCGTAATCCGCCAGCGTGGAGGTGCCGCGGATGTTGTTATCTTCTGAAAGCGGTTCGCGGTAAGGCGGCACGTAGGCGGTCATTACTTCGTCGGCCAGTTTGCCTTCTGACCAGGCTTTCGCTGCCAACTGATGCGAGCGATGCGCCAGCGCGTCCTGCTGCTCCCGGGTAATGCCGTAGCTTTTGGCCATCTGCTCGGCAGTGTCGCCCATACGCAGGCCGGTAGAGTATTCCGCAACGGCAGGGGGCACGGGCATGAGGTCGCGCAGACGTAAACGCGAGAAGAGTTTGAGCTTCGCACCGGTGGTCCGGGCTTTGTTGGCATCCACCAGGATGCGGGCCAGCCGTTTGCTGACGCCGATGGGCAGCACGGAGGAGGAATCCGCGCCTCCGGCGATCCCTGCGCGGATGGTTCCCGCCATCAGGCTTTCAGCCACGTTCGCCACCGCCTGAAAACTGGTGGCGCAGGCGCGGCTGACGCTGTAGGCGTCGGTGTGAACGTTCATGCCGGTGCCCAGGACGATTTCACGCGCGATATTGGGCGCTTCCGGCATTTGCACGACCTGGCCGAAAACGAGCTGCTCAATAACCTCTGGCGGGATCTCGCTGCGAGCCAGCATCTCCCCCACGACCATTTTTCCCAGATCGACAGCCGGTATACCGTGAAACGCGGTTGCCTGACGCGCAAACGGCGTACGTAACCCGCTGACAATGGCAATGCGGTCACCGTGTCGGGTGATAAGCGGTAATGCCTGACTCATAACACTCCCCTGTAAAAAAATTTTGCGCGCACATTAAGTGGTCTGACCTGATAATAGTGTTAACTATTTTTTTACATTGAGCCAATCGGGGAAGCGAAAAATTGCGAGCTAAGGCACAGAGAAGAAAAAGAAAATGCCCAGGGTAAAAGCAAAACGGTAACCCGTGGGTTACCGTTTTTAGTGTTTGCGCCCTCTCCCGTGGGAGAGGGTTGGGGGTGAGGGCACCAGACCGCAGGAATTAGCGCAGGCCCAGCTGGAAAATCAGCGTTTCAGCTTCGCAGGCGAACACGAAGTCGATATCCAGCTGCACGCCGCCGTCCACTTCCGTGAAGGTAGATTTGATTTCGCACGGATCGGATTCCACTTCGCGCGCGCGCTGGGTCAGCGCCGCCAGCGTTTCTTCCGCTTCAGCGCGATTGCTGAAGACGCGGCTGTAAGAGGCGGTGCAATCGGTGTTGTCCATGATGGTGCCAACATCCATACAGCAGCAAACCGGGGTTTCATCAGCACTGCATTTACTCATAGCTCAATTTCCTCTGTATTCGCGCAACGCGCGAGATAAACACGATGCGACTATTTTACGCCCCCGGACGAGCCCCCTCCAGCCGTTAATGGCGCAAAATCGGATAAGTGAGCAATATCACACTAAAAAATGATCTAAAACAAAATTCACCTTTTCAGATGATTCGCACTGGTCACAATTTTGCCAACCAGATCTCGTTTCAAGAAACATATCTGAAAATATTAATAAACAAACTTGCAACATCCCAGCTGGTCAGACCTATACTCTCGCCACTGGTCTGATTTGTAAGTCATACCTCAGACCCTACACTTCGCGCTCCTGTTACGGTATGTAACAATTATTGAATAAAAATAACTCAATGAGGTTATGGTCATGAGCCAGAAAACCCTGTTCAAACAAACTGCTTTAGCAGTTGCAGTGGCAATCGTCTCAACGTCCGCCTGGTCAGCGGGCTTCCAGTTAAACGAATTTTCTTCCTCTGGCCTTGGCCGTGCGTATTCCGGGGAAGGTGCGATTGCCGATGACGCAGGCAACGCAAGCCGTAACCCGGCGCTGATCATGATGTTCGATCGCCCTACCTTCTCTGCCGGTGCGGTTTACATCGATCCTGATGTCAACATTTCTGGCAAATCACAGTTTACCGGCGCGGATCTGAAGGCGGATAACATTGCGCCAACGGCGTGGGTGCCTAACCTGCACTTTGTTGCCCCGATTAACGAACAGTTTGGTTGGGGGGCTTCTGTTACCTCTAACTATGGCCTGGCGACGGAATTCAACAACGACTATCCGGCCGGGGAATACGGCGGTAAAACCGACCTGACCACCCTGAACCTCAACCTGAGCGGCGCTTATCGTCTGAACGATAGCTGGAGCTTCGGTTTGGGCTTTAATGCCGTTTACGCCGACGCAAAAATCGAGCGTTACACCGGCGAGCAAACCGCTGCGCTGCCGAAAAACAGCAACAAAATCGCGAGCCTGAAAGGTGATGAATGGGGCTACGGCTGGAACGCCGGGATCCTGTATGAACTGGATAAAAACAACCGCTGGGGTCTGACCTATCGCTCAGAAGTGAAAATCGATTTCGATGGCGATTACAAAAGCGGCATCCTGAGCCCAGTCAACGGTATGGTTCCGGGCGCAGGCACCACCATTCCATGGGGTACCTCGAATCAAACCGTACCGGGTTCACTGTCGCTGCACCTGCCTGAAATGTGGGAAGTGTCTGGTTACAACCGCGTTGCACCGCAGTGGGCGATTCACTATAGCCTCGCGTATACCAGCTGGAGCCAGTTCCAGGAGCTGAAAGCCACCGGCAGCAACGGCCAGACGCTGTTCTATAAGGACGAGAGCTTCCACGACGCATACCGTCTGGCGCTCGGTACGACCTACTATATGGATGACAACTGGACGTTCCGTACCGGTATCGCGTTTGATGACAGCCCGGTCCCGGCTGATAAACGTTCTATCTCCATTCCGGATCAGGACCGCTTCTGGCTGAGTGCGGGTGCAACCTACGCATTTAACGAGAATGCGTCCATCGACGCGGGCGTCTCTTATATGCACGGTCAGAAAGTCACCTTCCAGGAAGGCCCTTACGAGTTTACCTCTGAAGGTAAAGCGTGGCTGTTCGGTACCAACTTTAACTACGCGTTCTAATCCCAACACGATTAAAAAAGGTGAGCATCGCTCACCTTTTTTATTTATTCCGAATCAATATCTTTTAATTCGTTCTCAATGGCTTTCGCGTTCGGATTATCTTCCGGCTTCAGCTTACCGCCGTTGGCAATAAAGTCGTGGTTCTGGAAATAGGCCTCACGCACCATGATGTACGGATCAGAAGACTGACGCAGCAGACCGTCAGAGTCCAGCAGTTGCGCACGTGTTTCAATCCCTTCCACGGTCCATTTACCAATCGACAGCGGCCAGGTGAGCCATGACAGCACCGGATACAGCGTATCCACCATGTCGCCGCCATCGTCACGCACGGTGAAGCTGCCGTAGAACGGCAGGTGCACATACGGACCATAACCTACGCCATAATGCCCCAGCGTACTGCCGAAACGGTGCGGCTGTTCACGCTGTAGTTTCGGGTTAGCCATGCCTGCGACATCAATTAAGCCGCCCATGCCCAGCAGGGAGTTCAGGAAGAAGCGGGTGAAATGCACCATCCCCTGATATGGATCTCCCTGGAGGAAATAGTTCACCATCACCGCTGGCTCTTCGAGGTTACTGGTAAAGTTGCTCAGCCCGTTTCGCGCCGGCTGCGGAACGTAGTCACGCCATGCCACGGCAACCGGACGAACCAGGTACGGATCCAGCACATTATAGTTAAAGCTGTACATTGAACGGTTAAATCCTTCGAGAGGATCGGAGCGTCCGGTTTGCTCGCCAGAGCTGGCGCAGCCCACAAGCATCGTCACGCCCAGCGCAAGCGCCGACAGCCGAAGTTTCATACATTTCTCCCTGTTCAATATGGCTATCGTTGAATGCCATCTGTAACGGAGCAGGTGACGCTCCGCCTGAAACGTGCAAGTGATTGTAACAGCACGCTTACCGATGTCTACGAGGACAATGACGACCCGCTCGCGTCATCACGCTAATTTCAGCATAGCCTGTCTTTAAGAATTCGTTTCGCCGGCAATTTTATATTGGCTTTGAAAGAGATGTCTCACCTTTATTGCCATTTTCTGCAATTTAAGAGCTTCCCCACGGGCAAGGCGCTAAAAGCCGCTACGCTTAAATGAGCGATAACCCCGAAGGAGCAGTTATGAAAGACATTAACGAAGAAAAAATTGGCGAGAACAATGAAGAACCTGAGATTGAGAGCGAGGAGAAAGACCGGGGCGAAGAGATAGAAGTCGATGAGGATCGCCTGCCGTCGCGCGCCATGGCCATTCATGAACATATTCGCCAGGATGGCGAAAAGGAGATGGAGCGTGACGCGATGGCCCTGCTGTGGTCAGCCATCGCAGCCGGTCTGTCGATGGGCGCATCGCTGCTTGCCAAAGGGATATTTCACGTGCAGCTGGAAGGCGTGCCGGGCGGGTTTTTGCTCGAAAATTTAGGCTACACGTTCGGCTTTATCATCGTCATTATGGCGCGGCAGCAGCTTTTTACCGAGAACACCGTTACCGCCGTACTGCCGGTCATGCAAAACCCCACCCTCGGAAATTTTGGCTTACTGATGCGCCTGTGGAGCGTTGTGCTGCTGGGGAACCTCATCGGTACGGGCGTAGCCGCCTGGGCCTTCGAGTATATGCCCATATTTGATGAACCGACCCGTGACGCATTCGTGAAGATTGGGATGGATGTGATGAAAAACACGCCGGTTGAAATGTTCTCTAATGCCATTATCTCCGGCTGGATCATCGCCACTATGGTCTGGATGTTCCCGTCAGCGGGCAGCGCGAAAATCGTCGTGATTATCCTGATGACCTGGCTTATCGCACTCGCGGATACCACGCACATCGTTGTCGGGACCGTAGAAATCCTTTATCTGGTGTTTAACGGCACCCTCCACTGGAGCGACTTTTTCTGGCCGTTCGCCCTGCCTACCCTCGCAGGCAACATTTGTGGCGGAACCTTTATCTTTGCGCTGCTGAGCCATGCGCAAATCCGTAACGACATGTCCAACAAGCGTAAGGCCGAGCTTAAGGCTCAGGAAAAAAAGGATAAAACAGCCGAAAAATCGGCGTGAACGGTGACTCTTTGACCAGTCAGGCGGCAATGCGCTTAACGAAAAGTGTAAATAACGTTATACTCTTGCCGCTTCGTCCCCTTAGTTAAATGGATATAACGAGCCCCTCCTAAGGGCTAGTTGCAGGTTCGATTCCTGCAGGGGACACTTCTGTTTTTCCTTATGCCCCCTTCCAAAGCTCCACGCAGTTCCGGCCACGCCGTTTCGCGCCGTATAAGGCTTCATCCGCAGCCTGAATCAACCGTTCGTAATCAGGATGACCGTTAAACATCGCAGCGCCAATCGAGAGTGAGAGCGGGATAATCTCGCCGGTTGGGGAGTTAACCTTGATTTTTTCCACCCGTTTGCGAATGCGCTCGGCAATACGCAGCGTATCCACTTCCGAGATTTCCGTCAGCACAATCAGAAACTCATCCCCGCCGTAGCGAAAAACGTAATCGCAGGTTCGCACGTTGTCGTAGAACGCGCCGGAAACTTTTCGCAGGATCTCGTCCCCGGTATTGTGTCCCCAGGTATCATTGATTTGTTTAAATTTGTCGACATCAATCAGCAGCGTTGAGAGCATTGTCCCGGCCCGGGTGGCGTGCAGGATTTCGCGTTTGAAGATGGTTGGCAGGAAACGGCGGTTCAACAGACGGGTCAGGACATCCACCCCCACCTCGTGCCGCGAAACTTCATCAAATAGCTCGCGCAGCAGGGTGATGATTTGCGAGAGGGTATTCCGCATTCGCTGCAAGAATTTATCCCGGTGCACTTTATCATTCAGGTCCTGCCCTGACAGACGGACCTCGTTAAAAAGGTCATCAAATTCCTGAATCAGACGAGAGATATGCCCGGCCTCAGCGATCCCGCTGAAATAGTGACGACCTTTATGGCTAAACCACAGTCCAAATTCAGACTGACCCAGCGGAAGACTGTTGCCGATACTGGAATTAAGGGTGATTTTATACAGCAGCACCATTTCCCATGACAGTAACGCCGCGGTCTGTCTTTCCTTCTCCTCTTCTGCGTTCTCCATTAAGGAAAAGATGCGGTAATTCTCATCTTCCTTCGCCGCATTGTTCTCGCTAAAAACATAGGCCCGCGACATCACTTCCATGGCCAGATCGATACTGTTTATCGCGTAATGATAAATATGCAGCTTCACCTCGGGCGTATGGGCGCTGGTAGTAATGACGGGTAACAGCAGCTTTTTCAGCACACGAAAGCCCATTTCGACCAAATCAACCGAGATACCAATACGTGCATGAACATCCGCAGCGCGCTGCTGCGCCCGCATCTGCTCTTCAACCTGCTCCACCCGGCATGAGAGCACATCAATAAGCCAGCGACGAAGCGCCTCCTGAAGCTGCCTTTCCACCTGTTCGGTCGTCAGGAATTCAGCCACCGAAGGGTCCGCCAGCACCACACGATAAAATTCAGCAACCAGCGGCGATGCGTTGTCCCTGGCAAGCTCAGTCGCAAGGCG
This sequence comes from Enterobacter sp. GD03975, assembly GCF_029838645.1. Lineage (NCBI taxonomy): Bacteria > Pseudomonadati > Pseudomonadota > Gammaproteobacteria > Enterobacterales > Enterobacteriaceae > Enterobacter > Enterobacter sp. GD03975. The sequence goes on from NZ_JAOBZC010000004.1 coordinate 287,347, forward strand.
ATGCACGTCGGGATCGGTCTCATTAATCAGCTTCACCCACTCTTCTTTCACCGTTTGCAGGTAGGTTTCCATGATCTGCTCCTTAAGGAGTCATGCGGGAACGCAGATTTAACAATAGCAAAATCAACCCACTCCGCAATTGTCGCTTTTTTAAGCAAAAACGAGTGATAGCTCATATTGTATAACGGTGCTACATTATGCCGCCCACCCAAGTCAGCAATGGCCAGGCAACGTCGTAAAGAACGGTAAAGCCTGCAACCATGACCTCGTCCTACGGTCTTAATGGCACGTGGTATCGCGAAGTCTGCGCTACCTTCACAGGCTTTAAAAAGGTTCCACTATTTTGTCTCAATCCAAATTTCAGCGGGCGTTTCTGCACCCGCGCTACTGGTTTACATGGTTCGGCCTTGGCGTACTTTGGCTACTGGTCCAACTCCCTTATCCTGTGATTCGTTTTCTGGGTTCGAAGCTCGGCAGCGCGTCACGTCACTTCCTCAAACGTCGTGAGTCCATTGCACGTAAAAATCTCGAACTTTGCTTTCCGCATTACAATGCGCAGCAGCGCGAAACGCTGATTGCGGAAAATTTCAAATCTATCGGTATGGCGCTGCTTGAAACCGGTATGGCCTGGTTCTGGTCAGACGAACGCGTCCGTAAATGGTTCGACGTGGAAGGTCTGGATAACCTGAAACGTGCCCAGCTGCAAAAGCGCGGCGTGATGGTTGTTGGCGTACATTTTATGTCCCTTGAGCTGGGCGGCCGCGTTATGGGTCTCTGTCAGCCGATGATGGCAACCTATCGCCCGCATAACAGTGCGCTGATGGAATGGGTACAAACGCGGGGACGCATGCGCTCCAACAAGGCGATGATCAGCCGTAACAATCTGCGCGGTATGGTGGGCGCCCTGAAAAAAGGTGAAGCCGTCTGGTTTGCCCCGGATCAGGATTACGGTCCTAAAGGCAGTAGCTTTGCCCCCTTCTTCGCTGTTAAAGATGTCGCTACGACAAACGGTACCTTTGTGATTTCACGTCTGTCAGGCGCCGCGATGTTAACGGTTACCATGGTCCGAAAAGCCGATAAGTCAGGCTATCGTCTGCACATTTCCCCAGAAATGGCGAACTATCCTGAAGACGAAAGTGAAGCCGCTACCTTTATCAATAAGGTGATTGAATTCGAGATTATGCGTGCACCTGAGCAGTATTTGTGGATGCACCGCCGCTTCAAAACCCGCCCACTGGGCGAAGCCTCACTCTATATCTGAACCCTTCCGAAGGTTAGTTTCGCTAAGAAACTAACCTTTTCAAACACCTGTCATCGCCGTGCGTAACGGTTTCGTTCAACCGTCGCTCAATACGCATTTATTGCGTACTGAAATCAAACTGTCGCCGTTACACGACACTCGTAAGTATAGGAAATTATTTAAAAAAATGACTCTTGTCACTCCTGAATTTTAGGCGTACATTAGCGCCGTCTGGCGACAGGAAAGCACAGAATTCAGGGTTGAAGTTAGCGACGGAACGGGATAAATCCGATTTCCCCTTTCGCATGATTTCAACTCTCTATACTCAGTTGGACTCTGTTTTTTTAATGCGTACCGGAAGATACGCGGAGCGATGAAACGTGAAATATTTCTTTATGGGCATTTCGGTTATTGTTTTAGTTTGGGCCGGAACGTTTGCTCTGATGATCTAGTTAAGAAAATGCAGTCAAAAAAACAGGCGCCGTTGGCGCCTGTTTTTTTTGGTGTCCGTTAAGACTCAGCTTGTTCCGTAACGCTCTTCGCTGCGAGCAAACCATCCGCGCGGAACATGCTTTTGATCCCCCGCACTGCCTGACGGATACGGTCGCTGTTTTCGATCAGCGCGAAACGCACGTGCGTATCACCGTAGTCACCAAAGCCTATGCCCGGAGAGACGCACACCTTCGCGTCCTGAAGCAGTTTTTTGGCAAATTCCAGCGATCCCATCGCCGCATACGGCTCGGGGATTTTCGCCCAGACGTACATGGAAGCTTTAGGCATTTCCACCATCCAGCCCGCTTCGTGAAGCCCTTTGACCAGCACATCACGGCGGCGTTTGTACTGGGCGGCAATATCAAGTACGCACTGCTGATCCCCTTCCAGCGCCGCGATGGCCGCGACCTGTAATGGCGTAAAGGTGCCATAGTCATGGTAGCTTTTAATACGTGCCAGGGCGCTCACCAGCGTTTTGTTCCCGACCATAAATCCAATTCGCCAGCCCGCCATGTTGTAGCTTTTCGAGAGCGTGAAAAACTCAACCGCCACATCACGGGCACCCGGTACCTGCATAATGGACGGCGCTTTCCAGCCATCATAAACGATATCGGCATAGGCGAGATCGTGTACCACCAGCACGTCGTAACGCTTAGCCAGTGCAACCACTTTCTCAAAAAATTCGAGTTCAACGCATTGTGCCGTTGGGTTAGACGGGAAGCCGAGGATCATCATTTTCGGCTTTGGATAGCTTTCACGAATCGCCCGTTCCAGCTCGTTAAAGAAGTCGACGCCTTCCACCAGCGGAACAGAACGAACCTGCGCGCCGGCAATCACCGCCCCATAAATATGAATAGGGTAGCTCGGGTTCGGCACCAGGACGGTATCGCCGTGATCCAGCGTCGCCAGCATCAGGTGGGCCAGCCCCTCTTTCGAGCCAATGGTCACGATCGCTTCACTTTCGGGATCGATATCCACCTGATAACGATCCTGATACCAGCGAGAGATCGCCCGACGTAACCGGGGAATACCGCGTGAGGTCGAGTACCCGTGGGTATCAGGACGCTGGGCAACGGTGCAGAGTTTCTCAACGATATGCGGCGGCGTTGGGCCGTCAGGGTTACCCATACTGAAATCGATAATGTCTTCGCCGCGCCGACGCGCAGCCATTTTCAGTTCAGCAGTGATGTTGAAAACATAAGGGGGGAGACGATCGATACGCGTAAAACGGCGTTCAGGACTGAATTCAGCCATAGATTCCTCAGAGTCACGTTAGCGCCCGGACCGTCCGAGCGACGCTGCCACCCGTGTGGCATGTTTAGAAAATAACCTGAAGAAAAAGACGCTGTCGAGAGGGTAATGACAAAATAATATTTTGCGCTAAAACGGGAACGCGATAGCAGTGAAAAGCGGAACTCTTTTCGCGAGCAGGCAGTTTTAAGCGCTACGATTTAACACGTTGTTATCAGTATTGTTACCGTACTTTTTACCTCAAACGTAAACGCACCGTCTTTCAGTCAAAAGCGAACAATCCCCTTTGGGAATTATGGTTTTTCCTCATTTGATAAATCTGACGGATAGCTGGTCATCAGGCCCCATGTTTTCTATCATAGATTTTTCCCGTTTTCCCAGGCCTGACCGTGCACGAAATCTTCAATATGCTCCTGGCGGTGTTCGACCGCGCGGCATTAATGCTGATCTGTCTCTTTTTCCTCATCCGCATTCGCTTGTTTCGCGAGCTTTTGCATAAATCAGCCCACTCACCAAAAGAGCTGCTGGCCGTCACGTTTATCTTTTCGATGTTTGCCCTGTTCAGCACCTGGTCCGGCGTGCCGGTAGAAGGATCGCTGGTAAACGTGCGCATCATCGCCGTGATGTCAGGCGGGATCCTCTTTGGCCCCTGGGTCGGGATTATTACGGGCATTATCGCCGGGACCCACCGATACCTGATTGATATTGGCGGCGTGACGGCCGTCCCCTGTTTTATCACCAGCATTATTGCCGGGATACTCTCCGGCTGGATTAACCGCAAAATCCCGAAAAAGCAGCACTGGCGTGCGGGGATTATCGCAGGGATGGTTTGCGAAACGCTGACCATGATTCTGGTCGTCGTCTGGGCGCCCACCGTTGCGCTGGGGCTGGATATCGTCTCGAAGATCGGGATTCCGATGATCCTCGGGAGCGTCTGTATCGGTTTTATCGTGCTGCTGGTGCAAAGCGTGGAAGGCGAAAAAGAGGCCAGCGCCGCGCGTCAGGCCAAGCTGGCGCTGGATATTGCCAACAAAACGCTGCCGCTTTTCCGACACGTTAACGCCGACTCTTTACGTCAGGTTTGCGATATCATCCGCCGGGACATTCATGCGGATGCGGTCGCTATCACCAATATTGACCACGTGCTGGCTTACGTTGGCGTTGGTGAGCACAACTACCGCGACAGCGACGATACCATCAGCCCGACCACCAGACAGGCAATTAATTACGGAAAAATCATCATTAAAAATAATGATGAAGCCCACCGAACGCCAGAGATCCACTCGATGCTGGTGATCCCGCTGTGGGAAAAAGGGGTCGTCACGGGGACGCTGAAAATTTACTACTGTCATGCGCACCAAATCACCTCCTCGCTTCAGGAAATGGCGATTGGCCTGTCGCAAATTATCTCTACCCAACTTGAAGTGTCGCGTGCGGAGCAGCTTCGCGAGATGGCAAATAAGGCAGAACTCCGTGCCCTGCAAAGCAAGATCAATCCCCATTTTCTGTTTAACGCGCTGAATGCGATCTCCTCCTCCATCCGTCTTAATCCGGACACCGCGCGGCAGCTGATTTTTAATCTGTCACGCTATCTGCGCTACAACATTGAGCTAAAAGACGACGAGCAGATCGACATCAAAAAAGAGCTGTATCAAATTAAGGATTACATCGCGATCGAGCAGGCACGCTTTGGCGATAAGCTCACGGTCATTTACGATATTGATGAGGAGGTCAACTGCGTGATCCCAAGCCTGTTGATCCAGCCGCTGGTGGAAAATGCCATTGTTCACGGTATTCAGCCGTGTAAAGGCAAAGGCGTGGTCACGATTAGCGTGACGGAAAGCGGTAACCGCGTGCGCATCGCCGTGCGAGATACCGGACACGGCATCGATCCGAAAGTCATCGAGCGCGTCGAAGCAAATGAAATGCCGGGCAACAAGATCGGGCTGCTGAACGTGCACCACCGGGTCAAGCTGCTGTTCGGTGACGGGCTGCACATTCACCGTCTTGAGCCGGGCACCGAGATTGCTTTTTATGTTCCGAATGAACGAACGCCCGTTAATGCCCCCATTTCCTTGTTGCCGTAGGCCGGAGTAACAGATGAAAGTCATCATTGTAGAAGATGAAATTCTGGCTCAGCAGGAGTTGAGCTGGCTTATCAAAACCCACAGCCAGATGGAGATTGTTGGTTGCTTTGAGGACGGTCTGGACGTGCTGAAATTTTTGCAGCATAACCGGGTCGACGCGATTTTTCTCGATATTAATATTCCGTCGCTGGACGGCGTCCTGCTGGCGCAAAATATCAATCAGTTCGCCCATAAGCCGTTTATTGTGTTTGTTACCGCGTGGAAAGAGCATGCCGTGGAAGCCTTCGAGCTCGAGGCGTTTGACTATATTCTCAAGCCTTACCAGGAATCGCGTATTATCAGTATGCTGCACAAGCTGGAAGCCGCATGGCAGCAGCAGACGCTGCCCGCCAGCACCAGCCCGGCAGCGCGGGAAAACGACACCATTAACCTGGTGAAAGACGAACGGATCATCGTCACGCCTGTCGACGATATTTACTATGCCGAAGCGCATGAAAAAATGACGTTTGTCTATACGCGGCGTGAATCCTACGTCATGGCGATGAACATCACCGAATTTTGCAATAAACTCCCGGCCGCCCGCTTCTTCCGCTGCCACCGTTCGTTCTGCGTCAACCTGAACAAGATCCGCGAAATCGAGCCCTGGTTTAATAACACCTATATTTTGCGTCTGAAGGATCTGGATTTTCAGGTGCCGGTAAGCCGCAGCAGGGTGAAAGAGTTCCGCCAGCTCATGCACCTGTAGTGCGTTCCCTCTCCCGCAGGAGAGGGGGACGGGCGTCAGAGGATCTGGCCAAGCACCTGGCGCAGATGCGCACCGGAGCCAAGCAAGCCTGGATTGTCGTGGACAATCAGGTAAACCGGAATGTCCTGCACGTAGCTCCTGAAGCGGCCTTTGTCTTCGAAGCCGCCGCGGAAGCCGGAGGCGGTAAAGAAATCGAGGAAGCGCGGCACGATCCCACCCGCAATATAGACCCCGCCAAAGGTGCCAAGATTCAACGCCAGGTTGCCGCCGAAACGCCCCATAATGACGCAGAACAGCGACAGCGCACGGCGACAGTCAGTACAGCTGTCGGCCAGCGCGCGTTCGGTCACGTCTTTAGGCCGCAGATTTTCCGGCAGACGGCCATCTGATTTCACAATCGCCCGATACAGGTTCACCAGTCCCGGGCCAGAAAGCACGCGCTCGGCCGACACGTGACCAATCTCGGCGCGTAGCTCCTCAAGAATAATGCCCTCTTCTTCGCTGTTCGGCGCAAAATCCACGTGACCGCCCTCGCCCGGCAGGCTCACCCAGCGTTTGTCGACGTGAACCAGGTGCGCCACCCCCAGACCGGTGCCCGCGCCGTAAACGGCAATCGGTTTACCTTCAACCGGGGCCGTACCGCCGAACTGAATCAGATGCTCTTGCTTAAGCATCGGAATAGCCATGGAAACCGCGGTGAAGTCGTTAATGATTTCAAGGTGCGAGAAGCCGAGGTTCTTCTGCATTTCGGCAATTGAGAAGGCCCAGGTGTGGTTGGTCATCGCGACCCAGTCGCCGGTGATCGGACAGGCGATGGCGATACAACCGTCCTCAACGCTCACTTTATGCTCTTCCAGATAGACGCGTACCACCGCTTCCAGGCTTGGGTAATCCAGCCCTGAATAGGTTTTCGCCTGAGAAATTTCACCGCTGTTCACATCGCACAGGGCAAGGCGAGCGTTGGTGCCGCCCACATCACCTACCAAAGCATACTTTGTCATTCTTCTACTGCTCCGCTAAAGTCAGAATAAATCTTTGGGACACTGTAAATTCAAGGCGTGATAACAACAACGACCAGAAGGTGACTGCCCATGGATTATCGATCTTCGTCACATAATAACTTTACCGTTTCAGCACCTTTTGCACTATTGCCACAATGCTGATTGTGCAAAGTAACGTTAAGCCGTTTTGTACAAGGAAATCATCATGCTCCATCCGCGAGCCAGAACCATGCTGTTATTGGCCGTCCCGGCGCTGATTATTGGCGTGGCGTCGAGCCTGGTGCTCATCGTCGTCATGAAGGTGGCATCGGTGCTGCAATCATTGTTGTGGTCTGCGCTACCGGTAAAGCTCGGCATCAGCATTGACTCGCCGGGTTGGATCATGATGATGTTGACCCTGACCGGGATTGCCGTAGGCCTGGTGATCCGCTATAGCCCGGGACACGCCGGGCCGGACCCGGCGCTGGAACCACTGATTGGCGCGCCCGTTTCGCCTTCTGCCCTGCCGGGGCTTATCATCGCGCTGATTATCGGCCTCGCTGGCGGCGTGAGCCTCGGGCCTGAACACCCCATTATGGCGGTCAACATCGCGCTGGCGGTCTTCCTGGGGGCGCGTCTTTTCCCGCGCGTTGGCGCGCTGGACTGGACGATTCTGGCCTCCGCCGGCACCATCGGGGCGCTGTTTGGCACGCCAGTAGCCGCCGCGCTTATCTTTTCTCAAACCCTGAGCAGGGACAATGACGTGCCGCTGTGGGACAAACTCTTCGCGCCGCTGATGGCCGCCGCTGCGGGGACGCTCACCACCAGCCTGTTTTTCCATCCTCATTTTTCGCTGCCCATCCCCCACTACGGTCAGATGCAGCTCGCCGATATTTTCAGCGGTGCCGTCGTCGTCGCGATAGCCATTGCGCTGGGGATGGTCGCAGTATGGTGTCTTCCGCGCCTGCATCGCCTGATGCACAGGCTGAAGCATCCGGTGCTGATTCTGGGTATGGGCGGCTTTATTCTGGGCGTTTTAGGCGCCATCGGCGGGACGGTTACGCTGTTTAAGGGGCTGGACGAGATGCAGCAGCTGGCCTTCAGCCAGGTCTTTAGCGTTTCAGATTATCTGCTGTTCGCGCTGGTGAAACTGGCGGCGCTCGTGGTCGCTGCGGCCTGTGGTTTCCGGGGAGGTCGTATCTTCCCGGCGGTCTGTGTAGGGGTCGCGCTGGGGCTGATGCTGCATGAGCACGTCGACGCAGTCCCTGCGGCGATTACCGTCTCCTGCTCCATTCTGGGGCTGGTACTGGTGGTCACGCGCGATGCGTGGCTAAGCCTGTTTATGGCGGCCGTTGTCGTGCCGGATACCACGCTTCTGCCGCTGCTCTGTATCGTGATGTTGCCCGCCTGGCTCCTGCTGGCGGGCAAACCGATGCTGATGGCATGGCGAAACGACAGGTAATCAGGCGTTATTGCGCGCCTCCAGCGCTTTGATCAGCGCGCTCAACAGCGGCGGAATATCGGCTTTCGGCAGCATAACCTCGATCAGCGACAGCCGCTCGTGGTGTGCCACTTTATCCAGCACTTCTGCCAGCGCTTCCGCTTCGCTGACCTGCCAGCACTCTGCCTGAGGCGCCAGGCTCAGCGCCTGCGGGATCTGCGTCCAGTTCCAGAGGGCGATATCGTTATAGCGCTGCTCCGGCCCGTGGATAGCCCTCTCGACCGTGTACCCTTCGTTGTTAAGCACCAGAATAATCGGGCGCTGCTTGTCGCGCAGCATTGACCCCAGCTCCTGAATGGTCAGCTGCGCGGCGCCGTCGCCCGTCAGGACAATTACGCGTCGGTCCGGACACGCCGTTTGCGCGCCAAAAGCCGCCGCCAGCGTGTAGCCAATCGAGCCCCACAGCGGCTGGACGATAAAGTTGACGTCTGCCGGTAAACGCAGATCGATAGCGCCAAAAGCAGATGTTCCCTGGTCAGCCAGAATGATATCGCCGGGACGAATAAACGCTTGCAGGGTACGCCAGAAACTCTCCTGCGTCAGAGACCCTTCGATAGTAGGGAACGAAAAGCCGCTGTTATCCGATGACGTTCGCGTATCACGTACATGCGTTTTACACAGGGCCGTTAGCGTTTCAATCGCCTCTCTCATCGGGATGCCCGTAAACCAGACGTCACCGACGCGGGCAGCGTGGGGCTGAACCTCTATCGTCTGGGCTGGCGTCAGCTGATGGGTAAATCCGGCGGTGAGCGTATCGGTAAAACGCGTGCCAATGCACAGCACCGTATCGGCACCCTCGATCGCCTCTTTAACCTGTTCGGCGCTTGCCGACCCGCTATAGGTGCCGTAAAAGCCGCTCTGACGTTCATCAAAAATGCCCTTACCCATCAGCATCGTTGCGTGGGCCATTGGCACCTCTTTGACCCACTTCTGGACGGCGTCTCTCAGGCCGTGGCGCAACACCAGGAAATCCGCTAGCAGCGCGGTGCGTTTGCTCATGGACAGACGCTTTTCGGCAGCCTCACGGAACGCCTGTAAACAGGCTGAATCAGCGGGTGCGGGATGCAAAGTGAGAGCGCTTACAGGGGGCGTAGCGGCTTTTTTCGCCACATCGGCAGGCAGCATCAGATAGCCCGGACGGCGCTCCCGCAACATGGTGGTAAGCACCCGGTCAATTTCATAGCAGGCGTTTTGTTCGGTGAGCACCGCCTGTGCGACGGTGATGGGTTCGCTCATATGATAGAAGTGGCGGAACTCGCCGTCGCCTAACGTATGGTGCAATAACTCTCCTCGTTGCTGTGCCGCCATACCCGGGGCCCCCACAATATGGAGCACGGGAACATGTTCGGCAAAGCTGCCCGCCACACCGTTCATGGCGCTTAATTCCCCAACGCCGAATGTCGTCAGCAGCGCGGCAAAGCCCTTACAGCGGGCATAGCCGTCAGCAGCGTAAGACGCGTTCAGTTCGTTGGCACAGCCCACCCAGCAGATGTCCGGGCTGTCTATCACATGGTCGAGAAATTGCAGGTTATAGTCGCCCGGCACGCCAAACAGATGATCGGCACCGCAATCTGTTAGTCGGTCCAGCAGGTAATCGGCGACGCAATAGGGGGTACGCATATTATAGGTGTCCTTCTGACGTTGACCTCACTCTGAGTATTAAATAAGCGTGAAGCCTGTCCAGAAATGGCGAGAAGTCGAGAATGGAAAGAATGCTTTACGAAAAAAGCTGAGCTATGCTCATTTTCTTCGGGTGAGTGTAAACGTATACACTGATTTTTCTTTTCAGCGCCAGAGGTCTCGCCAATGGGTTATCAACCTGACAAAAATCGTTATCAGACAATGCAGTATCGCCGCTGTGGACAAAGCGGCCTCAAGCTTCCCGCTATCTCGCTGGGGCTGTGGCATAATTTTGGCGACGCGACGCTGCTCGAAAACAGCCGTCAACTTTTACAGCGCGCGTTCGATTTGGGTATTACGCATTTTGACCTTGCCAATAATTACGGCCCGCCTCCCGGGTCGGCCGAACGTAATTTTGGTCGCATTTTGCAGGAGGATTTCCTGCCCTGGCGCGATGAGCTGATTATCTCCACCAAAGCGGGCTACACCATGTGGGACGGGCCTTACGGCGACTGGGGCTCGCGTAAATACCTGATCGCCAGCCTGGATCAAAGCCTCAGGCGTATGGGGCTTGAGTACGTTGATATTTTCTATCACCATCGTCCCGATCCCCAAACGCCGCTGCGTGAAACCATGAAAGCGCTTGACCACGTGGTGCGTCAGGGCAAGGCGCTGTACATTGGTCTGTCCAACTACCCGGCAGAACTGGCACGACAGGCGATTGAAATACTGGAGGATCTGGGCACGCCGTGTCTCATCCACCAGCCGAAGTACTCCATGTTTGAACGTGCGCCTGAAGCGGGTTTGCTGGAGGTATTGCAGCAAAAAGGGGTGGGATGTATCCCCTTCTCTCCGCTGGCCGGTGGACAGTTGACCGATCGCTATCTGAACGGCATCCCGGCAGATTCTCGCGCGGCAAGCGGCAGTAAGTTCCTTAATCCGGAGCAAATCACCGACAATAAGCTGGAAAAAGTGCGTAAGCTGAACGCGCTGGCGCAAAGCCGGGGGCAAAAGCTGTCGCAAATGGCGCTGGCCTGGATACTGCGCCACGATGCGGTGACGTCAGTGCTCATCGGCGCAAGCAAAACCGGGCAAATTGATGATGCAGCAGGCATGCTTGAAAATTGTCATTTCTCCGCAGACGAGCTGAAGACGATAGAAGCGATCCTGTCCAGTTCCGATTAACATTACTTTTAGCAAAAAGTGCTCTCCTTCATGATTTAGGAGTTGAGGCGATGAAACGAATGTTTACCAACTCGTAAAATTGCTTTAACAGGTCGCACAGCGGCCCCGATCGTGAAGGAGAAGAGTATGTTCAGGTCACTGATTCTTGCAGCGGTATTACTGGCTTCGGCCCCGCTGGTCGCCAACGCTGGCGAAATCACCCTGTTGCCATCGATAAAATTACAAATTGGCGATCGCGACAATTACGGTAACTACTGGGACGGCGGCGGCTGGCGCGACCGTGACTACTGGCACCGCCATTATGAGTGGCGTAAAAACCGCTGGTGGAAACACGATAACGGCTATCACCGTGGCTGGGATAAGCGTAAGGCCTACGAACGCGGCTACCGCGAAGGCTGGCACGATCGTGACGACCACCGCGGCGGCAGAGGCCATGGTAAAGGCAGGGGCCACGGTCACGGCCATCATCATTAACAGCAAAAAGGAGCCTCACGGCTCCTTTTTCTTTTACAGCCCTGCCGCCGTGCCTATTAACAACCAGAGGTTTAACGCCACCACCACCACCACAATGGCCCAGCCGGCGCGTTTCACCCACGTTGAATTTACCAGATCGCCCATCAGCGATTTGTTGCTGGTGAAGATCAGCAGCGGCACCAGCGCCAGCGCAATACCGAAACTCAGCAGCACCTGACTCATCACCAGAATGCGGGTCGGATCCAGCCCCATCAGAATGACAATAAAGGAAGGCAGCATCGTTACCGAGCGGCGAACCCACAGCGGAATGTGGAAACGTACAAACCCCTGCATCACCACCTGCCCGGCCAGCGTTCCCACAACCGTAGACGAGAGACCCGCAGCAACCAGGCTTAAACCGAAAATAGTGGCCGCGGCATGGCTCAGCAACGGCTCCAGCGTCAGGTAAGCCTGGTCGAGATCGGCAACCCCGGTATGCCCGTTAAAGTGGAACGCGGCGGCGGCGGTCGCCATCATCGCCAGGTTCACAAATCCGGCAATGGTCATCGCGATCGCCACATCCCATTTCGAGGCGGAGTAACGCTCTTTGCTCGTTCCGCCGTGCAGATTCTGGGTTAAAGAAGAGTGCAGATAAATCACGTGCGGCATGATGGTCGCCCCCAGCACCCCAGCCGCGAGAAAAACGGCTTCAGAGGTGGGTAACGAAGGGATCACCATCCCTTTCGTCAGCTGCACCAGATTCGGCTGGGAAAAAACCAGCTCAACGATATAGGCGGCAGCGACGAACAGCAGCAGGCCGCCGATGACTTTCTCCAGCGGTTTTTGTCCCCGCCGCTGGAGCATCAGAATAAGGAACGTGGCGATACCGGTCAGCACGGCGCCCTGTAGCAGGGAGACGCCCAGAATAAGCTTAAAGCCGATCGCCGCCCCGATAAATTCGGCGAGATCGGTGGCCATGGCAATAATTTCCGCCTGGACCCAGTAAAACCATACCGCCGGACGCGGATAGTGATCGCGGATTTGCTCCGCCAGGTTTTTCCCGGTGGCAATACCCAGCTTCGCTGAAAGCATCTGAATCAGCATCGCCATCAGATTGGCCCAAACCACAACCCACAGCAGCTTATAGCCGAAACTGGCCCCGGCCTGAATATTGGTCGCAAAATTACCCGGATCGATGTAGCCAATCGCGGCAATGAATGCCGGTCCCATTAATGCGAACCGCAGCTTGCGTGCCGCTCTGCCGCTGCTACTCTCTACGCGACTATTCGTCATTTCTGCCTCTGGAAATATAGCCTTTGCTATGTTTTATGCTATCAAAATGAGAATGATTATCAAGTTCATTTGTAATGGTTAACATGATTTCTCTGATAGTCAGGAACAATAGACAGGCAGGTGGAGCAAGGTCACAGAATGTGAAAATGCGCAGACATTTGTGAAGCGTAGCACACAAACTTAACTTTTCACTCATTTACCTAACATAACAAAAATGTATTGTTGATCACTATTTTTGAGACTCGTCACAGGATGTAACTATAGTGTGGGCTTGATCTCGTTTTCTTTGTGCTTGTTACATAGAATGTGCACGGAAATTAAACCTGCCTCATATTTGGAGCAAATATGGACCGCGTCCTTCATTTTGTCCTGGCACTCGTTGTCGTTACTGCACTCGCATTGCTGGTCAGCACAGACCGCAAAAATATTCGTATTCGCTATGTTGTCCAGCTGCTGGTCATTGAAGTTTTACTTGCGTGGTTCTTCCTGAACTCCAACGTAGGCCTCGGCTTCGTGAAAGGCTTCTCCGAAATGTTCGAAAAACTGCTCGGATTTGCCAACGAAGGGACAAACTTTGTCTTTGGCAACATGAACGATCAGGGTCTGGCCTTCTTCTTCCTGAAAGTGCTCTGCCCTATCGTCTTCATCTCTGCCCTGATCGGTATCCTCCAGCACATCCGTGTTCTGCCGGTGGTTATCCGTGCGATCGGCTTCCTGTTATCTAAAGTTAACGGCATGGGCAAGCTGGAGTCCTTTAACGCAGTCAGCTCGCTGATCCTCGGTCAGTCTGAGAACTTCATTGCGTATAAAGATATCCTCGGCAAGATGTCCCGTAACCGCATGTACACCATGGCGGCGACCGCAATGTCTACCGTTTCCATGTCTATCGTGGGCGCGTATATGACCATGCTGGAACCTAAATACGTGGTTGCGGCGCTGGTTCTGAACATGTTCAGCACCTTTATCGTCCTTTCGCTGATTAACCCGTACCGTGTGGATGCCAGCGAAGAGAACATTCAGATGTCAAACCTGCACGAGGGACAGAGCTTCTTCGAAATGCTGGGTGAATACATTCTGGCTGGTTTCAAGGTTGCGGTTATCGTTGCCGCGATGCTGATTGGCTTTATCGCGCTGATAGCTGCGCTGAACGCCCTGTTTGCGGCCGTACTGGGTATCTCCTTCCAGGGCATTCTGGGCTATATCTTCTACCCGGTTGCCTGGGTGATGGGTGTACCGGCTCACGAAGCGTTGCAGGTGGGCAGCATCATGGCAACGAAACTGGTATCCAACGAATTCGTGGCAATGATGGATCTCCAGAAGATTGCCAGCACGCTCTCCCCGCGTGCGGAAGGGATCCTGTCCGTCTTCCTGGTATCCTTCGCGAACTTCTCTTCCATCGGTATCATCGCTGGCGCGATTAAAGGCCTGAACGAAGAGCAGGGTAACGTGGTGTCTCGCTTTGGCCTGAAGCTGGTTTACGGTTCAACGCTGGTGAGCGTCCTGTCTGCTTCTATCGCAGCACTGGTTCTGTAATTCATACCGCTGAACGAAAACCGGGAGCCATCGCTCCCGGTTTTTTTATGCTTCCAGCGCCGTCAGAGGCTGGGGTTTGCCAATCAAATAGCCCTGCAAATAATCTACGCCAAATTTCAGCAACATTTCGCGTTGTTCAGCCGTTTCCACATATTCAGCCACCACACACAGCGATTTCGTTTTTGCCATGTTGCAAATGGACTGTACGATCATCGCATCCATGCTGTCGGTGCAGATATCTTTCACGAAGCTGCCATCGATCTTAATGATATCGGCCTCCAGCCGCTTCAGGCGCTCAAAGTTGGCATAGCCGGTACCAAAGTCGTCTATAGCAATGCGGAAGCCGTAATCACGCAGCTGCTGGATATTTTTGATGCTGCTTCCCGAGTCAGAGAAAGCCTGTTCCTCGGTGATCTCAATGATGATATCTTGCGGCGCAATAGCGTAGCGTTCAAAAAGGGCAATGATCTCAGCCGCAATCTCATTTTGCATCAGCGTCAGCGGCATCAGATTGACGGAGAAGCGCGTTCCTGCACGTCCGGACGGATGGCTGCGCATCCACATCAGCAATTTTTCCAGTACGTTCAGGTCAAACCGGTGGCTCAGGTTGAACTGAGCAATCAGCGGAATAAAGCGGTCAGGGGTGATGATCTCACCATCGCTTTCCAGCCTGGAGAGGATTTCAAAATACCCTTCCCCGCGCGCGTTGTGGATTGGCTGGGCGTAAAGGTGAAGACCGCCGATATCAAGGGCGCGTTTTATGCGGGCCAGCATTAGCACCCTGTCCGTCGTCTGACCAGAGACATCATCCAGACTGTTGGTTAACGCCAGAACGTTATGTCCGCCACAGGATTGCTCGGACAGCCAGCTCAGCTGACCCAGAGTGTGGTGCAGGCTTTCCCCATCCGGCACTTCCCCCCAGGAGGCACCAAACTCAATGTCGAGCTCGGTCTTGTTCCAGGTGATCTTACGGCTGTTCAGTTGGTCAACCATATATTGCAGGCGCTCAGCCGTGCCCGGCCCCAGCAAGACCACCACCAGCTCGCTGCCCGGCAGCTGGAAGAGCTTCTCGTCTTTTTGCAATAGCGGTTGCAGCGACGCGGTGATCATCTTTTTACAGTGCACGCGCATGAGGATGCCGTAATGACGGCTCAGGAATTCCAGATTATCCAGGCGCAGGCAGCAGACTTTAGCCTCAGGATGGTGCTGAAGAAATACTTCCAGCGCACGAATGTTAGGCAGACCGGTGAGCGGATCGGTAAGCGCCCTCTCCTGCCATCCCTGTTTCAGCCATTCACTTTTCTGGAAGATCCGTGACATGTAAAGCAGGCAGATGGCGAAAGAGATGAGCACCGACAGGATAAAGGAAAGTGAGTGACCCGATTCAACGCCATTGAGAAAATTATAATTGTAGGTCAACAGCATGAGCGCCGAAGCCGCCCAGAGCAAAGAGATGAGCGAATAGCTCAGACGACCAATCCCCAGGGTAAAAAGAATAAAAACGATTGGCATCAAATAACCAGCTATAAACTGTGACTCGAAAGGCGCGCACAAAATAGCGATCATCGAGACCAACAGCATCAGCCACACAACGATAAATAACGCTTTTTTGTGACAAAAGAGAGGCTTCACGCTTCGCCGCCAGAATGTTCGGGCATACCGGGGATTAATTATCATTCTTAACGGGTAATAGAACATCATGGTGAAAATCAGGGCGGCACAAATCAGGCTTTGAATATCGATAACGTTATAAATTGCAGAGCCTTCGCCGAAATAGGAGGAGATTGTCACCGGGAAATCAAATAAATATCCAGCCAGATACATCGATAATTTGATGCCTACAGGAACCATAAATCCGAGCCAGAAAATACGTATACCGATGTACTTATTAGGCATGCTGTGTCGCCAGCGCTTGCCCAGCATCAGGCGGATAACGCCACAGGCCGCAAAGACAGCAAACGTCTGACAAAGTAATAACACGGAAGATTGTAGTAATGCTAAATCAAAGTAATAAATGTTAGTAACACTAAAACTAATCAGTAAAGGAATGATTGCCCGACGTCCAAATAACAACACGATGGCGAGCATGGCGCTCAAGGGCAACCACGCTAAATAAACATCATTTTCGTTGACGATAGCGCGCGGGGAGATATAACGGGAAAAGGGGATCGCAATCAGGCTTAGCGCCAGGGCAATCATAAATATTTTTACATTATTGTAAATTTTTCTATTCATTAATCCGTGTGATCTATTTAACCATCGTCTTATTGACCGGATGGATAATAGGTTTATTAATTACACGAATCAAGTTCAGGTCTATTTATAGACTTGTTTATTGATTTGGATTGAGGTGATGTATAGAAAACGACATTGCTGGCAACAAAAAGAGTCTAAACATTTTACAAGATATAAAAAAACCCCCGTCTTGCGACGAGGGTTTAAATTTTGGTGGAGCTAAGCGGGATCGAACCGCTGACCTCTTGCATGCCATGCAAGCGCTCTCCCAGCTGAGCTATAGCCCCACATGTTACTTTACCTACCGCACTCTGTTGGGTTCAGAGTTTGGTGGAGCTAAGCGGGATCGAACCGCTGACCTCCTGCATGCCATGCAGGCGCTCTCCCAGCTGAGCTATAGCCCCATCGTAAAGCTGTCATGTTGACGGGCGGCATAATATGAATTCCGCCGCAACGTGTCAACGGCAAATTCAGCCTCCGCCTTTCAACCGTCGAAAAATCATGCAAATGAATCACTTTGCGAGCCTGCTCGCAGCCAGGAGTTAAGCTTGTCACGTTTTCACGTAAAACGGTGCTATAAAATGAACCACTAATTAACCCCACAGATATTCAGGAAATTGTATGATCAAGGAACGAATGACGCCAGAAGAGTTAGCCCTGCTGACTGGCTATAGCCGACAGACCATCAATAAATGGGTACGTAAAGAGGGTTGGATTACATCGCCAAAACCAGGCGTTCAGGGTGGCAAGGCGCGTCTGGTACACGTCAATGAAAAAGTGCGCGACTTTATTCGCAGCGCACGCAGGGTGACAGAGTCGCCGGAAATGCCAGATAAGGCGTACCACGACGGTTCACTTCACGCCCTGCTCATGACACTGGCGAATGAAATGACGCCGGATGAGCAAAAGCAGATGACATCGCTGTTACTGCGGGAAGGGATTACCGGATTGTTACAACGCTTAGGGATTCGCGACCAACGCTAATATGAAAAGATTACGCAGCAAAATGACCACGGAAGAGCTGGCGGACAGTCTGGGCGTAGCCCGACAGACCGTTAATCGCTGGATACGACAAAAAGGATGGAAAACGGAGGGGATTAATGGTGTTAAAGGCGGAAGAGCGCGGGTGATATGCATTGATGCGCACGTGAAGGAGCACATCATAAGCCTTCCCGCCATACGTAACCGTCGGGCTGTTTACCACGTTGCGGAAAGCCCTTCCCTCTATGGCGTGGCGACCTCACCCAGCCTGCTTCCACAAATCATCGACTCGCTGGAAAACATGACGGCAGTGGAACAGGAACGTTTGCGCGCACTGCTCGCGCGTGAAGGTTTGCAGGGTTTCCTTACGCGTCTTGGTATTGCTGAATAACAGGCAAAAAAAACGGCAGGTCACCCTGCCGTTATGTGTATTACGCGGGCATTACTGCTGGCTTTCGCGCTCAGCGATAAAGCCTAGCGCCTTGTTGATGCGCGCAACGCTACGCGATTTACCAATTGCATGTACGGTCACGTCCAGCGCCGGAGACTGGCCTGCCCCCGTTACCGCAACGCGCAGCGGCATACCGACTTTACCCATGCCAATTTCCAGCTCATCAGCAGTAGCCTGAATCGCGTGGTGCACATTTTCCGCTGTCCATTCGGTAATGGCTTCGAGCTTGTCTCGCACCACTTCCAGCGGCTGACGCGCAACCGGACGCAGGTGTTTCTTGGCTGCGTCCGCGTCGAACGCGTCAAACTCTTCATAGAAATAGCGGCAGCTTTCGGCAATCTCTTTCAGCGTTTTGCAACGCTCGCCAAGCAGTTTCACCAGATCCGCCAGTTCCGGGCCAGTACGGGTATCGATGTTTGCCTGCTCAATGTGCCATTGCAGATAAGTCGCCACATATTCTGGCTGCATGGTATTGATGTAGTGATGGTTCAGCCACAGCAGCTTGTCGGTGTTGAACGCGCTGGCGGATTTGCTCACCGAGTTCAGAGAGAACAGGTTGATCATCTCTTCGCGGCTGAAGATCTCCTGGTCGCCATGGGCCCAGCCCAGACGCACCAGGTAGTTCAGCAGCGCTTCCGGCAGATAGCCGTCATCACGGTACTGCATTACGCTCACCGCGCCGTGGCGTTTGGACAGTTTTTTGCCGTCGTCACCGTTGATCATCGATACGTGCGCGTACACCGGTACCGGCGCGTTCAGCGCTTTCAGGATGTTGATCTGACGCGGGGTGTTATTGATATGGTCTTCACCACGGATCACGTGCGTGATTTCCATATCCCAGTCGTCCACCACTACGCAGAAGTTATAGGTTGGCGATCCGTCAGTACGACGAATAATCAGATCATCCAGTTCCTGGTTGCTGAATTCGATCGGGCCACGGATCTGGTCATCAAAGATGACAGAGCCTTCCTGCGGGTTAGCAAAACGCACAACGCACGGCTCATCGGCAGCATGCTCGCTGTGGTCGTGACGGCAACGACCGTCATAACGCGGTTTTTCGCCTTTTGCCATTTGCTCTTCGCGCAGCGCATCCAGACGCTCTCTGGAGCAGTAGCACTTATAGGCCGTGCCCGCGACCAGCATCTCGTCAATGACGTCGTTATAGCGGTCAAAACGTTTGGTCTGGAAGTACGGGCCTTCGTCCCACTCCAGATTCAGCCAGTTCATCCCATCCATAATGGCTTCAATTGCTTCCGGCGTTGAGCGCTCAAGATCGGTGTCTTCAATACGCAGCACAAACTCACCTTTGTTGTGGCGTGCGAAAAGCCAGGAATAGAGAGCGGTACGTGCACCACCGACATGCAGATAGCCTGTCGGGCTCGGCGCGAAGCGAGTTTTGATTTTCATGAAATGGCCTTACGTTATAAAGATGCCGGTAATCGGCAAATCCTGGGAAGAAAACAATGGGCAATATTCTATCACTGTGGGCCGATTCCTCAATGTCGATCACTTTATCCGGTTCGAGATTGCTGTTTTTGTTTAGAAATCATGCGTCACAGTCCGTTTTGCGATCGTTTTGACTAATTTTACGACGAACGAATAAAAACTTTAGAAAATGCGTTGACTCATTTTCAACTCTCCCTATAATGCGACTCCACACAGCGGGGGTGATTAGCTCAGTTGGTAGAGCATCTCCTTTACACGGAGGGGGTCGGCGGTTCGAGCCCGTCATCACCCACCATCTACTTCGGTAGACTCGCAGTGTAGATAAGAATTGAGATTGGGCGATTAGCTCAGTTGGTAGAGCATCTCCTTTACACGGAGGGGGTCGGCGGTTCGAGCCCGTCATCGCCCACCATTCTCACCTTATCGCAGCAGTTCCGAAATGGGCGATTAGCTCAGTTGGTAGAGCATCTCCTTTACACGGAGGGGGTCGGCGGTTCGAGCCCGTCATCGCCCACCATTTCGGGTCGTTAGCTCAGTTGGTAGAGCAGTTGACTTTTAATCAATTGGTCGCAGGTTCGAATCCTGCACGACCCACCAATGTAAAAAAGCGCCCTAAAGGCGCTTTTTTGCTATCTGCGATATAGCACATCCCCATTGCAGCCAGACCGCTTGTTTTACTCAAGCTCACGCCTTCTTTGCCGATACCTCTATTTTATGGCGAAAAGGATCTCAATATGACAACTCTTAAGCCCGTTTCTCTGTCGGCGATGGACATCGGCAGCGTAGACAACAGCTCCGGCGGAAACGACATTGCTTCCAGGATTTCCCGTCTGACCAAACAGATAACGAAAGTCACTCAGCAGCTCAAAGAAGTCGCCATGGGTGATGCCACGGCAGAAGAGAAGCAAAAGCAGCAGGAATTACTCGAATCTCAGCTGGCTATGTTGCAGGCACAGCTGGCGCAATTGCTGCGTCAGCAGGCAGAAGAGGCAATGCCAAAACAGGAAAACGGTCAGGCCGTGGCGGAAGGCATCAATAAGCCCTCCGCAGACCATAAGGTTGATATCTACATCTGATCGCTGTTTTCGTTAAAGAGCGGATCGCGCGTGCGGGCCTCCATCAAACGCCCGGCCTGCATGCGCACCACATCCCAGCAGGCGTGCGCCGCTCCAGAAAGAGACCTGTTTTTACGGCGTACCAGCATCAGCTGGCGTTCAATACAGGGCAAGAAACGCTTTACCGTTAAACGACTCCCCTGCGGCAGTGGCAGTGCCAGCGCCGGCAGAACGCTGATGCCAATCCCCGCTTCGACCATGGGGAACAGCGTGGCAGGATGCCCAATTTCCTGCACAATGGTTGCCTTAACGCCCTGCGCGGTCATTGCGGCATCTATCAGCGGACGGCTGCCTGAAGCATAATCCTGTAGCACCAGGTTTGCCCCCTGCAAGGCTTGCCAGGTCACCTGCGGCAGCGATGCCAGGGGGTCATCATCGCGGCAGAGCAATAAAAAGGGCTCCGAGAGCACCACTTCACATTCCAGGTCGCTTACCGCTCCGGGGTCAATGACAATCCCGAAATCCACGTCTCCCTGACGAATACTCTCCAGCACCCACTGCTGCGGCCTGTCGTGCAAAACAAAATCGATATCCGGATAGCGGTGATTACTTTCCGCAATGCACTGAGGAATAAGATGCGCCGAAATCGTCTGGCTCGCCGCGACTCTCACGGTGCCGGAAAGCTGTTGCCCGAGCCGCCCGACATCCCGCAGCATACTGTTCAGTTCATCCAGCAGCCTCTCCAGACGCGTTGCCAGCTGCTGTCCCGCTTCGGTGAGCACCACTTCCCGCGTCGTACGGTCGAGCAGCTTCACCCCGGTTTGCGTTTCAAGCTCCTTAACGCTATGGCTCACCGCCGACTGGCTGAGGCCGATCATCTCCCCTGCCCGGCTAAAGCTGCGGGCCTGCGCGACGGTGACGAAAACGCGAAGCTGACGTAACGAATAATTCATCTGTTTAATTCATGAATGGATGCAATAAATCAATTTTATTTCTCAAAGGGAAGAAAGCACAATAGCGACATCTGTTTTCAGGAGTGATTATGAAACTTTTTCGTATCCTTGATCCGTTCACGCTGACCCTGATTGGTGTCGTCTTGCTGGCCTCGTTTTTCCCGGCGCGAGGCAGTTTTGTGCCCATTATTGAAGGCGTGACCACGGCAGCCATTGCCCTGCTGTTCTTTATGCATGGCGCCAAGCTTTCCCGGGAGGCCATTATTGCAGGCGGTAGCCACTGGCGACTGCACCTCTGGGTAATGTGCAGCACCTTTATCCTCTTCCCGGTACTGGGCGTGCTGTTTGCCTGGTGGGCGCCGGTGAATGTCGACCCCGCACTGTATTCCGGCTTCCTCTATCTGTGCATTTTGCCGGCCACGGTGCAGTCCGCTATTGCTTTTACCTCGCTGGCGGGCGGCAACGTCGCGGCGGCGGTTTGCTCTGCTTCCGCTTCCAGCCTGCTGGGGATCTTCGTTTCACCGCTGCTGGTCGGTCTGCTGATGAACATGCACGGTGCGGAGGGCAACCTGGAACAGGTGGGTAAAATTTGTCTGCAACTGCTGCTGCCGTTTGTGCTCGGACACTTATCCCGACCCTGGATTGGGGAGTTTGTGGCGAAACACAAAAAATGGATCGGCAAAACGGATCAAAGCTCCATTCTGCTGGTGGTTTACACGGCCTTTAGCGAAGCCGTTGTGAACGGCATCTGGCACAAGGTGGGCGCCGGATCGCTGCTGTTTATTGTAGTGGTGAGCATTGTTCTGCTGGCCATTGTCATCGCGGTCAACGTCTTTGTGGCCCGCAGGTGCGGCTTCAATAAGGCCGATGAAATCACCATCGTCTTCTGCGGGTCGAAAAAGAGCCTGGCTAACGGGATCCCGATGGCCAATATCCTGTTCCCGACATCGGTCATTGGGATGATGGTGCTGCCGCTGATGATTTTCCATCAGATCCAGCTGATGGTGTGTGCGGTACTGGCGCGGCGCTACAAGGCGCAGACGGAAAAGCTGGCGCAGGAAGCGACCCGCGCCGCGAAAGCTTAAGGACGCTTCAGGGGCTGAACCAGCTGGGTCAGCCCCTCAGTTTTGATCACTAACGTGATAGCCATCAGCTCGCCCAGACGCCCGGCGGGGAACGCATCCTTACGGGCAAACCACAGCAGATACTCTTCCGGTAAATCAATCAGCCTGCGGCCCTTATATTTACCGAACGGCATCTCCGTATTGGCGATCTCAACGAGCTGCTCTTTTTCCACGTTATTCTCCTAACAGGCGCATCATTTCGTCTTCGTCGATCACCTCGATGCCGAGCTCCTGCGCTTTGGCCAGCTTCGAGCCGGCCGCTTCCCCGGCAATCACCAGATCGGTTTTCTTCGACACGCTGCCCGCCACTTTCGCCCCCAGCGCCACCAGTCGGGCCTTCGCGTCATCGCGCGAAAGCTGACTCAGGCTACCGGTCAGCACCACCGTTTTACCGGCAAACGGGCTGTCGATCTCGTCGGCATTCACCACTACCGGGGCGGGCCAGTGAATCCCCTGCTCCAGTAATTTACCGATCACCTCACGGTTGCTCTCTTCGGCGAAGAAGTTAAAGACGTGGGTGGCGACCACGATGCCGACATCCGGGACTTTCTGAAGCTCGTCGATGCTGGCTTTCTCCAGCGCCTCCAGCGTGCCGAAATACGCCGCCAGCCCCGCCGCCGTCGCCTCCCCGACTTCACGAATGCCGAGCGCGTAGAGGAATCGGGCAAAGGTGGTGTTTTTGGCTGCCTCAAGCGCGTTGACGACGTTCTGGGCGGATTTCGGTCCCATACGATCGAGGCCGGTCAGCTTGCCTGCCGTCAGCGTAAAGAGGTCCGCTGGCGTATGGACATACTCTTTCTCAACTAACTGGTCGATGATCTTGTCACCCATTCCGTCCACGTCCATCGCCCGGCGTGAGACAAAGTGCTTCAGGGACTCTTTACGCTGCGCGCCGCAGATTAACCCGCCCGTACAGCGCGTTACCGCTTCGCCTTCCACGCGCTCTACGTCAGAACCGCATACCGGACAGTGGGCCGGAAACTCAATGGCGCGGGTGTCGGCAGGACGCTCTGACTCCACAACGTTGACCACCTGCGGGATCACGTCGCCCGCGCGGCGAATCACCACTTTGTCACCGATGCGCAGGCCCAGGCGGGCAATTTCATCGGCGTTATGCAGCGTGGCGTTGCTCACCAGCACGCCGGCCACCTGTACAGGCTCCAGACGCGCTACCGGCGTAATCGCCCCCGTACGCCCTACCTGAAACTCCACGTCGCGAACGAAGGTCATCTGCTCCTGCGCCGGGAACTTAAAGGCCACCGCCCAGCGCGGCGCACGGGCCACAAACCCTAACTGTTCCTGCAACGCCAGGGAGTTAACCTTGATCACCACGCCATCAATATCAAACCCGAGAGTGGGGCGATCCTCTTCAACCTTACGGTAGAACGCCAGCACCGCCTCCGGAGAGTCGCAGAGCTGCACGCGGTTGCTTACCGGTAACCCCCACTCTTTGAACTGCAATAAGCGCCCGAGATGGGTATCTGGCAGCTCGCCGCCCTCCAGGATCCCGACGCCATAGCAGAAGAAAGTAAGCGGTCGCTTCGCGGTGATGCGCGGATCGAGCTGACGCAGAGAACCTGCCGCCGCGTTACGCGGGTTAGCAAACACTTTTCCCCCGGTACGACGCGCTTCTTCATTGATCTTTTCAAAGCCCGCCTGCGGAAGGAACACCTCCCCGCGCACTTCCAGCCGGGCTGGAATGTTCTCGCCACGCAGCTTCAGCGGGATCGCACGTATGGTGCGCACGTTGGTGGTGATATCTTCCCCGGTGGTGCCATCGCCGCGCGTTGCGGCACGCACCATCACGCCGTTCTCATAAAGAATGCTGACGGCCAGACCGTCCAGCTTCAGCTCGCAGCACCAGCTCAGATTGTCGACACTCTTCAGGCGATCCTGTACGCGCTTGTTGAAAGCCAGAAAACTCTCTTCATCAAAAACGTTATCCAGCGACAGCATCGGCACTTCGTGACGCACCTGGCTGAAAGCGCCCAGCGGCTCGGCGCCGACGCGCTGCGTCGGGGAGTCTGGCGTGATCAGCTCCGGATGCTGCGCTTCCAGCTCGCGCAGTTCACGCATCAGGCGGTCATATTCCGCATCCGGCACTTCCGGTGCATCCATAACATGATAGAGATATTCATGATGGCGAAGCGTGGTTCGCAGTTCAGTAAGTTGTTGTTCGATTGAGTCCATATCGCACCATCAATGAGAAAAACCCCCGACAAGCGGGGGTTGAGGAGGGGTTGACGTTAACGCGACGATTACGCGTTCGCTTCCTTAACTTCGCGGATGCGGTCCTGATATTCGCGCAGTTTCTGCGGCGTCATCATTCGACGCTGATCGTCGAGCACCACACCGCCCACTTCGTCGGCGATGTGCTGAGCGGACTGTAGCATCAGCTTAAAGTTTTGCAGTTCGTCACCGTAGGACGGCACCTGCATAAAGATCGTTACGCCTGGCGTGACGAAATCACCGGTCATTTCCGGGTCAAACGTGCCTGGATTCACCATATTGGCCAGGCTAAACAGTGCCGGGCCGCTGCCGTCAGGACTCAGGTGGCGATGGAAAATATTCATGTCGCCGAACTTGAAGCCTGCCTGCTGGATGCTGTTAAGCAGCACGTCACCGTTCAGATGGGTGCCGTGATGGGCAGCCACGTTCATGATGATCACTGCTTCTTTACGCTGCGGCTTTTCAACAACCGGTTCTGGCGCTGCTACCGGCTCTGGCTCAACGCGCGGAGCGGGCTGTGCCGCAGGCGGTACGGGTTCAGGCTGCGGTTGCTGCACTGGCTGCGGCTGCTGTACCGGCTGTGGCTGCTGAGCCGGCTGTGGCTGTTGCACTGGCTGAGCAGGCTGATGCACAGGTTGCGGCTGTACAGGCTGTGGCGCAACGGGCTGCGGTTGCACAGGCTGCTGCGGCGGATGACGCACAGGTTCTTCCACTGGCTGCGGCGCTGGCTGGCGCGGCTGGGCAGAGGCATACGGTGGTTGATACTGGTGCTGCGGAGCGCGGGGAGCTTCATGCTCTCCATGCGCTGCGCCGGGCGCAGTATTGACCCGATGAACACGGACTTCACCCACGCCGTCGTCGTCAAGGCCGTCGACGTCGTCTTCAACGTCATCGTCGTCACGACTGGACTTCATGCGCTTCAGTGGACGATCGCGAAACATAGAGGAACGCTCTTTACGGCTGGTCCAGAAACCATGTACCAGTAAAGCGATTATGGCGATCGCGCCAACAATGATTAATATCAGACGCAAATCCTGCATCATTATATTCTCTGTTGTTCTAACACCTTGCCACCACGGCAAACATTTACTCACTAAGAGTATTTGCCGTTTACGTCAAGTGCAAGTGTATGCAGAGCATTCACAGCATAAAGATGAACTAAATCGTGCTTTTTGCTGGTTTTTCGAACATTTCCGAACTGGTCATTGGCCCGTAACTGGATAATATAGGCGGGCAATTCCACTGGTTGTGTAAAAAGGAGTACAGCCTGGTATGGTTTCAACATCTTCTTCTGCCCCACGTAGCGGGGTCTGGTATTTTTCACAGGGCTGGAAACTGGTCTCCCTGCCGGGCATTCGACGCTTCGTTATTTTGCCGCTGCTGATCAACATTCTTCTGATGGGGGGCGCGTTTTGGTGGCTGTTCACCAGGCTGGAAAGCTGGATCCCTTCCCTGATGAGCTATGTGCCGGACTGGTTACAGTGGCTTGACTACCTGCTCTGGCCGATAGCGGTCATTTCCGTGTTGCTGGTTTTCGGCTATTTCTTTTCGACGATAGCAAACTGGATAGCCGCGCCGTTCAACGGTCTGCTGGCCGAACAGCTGGAAGCGCGCCTGACCGGTGCGACCCCGCCTGACACGGGCGTACTGGGGATCATGAAGGATATCCCGCGCATCATGAAGCGCGAATGGCAGAAATTTGCCTGGTACCTGCCGCGCGCGATTGTGCTGCTTATCCTTTATTTCATCCCTGGTATCGGCCAGACGGTGGCACCCGTACTGTGGTTCCTGTTCAGCGCCTGGATGCTCGCTATCCAGTACTGCGACTACCCGTTCGATAACCATAAGGTGCCGTTTAAAGAGATGCGCACCGCCCTGCGCACTCAGAAGGTTGCCAATATGCAGTTCGGCGCGCTCACCAGCCTGTTCACCATGATTCCATTCCTGAATCTGTTCATTATGCCCGTTGCCGTTTGCGGCGCGACGGCGATGTGGGTGGACTGCTACCGTGCTAAGCACGCGTTATGGAAATAATGCAAAAATGTGTAAAAGAGGGGTGGCTTATGCCGCCCCTTATTCCATACTGATCCCCATTATTTCCTTGCAGCATATAGATATGCGATTTCCTTACTTCCCCATACTTATTCAACAGGTATGCTGGGTCGGTATCCCAATTTCATACAGTTAAGGACAGGCCATGAGTAAGATTTATGAAGACAACTCGCTGACTATCGGTCATACGCCCCTGGTTCGACTGAACCGTATCGGTAATGGACGCATTCTGGCGAAGGTCGAATCTCGTAACCCAAGCTTCAGCGTGAAATGCCGTATCGGTGCAAATATGATTTGGGATGCTGAAAAACGTGGCGTGCTGAAGCCCGGCGTTGAGTTGGTGGAACCGACCAGCGGTAACACCGGTATTGCCCTGGCCTACGTTGCGGCGGCGCGCGGCTATAAGCTGACGCTGACCATGCCTGAAACCATGAGCATTGAGCGTCGCAAGCTGCTGAAAGCGCTGGGTGCGAATCTGGTCCTGACCGAAGGCGCGAAAGGCATGAAGGGTGCGATTCAGAAAGCGGAAGAAATCGTCGCCAGCGATCCGGCAAAATATCTGCTGCTTCAGCAGTTCAGCAATCCGGCCAACCCGGAAATTCATGAAAAAACCACCGGTCCGGAAATCTGGGAAGATACCGACGGCCAGGTTGATGTCTTTATCTCCGGCGTAGGTACCGGCGGTACGCTGACCGGCGTGTCTCGCTATATTAAAGGCACGAAAGGTAAAAAAGATCTGATTACCGTTGCCGTTGAGCCAACCGACTCACCGGTTATCGCTCAGGCGCTGGCGGGAGAAGAGATTAAGCCAGGCCCACACAAAATTCAGGGTATCGGCGCAGGCTTTATTCCAGGCAACCTGGATCTGAAGCTGATCGACAAAGTGGTTGCCATTACCAATGAAGAAGCCATCTCCACGGCGCGTCGCCTGATGGACGAGGAAGGCATTCTGGCGGGTATATCTTCCGGTGCGGCGGTTGCAGCTGCCCTCAAACTTCTGGAAGATGAAACCTTTACCAATAAGAATATTGTGGTTATCCTGCCTTCTTCGGGTGAGCGTTACTTGAGCACCGCCCTGTTTGCCGATCTCTTCACGGAGAAAGAACTGCAACAGTGATGCCAGCATGTTAAAAACGCGTAAAAAAGCACCTTTTCAGGTGCTTTTTTGTGGCCTGCTTCAAACTTTTACCCCTCCTGGCATTGCTTCACCCCGTTGGGTCTGGTATTTAAACCAGCAATTATTTTGATGCGCGAAATTAATCAGTGAACGAAATAGCGCTGCTGAATCGATTTTATGATTTGGTTCAAGTCTTGCTTTCACTGCATAATGTTTAATGACGATTGAAACGTCAGCGCTAACAATACAGGCTAAAGTTAAGTCGCCAGGCTAGACTTTAGTTCCACAACACTAAACCTATAAGTTGGGGAAATACAATGTTCCAGCAAGAAGTTACCATTACCGCTCCGAACGGTCTGCACACCCGCCCTGCTGCTCAGTTTGTTAAAGAAGCGAAAGGCTTCACTTCTGAAATCACTGTGACTTCCAACGGCAAAAGCGCTAGCGCAAAAAGCCTGTTCAAACTGCAAACTCTGGGCCTGACTCAGGGTACCGTTGTTACCATTTCTGCTGAAGGTGAAGACGAGCAGAAAGCAGTTGAGCATCTGGTTAAGCTGATGGCTGAACTCGAGTAAGTTTACCGGGTTCTTTTCAATATCAGTCACAAGTAAGGTAGGGTTATGATTTCAGGCATTTTAGCATCCCCGGGTATCGCTTTCGGCAAAGCACTGCTGCTGAAAGAAGACGAAATCGTCATTGACCGGAAAAAAATTTCTGCCGACAAGGTTGATCAGGAAGTTGAACGTTTTCTGAGCGGTCGTGCCAAGGCATCTGCGCAACTGGAAGCGATTAAAACTAAAGCTGGTGAAACTTTCGGTGAAGAAAAAGAAGCCATCTTCGAAGGGCACATTATGCTGCTCGAAGATGAGGAGCTGGAGCAGGAAATCATAGCCCTGATTAAAGATAAAGGCATGACGGCCGACGCGGCTGCGCATGAAGTTATCGAAGGTCAGGCTTCTGCCCTGGAAGAGCTGGACGATGAATACCTGAAAGAGCGTGCGGCTGACGTACGTGACATCGGTAAGCGCCTGCTGCGCAACATCCTGGGTCTGGCCATCATCGATCTGAGCGCGATTCAGGACGAAGTGATCCTGGTTGCCGCTGACCTGACCCCGTCTGAAACCGCACAGCTGAACCTGAACAAGGTGCTGGGTTTCATTACCGATGCAGGTGGCCGTACTTCCCACACCTCAATCATGGCGCGTTCTCTGGAACTGCCAGCTATCGTGGGTACCGGTAGCGTCACCTCGCAGGTGAAAAACGACGACTATCTGATTCTGGATGCCGTAAACAACGTGGTTTACGTCAACCCAACTAACGATGTGATCGAGCAGCTGCGTTCCGTTCAGGAGCAGGTTGCCACCGAGAAAGCGGAACTCGCTAAACTGAAAGACCTGCCGGCCATCACGCTGGACGGACATCAGGTTGAAGTGTGCGCTAACATCGGTACCGTACGCGACGTTGACGGCGCTGAGCGCAACGGTGCGGAAGGTGTTGGTCTGTATCGTACTGAATTCCTGTTCATGGACCGCGACGCACTGCCAACTGAAGAAGAGCAGTTTGCCGCGTACAAAGCGGTTGCCGAAGCGTGTGGCTCACAGGCCGTAATCGTTCGCACCATGGACATCGGCGGCGACAAAGAGCTGCCGTACATGAACTTCCCGAAAGAAGAGAACCCGTTCCTGGGCTGGCGTGCCGTGCGTATCGCCATGGATCGCAAAGAGATCCTGCGTGACCAGGTTCGCGCTATCCTGCGTGCTTCCGCTTTCGGTAAACTGCGCATCATGTTCCCGATGATCATCTCTGTTGAAGAAGTGCGTGCACTGAAGAAAGAGATCGAAATCTACAAGCAGGAACTGCGTGACGAAGGTAAAGCGTTTGACGAGTCAATCGAGATCGGCGTAATGGTGGAAACACCGGCAGCCGCGACCATTGCGCGTCATTTAGCCAAAGAAGTTGATTTCTTTAGTATCGGTACCAATGATTTAACGCAGTACACCCTGGCAGTTGACCGTGGTAATGATATGATTTCACATCTCTACCAGCCAATGTCGCCGTCTGTACTGAATTTGATCAAGCAAGTTATTGATGCTTCTCATGCAGAAGGTAAATGGACTGGCATGTGTGGTGAGCTTGCAGGCGACGAACGTGCTACACTTCTGTTGCTGGGTATGGGTCTGGACGAATTCTCTATGAGCGCCATTTCCATCCCGCGCATCAAGAAGATTATCCGTAACACGAACTTCGAAGATGCGAAGGTATTAGCAGAGCAGGCTCTTGCTCAACCGACAACGGACGAGTTAATGACGCTGGTTAACAAGTTCATTGAAGAAAAAACAATCTGCTAATCCACGAGATGCGGCCCAAATTACTGCTTAGGAGATAAGTCTAATGGGTTTATTTAGTAAACTGTTCGGTGACAAAAGCAATAGCGACTCCGGAACTATTGAGATTGTTGCTCCGCTCTCCGGCGAGATCGTCAACATCGAAGACGTGCCGGATGTAGTGTTTGCTGAGAAAATCGTTGGTGATGGCATTGCTATCAAACCAACTGGCAACAAAATGGTTGCTCCAGTTGACGGTACCATTGGTAAGATTTTTGAAACCAACCATGCGTTCTCTATCGAATCTGATAGCGGTATCGAACTGTTTGTTCACTTCGGTATCGACACCGTTGAACTGAAAGGCGAAGGCTTCAAACGTATCGCGGAAGAAGGCCAGCGTGTGAAAGTTGGCGACCCGGTGATTGAATTCGATCTGCCACTGCTGGAAGAAAAAGCGAAGTCTACCCTGACTCCGGTTGTTATCTCCAACATGGACGAAATCAAAGAGCTGATCAAACTGTCTGGCAGCGTTACCGTGGGTGAAACCCCGGTTATCCGCATCAAGAAGTAATTCTTGCCGCACGGTAAAATGGCGCCTTCGGGCGCCATTTTTGTTTATGCAGGCAGAATAAGCTCGTCGTAGCCTTTCGACTGCGTGTAGATCATCACGTCAGTCACTCTGTCACCCGCCATGCGAATGGCGTCAGCCACGGTTTTCCCCCCGACGATACCGCTCACCAGCTCCGAACAAAACAGATCGCCCGTCCCTTTCAGGTCCGTCTCTACGCGCGGGTGCGCGCTTACGGTAACGCCCTCTTCGCTGACCAGCACCACGTGGATATTCTGCGGATCGTCAGCCACTGGCGCGCTGGTAATGGCCACCCACTTCAGCGTGTCGGAGAGCAGCCCCTGCGCGGCGGCGATGGCGCTCTCTGGCGTACGGCACGATTTACCGCTCAACACTTCCAGTTCAAACACGTTGGGCGTAATGCCCTGGGCCAGCGGCAGCAGGTGCTCACGGTAGGCTTCAGGAATTTCAGGTTTCACGTACATCCCGCTGTCGACGTCCCCGATTACCGGGTCAACCAGCACCAGCAGATCGGGATGCTGTACCTTTATCGCCTTTAGCCACTGCGCCAACAGCACGATCTGGCTGGCGCTGCCCATATAGCCGGTCGTGACCGCTTTTAGTTCGCGCAGGATCTCGCGCTCTTCCAGCGCCTTAAGGTAGCCGCTAAACCACTCATCCGGGATGACACCGCCGTAGAAGGTATCGTAGTGCGGCGTATTGCTGAACAGCACCGTTGGCACGGCGGTAACGTTCAGCCGGTGGGTGCGAATATTCGGCACCGCGATGCTGTTGCCTACGCTGCCGTACACCACCTGCGACTGTACGGCGACAATATCGGTTTGCTGCGCCCGGGTATTATCCCGGAATAAAATCATCTCCATGACGCTTAGATCCCCGCCCCCTGCGAATAACTCTCTTCACCAAAGACGCCGGTAGACAGGTAACGATCGCCGCGATCGCAAATAATCGCAACCACCACCGCTCCCGGCGTGGAATTGGCCACCCGGATCGCACCCGCTACGGCACCGCCAGAGCTGACGCCGCAGAAGATGCCTTCACACACGGCCAGCTCACGCATGGTATTTTCCGCCTCGCGCTGATGAATATCCAGCACCTGGTCCACAAGCTGCGCATTAAAGATGCCCGGCATATACTCCGCGGGCCAGCGGCGAATGCCCGGAATACTGCTTCCCTCTTCCGGTTGCAGGCCGACAATCGTCACCGGGCTTGCCTGCTCGCGCAGAAAGCGTGACACACCGGTGATCGTGCCCGTGGTGCCCATGCTGGAGACAAAGTGGGTGATACGCCCGTCGGTTTGCTGCCAGATTTCCGGGCCGGTGGTGGTGTAGTGCGCGTACGGGTTGTCCGGGTTATTGAACTGGTCGAGCAGCTTGCCTTCCCCGCGCCCGGCCATCGCCAGCGCCAGGTCGCGCGCCCCTTCCATCCCCTGCTCTTTGCTCACCAGAATCAGCTCGGCCCCGTAGGCGCGCATGGCGGCCCGGCGCTCCTGGCTCATGTTGTCCGGCATCAGCAGCTTCATGCGATAGCCCTTCAGCGCGGCAATCATCGCCAGTGCGATACCGGTATTACCGCTGGTGGCTTCAATTAACACGTCTCCGGGCATTATCTCGCCGCGCTTTTCGGCCTGGACAATCATCGACAGCGCCGCCCGGTCTTTTACCGAGCCTGCCGGGTTATTGCCTTCGAGTTTGACCCAGATTTCGCTGCCGTTGTCCGGCACCATGCGCTGAAGTTTGACCAGAGGGGTGTTGCCGATGGTGTTTTCTAATGTATTCATGATCGCTGTCCAATAAAAAGCCCGGTGGCGCGCAGCGATCCGGGCCTACAGACGTCATATTGTAGGCCGGGTAAGCGCAGCGCCACCCGGCAAAACTACGTAATCCTAACCTATCAGGCTGACTCCGCCAGAGCAATATCCTCGCGCGTCTCGATGCGCTCGTTGCCGTGATAAATGCGCGCGTGTTGCAGCCCCACAAACAGGCGTTCCCCCCGGTGTGGCGGCTCGTCGTCACGCATAACCACGGTCAGCGGCTCGGTATACCAGCCCAGCGGCTGAACGACCAACTGGGTGTAGTGACCTTTAGGGCTCGCTTCCAGCACCTGCACCGGGAGCGGTGAATCCAGGCTGGTACGGCGGCTGACGTCCACTTCCCACGGACGCAGGAACAGATCGACCGGCCCCTGATGCGCCGGGGTGTAGCCCAGCGGCCAGCGGTGCGCGCCAACGTGGAACTGACCGCCGCGTATGGTGCCCTGAAGACGGTTCACCTCGCCCATAAACTCCAGCACGAAGCGGGTCGCCGGTTCACGCCAGAGCTGCTCTGGCTCGTCAACCTGCTCAATGTTGCCCTGACTCATCACCACCACGCGGTCGGCCACTTCCATCGCCTCTTCCTGATCGTGGGTCACGAAAACGCTGGTGAACTGGAGCTCTTCATGCAGCTGACGCAGCCAGCGGCGCAGCTCTTTTCGCACCTGCGCATCCAGCGCGCCGAACGGTTCATCCAGCAGCAAAATTTGCGGCTCAACGGCCAACGCGCGCGCCAGCGCCACGCGCTGCTTCTGTCCACCTGAAAGCTGGGCCGGGAAACGGTCCGCCAGGTGAGCCAGCTGCACCATCTCCAGCAGTTTGGTCACTTTCGCTTTGATGGTGGCCGCATTCGGACGCTCACGACGCGGCAGTACGGTCAGGCCAAACGCGATGTTGTCGAATACCGTCATGTGGCGGAACAGGGCGTAATGCTGGAACACAAAGCCCACCTTACGGTCGCGGGCATGCAGGCGGCTAACGTCCGTACCGTGGAAGCGGATATGTCCGCTGGTCTGATGTTCAAGCCCGGCGATAATACGCAGCAGCGTGGTTTTACCGGAGCCAGACGGCCCCAGCAGCGCCACCATTTGTCCGGAAGGGATATCCAGCGAGATATCATTCAGCACCTGGGTGCGACCAAAAGACTTCTTAATATTGGCAATCTCAATGCTCATGATTTCCCTCCTGATGCTGACGTTTTTCCTGATTCTCTAAACGCCACTGCACCACACTCTTCAAAAACAGGGTCAAAATCGCCATCAGCGTCAGCAACGCTGCGGCAGTAAAGGAACCGACGGTGTTGTAGTCCTGTTCCAGTAATTCAATCTGTAGCGGCAGCGACAGGGTTTCGCCGCGAATCGAGCCGGATACCACCGACACCGCGCCAAACTCTCCAATCGCACGGGCGTTGGTCAGCACCACGCCGTAAAGCAGCGCCCAGCGGATATTCGGCAGCGTCACGCGGCGGAACATCTGCCAGCCGGAGGCGCCCAGCAGCACGGCCGCTTCATCTTCATGGCTGCCCTGGCTTAACATCACCGGCACCAGCTCGCGCACCACGAACGGACAGGTCACAAAGACCGTCACCAGCACCATGCCCGGCCAGGCGAACATAATTTGCAGGTCGTGTTCATCCAGCCAGCCGCCCAGTGGGCCGTTAGAGCCGTAAAACAGCAGATAGACCAGACCGGCCACCACCGGCGACACCGCAAACGGGATATCCAGCAGGGTCAGCAGCAGCTGACGCCCCGGGAAGTTAAAGCGGGTCACCAGCCAGGCCAGCAATACGCCAAACACCAGATTCACCGGAACGGTGATCAGGGCAATCATCACCGTCAGCCAGATGGCGTTGAGCATGTCCGGATCGGCCAGGTTTTGCAGCGCGGGCATAATCCCTTTGCTGAAGGCCTGAACGAAGATGTACACCATCGGCACAACGAGAATGAAGGCAGAGACCAGCACACCCGTACCAATCAGAAACCATTTGCCCCAGTTGATGCGGGGCGCGTCATAGCGCTTCAATTGCGTAACTTCCGCCATCAGTGACCTACCACACGTCGACCAAAGCGACTTTGCAGAGTGTTAATCGAGAACAGCAGCAGCAGCGACGCGGCAAGGATCACCGAGGCAATCGCGCTCGCGGCCGGATAATCAAACTCCTGCAAACGGACAAAAATCATCAGCGAGGTCACTTCGGTTTTCCACGCGATGTTCCCGGCGATAAAAATGACCGCGCCAAATTCACCGAGGCTGCGGGTAAACGAGAGCGCAACACCCGCCAGCAGGGCCGGAGAAAGTTCTGGCAGCACAACCTTACGGAAACTCTGCCAGCGCGTGGCCCCCAGCGTTTCCGCGGCCTCTTCATATTCAGGGCCTAATTCTTCCAGCACCGGCTGCACGGTACGCACCACAAATGGGATGCTGGTAAAGGCCATCGCCACCGCGATACCGAGCCAGGTATAGGTCACTTTGATATCAAACTTCGCCAGCCATTCGCCGTAGAAGCCGTTTACGGAGAACAGCGACGCCAGCGTCAAGCCGGCCACCGCCGTCGGCAGCGCAAAGGGCAGATCCATCAGCGCGTCGAGCAGCGTACGGCCCGGGAAGCGATAGCGGGTTAAGATCCACGCCATCAGCAGGCCAAACACGCCGTTGAAAATCGAGGCCACGAACGCCGACAGCAGCGTGACCTTGTAGGCCGCCACCACCTGCGGGTTAGTGACCACTTCCCAGTACTGGGACCAGCTCATCTCAGAGAGCTGCACCACCAGCGCGCTGAGCGGCAACAGCAAAATCAGACAGACGAACAGCAGGCTGGTCCCGAGGCTTAAGGTAAAGCCCGGCAGCACGCGTCTGGAGGAGACTGCAAACATTACTTACGCCCCGCCGCCAGCAGTTTGTCTAACTCACCGCCGCTGGCAAAATGGGTTTTCATCACCTCAGGCCAGGCGCCGAAATGGTCTTCCACGCGGAACAGCGCGGTCTGCGGGAATTTATCCTTCAGCTTGTTCGTTACGTCCGGATTGTTGACGCGGTAGTAATAGTCAGTAATCACCGTCTGCGCCTGCGGGCTGTACAGATAGTTGAGATAGGCTTTTGCGGCCTTTTCGGTGCCGTTAGCCTTAACGTTTTTATCTACCCACGCCACCGGGAACTCGGCCAGAATATTAGTTTTTGGGATAATGACCTCAAACCCCTGCGCTTCATACTGCTTGCGGATGTTGTTCACTTCGGATTCGAAGCTGATCAGCACGTCGCCCAGCCCGCGCTCGGCGAAGGTGGTGGTTGCGCCACGGCCGCCGGTATCAAACACCTCGACGTTTTTCAGGAACTGGGTCATAAACTGTTCGGTTTTCGCTTTATCGTTACCGTCAGCTTTGTCCGCCGCCCCCCACGCCGCCAGGTAGGTATAACGCGCGTTGCCGGAAGTTTTCGGGTTCGGGAAGATCAGCTTTACGTCAGAACGCACCAGGTCGTTCCAGTCGTGAATGTTTTTCGGGTTGCCCTTGCGCACCAGGAAGCCCATGGTGGAGTAGAACGGTGAGCTGTTGTTCGGCAGGCGGCTTTGCCAGTCCGCCGGGATCAGCTTGCCTCTGTCGTGCAGGATCTGCACGTCCGTCACCTGGTTATAGGTCACCACATCCGCCTTCAGCCCCTGCAAAATGGCCAGCGCCTGCTTGGACGAGCCGGCGTGAGACTGTTTGATGGTCAGCTTGTCGCCGTTGTTCTCTTTCGCCCACTGCTGTTCGAAGGCGGGATTAAGGGCGGCAAACAGCTCGCGCGAAACATCATAAGAACTGTTCAGTAACTCAGTTGCCTGCGCCTGCGCCACCAGCAGTAAGCCTGCCAGTGCCAGCGATCCTTTTTTCAGTACAGTAACGGCCATTGCGCGCCCTTATAAATGTGATGACTATCTTATAGTCATAATATTTATAACGGAGTCTAAAGGAGTAACGGTTTTATATACCGTTTGGTGATTTGGAAGCAGAAAAGGGAATAAGGGGTGCGGGAGAAATTGCCGGGTGGCGCTAACGCTTACCCGGCCTCTATGTGGAGTGCGTTTTACAGCGCCAGCAGGCGCTCCACGGACGGCGCAAAGTAGTAGCCGCCGGTGACCGGGCGGGTGAAGCGCAGCATGGCGTCGCGCTTGCCGTCGGTATCGCCAAACATGCTCAGCAGCTGCTGTTCAATGTTATAGAGGCGCGCGCAGTAGGCGCAGAAGTACAGGCCATGCGTACCGCTTGCGGTGCCGTACGGCAGGCTCTGGCGAACAATCTTCAGCCCCTTACCGTCTTCTTTAAGATCAACGCGGGTCAGGTGGGACGTCACCGGACGCGCATCGCCATCAATCTCTTCATTGGCATCTTTGGTGCGGCCAATCATCATCTCCTGGTCATGCACGCTCATGCGGTTAAGCTGCTTGAGGTTGTGCTCCCAGCGCTGGACAAACACATAGCTGCCGCCCGCGTCCACGCCGTCCTTGATAACAGCCACGTCACGACGCGTCTCTTCCCCGGCCGGGTTTTCGGTACCGTCGACGAAGCCGCTTAAATCGCGCTCTTCCACCCAGCGGAAACCGTGGATTTCTTCCTGCACGTTAATGCTGTCACCAAAAGCCTCAATTGCTGCCTGAGCGACGGAGAAGTTCACGTCGTGGCGCAGGGAGAGAATGTGGATCAGCACGTCGTACTGGGTGGCTGGCGCGAGACCTTTACCATAAGGCATGAAGTCCTTCAGCTCTTCCGCGCCTTCGCCGCCGCTCAGCTGACGCCAGACGGTGTTGCCAAAGGCCACTACCGCGCCCAGATGGGCTTCCTGGAATTTGGCCTGGAAGGTGGCCAGTTTATCAACGAAAATTTTGCTGGCCCCGCGCAGGGCATCCACGTCCCCGTTGACGTTGGCTTCAATCCAAATCGCCGCGCGGCAATGTTCTGGCAAAATGCCACTCTGAACCTGAGACATCGCTCCTCCTGAAAAAAAGATGCCACGACAGCGTGGCATTGATGGCGGCTATTATACCCGGATTTCAGCGAGGCGGTTTGCTCAGGCGCAAATTACTGCTTCCAGATAATTTTGCTCACTTTCCACTTTTTCAGGGTGTCGTCAGACGGCATTAACCCTTCCGGACCGTTCCAGGTGCCGCTGAAAACGTAGCTGATGTGCTGGCTGCCTTCGGCCTTACACTCAACCGCGACGCTGTCGTCCGACGGCGCGCTGGCGCAGTGGCCAAACGCTTTCTGATAGAGTTCGCCAAACGGCGTTCCCACCTTCACGCCACCCGAGGCTGGAATAGCTTCATCCATCACCGCGATGCGGTTTACCGTGCCTTTATCGCCGTTAATGACCATCGCCACCTTGTCGTCTTTCAACGCTTCGAAATAACGCACGATGTTGCCGTTCTCGGTTTTCATGCCGCTGCGCAGGCGATAATCACCGCCGATGGCATCCTGAATGGCGTCCTGATCCAGTGCCGTCGAGGCGGTGATGTTGCCCACGCCCTGCTCGGTCACTTCCATTGAGGAGCCAAACCAGTTCCACGGATAGGCCGCAGACCAGTTGATGGAGGAGAGCGTGGAACAGCCGGTTAACGCCAGCGGGAGAGCGCATAAAAGTAAACGCAGCGATTTCATTGAGACGTCCTTACGTAGTAAATCAACGCTTGTTGGAGTGCGGTATCGGCAAAAAGTGCCGTGTTAATCTGACTCTTGCGTAAAACAGGCGCGTAAACGGGGGTTAGTGAGTAACCACAGCAGCGCGACAATATCCGCTACCACCAGCGCAATTCCGATACCGGAAAGCGGCTCGCCGTACAGCCAGAGCACGGGTTGCCAGACCAGGAGCACAACCTGCGCCAGGATCAGCAGCCAGCGAAGCGCGCGCCAGACCCGAGGAATGGCCTGCCGCCGTCCGCTGCACAGAAATGCCAGGACCGCCGGTACGCCGGGCAGCAACCCCAGCCAGAACGCATCGTGATCGGGATAAAAGAGATTCAGTAACGTATCGCCCTGCCCGCGCGACGCGCCAGCCATCACGAACAGCACCCAGGTTCTGGCCTGCAACAGCAGAACGCACCAGAACAAAAAAGGCAGACGCAGACGACCGTGAACATCATAGTCGCCGGGGTGGAACTCAGTACTCTTCATCTTCGATCAGGCGCTTACCCAGCGTCAGCACGTCCGCGTGCTCGTAGCCCAGACGTTCATACATGCCCAGCACCACGTCGTTATCTTCCCGGACCATAATCTGGATTTTCGGGCAGCCACGGGCGATCAGCTTCTTTTCCAGACGGTTAAGCAGCGCGTTGGCGATGCCGCGCGCGCGATATTCCGGGTGTACGCCCAGATAGTAGGCCGACCCGCGGTGGCCGTCATATCCGCCCATCACCGTCCCGACCACCTCGCCGTTGACCTCCGCGACCAGAAACAGGCTAACGTCGTGATTCACCTTACGTTCGATATCCATTTCCGGATCGTTCCACGGACGCAGCAAATCGCAGCGCTCCCAAAGGGTGATCACCTCTTCGAAATCTTCCTGGCGAAAAACGCGTATCTCCATGGTATTAACCGCCTTTTCGGGTTTAAAAACAGTGATTATGGCGTGAACGCCGCGTTTAGCCAATAACCAGCGAAAATCGTCTAAAAATTTGGCATAATGTCACTTTGTCACGTATTGAAATGAAAAGTAAAACAATTCTCAATAAGGACTGTCGTAACGGTAAACACGATACGATATAACACCAGGACCTCATTTTTTAGTATTCAGGCCGCATGAGCACATTCAAACCATTAAAAGCACTCACATCGCGTCGTCAGGTTCTCAAAGCGGGGCTGGCGGCCTTAACGTTAACGGGCATCGCAAAGCAGGCTCAGGCAAAAGAAGAGAGCACGCTTAAAACCAGTAACGGACACAGCAAGCCGAAAACCAAAAAAGCCGGCGCAAAGCGTCTGGTCATGCTCGATCCGGGCCACGGCGGGATCGACACCGGCGCCATTGGCCGAAACGGTTCGAAAGAAAAACACGTCGTGCTGGCAATTGCAAAAAATGTGCGCGCAATTTTACGCAGCAACGGTATTGACGCCCGCCTGACGCGCACGGGCGACACGTTTATTCCGCTGTACGACCGCGTGGAAATCGCCCACAAGCACGGCGCCGACCTGTTTATGTCCATTCACGCGGATGGCTTCACAAACCCTTCCGCTGCCGGCGCGTCGGTGTTTGCGCTCTCCAACCGCGGCGCCAGTAGCGCCATGGCGAAATACCTTTCCGACCGCGAAAACCGCGCGGATGAAGTGGCCGGGAAAAAAGCGACCGACAAAGATCATCTGTTGCAGCAGGTGCTGTTCGACCTTGTGCAGACGGACACCATCAAAAACAGCCTGACGCTCGGCTCGCATATCCTCAAGCGGATCAAGCCCGTGCACCGTCTGCACAGTAAAAGCACCGAGCAGGCCGCGTTTGTGGTGCTGAAATCCCCGTCCATTCCGTCCGTGCTGGTTGAGACCTCGTTCATTACCAACCCGGAAGAAGAGCGCCTGCTCGGCACTAAGGCGTTTCGTCAGAAGATCGCGAACGCCATCGCCTCCGGGGTGATCAGTTATTTCAACTGGTTCGATAACCAAAAAGCGCACTCCAGGAAACGTTGATGAAACCCAATGCACAGCTGGTCAAAACCTTCCTGATGCAGTTGCAGGATGAAATTTGCCAGAAACTGACCGCCGCAGACGGCGGTGAATTTCAGGAAGACGCCTGGCAGCGCGACGCGGGCGGCGGCGGGCGCAGCCGCGTGCTGCGTAACGGCGGCATTTTTGAACAGGCCGGCGTCAACTTCTCCCATGTACATGGCGAGGCAATGCCGGCATCCGCTACGGCGCATCGGCCCGAGCTGGCGGGGCGCAGCTTCGAGGCGATGGGCGTCTCGCTGGTGGTGCATCCGCATAACCCGTTTGTGCCGACCAGTCACGCCAACGTGCGTTTTTTCATCGCGGAAAAACCGGGAGCCGATCCGGTCTGGTGGTTTGGCGGGGGTTTTGACATGACTCCCTATTACGGCTTTGAAGAGGATGCCGTGCACTGGCACACCACCGCGCGCGACCTCTGCCTGCCGTTTGGCGAAGACGTTTACCCGAAATACAAAAAGTGGTGCGATGACTATTTCTATCTGAAGCACCGCGACGAGCAGCGCGGCATCGGCGGGCTGTTCTTTGACGATCTGAATACCCCGGATTTTGATACCGCGTTCAGCTTTATGCGCGCGGTAGGTGAAGGCTTTACCGACGCCTATCTGCCGATTGTCGAACGCCGAAAAAATACCGATTACGGGGTGCGCGAACGAGAGTTCCAGCTTTACCGCCGCGGGCGCTACGTAGAGTTCAACCTGGTGTGGGATCGCGGGACGCTGTTTGGCCTGCAAACCGGTGGACGCACGGAGTCCATT
This sequence comes from Enterobacter sp. GD03975, assembly GCF_029838645.1. Taxonomy (NCBI): domain Bacteria; kingdom Pseudomonadati; phylum Pseudomonadota; class Gammaproteobacteria; order Enterobacterales; family Enterobacteriaceae; genus Enterobacter; species Enterobacter sp. GD03975. The sequence continues at coordinate 328,530 of NZ_JAOBZC010000004.1, forward strand.
CTGATGTCGATGCCGCCGCTGGTACGCTGGGAATACAGCTACGCGCCAAAAGAAGGCAGCCCGGAGGCTGCCTTGAGTGAGTTCCTTAAAGTACGCGACTGGATTTAACTGCCGGATGGCGCTGCGCTTATCCGGCCTACACAAACCGTAGGTCGGGTAAGCAAACGCGCCCTTACAGCGGCTGCGTCTGCGCCTCAACCACCGCCAGCGCCACCATGTTCACGATACGACGCACGGAGGCAATCGGCGTTAACACATGCACCGGTTTTGACACCCCCATCAGTACCGGCCCTACGGTCACCCCTTCAGAACTCGATACGCGCAGCAGGTTGTAGCTGATACGCGCCGCTTCCACGTTCGGCATGATCAGCACGTTCGCCGAGCCTTTCAGCGGGCTGTCCGGCATGCGCTCGTTACGAATGCTCTCCACCAGCGCGGCATCGCCGTGCATCTCGCCGTCAATCATCAGCTCCGGCGCGCGTTCGCGCACCAGCTCCAGCGTCTGGCGCATCTTGCACGCCGCAGCGGATTTGGATGATCCGAAGTTAGAGTGCGACAGCAGCGCCACTTTTGGTTCGATACCAAAGCGGCGCACGGTTTCCGCCGCCATCACGGTGATCTCCGCCAGTTCGTCCGGGGTTGGATCGTCGTTAACGTAGGTATCGGCGATAAAGGTGTTACCGCTCGGCAGCAGCAGCGCGTTCATAGCTCCGGCAGTATGGACGCCCTCGCGATAGCCGAAGATCTCCTGCACCACGCTGAAATGCTCGTGATATTCACCGATGGTACCGCAGATCAGCGCATCCGCCTCACCGCGGTGAACCATGATCGCGCCGATCACCGTGGTATTGCTGATCACCGCCCGCTGCGCCTGCTCCTGGGTGATCCCACGACGCTTCATGATCGAATAGTATTCGTTCCAGTACTCTTTGAAGCGCGGATCGGATTCGTTGTTAACGATCTCAAAGTCCACGCCCGGTTTAATTTGCAGGCCCAGCTTCTGAATACGCATCTCGATCACGCTCGGACGACCAATCAGGATTGGCTTCGCCAGCCCTAAGGTGATGAGCTCCTGCGTGGCGTGCAGCACGCGCGCCTCCTCCCCTTCCGCCAGCACCACGCGCTTCGCGTCGGCGCGCGCCTGGGAGAAGATCGGCTTCATAAACAGGTTGGTTTTGTAGACGAACTCGGTGAGCTTATCGACGTAGGCATCGAAATCGTCAATAGGACGCGTCGCTACGCCGGAGTCCATCGCCGCTTTGGCCACCGCTGGCGCAATCTTCACGATCAGACGCGGGTCAAACGGTTTTGGAATGATGTAGTCCGGGCCGAAGCTCAGATCCTGATCGCCATAGGCGGAGGCGACCACTTCGCTCTGTTCGGCGTGCGCCAGCTCCGCGATGGCGTGAACGGCGGCCAGCTTCATCTCTTCGTTGATTGCCGTGGCGCCCACGTCCAGCGCGCCGCGGAAGATGAACGGGAAGCAGAGCACGTTGTTCACCTGGTTCGGATAGTCCGAACGGCCGGTGCAGATGATGGCGTCTTCACGCACCGCCTTCGCCAGCGGCGGCAGAATTTCCGGTTCCGGGTTCGCCAGCGCCAGGATCATTGGCGCACGCGCCATCTTCTGCACCATCTCCTGGGTCAGCACTTTCGGGCCTGAACAGCCGAGGAAAATATCCGCGCCGTCAATCACCTCCTCAAGCGTGCGCTTGCCGTCGTCTTCAACCGCGTACGCCGCCTTGGTTTCCGCCATGTTCGGCTCGCGGTCTTTGTAGATCACGCCCTTGGAGTCGCAGACCACGATATTGTGTTTCTGCATCCCCAGCGCCACCAGCAGGTTCATACAGGCGATAGCCGCGGCGCCCGCGCCGGAGACCACCATGCGCACGTCGGAGAGATTTTTCTCCACCACGCGCAGGCCGTTGAGAATGGCGGCGGTACTGATAATCGCCGTGCCGTGTTGGTCGTCATGGAACACGGGAATGTTCATACGCTCGCGCAGCTTCTGCTCGATATAGAAACATTCCGGCGCTTTGATATCTTCCAGGTTGATGCCGCCGAAGGTCGGCTCCAGCGCCGCCACCACGTTGATAAATTTATCCGGATCCAGCTCGTCAACTTCAATATCGAATACGTCAATACCGGCAAATTTCTTAAACAGCACGCCCTTGCCTTCCATCACCGGCTTACCGGCCAGCGCGCCGATATTCCCTAACCCCAGCACCGCCGTACCGTTAGAGATCACCGCCACCAGGTTGCCGCGCGCGGTGTATTTGTAGGCTGCCAGCGGATCTTTTTCGATTTCCAGGCACGGGGCAGCCACGCCCGGCGAGTAGGCCAGCGCCAGATCGCGCTGGGTCGCCAGCGGTTTGGTAGGGGAAACCTGGATTTTACCCGGAACAGGAAACTCGTGAAAATCGAGAGCGCTTTGTTTTAACTGATCATCCATCTTGTTATTCCTTTCACGTTTCGGTCAAAAAGGGTGATGTCGACGGTCCTGTGCACACCCTGGTGTGCCGCATAGTATCGCCGCAGGCAGGCTCCTAAACTTTGAAGGCTGCCAAACTCTCACCATTGCAGAATAAAAATTGTTATCAATTTATAACAGCCATGTTACCCGTCTCAGAGGGCAATGCCTCCCCCGTCTGCTATGCTTTTTTGTTAAGTCCATCATGATTTTCTCAGAAGTGTGAACTAACGCACTCGACTAACTCTTTTATTTCCAAGGAGTAATTATGAACCAGCTAGACGGCATCAAACAATTTACCACCGTGGTTGCAGACAGCGGCGACATCGAGTCGATTCGTCACTATCAGCCGGAAGACGCGACCACCAACCCCTCGCTGCTGCTCAAGGCGGCGGGGCTTGCGCACTTTAGTCATCTGATTGATGACGCCCTTGCCTACGGCAAACAGCGCGGGAAAACGCAGGAGCAGCAGGTCGCCGAAGCCAGCGACAAGCTGGCGGTCAATATCGGTGCGGAAATTCTTAAAAGCATTCCGGGACGCGTCTCCACCGAAGTGGACGCCCGGCTCTCATTCGACCAGGAAAAGAGCATTAACAAGGCTCGCCGCCTGGTGGAGCTCTACCATGAGCAGGGAATCGATAAGTCGCGCATTCTGATTAAGCTCGCGTCCACCTGGGAAGGTATCCGCGCGGCAGAAGTGCTGGAAAAAGAGGGGATCCACTGCAACCTGACGCTGCTGTTCTCGTTTGCCCAGGCGCGTGCCTGTGCCGAAGCGGGCGTGTTCCTGATCTCCCCGTTTGTCGGACGTATCTACGACTGGTATCAGGCGAAACAGCCGATGGATCCGTACGTGGTGGACGAAGATCCGGGCGTGAAATCGGTGCGTAATATCTACGACTATTACAAGCAGCACCGCTATGAAACCATCGTGATGGGGGCCAGCTTCCGCCGCACCGAGCAGATCCTCGCGCTCGCGGGCTGCGACCGCCTGACCATCTCCCCTGACCTGCTGAAAAAGCTACAGGAGAGCGATGAAACGGTGATCCGCAAGCTGGTGCCGACCTCTACCGTGCTGCCAAAACCGAAAGCCATGACCGAAGCGGAATTCCGCTGGGAGCACAATCAGGATCCAATGGCCGTGGAAAAACTGGCGGACGGCATCCGTCAGTTCGCCGTCGACCAGCGCAAACTCGAAGATCTTCTTGCCGCCAAACTTTAACCTTGCCACGGAGTGAACTATGTCCCGTAAAGAGCTCGCCAACGCCATTCGCGCCCTCAGCATGGATGCCGTACAAAAAGCCAATTCCGGCCACCCTGGCGCCCCCATGGGGATGGCTGATATCGCTGAAGTGCTGTGGAACGACTTTCTGAAGCACAACCCCACTGACCCGACCTGGTATGACCGGGACCGTTTTATTCTCTCCAACGGTCACGCCTCAATGCTGCTCTACAGCCTGCTGCACCTTTCCGGCTACGACCTGCCGCTTGAGGAGTTAAAAAACTTCCGCCAGCTGCACTCCAAAACGCCGGGCCACCCGGAAATTGGCTACACGCCGGGCGTTGAAACGACCACCGGCCCGCTGGGCCAGGGGCTGGCGAACGCCGTCGGCCTGGCAATTGCCGAGCGTACGCTGGCCGCGCAGTTCAACCAGCCCGACCATGAGATTGTCGATCACTACACCTACGTCTTTATGGGCGACGGCTGTCTGATGGAGGGGATCTCCCACGAGGTCTGCTCTCTGGCGGGCACGCTGGGGCTGGGCAAGCTGATTGGCTTCTACGATCACAACGGCATCTCCATTGACGGAGAAACCGAGGGCTGGTTTACCGACGATACGGCGAAGCGCTTCGAGGCCTATCACTGGCACGTGGTGCACGAGATCGACGGCCACGATCCGGAAGCGGTGAAAAAAGCGATTCAGGAAGCGCAGAGCGTCAAGGATAAACCGTCCCTGATTATTTGCCGCACCACCATCGGCTTCGGCTCGCCGAACAAGGCGGGCAAAGAAGAGGCGCACGGCGCGGCGCTGGGTGAAGAGGAAGTGGCGCTGACCCGTCAGAAACTCGGCTGGAAACACCCGGCCTTTGAGATCCCAAAAGAGATCTACAGAGCCTGGGATGCGCGCGAGGACGGTGAGAAAGCGCAGCACGCGTGGAATGAAAAATTTGCCGCCTACAAAAAAGCACACCCGGAGCTGGCCGCCGAGTTTACCCGCCGCATGAGCGGCGGCCTGCCGGAGGACTGGGAAGAAAAAACCCAGGCCCTGATTGAGAACCTGCAATCCAACCCGGCGAAAATCGCCACCCGTAAGGCGTCGCAGAATACCCTGAACGCCATTGGCCCGATCCTGCCCGAACTGCTGGGCGGCTCGGCGGACCTGGCGCCAAGCAACCTCACCATCTGGTCCGGCTCTAAATCTCTGAAGGAAGACATTGCCGGGAACTACATCCACTATGGCGTGCGCGAGTTCGGGATGACCGCCATTGCCAACGGCATCGCCCACCATGGCGGCTTCGTGCCGTACACCGCCACCTTCCTGATGTTTGTCGAATATGCCCGTAACGCGGCGCGTATGGCGGCACTGATGAAAGCACGGCAGATCATGGTGTATACCCACGACTCCATCGGACTGGGTGAAGATGGCCCGACGCACCAGGCGGTAGAGCAGCTGGCGAGCCTGCGGTTAACGCCAAACTTCAGCACCTGGCGTCCGTGCGATCAGGTTGAGGCGGCAGTGGGCTGGAAGCTGGCCGTTGAGCGCCATAACGGCCCTACGGCGCTGATCCTGTCGCGCCAGAACCTGGCGCAGATTGAGCGCACGCCAGAGCAGGTGAAAAATATCGCCCGCGGTGGATACATTCTGAAAGACAGCGGCGGCAAGCCGGACGTGATCCTGATTGCCACCGGTTCCGAAGTGGAAATCACCGTGAAAGCGGCGGAGAAGCTGACCGCCGAAGGTCACGCGGTGCGCGTCGTTTCTCTGCCTTCAACGGATATCTTTGATGCGCAGGATGAGGCGTACCGGGAATCGGTGCTGCCTTCGAACGTTGCAGCGCGCGTGGCGGTGGAGGCGGGTATTGCCGACTACTGGTATAAGTACGTGGGGCTGAAAGGGGCGATTGTGGGCATGCGGGGCTACGGCGAGTCCGCCCCTGCCGATAAGCTGTTCCCGTACTTCGGCTTTACCGTTGAGAACGTAGTGGAGAAAGCGCTGAGCGTGCTGTAGTGCGATCTGCGTTGCCGGGTGGCGCTGTCGCTTACCCGGCCTACGTTTTGGCGATTTTATAGGCCGGGTCAGGCGCAGCCGCCACCCGGCAAAACTACCTCGTGATCCACAGCGTGGGCCAGGCATCTGGCCCATTCCAGTTATCACAGCTTGGCTCTTCCGCGTAGCGCACCAGGCGGAAACGCTGGCCGTTAAAACGCCAGCGGGTCTGGATCCCACAGTCGCCAATCCCGCGTCCCAGCGCCAGCGTCGTCAGCTCGCGCGTTTTTTCATCGAAGCTGGCATTCATCAGCTCCATGTCGCTACTCTGGCTGGACGGGGTAAACGGCAGGCGCAATTTCACGCTCCTGGCCGCAAAGGGTTTTTTACGCGACACCAGCCACGCCAGATCGACGGTATTGTACGCCCCCGCCTCACAGCTGATGATCATCAGCGCTTTGTCATCGGTCAACGCGGTAACGCGCACTTCGCGTCGGTTCGGATCGAGGGAGCACTGGCTGTGGTTCATGCGCCAGGTACCGTAATCCAGCAGATCGTTCAGTTCGCGATGGGTCAGCGGCGTTGGCGTCGGGTTCACCACGGCCACCTTTTTTAAGGCGGGTGCAGGCGGCACGCTCAGCGGTGGACTGTCCCCTTTTTTAATCCATGCCGTTTCGCTGCCGACGCGTTTTTGCTGGGCGTCGATAAAGAGGAGCGCCGCTTTCAGACCGGCCAGGGAGATCGTCTGCTTCCCGCCGCGCAGGGTCAGCGCCTGTCCTTCCTGAATGGTTTTCAGAAACGTGGTGATGGTACCCGTATCGTCTGTTTTAAGGTGCCAGGAGGTTAACTGCCAGTGCTTCGACGTGAACATAAGCGGAACATTGTCGAGCAGCAGGCGCGGGGCGATGTCAGGCTCTTTCACCGGAGGCGCAGAAAGCCCGCCGAGATCGATGCGCAGGCTGGCGTCCGTTTTGGCTCCCGCGCTGCGGCTCAGCGTCATGACCAGACCGCGATGCTCGCCGGTGTTTCGCGCCACGCAGAAATTCTGGTTGTTGCAGGTAACCTGCCAGTCAGAAAAAGACTGCTGCGCAGGTGCAGCCCACGCCAGAGACGCAGGAAGCACGCAAATGAAGAAGAGAAGAAAAACGCAGTAGCGCATGAATGGCACAGCCCCGGAAAACGAAAAGGTCAATCTGGGGCGTATCTTCGTGCCCTGGACGGGCTGGCTCAATCGGATTTATCGGATAGATTTATCTGAAATACAACTTATCACGCTTGCGGCGCAGCGCTCATCAGCCCGCTGGTTTGCAGATACTGCAACAGGATCACCGCTTTACCGTCGCGGATCTCGCCGCGTTTCACCATGTCGACAGCCTGAGCAAAAGGCATCTCCAGGACTTCAATGTCTTCGTCATCCACCCCGCCGCCCCGATGAGTACGCTGGGCATCGGTGTATTCCGCAATGAAGAAGTGGACCAGCTCGGTGACGCCGCCAGGGGACATAAAAAGCTCAAAGACTTTTTGCACCGCACCCACTTCAAAACCCGTCTCCTCGATAGCCTCTTTGCGGATACACACTTCCGGCTCATCGTCATCAAGCAGGCCTGCGCAGGTTTCAATCAGACGTCCGTCCGCGTTGCCATTGACCCACGTGGCGATGCGAAACTGGCGGATCAGCACCACGCTCTGCTTTTCACGGTTATACAGCAGAATGGTTGCCCCGTTGCCCCGGTCGTAGACTTCGCGTTTGTGGCGAATAACGTCCCCGTTCTTGCGGGTCAGATCGTAAGTGATGTTACGCAGGACAAAGTAATTTTCAGAAAGGATTTTGTCTTTAATAACGCTAATGTTCAGGGACATACGGGCTCCACGGCAAAATGAGTCTGTTTATACTACGCCGTGAAGCCCGCTTTGTCGCCCGTCGGCGTTAATGCATGCTGCGCGGCGGCACGCCAAGCCAGTCCATGATCCCCTGCGCGGCGTGGCGCCCTTCCGCCATCGCGGTGACCACCAGATCCGCACCGCGCACCGCATCGCCGCCGGCAAAAATCTGCGGATTCGAGGTCTGGTAGCGATAACGGCTCTCAACGGACGCCCTGATACGCCCCCGATCGTCGGTGTCGACGCCCTGTGCCTGAAGCCATGGCATGGCGTGCGGAGTAAACCCGAACGCCATGATCACCGCATCAGCGGGCATCACAAACTCGCTGCCCGCCACCGGGACAGGCCGCCGCCGCCCCTGCGCGTCCGGCTCGCCCAGCGCGGTGCGCAGCATTCGAACGCCGTTGACCTTGCCGTCGGCATCCAGCGTAAGCTCAACCGGCTGAACGTTAAATTCAAACGCCGCGCCCTCTTCTTTCGCGTTTTTGACCTCTTTTTTGGAGCCCGGCATGTTGGCCTCGTCCCGCCGATAGGCGCAAGTCACCTTCGCCGCGCCGTGTCGAAGCGCGGTACGCACGCAGTCCATCGCCGTATCGCCCCCGCCCAGCACCACCACGTTCAATCCCTGGGTGTCGATAAACGGCGCGTCAGCGACGGGCTCAAGACCCATTACGTTCCGCGTGTTCGCCACTAAAAACGGCAGCGCGTCATACACGCCCGGCGCGTCCTCATGGGGAATACCGGCTTTCATGGAGCGGTAGGTGCCGACGCCGAGGAAAATGGCATCGTAGTCGTTTTGCAGCTGTGCCATCGACACGTCTTTCCCCACTTCGCAGTTCAGCTCGAAGCGGATACCCATCGCGCTGAATATCTCTCTGCGCCGCGCTAACAGGGATTTATCCAGCTTGAAGGCCGGAATACCGAAGGTGAGTAAGCCGCCGATTTCCGGATGACGATCGTAGACCGTGACCTCAACGCCGCTGCGCACCAGTACGTCGGCGCAGGCCAGCCCTGCCGGACCGGCACCGATGATGGCGACGCGCTGACCGACCGGCATAACGTGACTGACGTCCGGCATCCAGCCCGTCGCCAGCGCCCGATCCGAGATATACCGTTCGATATTGCCAATGGTCACCGCACCCGACGCATCCCGCAGGGTGCAGGCGCCTTCACATAATCGATCCTGGGGACAGACGCGCCCGGTAATTTCCGGTAAACAGTTGGTCTGATGAGAAAGCTCGGCCGCGCCGACGATGTCCCCCGCCCTGACCCGTTCAATCCACTGCGGAATGTGGTTATGCAGCGGGCAGGTCCACTCACAAATGCTGTGCTCGCCGCATTTCAGGCACCGGGATGCCTCGCGGTGCGCCTGTTCCGGGCGAAACGGCAGGGAGATCTCGTTAAAATGGCGGGCGCGCGCGTCGGGGCTGAGCTTGTCCGGTTCACCGCGCGCCGGGGTATTTTGCCTCTGCTGCCGTTTGGTTTGCGGGCGTTCTGCATGAACCGCTTCGCTGTGCCACGGCTGCGCGTCCAGCCTTGCACTGCGCTCGCGCCGCGACTTCGCCAGGTTCTCCAGCACCGCCGGGGTAGCCAGCGTGAGCACGTTTGCCGGGCAGTTTTCGACGCAGGCCGGACCCTGCGGCCTTTCCAGGCAGAGGTCGCATTTATGCGCCGAGGCCTTCACGCGGTCGTTCTCCAGCGGGGTGACCAGCAAGTCCATCGTGCCAAACGGACAGGCCACCACGCAGGCTTTACAGCCAATGCATTTTTGTTGATTCACCTGTACGCTGTCGCTGTGTTGCGTGATGGCGCCGTTCGGGCAGCTTTGCGTGCAAGGCGCGTTTTCGCAGTGGTGGCAGGTGACGGGGCTATTGCGGGTAGCGGAGGTAAGGACCGTAATGCGGGGATGAAAATGGCGCTCGCCCAGTACGTGCTGTTCCCCGTTGTGCGCCATCACACAGGCGACTTCGCAGGCGCGACAACCGATACACTCCTGACCGTTGGCCATAATAAAACGATTCATAACTACACCTGTTTTTGGTTCAATAACCTTATTCTTTCTATTGTTATCGTATTTACCCACAGCGGCATGGCGACGCAATGTTCAAATGCCCAGGAAGCCGAACTATTTCCAGTGAACCTGTGGCAGATCAATTTTATTCAGGAAGCTGATGAGTGACCGTTAAACGCCCCGTTTCGGGAAGCCTGGCTCGGGCTTTCTTTTCGATGATTGTATTGTCCGTGTTAATCAGCGCCATTGCGCTGGTCACGCTCGCCAGCAGCCAGCGCGACGCCGAGGCGATTAACATCGCCGGATCGCTGCGCATGCAGAGCTACCGCCTGGGTTACGAGATGCAGCGCGCCAGCCCGTCGCTGGCAGAACACCGTGCGGTCTGGCAGAAAACCCTGAGCGCACCTGCGTTGCAGAAGTTAAACCGCTGGTATGTGCCGGAGGACGTCAAGCAGCGTTACCGGCAGCTCCACCTTGCCTGGCAGGAGATGGATAAGCGCATCGCCAGCGGCGACACCGGGTGGTATCAGAACCACATTGAGGATTTCGTTGGCCGGATAGATGCCTTTGTGCTGGCGCTTCAGCACTACACCGAACATAAAATTCAGCTGGTCATTTTCATGTCGCTGACCGGCGGGCTGGGCATTTTGCTGCTGGCGCTATTAACCCTGCGGCGGATCCGGCGTCAGGTGGTGCTGCCGCTGAATAATCTGGTGGCGGCGAGCGAGCGTATCGAACAGGGGCAATTCGATACCCCCGCGCCGGATACCGCGCTGCCCAACGAACTGGGCCAGCTTTCCCGCGCCTTTAACCATATGTCGGCGGAACTGCACACCCTGTATCGTTCCCTTGAGCAGTCCGTTGCCGAGAAAACCCGCCATCTGAATGAAGCGCATCAGCAACTCGACATGCTGTTCAAATGCTCGCAGGCGCTGAATACCGGGCAGATAGACAGCCACTGCTTCCGGCATATGTTGCAGATTGTGCATGAATATACGCAGATGAATTATCTGCAATTGCGCACCAGCGACGACTGGCGGCTGTGCGAAGGGCAGGAAACACCGGGCGAGAAGATGCACACGTTACCAGTGTTAATGCAGGATACTCTGTATGGCGAACTGCGCTGGCAAAGCACGACGGGCGATGTGCCCCTGCCGCTAATGGAAAGCGTGGCGACGATGCTGGGTCGGGGGCTCTATTTCAATCAGGCGCAGAAGCACTATCAGCAACTGCTGCTGATGGAGGAGCGCGCCACCATCGCCCGCGAGCTGCACGATTCGCTGGCGCAGGTGCTCTCTTATTTGCGTATTCAGCTTACGCTGCTGAAGCATGCCGTGCCGGGCGACAATGCCCCCGCACAGACCATCATTACGGATTTCTCCCGCGAGCTGAATAACGCCTGGCATCAGCTACGCGAACTGCTCACCACCTTCCGTCTGACGCTCAATCACGCCAATCTTCCTGCCGCGCTACAGGAGTCTCTTGACGGGCTGCAAAGCCAGACCAGGGCGAAGCTGGTGCTTGACTGCCGCCTCTCGTCCCTGGCGCTGGACGCGCAAAAACAGGTGCACCTCTTACAGATTGTGCGTGAGGCGGTGCTGAATGCAATTAAACATGCCGACGCGAGCGAGATCGTCGTCAGCTGCATCACCGCTGCGGACGGCACGCACACGGTCACTATCCGCGACAACGGTATTGGCATCGGTGATGCCAGTGAACCGCCGGGGCACTACGGGCTGAACATCATGCGCGAACGCGCGGGACGGCTCGGCGGGACGCTAGGCTTTTCCCAGCCGCCGCAGGGCGGTACGCAGGTCAGCGTAACGTTCCGGACGCCTGCGGATCGGGCTGAAAAATAGCGAGAAAGCAGGCGCGCTGAAAAAAGCGCATGATAATTTACATTATCTCCTTTATTTCTCCACGTTTGGCCTGCGCCTTCCCGCTACAGTGTTGCGGGCAATATACAATAATGACGTGCTGCATAACGAGGTCACTTTTTCATGGCGAATTTTTTCATCGATCGCCCCATTTTTGCCTGGGTGCTTGCAATCCTGTTGTGTCTGACGGGTGTCCTGGCGATTACATCACTTCCCGTTGAGCAATACCCCGACCTCGCGCCCCCCAACGTGCGTATCACGGCGAACTACCCTGGCGCCTCGGCGCAGACGCTGGAAAATACCGTCACGCAGGTTATCGAGCAGAACATGACGGGTCTCGATAACCTGATGTACATGTCCTCGCAGAGCAGCGCCACGGGCCAGGCGACGGTCACCCTGAGCTTTACGGCGGGCACGGATCCGGATGAAGCGGTGCAGCAGGTGCAAAACCAGCTGCAATCCGCCCTGCGCAAACTGCCTCAGGCGGTGCAGAACCAGGGGGTTACCGTGCGTAAAACCGGTGACACCAATATTTTGACCATCGCGTTCGTCTCAACCGACGGCTCGATGGATAAACAGGACATCGCGGACTACGTCGCCAGTAATATCCAGGATCCGCTCAGCCGCATCAACGGCGTGGGCGATATCGACGCCTACGGCTCGCAGTATTCCATGCGCATCTGGCTGGATCCCAACAAGCTGAACAGCGTGCAGATGACCGCCAAGGATGTCACCGACGCTATCGAATCGCAGAACGCACAGATTGCCGTGGGGCAGCTGGGCGGTACGCCGTCCGTGGATAACCAGGCGCTTAACGCCACCATCAACTCCCAGTCGCTGCTCCAGACGCCCGAACAGTTCCGCAATATCACGCTGCGCGTGAATCAGGACGGGTCGGAAGTGCGTCTGGGGGATGTCGCCACCGTGGAAATGGGGGCGGAAAAATATGATTACCTGAGCCGCTTTAACGGCAATGCCGCGTCCGGACTAGGGGTGAAGCTGGCCTCCGGTGCCAACGAAATGGCGACCGCGCAGCTGGTATTAGATCGTCTGGACGAGCTATCGCACTATTTCCCGCACGGCCTGGAGTATAAAGTCGCCTACGAAACCACCTCGTTCGTTAAGGCCTCTATCGAAGACGTGGTGAAAACCCTGCTCGAAGCCATCGCGCTGGTGTTCCTCGTGATGTACCTGTTCCTGCAAAACTTCCGCGCCACGCTGATCCCCACCATTGCGGTGCCGGTGGTGCTGCTGGGAACCTTTGCGGTGCTGTATGCCTTTGGCTACAGCATCAACACCCTGACCATGTTCGCCATGGTGCTGGCCATCGGCCTGCTGGTGGATGATGCCATCGTGGTGGTGGAAAACGTCGAGCGCATTATGAGCGAGGAAGGGCTTTCGCCCCGCGAGGCCACGCGCAAGTCGATGGGGCAAATTCAGGGTGCGCTGGTCGGTATCGCCATGGTGCTGTCGGCGGTATTTATCCCGATGGCTTTTTTTGGCGGCACCACGGGCGCGATTTATCGCCAGTTCTCGATCACCATCGTCTCCGCGATGGTGCTCTCGGTGCTGGTGGCGATGATCCTCACCCCTGCCCTTTGCGCGACGCTGCTCAAGCCGCTGCACAAGGGTGAGCATCACGGTCAAAAAGGCTTTTTCGGCTGGTTTAACCGCATGTTCAACCGTAATGCGGCGCGCTATGAAGCGGGCGTGGGCAAGGTGCTGCACCGCAGCATGCGCTGGATGGTGGTTTATGTCCTGCTGCTTGGCGGCATGGTCTTCTTATTCCTGCGGCTGCCCACCTCCTTCCTGCCGCTGGAAGATCGCGGCATGTTTATCACCTCCGTGCAGTTACCGAGCGGCTCGACCCAACAGCAAACCCTGAAGGTGGTGGAAAAGGTTGAGAACTACTTCCATACCCAGGAAAAAGATAACGTGGTCTCCGTTTTCTCTACCGTCGGCTCTGGCCCTGGCGGTAACGGGCAAAACGTGGCGCGCATGTTTGTGCGCCTAAAAGACTGGGATCAGCGCGACAGCGAAACCGGCTCCTCCTTTGCCATCATTGAGCGCGCCACCAAAGCGTTCAACAAAATCAAGGAAGCGCGCGTTTTCGCCAGCAGCCCGCCCGCCATCAGCGGTCTGGGCAGTTCAGCCGGGTTTGATATGGAGCTTCAGGACCACGCGGGAGCCGGGCACGATGCGTTAATGGCGGCTCGCGATAAACTGCTGGAGCTGGCCGGGAACGATCCGCAGCTTACGCGCGTTCGTCATAACGGTCTGGATGACAGCCCTCAGCTACAGGTGGATATTGACCAGCGTAAAGCGCAGGCGCTGGGCGTTTCCATCGACGACATTAACGACACCCTGCAAACGGCATGGGGCTCAAGCTACGTAAATGACTTTATGGATCGTGGCCGCGTGAAGAAGGTCTACGTTCAGTCCGCCGCCAAATACCGCATGCTGCCGGACGATATTAACCGCTGGTATGTGCGCAATAACACCGGCGGTATGGTGCCGTTCTCGGCGTTCGCAACGTCGCGCTGGGAGACCGGATCGCCGCGTCTGGAGCGCTATAACGGCTATTCGGCGCTGGAGATTGTCGGGGAAGCCGCGCCGGGCGTCAGTACCGGTACTGCAATGGACATTATGGAAAAGCTGGTCCAGCAATTGCCGACCGGCTTTGGCCTGGAGTGGACGGCGATGTCCTACCAGGAACGGCTTTCCGGTGCGCAGGCGCCTGCCCTCTATGCTCTTTCGCTGCTGGTGGTCTTCCTCTGCCTGGCGGCACTGTATGAGAGCTGGTCAGTGCCGTTCTCGGTGATGCTGGTGGTGCCGCTCGGGGTTATCGGCGCGCTGCTGGCCACCTGGATGCGCGGCCTGGAAAACGATGTCTATTTCCAGGTCGGGCTCCTCACCGTTATCGGATTGTCGGCGAAAAACGCCATTCTGATCGTCGAATTTGCCAACGAGATGAACGCCAAAGGCCACGAGCTGATGGCCGCCACGCTGCACGCCTGCCGCCAGCGCCTGCGCCCGATCCTGATGACGTCTCTGGCGTTTGTGTTCGGCGTCCTGCCGATGGCCACCAGCTCCGGCGCAGGCTCCAGCAGCCAGCACGCGGTGGGAACGGGCGTCATGGGGGGAATGATTTCCGCGACGATTCTGGCGATCTATTTCGTCCCGCTGTTCTTCGTGCTGGTACGCCGTCGTTTCCCGCTGAAGGATAAGCCGGAATAATCCGTTGAAATAAAAAAGGCGGCTTTATCGGCCGCCTTTTTATTGTGTGATGTTTTCACACTATGGTTATTTTAGTTAATTAAGTGCTCTTGCAATTCTGACCGGAATTTATTTACGAAGCATGCCTTCGATAAAATCTTTCCAGTTCCCCATTTCACGTTCAATCATAACAACCTCTCTTATTATTATGCGCATTCTACGAAAACGTATCATCATTGTGAAGCCACTTTATCCGATTGCTGTGATTGCGCCCCGCTATGTGGGTGGGTTTAAGATCACTATGAGCGTTGCCGGATAAATTTTATGTGACCTACAGCAATATTTTGAAATAGTCAGAAAAATGACAGCATTTTAAATTTCCCTCTGAGTTTATTGGTTATTTAAACAGGATGGACAACTATGCTTAAAAGATGAAAGACTATTCAGCTTACAGCTGTTCGTTGAATTATGGAGAATTGTAAATCACGAAAAATTCCGAATGTGGTATATTCCACTTAAGGATATATCTTCGAAAATATTGAACATTTAATCCACAAAAGAACAAAAGGATTCACCATGGTTGTGATGTACGGCATTAAGAATTGCGACACGATCAAAAAAGCCCGCCGCTGGCTGGAAGCCCACAGCATTGACTATCGCTTCCACGATTACCGTGCCGACGGGCTTGACCCGGCGTTTCTCCATTCCGCCATCAACGAGCTGGGTTGGGAAGCGCTGCTGAATACGCGCGGAACCACCTGGCGTAAGCTGGATGAATCTCTCCGGGCCACGATCGACAACGCCGACAGCGCTGCCAAACTGATGCTTGAAATGCCGGCAATCATCAAACGCCCATTGCTCTGCAAGCCAGGTCAGCCTATGCTGCTGGGTTTCAGTGAAACCCTTTATTCAGATTTTTTCGTTGAGGTGTAGTCTATGTCATGCCCGGTCATTGAGCTGACTCAGCAGCTTATTCGCCGTCCTTCCCTTAGCCCGGACGACGCAGGTTGTCAGGCACTAATGATTGAGCGCCTGCGTGCCATCGGTTTTACCGTGGAACCCATGGATTTTGGCGATACGCAGAACTTCTGGGCCTGGCGCGGTCAGGGGGAGACGCTGGCGTTTGCCGGACATACCGACGTGGTTCCTGCGGGTGACGCAGACCGCTGGATCAACCCGCCTTTTGAGCCGACCATCCGCGACGGTATGCTGTTTGGACGCGGCGCGGCGGACATGAAAGGTTCCCTGGCCGCGATGGTTGTGGCGGCAGAGCGCTTCGTTGCCCAGCATCCAAATCATAAAAACCGTCTTGCGTTTCTCATCACCTCTGATGAAGAAGCCAGCGCCCACAACGGCACCGTGAAGGTCGTTGAGGCGCTGATGGCGCGCAACGAACGCCTGGACTACTGCCTGGTGGGCGAACCATCCAGCACCGAAGTGGTGGGCGACGTAGTGAAAAATGGCCGCCGTGGCTCCCTGACCTGTAATTTGACCCTACATGGCGTGCAGGGCCACGTTGCCTATCCTCACCTGGCGGATAACCCGGTACACCGCGCAGCGCCGATGCTGAACGAGCTGGTGGGCATTGAGTGGGACAAAGGTAACGAATTCTTCCCGCCCACCAGCATGCAGATTGCCAACATCAAGGCCGGCACCGGCAGCAACAACGTCATTCCCGGCGATCTCTTCGTTCAGTTTAACTTCCGCTTCAGCACCGAGCTGACCGACGAAACGATCAAAGCACGCGTGGTTGCGCTGCTGGAGAAATATCAGCTGCGCTATACCATTGACTGGTGGCTTTCCGGGCAGCCGTTCCTGACGCAGCGCGGTAAACTGGTGGATGCGGTGGTGAACGCCATTGCGCACTATAATGAGATTAAGCCACAGCTGCTGACAACGGGCGGCACGTCTGACGGACGCTTTATCGCCCGCATGGGCGCACAGGTTGTCGAACTGGGTCCGGTTAACGCGACGATTCACAAAATCAACGAGTGTGTGAACGCAGCGGATTTACAACTGCTGGCCCGCATGTATCAACGTATTATGGAGCAGCTCGTCGCCTGACGGGTGCTTACAGAGGATTAGCGAATGGACTGGCTTTCAAAGTACTGGTGGATTCTGGTGTTGGTGTTTCTGGTAGGCGTGCTGCTTAACGTGATTAAAGATCTTAAGCGCGTTGACCATAAAAAGTTCCTTGCCAACAAGCCGGATCTTCCGCCGCATCGTGATTTTAACGACAAGTGGGACGATGAAGACGACTGGCCGAAGAAGGACCAGAAGAAGTAATTGTGCACACCTCTCATCCTGACCCTCTCCCCAAAGGGGAGAGGGGCTGGGGGTGAGGGGCAACTCACATAAACTCTACAATATCATCATCATTCGGCTTACCGCCGCTGAGCGCTTCATCAAAGTAGTGCTTCGGTACGGTATAGCGCAGATGATCGAGCGCAAACTGCATGCTGCGATCGTCAATGGCATGCCCCAGATCGTCCACGATATCCAGCGTCACATCCCCGCCTTCACGCATCAGCGCGTCCTGGGCTGCAACCGCATGCGAAAGCTCAATCACCCGGTCTTCCCCCCCGTGGATCAGATGGATCGTGGTCTGCGTCGTCGCGCTTTGCGGCAGCGTCGCGAAGCGGCCGTTAAAGGCAATCACGCGGGACGCCAGCCCCGGCTGCGCTTTTACGCTCTCAAGGGACATGATCGACCCCTGCGAAAAGCCAATCAGCGCCGTCGCGTCGGCACCCACGCCGCTCTGCTGCTGCCAGTAGCGTACGGTGTCGATAAACGCAGGCATAGCGGCATCAACACGCGCCTGACGGCTCTCTTCCGTCACGCCCTCAACGGAGAACCACTGCCGTCCGTTCGGGCCGCACGGCTCCACGCCACCGATGCTGACGATCAGCGCCTGCGGGAAAACGGGTGCAAACCAGCTGCCTATCTGTCCCATGTTGACGGCATTGTCGCCGACGCCATGAAACAGAAGCAGTAACTGTTTAGCCGGTGTGTCCGGGCTTTGCACAACAAAATGGTCATGTTTCATGGCGATCTCCTTAATTGATAAGCAGGATTTTACGCCTCTGCGGGGTAATGACCATGCCACTTTACTGAAGAAGTCATTGAAAAAATTGCCATTGCAAAATGTCGGCTTTCAGCTGCTGGCTGCGGGGATAATCAAGCCTTTCAAGCGCTTGTGCGGTTTCTTCGCGTAACTTTGCCAGCAGCGCTTTCCGTCCGACGTCGTGTGTATGCCCTGCCATTTTTCCGCGCAGCGCTGGAAGCGGCATCTCCACGGCTGACAACAACCGGGTCAGTGCCGCTACCGAGGTCGAAAACGCCCGGTGCGCAAAGGCAAATCCCGCCAGCTCCAGCCAGTCGTCACTATTAAGGGTAGCTTCCCACGCATCCGTCACCGGGATCTTTTCGCCGTTCCAGGCCGACAGGACGCGCATATCACGACATAAACGTTGATGTGCCTGCTCGCAGAGCTGATGCCCCGCCTCGCTTAGCGGCAGCAGCGCCATCGCCGTATAGCACCCGCTGCTCGCCTCCCGATGGCTGCCCATTCGCACCAGCACAAAACCGCACTGCTGCCAGAAGCGCCACAGCTCGTCGGTAAAGCCAAAGCTGACCGAGAGATAATCTTCTCCGCTGGCGCTGCGGATCAGCCGCTGGCCGATGCCTTCCCGCTGGCGATGGGGATGAACCGCAATGCGGCTGACGCGTCGCCCCTGAAGCGTCGCCGCGAGGGGCGATCCGCCGTGCGCCGCCAGCGACTGCGCCACCAGATTTCCACGCGGCCGACGAAAACCCGCCCATACCGCGCGGCTCAGTTCAGGGGATAATCCCCCCTCCTCCACCAGCCAGAGCGCGCCCGCGATGTCCGCGCCCGCGTGCGCAACGGCAAAGTGCTGGCCGGGGGCGTCCATCATCCGGCGTAAATCGAGGGGTGAGGTGCGATAATGCGCGGCGCACAGCAGTTCGTATACGCTTGCCACGCGCGCCGGATCGCTCTCCCACGCGCGTGGCTCCAGCGACCTTAAACATACTTCGCCTGCCGGTTTGCGGTCGATAAGCGCATCGTCAAACAGCAGCGCGTTCGCCACAATCCGCTCAAGCGGACATCCGGCAGCCCAGCGAACGGGCGTAGATAAGGTATAACGCCGCAGCCCGCTGAACCGGGCGCAGAATTTAAGCAGAAATCCCCTGCCCGTTCCTTCATAGCCCTGTACCGTTGTGGTTAACAGCACGCGCGGAAATCGCGTCACCAGCATCTCGAGCAGCGGGCCGGGAATAGCGGCCGCCTCATCGACAATCAGCCAGTCGGCATGCAACGGGGAGGCCAGCAGCGCATCCGGGGCCATAAAGTGAAAATATTCGCCGGCGAAACGCGCGATGACGTCCGTCGCCCCTTTGGCCGGTGCCGTCACCACCGCATTCCCGCGTATGCCGTTGAGCAACATGCCTGCCAGCGCTGACTTTCCGCGCCCGCGCGGTGCCGTAACGGCGGCCACGCCCGCAGGCATCGTCAGAAGGGCGTCGAGGATCTCAGCCTGCTCGCGCTGCGGTTCACCGCTGGCGGGCTGCCAGGCGGGAACATCTGGCGCAACGGGAAGGCGCAGGGAATGGTGCTGCTGCCAGACGATGGCGTCCGAATCGGCGGCAAGCGTCCGGCAAAAATGGTGAACAAAATGCGGAGTGGCGATCGGCTCTGCGCTGTCGCTCCAGCGCAGAGAATCCCTGTCGGGCCTGTCGGCCCAGACGGCGAACGGCGGCACCAGCAGCACCAGAAGGCTACCGGCGCGCAGCGTCCCGCTGAGGGCGGCGAAGGCCGAGACGTCAAACCCGTCTCGCGCGTCAAAAACGGCGTGCAGGTATTCACGTCCCAGCAGGCCGCTGATGGCCTTAGACGGGTTCTCCTCCAGCCACAGCCAGTCTCCCGGTAACGTGTCGCGCAGGGTAGTCGCCTGGCTCAACGTCCACGCTTCATCGCCGCTGAGCACCACCAGCCGGCGGTGCCCGGTACGCTGAAGCTGACTAACCAGCGCTTCAAACCCCAGCATCACATTGCTTTGCCGAAGGTATCACACTGTGACGGGTTGCCGCTGTCGAAGCCACGCTTAAACCAGCTGTAGCGCTGTTCGGAGGTGCCGTGGGTAAAGCTGTCCGGCACAACGCGCCCCTGGCTCTGCTGCTGCAAGCGATCGTCCCCAATCGCCTGGGCGGCATTCAGGGCCTCTTCCAGATCGCCTGTTTCCAGCACGCCCTGCTGCTGCATGCTGTGTCCCCAGACGCCAGCGAAACAGTCCGCCTGAAGCTCCATGCGCACGGAAAGGTGATTCACCTCCGCCTGAGACGCATTCTGCTGCATCTGACGCACCTTAGGCTCAATGCCGAGGAGCTTCTGCACGTGGTGGCCGACTTCGTGCGCGATCACGTAGCCCTGGGCAAAATCGCCGTCGGCGCCCAGCTTGCTTTTCATGTCGTCATAGAAGGAGAGATCGATATAGACGGTGCTGTCCGCCGGGCAGTAGAACGGCCCCATCACGGACTGTCCGGTGCCGCAGCCTGTGCGGGTTGCGCCCCGGTACATCACCAGTTTTGGCGGCTGATAGGTCCGCCCCATTTTCTCGAACTGCTGACCCCAGGTATCTTCGGTCGTCGCGAGAATAACGGAAGTAAATTTCGCCGCTTCATCTTCATTCGGGCTGATGGAGCGCTGCGAATACTGCTGCTGTTGCCCGGTTTCACCGGTCATTAAACCGGTCAGATCGACGCCGTAGTAGCCCGCCACCAGCACCACGACCAGCAGAATAATACCGCCCTTGCCGCTGGGTAACCGGAAACCTGGCCCGCCCATAGACGGACCACCGCCACCACTGCTGCGTCTGTCTTCTACGTTGTCACTTTCACGACGCCCTTGCCAGCGCATAAACACCTCGAACTATTCCATTTATAATAGCTATGATCGTAGGCGGTTAATGAAAGGATTACCATAGTAAACAAGGATAAGACGCCAAAGGATGCAAACATCCTTTGGCAAATGCGCGTATTAGTCGAGCTTAACGCCTAAACGGTGAGCAACCGCTTCGTACGCTTCGACCACCCCACCCAGGCTCTGGCGGAAACGGTCTTTGTCCATTTTATCCAGCGTCTCTTTGTCCCACAGACGGCTGCCGTCCGGAGAGAATTCGTCGCCCAGCACCACTTCGCCTTTGTACAGACCGAACTCCAGCTTGAAATCGACCAGGATCAGGCCCGCGTCATCAAACAGCTTTTTCAGCACGTCGTTGGCTTTGTAGGTCAGTTCCTGCATGCGCGCCAGGTTCTCTTTGCTTACCCAGCCGAAGGTTTCGCAGTAGGATTCATTGACCATCGGGTCGTGCATGGCATCGTTTTTCAGGAACAGATCGAACAGCGGTGGATTCAGTTCGATACCCTCTTCAATGCCCAGACGCTTCACCAGGGAGCCTGCGGCACGGTTACGGATAACGCACTCTACCGGCACCATATCCAGTTTTTTTACCAGACATTCCGTATCGGACAGCAACGCTTCCATCTGAGTAGGGATACCGGCTTCGGCCAGCTTGGTCATAATGAAGTGGTTGAACTTATTGTTCACCATGCCTTTACGATCGAACTGCTCAATGCGCGCGCCGTCTCCTGCTGACGTATCATTGCGGAACTCGAGCACCAACAGATCCGGGTTTTCCGTGCTGTATACGGTTTTCGCTTTGCCACGATACAACTCAGCTTGCTTCTGCATCTTCATTACTCCTGGTGTGATGATTTGTATTCAAAACTGGGCATATTATGCCACGCACACGTTTGCGTAGCACGAAAATAAAAAGGGCTGGATTATCCAGCCCTCGCTATTATTTGCTGAATGCGGCCTGGAAGGCAGCGACCAGCGCATCGTTTTGCGACTGGGTCAGCGTGTGTCCTTTCGGATCGATAAATTGCAGGCTGCTGCGGTTATCGAGGTCGCCGACCTGGATTTTGTAGTCACCGGAAGGCAGCTGCGGATCGCTTGCCCCCAGTTCCTGCCAGGCACTATCGGACAGCGGCTTATAAGTCGCTGTGATGCTGCCCGTTGAACGGGTGCTGTCGGTCACCTTCATGCCCACTTTTTCAAGCGTAGCCGGCAAACGCTGCCAGGTCTGGTTAAACGGCGCACGCACCACCAGCATTGGCAGACCGGTATCATCGGCACCGCTCTGCACGTCAAACGTTGAACCGTTACGGTTCTGCGCGGCGTTAGCGGCATCGGTGGCGTTCTTATCCAGACCCGCTGCAATCACGTTCAGCATTTCGGTGCTGTAGCGCTGCAAGGCAGCCGGATCGGCAATCGGTTTGCCCGCCTGCTCAAGATTTAACAGCTTAACGGTAACCGCCTGCTGATAACCCTGCGGCTTAACGGAGACTTGATAACGACCGCGATACTGCTGATCTTCATCGAGACGGTTCCACTCAATCCAGTCGGTGGTTAAGGTCTGACTGGCGTCGTCGCGTTTATCAATCGTGTAATTTTTCGACTGAATTACGCTCACCACCTGCGGCCACAGCGTGGTGCCGCGTGCGCTTTCCACCAGCAGAGAGGCCGTATCACCGGTAAACTGAGTACGCGCGCCACTCACCAGCGCCAGAGGCTGAGCCGGCGGACGAATATCGAGCGCTTTACCCACCAGACCGCTACCGTTCGTGACCGGAATATTATAATCACCGTTCTGGATCGGCAGGATCATGCCGGCAGGCGCGTGAAGTTCAGCAAGCGGCGGCGAATCCAGATAGGATTCATCACCGCTCACCTGGCGCTTGTAGCGCGAGTCTGAACTACAGGCAGCGAGGAGCATAACAAGCGAAACACCCGCAACCTTCGCCAGGCGCGACTTCTGTACTGAATAAGCCATCAAATCTCCCTAAACTTTACAGCAGACCGGCATGCTTCAGCGCGCCAGCGACAATTTCACGACCGTGGTCGGTAATAGGTGTCATTGGCAGACGCAGCGTGTCGGTTGCTACAAGCCCCAACTCCTTACATGCCCATTTCACTGGGATCGGATTGGGTTCGACAAATAATTTATTATGCAACGGCATCAGACGCTGATTAATCACGCGAGCTTCATCAAAGTGACCGGCTGCGGCCAGCTTGCACATGTCAGCCATATCGCGCGCCGCAACGTTCGCCGTCACGGAAATCACGCCATTTCCTCCGAGCTGCATAAAGTCCAGCGCGGTCGCATCGTCACCGCTCAACAGGATAAAGTCGTCTGAAACCAGCTCTTTGATCTGATGAACGCGGCTTAAGTTCCCTGTCGCCTCTTTAATCCCGATAATATTTTTTACTTTCGAGAGACGGCCAACGGTTTCCGGCAGCATATCGCAACCGGTACGAGACGGCACATTATACAGAATTTGTGGCAAGTCAGTATGTTCGGCGATGGCTTTGAAATGCTGGAACAAACCTTCCTGAGTAGGACGGTTGTAGTAAGGCGTGACCGTCAGACAGCCAACAACACCGCTGTCGTTAAAACGCTGGGTCAGGCTAATGGCCTCAGCCGTTGCGTTTGCGCCCGTACCCGCGATGACCGGAATACGCCCGTCAGCCAGCTCAAGGGTCAGCATCACAACGTCGCCGTGCTCGTCGTGGCTCAGCGTTGCGGATTCACCGGTAGTCCCTACCGAAACGATCGCCGAGGTTCCATTGGCGACATGGTAATCAATGAGCTTCTTCATGCTTGACCGGCAGACATTACCTTTTTCATCCATCGGTGTAACAAGCGCGACAATACTTCCCGTGAACATGAGCCATCCTCTGTGCGAACAAGAGCCTCAATGTTACGTTTGGAACTGTAATAAAAGCAAGCGACCTGAGGCTCTCAGGCGGTTGTATGCATGTTTTTTTTATGCTTTCCTTAGGAAGACTTAACCACGCAAAGGAAGAACAGGTTTGACAACCTCATCACAACATTACCTGGTTATCACTGCGCTGGGTGCTGACAGGCCGGGTATCGTGAATACCATCACTCGCCACGTGAGCAGCTGCGGCTGCAATATCGAAGACAGCCGGCTGGCTATGCTGGGTGAAGAGTTCACGTTCATTATGCTGCTTTCCGGAACATGGAATGCCATTACCCTCATTGAATCTACCCTGCCGCTGAAGGGCGCAGAGCTGGATTTACTGATTGTGATGAAGCGCACCACCGCGCGCCCGCGTCCGGCTCTGCCTGCCACGGTCTGGGTACAGGTTGAAGTGCCTGATTCACCTCATCTGATTGAACGTTTCACGGCGCTGTTTGACAGCCATCAGATGAACATTGCCGAACTGGTTTCCCGCACACAGCCGGGTGATGAGAACGCCATCCCGACGCTGTTTATTCAAATTACCGCCCACAGCCCTGCCTCGCAGGATGCGTCAAATATCGAGCAAGCATTCAAAGCCCTCTGTACAGAATTACACGCGCAAGGCAGTATAAGCGTCGTCGATTATTCGCAGCACGAACAGGATGGAGTTGAGTAATGAACCCACTGAAAGCCGGTGATATCGCACCGAAATTTAGCTTACCGGATCAAGACGGCGAGCAAGTAAATTTGACCGACTTCCAGGGACAGCGTGTTCTGGTCTATTTCTACCCGAAAGCCATGACGCCGGGCTGTACCGTACAGGCCTGCGGTTTACGCGATAACATGGATGAGTTGAAGAAAGTCGGTGTGGAAGTGCTGGGCATCAGCACCGATAAGCCAGAAAAGCTGTCACGCTTTGCGGAAAAAGAGCTGCTGAACTTCACGCTGCTTTCCGATGAAGACCACCAGGTTTGCGAGCAGTTTGGCGTCTGGGGTGAGAAGTCCTTTATGGGCAAAACCTACGACGGGATCCACCGCATCAGCTTCCTGATTGGCGCTGACGGTAAAGTTGAGCACGTGTTTGACGACTTCAAAACCAGTAATCACCACGACGTGGTGTTGAACTGGCTGAAAGAAAGTGCCTGAAAGTGAGTGTCGGGTGGCGGCTTCGCCTTACCCGACCTACAAGAATAAGTAGGCCGGGTAAGCGCAGCGCCACCCGGCAAAACTACTTCTCTTCCACCGCCGGCACATCCGGCCATGCGTGGACCACGGCTTTAATCAGCGTCGCCAGCGGTATGGCAAAGAACACGCCCCAGAAACCCCACAGCCCGCCGAAAATCACCACTGACAGAATAATCACCAGCGGATGCAGGTTAACAGCTTCTGAGAACAGCACCGGCACCAGCAGGTTACCGTCCAGCCCCTGAATGATCAGGTATACCGCGAAGCAGCTCCAGAACTCCGTGCCCAGACCAAACTGGAACAGCGCGACGCCGACGACCGGAATGGTCACCACAAACGCGCCGATATACGGGATCAGAACCGAGAATCCAACCAGCACCGCCAGCAGCAGCGAATAATTCAGCCCAAAGATCACAAAGCCAACCCAGGTCGCCACGCCCACCACGATCATCTCCAGCACCTTGCCGCGAATGTAGTTGGTGATCTGCTGGTTCATCTCCTGCCAGACCTGCCCGGCCAGGCCGCGATTGCGCGGCAGCACGCGGCGTACCGCGTTCAGCATCTGCTCTTTATCTTTGACCAGGAAGAACACCATCAGCGGCACGAGGACCAGATAGACGGCCAGGGTCAGCAGCCCCACCAGCGAGGCCAGCGAGTACTTCACCACCGAATCGCCCATGGTCATGATGCGGGCGCGCATATTTTCGGCCATCGCATCGATGATCCCGGCGTCCATCAGCGCGGGATAGCGGCGCGGCAGCGTGGCGGCAAAATCAGACAGTTTATTCAGCATGCCGGGCATATCGCGGATCAAATATATCCCCTGTTGCCAGGCGATGGGCATGACCACGAAGGACATCAGCAGCAGTATACCGACAAACAGCACCAGCACGATGCTGGTCGCCCAGCGGCGGGAACAGCCGATATGTTCCAGACGCGCGGTGGGCCACTCCAGCAGATACGCCAGCACGATCGCCACCAGCAGCGGTGCCAGCAGGCCGCTAAAGAAGAACAGGATACCGAATCCGGCAACCAGAATAACCAGTAAAGCAATGGCTTCCGGATCGCTAAACCGACGCCGATACCACTGCATTAACATTTCGAGCATACAACCCTTCCCTGAATCGAATGGCGGGAGTGAGACGGTGAATTGTATCTAACTGTCACAAAAAAGACTTTCCTTTTTGTTTCACTGTCAGGTTTCGCAAAACCCTGATGAATGGGATTTTCTTCATCTCTTAACACGGCTACACTCGCAGGGCAGCGGAGATGAACGTTATGCGGGTTCATCGGTCAAATTAGCACATCCAACATACAGGACAGTGGTTATGTTCAGGCAGTTGAGAAAAACACTGGTTGCGACACTGATTGCCGCCGTGACGGTCGGCCAGGTGTTGCCCGCTTTCGCTGACTCGTCCGATTCATTGCCGGACATGGGCACCACGGCAGGAAGCACGCTCTCCATCGGGCAGGAGATGCAGATGGGGGATTATTACGTACGCCAGCTGCGCGGCAGTGCTCCGCTGATCAACGACCCTTTGCTGGTCCAGTACATCAACGGTCTGGGGATGCGGCTGGTGGCGCACGCGGACTCGGTAAAAACGCCCTTCCACTTCTTCTTAATCAATAACGACGAAATCAACGCCTTCGCCTTCTTTGGCGGGAACGTGGTGCTGCATTCGGCGTTATTCCGTTATTCCGATAATGAAAGCCAGCTGGCGTCGGTCATGGCGCACGAAATTTCGCACGTTACCCAGCGCCATCTGGCGCGTGCGATGGAAGACCAGAAGCGTAACGCCCCGCTGACCTGGGTGGGCGCGCTGGGCTCTATTCTGCTGGCGATGGCCAGCCCGCAGGCCGGGATGGCGGCCCTCACCGGGACGCTGGCGGGAACGCGTCAGGGGATGATCAGCTTTACCCAGCAGAACGAACAGGAGGCAGACCGCATCGGCATTCAGGTTTTACAGCGTGCAGGCTTTGACCCGCAGGCCATGCCGAGCTTCCTGGAAAAACTGCTCGACCAGGCACGCTACTCGTCGCGTCCCCCTGAAATTCTATTGACCCACCCGCTGCCGGAAAGCCGCCTCTCGGATGCGCGTAACCGTGCCAACCAGATGCGTCCGGTGGTCGTGCAGTCCTCGCAGGATTTCTACATGGCAAAAGTGAGAACGCTTGGCATGTACAACTCCGGGCGTAATCAGCTCACCAGCGATCTGCTGGACGCGCTGGCGAAAGGCAACGTGCGCGAGAAAAACGCGGCGCAGTATGGTCAGGCGCTCCAGGCTATGGAGGCCAGCAAATATGATGAAGCGCGTAAAGCGCTACAGCCGCTTCTGGCGGCGGCCCCAAATAACCCGTGGTATCTCGACCTCGCCACCGATATCGATTTGGGACAGAAAAAAGCGACCGATGCGATTAATCGCCTGAAGGGGGCGAAAGATCTTCGTAACAATCCGGTATTGCAGCTTAACCTGGCGAACGCTTACTTACAGGGTGGACAGCCCGGCGAGGCAGTGACCATTCTGAACCGCTACACCTTTAACAATAAAGATGACCAGAACGGCTGGGAGCTGCTCGCCCAGGCGCAGGGGCAACTGGGTAACCGCGATCAGGAACTGGCCGCGCGTGCGGAAGGTCTGGCACTGGCGGGCCGCCTCGACCAGGCTATTTCCCTGTTGAGCAGCGCCAGTTCACAGGTGAAGCTCGGCAGCCTGCAACAGGCCCGCTACGACGCGCGAATCGACCAGCTGCGCGGCCTGCAACAACGCTTTAAGCCGTACGAGAAGATGTAATAAAGGAGAAGTCATGACAGACGCGGTAAAAATTTACCATAACCCTCGCTGCTCCAAGAGCCGCGACACCCTCAGCCTGCTGAAGTCTAACGGCATCGAACCGGAAGTGGTGCTGTATCTGGAGACGCCGCCGGACGCGCAGACGATCCGTCAGCTGCTTAAGATGCTCGATATGAGCAGCGCGCGCGAGCTGATGCGTCAGAAAGAAGATCTGTATAAATCGCTCAATCTGAACGATACGCATCTCACTGAAGAGCGGCTGATCCAGGCAATGGTCGATAACCCAAAGCTGATTGAGCGTCCGATTGTGGTGGCGAACGGCAAGGCGCGTATTGGTCGTCCGCCGGAAAACGTGCTCGAAATCGTCTAATCGTTACGCCGCAGCGCTTCCAGAAACGCCTGCGGCGTACGCTCTCCCAGCTTTTTCTGCGCTTTCCCCCGGTTGTAAAAATCACACAGTTGAATCAACAGCTCTCCCATCGGTTCTTTGTTCACCCGTGGAATGATGTCGCGTAACGGCAGCGCCACCAGTACGGCGCGGATTTGCTGCGGATGCGCTTTCACGCTAACGCTGTGCACCGGCAGCGTCACCGCCAGTCCAAAAGTCTCAACAGATTGAATATCTGCCGGACACGCTTCCAGCACCTCATTCGCCCAGTGGGTTAACAACTGCGGGGAAACGCCGGCATAAAGCCGGGCGTAGCACCAGCCGCTGACGGGTTCACGCGCCCAGAGCAGATGTTGCTCGCCACCGTCGTCCATATGCAGCGACAGCGGCTGATGATGCAGGAGTAGTTTCTGCGGCATGATGCCGGCCTTAAGCGCCTTTTTGCCCTGCAACAATGCCCCCTTTTGTTTTACCGAAGCCGGCTTGAGGTAGCGGTTCAGGGTCGCGCGGGAAACGGCGATCCCGAGCCCGTCATTCACCAACAGCAGCAGCTCATCCAGCGGCGCGCCGGTGATATCCCGCAGGGCATTTATCAGTGACGCCTGTTCCTGTCTCAACGCTTTGTGTATCACTTTTGGCGTAGTGTGGTTATCCGATACCTGGTCACGGTTGCGCCAGCGCCTGACGGTGGTGACCGAGATCCCCAGCTCAATGGCCAGCTCTCTGTCGCTTTTATCGGACTGCTGAAGGTAGCGACGGATACGCGGCGTGGTCGTGGCGTTGGCATGCAGTTTGATTTCCATCGTGTCTCTCTCCGCAACTAATCTTATGAGATTTATTATGCAGCAGCGAATGCTTTGTGACCGATTTCACCTTTCGTTCGCCGCGCTTCACTGATAATCCACAGACATAACATAAACCACACCCCTCAATCTTGTACGGAGTTCACAATGAACAATGTTCTGGGATTTCTTGAAGCAAAACTGATGCCGCTGGCGGCGAAAACAGCCCAGCAGCGCCATCTTGGGGCCATCCGTGGGGCCTACGTTTCATTCATGCCGTTTATCATCGTCGGCTCCATCCTGCTGGTGATCTCCTCTTTCCCTAACCAGGCCTATCAGCAATTTATGTCTCAGGCCTTTGGTGACAGCTGGAGCGCGATTATTGAGATCCCCTTCAACGCGGTGTTCTCGACCATGTCGCTGTTTATCAGCTTCCTGGTGGCCTACCGCCTGGCGGAACACTACGGCGAGGACCGCATCTCCTGCGGCATCCTGGCGCTGGTCGCGTTTCTGATCCTGACGCCTTTTATCAAAGTGGCGGACAACGGTGGTATTACCGTGATGCCGGTGGAGTGGATCGGCAGCAAAGGGCTGTTCGTGGCGATGATCGGTTCCCTGCTGTGGACGGAACTGTTCTGCTGGCTGAAGCGCAAAAAGCTGGTCATCAAAATGCCGGACGGCGTGCCCCCGGCGGTACAGGAGTCGTTCGCGGCGCTGATCCCGGCCCTGCTGGTGATGATTCTGGTGCTTATCATCCGCATCATCTTCGAAAACACCCATTACAGCACCATCCACCAGTTTATTTATGAAGTGGTTGCTACCCCGGTGCGCCACTACGGCACCTCCTATTTCGGTGCGCTGATGACGGTATTCAGCATCACCATTCTGTGGTCAGTGGGCATTAACTCCGGTTCGATGATCAATGGCATTATTCGCCCGCTGTGGATGGAGAACCAGACCGATAATATCGCCGCGATCCAGGCGGGGACGACGCCGCCGCACATTATCACGGAACAGTTTTTCGACATGATCTGGATGGGCGGCGCGGGGGCCACGCTGTCGCTGGTGATCGCGATGCTGATTTTCGCCCGCAGCAAAAACATGCGTGAAGTGGCGCGCCTCGGCGCAGGGGCATCGGTATTTAACATCAACGAGCCGATCCTGTTTGGCCTGCCGGTGATCATGAACCCGATCATGCTTATTCCGTTCAACCTGGTGCCGCTGGTGCTGGTCACCGTGCAGTATGCGGCGATGAAGGTTGGCGCGGTCGCCGTCACCACCGGGGTGTTTATCCCCTGGACGCTGCCGCCGGTGATTAGCGGTTTTATCGTCACCGGCCACCTGAGCGGCAGCGTGATGCAGCTGATCAACCTGCTGATTGGCGCCATGCTGTACCTGCCTTTCATGCGTATCGTGGATAAACAGTACCGCGCCGCGGAACTGACCCCGGTGACGCAAACCGACACCACCCTTGCAAAACAGGAGTAAAGCATGTGGGGAATTATCGCAACCTGGCGAATGGCGCTTGAAGGGGTAACGGAATCTGCGTCTGCCCTGGCGGCGGGAAAACCGGTCGCCACGGCGGTGGTTGATGCCGTCGCCGCCGTCGAAGACTTTCCGCTGTATAAATCCGTCGGCTACGGCGGGCTGCCGACCGAAAACGGTGAGGTGGAGCTGGACGCGGCATTCATGGACGGCGACACGCTGGCGTTCGGCGCGGTGGGGAATCTGGTGGATATCGCCAACCCGGTGCGCGTGGCGCACGCGCTCAGCCGTCAGCGCTATAACAGCCTGCTGGTCGGCCAGGGCGCGCGCGAGTGGGCACTGAGCCAGGGCTTTACCGACAAAACCATGCTCACGGATCGCGCCATGCAGCACTACCGTAAGCGCTGCCGTGAGACGCTGGATAAGGGGTTAAGCCCCTACGACGGGCACGACACCGTCGGCGTTATCGGTCTCGATAAACAGGGCTCAATGAGCGTTGCCACCTCCACCAGCGGCCTGTTCATGAAAAAACGCGGTCGCCTCGGTGACTCGCCGATTATCGGCTCCGGCTTTTACTGCGACAGCGAAACCGGGGCGGCCACCGCCACGGGGGTCGGTGAAGACCTGATGAAAGGCTGCACCAGCTACGAAATCGTTCGCAGGATGGCACAGGGCATGACGCCGCAGCAGGCGGCGGATTCGGTCGTCTTTGAACTGGAAGACAGGCTGATGTCGCGCTTTGGCCGCGCAGGCGATCTCTCCGTGGTGTGCATGAACAACAGAGGCGAGTTTGGCGCCGCCACTAACATCAAAACCTTCTCGTTTGTGGTGGCGACGGCCCGCCAGCCGCTCACGGTTTTTCGTACCGAGCGCCTGCGGGAGAAAACGCATTATCACGCGGTAGACGAGGCGTGGATGCAGGCCTATGCCGCGCGGATCCGCGCGCCCATTGAGGAGTCATGATGATTACGTATCAGTTTATCAGCGCGCTTGCGGACGCGAAGCCGAACAGCCATTTGATTGCGCGCTCGGCCAGTTCTCTGTTACCGGAAAGCGCGCTTGTCGATGAAATGCGCGACTCTGACTGCATCGCGGACACCCGCTTTGGCTGCGCGCCGTTTGCCCGCATCACCCTGCTGCCGGATGCGCTCTGGCATGACGCCCTGACCGAAGGGCTGCTCACCGCCCTGCGGCCGCTGCTTGCCGCCCCCGCCAGCGCCGATATCGTGCTGGACGTGACGGATATCGACGAGGTGGTGCTGGCGCAGGTGCTGCGATTTCTCTTTAATCAGGCGCACAGGCTGAGCGATCTGAAGCTGAAGAAAACGGACGACGCGGTGCGTCTTACGTGCATCACCGCCCTCTGTCTGCCGGAACAGCGGGCGAAGCTGGAGACGTTCTTCCGCCAGCAGCAGGCTATTGCCCTCGGCATGGTCGCGGCGCGGCGGCTGGCAGATATCCCTTCCGACCGCTGTACGCCGCAGTTTATGGTCGAAGAGGCGCAAAAACTGTGTACCACCTACCCTTCCCTACGCTGCGAGGTGCTGAACGAAAAGGATATTGTTGAGCAGGGTCTTGGGCTGCTGCACGCGGTTGGCAAAGGGGCGGCCTGCCCGCCGCGTCTGCTGGCTGTCCACTATAACGGTGTCTCTGAAGGCCCGGTACGCTGCTATGTCGGTAAAGGCATTACCTTTGACACCGGCGGCCTGTGGCTGAAGGAAGGCGCGGGCATGTACACCATGAAATATGACATGTGCGGCGCGGCTAACGTGCTCGGTCTGATGCTGACCGTTGCGGAGCTGAAATTGCCCGTACGCATCATGGGCGTGCTGGCGCTGGCGGAAAACGCCATCGGCCCGGAGGCGATGCAGCCCGGCACGGTGGCAACGGCCTGCAACGGCACCACCGTTGAGATTAACAATACCGATGCCGAGGGCCGGCTGGTGCTGGCAGACGCCATCGCCTGGGCCAGCCAGCAGCACCCGCAGGCCCGCTATATCATTGATATGGCAACGTTAACGGGCGCGGTGGTGAAAGCGCTGGGGTATGAGCTGAGCGGATTAATGACGCAGGATGAACCGCTGCGCGCCGCGCTGACGCAGGCGGGTAAGCAGAGCGGCGACGAAGTGTGGTCGCTGCCGCTGGATGCGCGGCTGAAAAAGCAGACCGACAGCGCCATCGCCGATCTGTGCAATACGCCGACCAACAATGCGGCGATCAGCGCGTCGGCGGCGTGGCTGCTGCACCACTTCTGCCCGCCGACGATCCCGTGGGCGCATCTGGATATCAGCGGAACGGCGCTATGGCGGGAGAACGGCAGGAGCGTGGCGTCGGGAAGGCCGATTCCACTGCTGGTGGAGCACTTGGTGGGGGATCTTTAGCCGGGTGACGGCTGCGGCTTACCCGGCCTATGGCTTTGATTTTTTTGCCCGGTGGCGGCGACGCCTTACCCGGCCTACGAAAACCACTCTCCTTGTAGGCCGGGTAAGGCGTCGCCGCCACCCGGCATAACTACAGCTTAAGAATATCTTTCACAAACGGAATGGTCAGCTTGCGCTGGGCGGTAATGGACGCGCGATCGAGCTGATCGAGCGTGTCAAAGAGCGTACGCATCTCGCGATCCAGCCGCTTCAGCAGGAAACGGCCCACGTCTTCCGGCAGTTCGAAGCCGCGCAGTCTTGCCCGCAGCTGAAGCGCCTGGAGTTTGTCTTCATCCGACAGCGGTTGCAGCTTGTAGATTTGCCCCCAGTCCAGACGAGACGCCAGATCCGGCAGCCCAAGATTAAGCTGACGCGGTGGACGATCGCCGGTGATCAGCAGCCGGGTTTTGCCCGACTCCAGAATGCGGTTATAGAGGTTAAAGATTGCCATTTCCCACGGCTCGTCCCCCGCCACGCATTCAATATTATCGATGCAGACCAGGGAAAGATGTTCCATGCCCTCAAGCACTTCAGGCACAAACCAGGTACGTTTATCCAGCGGCACGTAGCCGACCGCATCGCCGCGCGCCGAAAGCTCGGCACAGGCCGCATGCAGCAGGTGGCTGCGCCCCGCGCCTTCGCGTGACCAGATATAGATGTATCCGCTGTGTTCCTGGCGCAGCACGTTTTGCAGTGCAGCCAGTAAAGAGGGGTTATCACCCGGCCAGAAACTCGCGAAAGTTTCATCGTCAGGGAGATAAAGTGGCAGAGAGAGCTGTGCCGGTCCGTTCAGAAATACCTCAACCAGAGATCTTACATAAAATCGGAATGGAGTTTAACACGGAACCTGCAAGGAGAGAACCGGGCGATCCGTCGCCCGGCATGACGATCAATGTGGCGCTTTTTCGCTTTCGTCCGCGTCCAGGACCACCTCTTCCGGGCGGATCACCGAGATCAGCTTGAAAATCAGGCTGAGGCCGACGCCCACGATGGTCGCCAGCGCCATGCCCTTCAGCTCCGCTGCGCCGATGTGCACCTTCGCACCGCTCACCCCGATAATCAGGATAACGGAGGTCAGGATCAGGTTCTGCGCTTTGCTGTAATCCACTTTGGATTCAATCAGCACGCGAATACCGGAGGCACCGATCACCCCGTACAGCAGCAGCGAGACGCCGCCCATCACCGGCACCGGGATAATCTGGATCGCTGCCGCCAGCTTGCCAACGCAGGAGAGCAGAATGGCGATGATCGCCGCGCCGCCGATAACCCAGGTGCTGTAGACGCGGGTGATCGCCATTACGCCGATGTTCTCGCCGTAGGTGGTGTTTGGCGTGGAGCCGAAGAAGCCGGAGATGATGGTGGAGAAACCGTTGGCAAACATGGAGCGATGCAGGCCCGGGTCGCGGATCAGGTCGCGCTTCACGATGTTCGCCGTCACCACCAGGTGGCCGACGTGCTCGGCAATTACCACCAGCGCGGCAGGCAGAATGGTGAAGATAGCAAACCATTCGAAGCGTGGGGTGTAGAAGGTTGGCAGCGCGAACCAGTGCGCCTCGGCAATCGGCGTAGTATCCACAACGCCCATCACGAAGGAGAGCGCGTAGCCCGCCAGCACGCCGATCAGGATCGGGATAATCGCCATAAAGCCGCGGAACAGCACGGAGCCGAACACCGTCACGCCCAGCGTCACCAGCGAGATAATAATGGTTTTAGAATCCGGTGACTGACCATCCGCCGGCAGCAGGCCGGCCATGTTCGCCGCCACGCCAGCCAGCTCCAGGCCGATGACGGCAACGATGGCGCCCATCGCCGCAGGCGGGAACATCACGTCCAGCCAACCGGTGCCCGCTTTCTTCACGATGAAGGAGACCAGGCAGAACAGGACGCCGCACATGATAAAGCCGCCCAGCGCGACCTCATAACCCAGCGGCAACAGCAGCAGTACCGGAGAGATAAAGGCGAAGCTCGACCCGAGATAGGCTGGAATTTTGCCTTTACAGATAAAGAGGTAAAGCAGCGTACCGACGCCGTTGAACAGCAGCACGGTAGCCGGGTTAATGTGAAACAGGATTGGCACCAGCACGGTTGCGCCAAACATGGCGAACAGGTGCTGCAAACTAAGCGGGATTGTCTGTAAAAGCGGCGGTCTTTCACTCACCCCGATAGCACGGCGCGTCATAGTGTTTTCCTCTGAGTGTTATTGTTGGTTTTTATTCAAAAAAAAGCCGACTATCAAAGTCGGCTTCTTTATCGTTATTCGATTATTTAGTACCAAAAATCTTATCGCCGGCATCGCCAAGCCCCGGGATGATGTACCCGTGCTCGTTCAGCCCCTGGTCGACGGATGCGGTATACAGTTCAACGTCCGGGTGCGCTTTTTCCAGCGCCGCAATACCTTCCGGCGCTGCGACCAGGACCAGCACTTTAATGCTGCTGCATCCGGCTTTTTTCAGCAGGTCGATGGTGGCGATCATCGAACCACCGGTCGCCAGCATCGGGTCAACCACCAGCGCCATACGCTCGTCGATGTTAGAGACCAGCTTCTGGAAGTACGGGACCGGCTCAAGGGTCTCTTCGTCACGGTAGATACCCACCACGCTGATACGCGCGCTTGGCACGTGCTCCAGTACGCCTTCCATCATGCCCAGACCCGCACGCAGGATTGGCACCACGGTAATTTTTTTACCTTTGATCTGCTCAACCTGTACCGGACCGTTCCAGCCTTCGATGGTCACTTTTTCCGTTTCCAGATCGGAGGTTGCTTCGTAGGTCAGCAGGCTGCCCACTTCAGAAGCCAGTTCGCGAAAACGCTTCGTGCTGATGTCATGCTCACGCATCAGGCCCAACTTGTGTTTAACGAGTGGGTGTTTCACTTCCACAATCTTCATTCTCTTTCTCCTCTGAGGTGGCATCCGCAAAAAAATCGCGGGATTATACCGCTTTTTTCGGATTGCGCCATACCCAACTTGCTTGACGTATATCAATCAAAAACAAAAAAGCCGGAGGCAGGGCTCCGGCTTGGGTGCGGGATCTTGCCCGGTGGCGCTGCGCTTACGCGGGCCTACGTGTATTGTAGGTCGGGTAAGCGTGAGCGCCACCCGACAATTAGAGGTTATCGCCGTTGCTGGCAATCACCTGCTTATACCAGTCGAACGACTTCTTCTTGCTGCGGTTCAGCGTGCCGTTCCCTTCGTTATCTTTATCGACAAAGATAAAGCCGTAGCGTTTCTTCATTTCACCCGTTCCGGCAGAGACCAGGTCGATACAGCCCCACGGGGTATAGCCCATCAGATCGACGCCATCTTCCACCACCGCTTTTTTCATCTCGCGGATGTGTGCAGACAGATAATCAATGCGGTACTGGTCGTTTACCGTGCCGTCGCTCTCCTGCACGTCGATCGCGCCAAAGCCGTTTTCAACAATGAACAGCGGCAGCTGATAGTGATCCCAGAACCAGTTCAAAGAGTAGCGCAGGCCGACAGGGTCAATCTGCCAGCCCCAGTCGGATTTCTGCACGTACGGGTTAGAGACCAGACTCTTGCTCTCGTCGTAATCCAGCGCCGGGTTATCTGCCGTCGCTTTGGTGGCGAAAGACATGTAGTAGCTGAACCCGATGTAATCCACGCAGCCCTGCGTCAGCGCCGCCTTATCTTCTTCGGTGATATCCAGCGCGAAGCCGCGACGCTCGAAGTAGTTGAGCAGATGCTGCGGATACTTGCCGCGCACGTGCACGTCGGTGAACCAGTAGCGGCGATGCATGGCGTTCATCGCCATCATCATGTCGTCCGGCGCGCAGGTCAGCGGGTAGATGGGACACATGGCAATCATGCAGCCGATTTGCAGCGACGGGTTGATCTCGCGGCCCGCCTTCACCGCCAGGGCGCTGGCCACCAGCTCATAGTGCGCCGCCTGGAACATGACCGGCTCGCGGTCTTCACCCGGCGCATATTTCAGCCCGGAGTTGGTGAACGGCGCAAAGTCTTCGTGGAAGTTGGCCTGGTTGTTGATCTCGTTAAAGGTCATCCAGTACTTCACCTTGTGCTGGTAACGCTCAAAAACGACCTTCGCGAAGCGCACGAAGAAGTCGATCAGCTTACGGTTGCGCCAGCCGCCGTATTCCGTTACCAGGTGGAAAGGCATCTCGAAGTGGGAAAGCGTGATAACCGGTTCGATGCCGTACTTCAGGCACTCGTCAAACAGGTCATCGTAGAATTTGAGTCCTGCTTCGTTCGGCTCCAGCTCGTCGCCTTTCGGGAAGATACGCGTCCAGGCGATGGAGGTGCGGAAGCATTTGAACCCCATCTCGGCAAAGAGTTTGATGTCTTCTTTATAACGGTGGTAGAAATCGATGGCTTCGTGGTTTGGGTAATTTT
Organism: Enterobacter sp. GD03975; assembly: GCF_029838645.1. NCBI lineage: Bacteria > Pseudomonadati > Pseudomonadota > Gammaproteobacteria > Enterobacterales > Enterobacteriaceae > Enterobacter > Enterobacter sp. GD03975. The sequence continues at coordinate 365,463 of NZ_JAOBZC010000004.1, forward strand.
TCCCCTCCAGCACGCCGTTGGTGATTTCACGCGGCACGCCGTGGGCGCCCGCGGTCATGACGTCGGCAACGCTTACCCCCTTGCCGCCCTCTTTCCAGCCGCCTTCAAGCTGGTGCGCCGCAACAGCCCCACCCCACAGAAAACCTGCTTTAAATCCAGACATTTGCTTTCCCTCATTCTGCGTTATTTTCTGCAAAAACAGTTACAGAAACCGGTTTCAGTTTGATGATGTGCAAAGGGGAAAGCCGTTGCAAGCAGATCGCAGAAACCGGTTTCATTTTCGTGAACAGAGTCAAGTTTGTCGCCCTTTACAGGCCTTTGCGAAAAAAAGATCTTCGCGCCGAGAATAGGCTCGCAAACGTTTGCCTGGACTGTTAGAATTGCGCCGATTTTTCTTACTAGCTATGCAATCGCGTGGGGACTTGAGCCGTGACCAACAAAACTTCTCTCAGCTACAAAGATGCCGGTGTTGATATTGACGCAGGTAATGCGCTGGTTGACCGAATCAAAGGTGTGGTGAAAAAAACCCGCCGCCCGGAAGTGATGGGTGGCCTGGGTGGATTCGGCGCACTGTGCGCGCTGCCGCAAAAATATCGTGAACCTGTTCTGGTCTCGGGTACTGACGGCGTAGGCACCAAGCTGCGCCTGGCGATGGATTTAAAACGTCACGATACGATCGGTATCGATCTGGTGGCGATGTGCGTCAACGACCTGGTGGTACAGGGCGCTGAGCCGCTGTTCTTCCTGGATTACTACGCGACCGGCAAGCTGGACGTGGACACCGCAGCCAGCGTCATTAACGGCATTGCCGAAGGCTGTCTGCAATCCGGCTGTGCGCTGGTCGGCGGTGAAACCGCTGAAATGCCCGGCATGTATCACGGTGAAGATTATGACGTCGCAGGCTTCTGCGTTGGCGTGGTAGAAAAATCAGAAATTATCGACGGCAGCAAAGTGGCTGACGGCGATGTGCTGGTTGCGCTGGCCTCCAGCGGCCCGCACTCTAACGGCTACTCTCTGGTGCGTAAAATCCTCGAAGTGAGCGGTTGCGACCCGCTGACCACCGAGCTGGACGGCAAACCGCTGGCCGATCACCTGCTGGCCCCGACCCGCATCTACGTGAAAAACGTGCTGGCGCTGATTGAGAACGTCGACGTTCACGCCATCGCTCACCTGACCGGCGGCGGCTTCTGGGAAAATATTCCGCGCGTGTTACCGGACAATACCCAGGCGGTAATCGACGCCTCCTCATGGCAGTGGCCGTCCGTCTTCAACTGGCTGCAAACCGCCGGCAACGTGAGCTCGCACGAAATGTACCGCACCTTTAACTGCGGCGTGGGCATGGTTATCGCCCTGCCGGCAAGCGAAGCGGATAAAGCGGTTAAGCTGCTGACAGAAAAAGGTGAAAACGCGTGGAAAATCGGTACGATTAAAGCGTCCGATTCCGAACAGCGTGTGGTCATTGAATGAAAAATATCGTGGTGCTTATTTCCGGCAACGGAAGCAATTTGCAGGCAATCATAGATGCCTGCAAACAGAAGAAAATCAATGGCACCATTCGGGCAGTATTCAGCAACAAGGCCGATGCATTCGGCCTTGAGCGCGCGCGGGAAGCCAATATCCCCGCGCACGCGCTGGAAGCCAGTCAGTTTGCGGGCCGTGAAGCGTTTGACCGCGAACTGGTGCAGGAAATTGACGCCTACGCGCCCGACGTCGTGGTGCTGGCAGGCTACATGCGCATCCTGAGCCCGGCTTTTGTTGAACACTACGCCGGTCGGCTGCTCAATATTCACCCTTCCCTGCTGCCAAAATACCCCGGCCTGCACACCCATCGTCAGGTGCTGGAGAACGGCGATGAGGAGCACGGTACCTCCGTGCATTTCGTCACCGACGAGCTGGACGGCGGTCCGGTGATTTTGCAGGCGAAAGTACCGGTCTTTGACGGCGACAACGAAGACGACGTGACCGAACGCGTACAGACGCAGGAGCACGCCATTTATCCCCTGGTGGTAAGCTGGTTTGTCGATGGACGCCTGGAGATGCGCAACGGCGCAGCCTGGCTGGACGGCGTGAAGTTGCCCCCGCAGGGTTATGCGGCCGAAGAGTAGTCTGTTTGAATTGCCCGGCGGCGCTTCGCTTGCACGGGCCTACGGTCCCGTAGGTCGTGGTAAGCGCAGCGCCACCCGACACCCCTCCCCCAACCCTCTAAAATCCCCAACAAAAAAAATAACTGTCATACTTTTCTGGCACTGTTGGACATATCGTGGAAATGCTCGCCATAATAAGGACGAGACGGATTTACCACGTCCTGTGATTGAACTGGAGTGTGAGCTGTAATGGGTCAGGAAAAGTTATACATTGAGAAAGAGCTAAGCTGGTTAGCATTCAACGAACGTGTACTTCAGGAAGCGGCCGATAAAAGTAACCCGCTGATTGAGCGCATGCGTTTTTTAGGCATCTATTCCAACAATCTGGATGAGTTCTATAAGGTTCGCTTTGCCGAACTGAAGCGCCGAATCATCATCAGTGAAGAACAGGGCTTAAACTCCCACTCGCGGCATCTGCTTGGAAAAATCCAGTCTCGCGTCATGAAAGCCGATCAGGAATTTGATGGCCTCTATAACGAGCTGCTGCTGGAAATGGCACGCAATCAAATCTTCCTGATCAACGAACGTCAGCTCTCCGCGAATCAGCAAAACTGGCTTCGCCACTATTTCAAACATTATCTGCGCCAGCACATCACCCCGATTTTGATCAACCGTGAAACCGATCTGGTGCAGTTCCTGAAAGATGATTACACCTATCTGGCAGTGGAAATCATTCGCGGCGAGACCATCAACTATGCGCTGCTGGAAATTCCGTCCGATAAGGTTCCGCGCTTTGTGAACCTGCCGCCGGAAACGCCGCGTCGACGTAAGCCGATGATTCTGCTTGATAACATCCTGCGTTACTGCCTTGACGATATCTTCAAGGGCTTCTTCGATTACGACGCGCTAAACGCCTACTCAATGAAGATGACCCGTGATGCTGAGTACGATCTGGTGCACGAGATGGAAGCCAGCCTGATGGAGCTGATGTCCTCCAGCCTCAAGCAGCGCCTGACCGCAGAGCCGGTGCGTTTTGTTTATCAGCGCGATATGCCGGACGCGATGGTGGAAATGCTGCGCGATAAGCTGACCATCTCCCGCTACGATTCCATTATCCCCGGCGGGCGTTACCACAACTTTAAAGATTTCATCGGCTTCCCGAACGTTGGCAAAGCCAACCTGGTGAACAAGCCGCTGCCGCGCCTGCGCCATATCTGGTTCGATAAGTTCCGTAACGGGTTCGACGCCATCCGCGAGCGCGATGTGCTGCTCTACTATCCGTATCACACCTTTGAACACGTGCTGGAGCTGCTGCGTCAGGCCTCGTTCGATCCGAACGTGCTGGCGATTAAAATCAACATCTATCGCGTGGCGAAAGATTCCCGCATCATCGACGCGATGATCCACGCGGCGCACAACGGCAAGAAAGTGACCGTGGTGGTTGAGCTACAGGCACGCTTCGACGAAGAGGCCAACATCCACTGGGCGCGCCGCCTGACGGAAGCGGGCGTGCACGTCATCTTCTCCGCGCCGGGGCTGAAAATTCACGCCAAGCTGTTCCTGATTTCCCGTAAAGAAGGCGACGACGTGGTGCGTTATGCCCATATCGGCACCGGTAACTTCAACGAGAAAACCGCGCGAATTTACACCGACTACTCGCTGCTGACGGCCGATGCGCGCATTACCAACGAAGTGCGTCGGGTGTTTAACTTCATTGAGAACCCGTACCGCCCGGTTAGCTTCGACTACCTGCTGGTGTCCCCGCAGAACTCGCGCCGCCTGCTGTACGATATGATCGACAAAGAGATTGCCAACGCGCAGAACGGGTTGTCGTCCGGCATCACGCTGAAGCTCAACAACCTGGTGGATAAAGGCCTGGTGGACCGCCTGTACGCGGCCTCCAGCTCCGGCGTGCCGGTTAATCTGCTCATTCGCGGCATGTGCTCGCTCATCCCCGAACTGGAAGGCATCAGCGACAACATCCGCGTGATCAGCATTGTGGATCGCTACCTTGAACACGATCGCGTTTATATTTTCGATAATGCCGGTGATAAGCGCGTATATCTCTCTTCTGCCGACTGGATGACGCGTAATATTGATTACCGTATTGAAGTGGCGGCGCCGCTGCTGGATCCCCGCCTTAAGCAGCGTATTCTGGACATTATCGAGATCCTGTTCAGCGATACGGTGAAAGCACGTTATATCGACAAAGAACTCAGTAATCGCTATGTACCGCGCGGCAATCGCCGAAAAGTCCGGTCGCAGCTGGCGATTTACGATTACATCAAATCACTTGAGCAACCCGATTAACCTATGCCAATAAACGATAATACCCCCCGCCCGCAGGAGTTCGCTGCGGTCGATCTTGGCTCAAACAGTTTCCATATGGTCATCGCCCGCGAGGTGGATGGCGCCATGCAGATCATCGGTCGCCTGAAACAGCGCGTGCATCTGGCCGATGGTCTTGATGCGCGTAACATGCTGAGCGAAGAGGCAATGGAGCGCGGGCTAAACTGCCTGTCGCTGTTCGCAGAACGTCTGCAAGGCTTTTCGCCCTCCAGCGTCTGCATCGTCGGGACGCATACGCTACGCCAGGCGCTGAACGCGCCGGAGTTTCTGAAGCGCGCGGAAAAGGTCATCCCCTACCCGATTGAGATCATCTCCGGTAACGAAGAAGCACGCCTGATTTTTATGGGCGTGGAGCATACCCAACCGGAAAAAGGCCGCAAGCTGGTGATTGATATCGGCGGCGGCTCAACTGAACTGGTGATTGGCGAAGACTTCGAGCCGCGCCTGGTGGAAAGCCGCCGTATGGGCTGCGTCAGCTTCGCGCAGATGTATTTCCCGGGCGGCGTAATCACCCGCGAAAACTTCCAGCGCGCGCGCATGGCCGCCGTACAAAAACTGGAAAACCTGGCCTGGCAGTACCGTATTCAGGGCTGGAACGTGGCGCTCGGGGCATCGGGTTCGATTAAAGCCGCCCACGAAGTGCTGCTGGCGATGGGTGAAAAAGACGGGTTTATTACGCCTGAGCGCCTGGTAAAACTCACCGAAGAGGTGCTTAAGCATAAGAGCTTCGACGCCCTGAGTCTGCCGGGCCTGTCCGACGAACGTAAAGCGGTGTTCGTGCCGGGGCTGGCGATCCTGTGCGGCGTGTTTGACGCGCTGGCGATCAAAGAGCTGCGCCTCTCTGACGGCGCCCTGCGCGAAGGCGTGCTGTATGAGATGGAGGGCCGCTTCCGTCATCAGGATATTCGCAGCCGCACCGCACAGAGCCTGGCGAACCAGTACAACATCGACCGCGAGCAGGCGAAACGGGTTCTGGAAACCACGGTTCAGATGTACGAGCAGTGGGAGGAGCAGAATCCGAAGCTGGCGCACCCGCAGCTCGCCGCGCTGTTAAAATGGGCCGCGATGCTGCACGAGGTGGGGCTGAACATCAACCACAGCGGGATGCATCGTCATTCAGCCTATATTCTGCAAAACAGCGATCTGCCTGGCTTCAACCAGGAGCAGCAAACCATGATGGCGACGCTGGTGCGCTATCACCGCAAAGCCATTAAGCTCGACGATCTGCCGCGCTTTACGCTGTTCAAGAAAAAGCAGTTCCTGCCGCTGATTCAGCTGTTGCGCCTTGGCGTGCTGCTTAATAACCAGCGTCAGGCAACCACCACGCCGCCGACGCTGAAGCTGAAAACGGACGACCACCACTGGACGCTGAGCTTCCCGCACGACTGGTTCAGCCAGAACGCGCTGGTTCTGCTGGATCTGGAAAAAGAGCAGCAGTACTGGGAAGCGGTCACCGGCTGGCTGTTGAAGATTGAAGAAGAGAGCTCAGAGGCAGCCGCGTAACGGCTCAGGCGCTTTCCTCAGAAGGCTGCGTTTCGAGCAATGTTTCGAGCTCCACCGGCAGCCCAATCAGATAGCCCTGCACATAATCGATACCTAGCGCGTGTACCGCGCTACGTATCTCTTCTGTTTCCACGTATTCCGCCACCACCAGCATTTTCTTCATCCGGGCCAGATGGCAAATGGAGGCCACAATCTGGTAATCCAGACTGTTGCTGACAATATTGCGAATAAAGCCGCCGTCGATTTTGAGGATGTCGGCGTCCACGCTTTTTAACCGCGCGTAGCTGGCGTAGCCGGTGCCAAAATCATCAATGGCGATCCGTATCCCCATTTTTTGTAATTTCCTGAGGTTGGTTTCCGCCCGATCCGCATGACCAAAGGCGCTGCTTTCGGTCACTTCAAAAATCAGCTGCCACGCTTCAACGGCATATTTCGCTAGCAGGCGGCTCACCTCAAGCGGGAACTGAGCCCGGTAGACGGTAGACGGCGCAAGGTTGATCGCAAAGCGCTGGCCCGGCAGACGCTGACGGTGCTGCGCCAGGAAACGCAACGTACGCTCGAGTACCCATAAATCCACACGCGACGATAAGCCAAACTCCTGTGCTATGGGCAGGAACTGCTCGGGAAAGATCAGCGCACCGTTATCGTCGCGCATCCGCAGCAGCACCTCGTGGTAACGATCGCCGCGCAGCCCGCGAACCGGCTGAACCAGCAGGGTAAAGGCATCCTGCTCCAGCGCGGCCTGCAAACGACTCATCATCGCCACCTTATCTTTCAGGCTACGCTGCAAGTGAACGGCCCCGCGCTGCTGAAGATTTTCCGGGTGGTTGGTGGAGAGGGAGAGGTCGGCCACGATGCCCAGTTCTCCCAGCACCAGATAGAGATGATTGACGGGAGAACGTACATAGCAGTAGCTCACGCCGACCTGAGGCTGTACCGGCATACCATCCCAGATAAAAACGAACTGCTTGATATGCTCGTCCAGCGTCTCAATACGCTGCTGATGCGACTCCGCATCCAGACGCACCGCCATGTCATACCCGGTGAGGTGATAGACGCGCTCATTTGGCTGAAGGGTGCCATTTATCCATTGCGCCAGCTGCTGTTTATACTGGATGCGCAGCAGTACGCCGTAATTACGCCCCAGCACTTCCAGCTCGGGCACGCGCAGTAAGCAGAGCGCCGACCAGGGGTTACTGGCCAGCTCGCGCGACAGCGCCCGCAGATTCGGCATATGCACAACCGGATCGAGAAACGCCTGTCTGCGGGAACGAATATTAATGGCGCGCTGGCGTGTCGCCAGCATCGACATGTAAATGACGATAAATGAAAAGACCAGATAGCTGGAGGAGGTAATCGCCAGCTGAATGTCATAGCCCTGATGCTGCGGAATGTAGTGATAATAATAGTGAATCGACACCAGCAGGACCGGCGTCCAGATAATCGACATCAGCTTGTAACCGAAGCGCATTGCGCCCCAGAGCATCACGGGCATCAGCAGAGACAAGGTATAGTTTGTACTGAAAATAGAGCTGTTGATGTTCATGGGCAGCAGCAGCATGCCCAGCAGCCCGCCCAGCGCTAAAAACCACGCCACAAACTCTACGACGGTGACCTTTTTGTCTATTTGCGCGCGAATCTGGGATATCAGCCCTTTGACGTAGCGCGGATGGCGAATCAGACGGATCAGCAAATAGCTGAGCGGCACGCCCGTCAGCCCGCTCACCAGCAGCGCCTGATAGTTAATGAGCGTGCGGATGTTGAAAGGATTTAACCCTGCCAGGCTCTGGCGGCTTTCGTACACGCCGAGATACACCGCAAACTGAAACAGTATCAAAAAGAGCGTTGCGGGGCAGAAAACCTGCCAGAAAATACGCTGTCCCATCAGGCGCACGTCGCCGTACGCGGTCATATTGCGTCGGGGCGCAAACACGCGATAACCGCCCCAGCTGAGCACCAGGGGAACGATAAAATGCAGAATGCCGGCCACGGTTTCATACAGCCCAACGGAAGGGTAATAGCGTAAAAACAGCGACACCACGATGCCGGGGAGCGCCTCCATGCCGAAGAACAGCATCAGCGTCAGCAGAAAAGAGAGCGGTAAATAATAGAGCGCAACGATACCCTCGCCCAGCTGCGTTAAGGTATTAGCCACGCTCAGCACCGGGAGTAACACCACGGGTAAAATAAGAGGAAGTGCCCACCAGCGGTCTTTATTTTGCTTCAGGATGTGCTGAATATTCATAGATGCTCGTTTACAACCCTTGCGCTCCAGAGGGTAAGTGAAGACAGGCATCCAACCTGACGTATAAATTGCCTGGAAAATTCCTGGCAAGCAGTGGAGGAAGGATTTTAAATACCAGAGGCGGGATTCCGTTGACCTAAATCAAATTAAATTATCTGAATAAATCTTTCTTACGTTTTTTTTGAATATTTTTCCTGTAATTATCAAGGCGATAAATAAATGCGTTGTTTTTAATAACATAAATTAATGTAAGCATTGACGGTATTTTACATTCCGCAGAATTGACCCTGATTTGCGGCTGTGCCTTAATAGCCGTATCGCCCAAAAGGGTATACTCAGGAAAAATAAAGTGAGTCAGGCTACGCGTATGCGAAAACGACATCGATTCAACACCCGGATGACCCGCATCATACTGCTCATCAGCTTCATGTTTTTCTTCGGCCGCTTTGTATATTCCTCCATCGGCGCCTGGTATCACCATCAGGACAAAATTCAGTCGCAGCAGTCAGGTATTGTGGTGGATACGCCCGAGCGCTAACGCTTGTTCGCTCCCGGCAGACAAACTGTATCGCACTGTATCCCGAGCGCCAGGCTGACAAACTGGTACAAAACGCCCGCAAAAGCAAACATACCCGATACATAAAAATGGTCTTCTGTATCCCTCGCCATAATAAACTGATGAGGAAACACACAGATGATTCGTCGATATTTCCTGCTTCCTGTATTTGCGCTGACGTCATTTGCTGGCGCACTGGCCGCACCGTTGGATGGCCTGAGCGCCGCTGAGGTTAATGGCCCGGCCGCCGTAGCCCCGCTGGAAAAACCCCAGCCGCCCGCAAAACTGATCGTCGATCCGCCGCTGGCGGGACCGCTGAGTAAAGGTGCGGTCTTTATTCAGTACCGCGTAGAAAACCTGCGCATTGAACCTGTATTTGGACCCGATGCGCTGAAAGTCACTCCGCGTATCGGCCATATTCACGTTGTGGTGGATGACGCGCCCTGGCACTGGGCTGATACCAGCGGCGAGCCGGTGATTCTGGTCGGGCTGCCTGCCGGGAAACACAAGGTAACCATCATCATTGCCGACCCGACCCATAAACCCATCGACCATAAAACCGTTGTATTCACCGTGCCGCCACACGCTGCGGTTCATCACTTTTAAGGAGCCTGTTAAGAAAGCATTGTTTGTATTAACAGCGGCGCTGCTGGTGCACGGGGCAATGTGCGCAATCCTATTAATTAGTCACAAATGCCCCCTCCCCCTCGCTTAACCATCAGAAGCTATATGCCACCTTCAGGCTTCCCGTAGGGGACGTTTTTCGCTGAACAATTGGGCTATCGCCTGCATCACCCGTCAGCTGCGTAACGCCGGCTGCGGCAAGCAGGCTCCAGCGAGAGGTGAGCTTATGGGTCCAGTCCAGGTTCAGCGAATACGCATATATTCCGGAACCGGCTTCATGTCGGGCAAATCCCGACGCGGCCGACTGGTCGGCGCTGACGCCGTAGTACGTTTGCATGTACTTGCTGGAACCCCAACTGCCGGTCAGCGCCAGCGTTACCGTATTTTTGGGAGATGTATAAAGCGGGCTGGCAATGCCGAAATGCACAGCTTCCCCGTTGTCTCTCTCCGAAACCGGAACCTCAGCCTGCATCTGCACGTTAAGCCAGTCGGTCACCTTGTATTCCAGACCGGGCACAACGATAGCTGAGCCTTTAACGTCACCCATTCCCCGCAGGTAGTCGCTGCCGGAGGCGATCGAATCGCTGCTTACATCGCGATCCTTACGTCCTGCGCGATAGCTCAGCGCAGCGTTGTAGTTCAGGTTGCCAAAGCTATTGCCGTAGCCGATCCCCCGCGTGGTGCTGACAAAGAAACCATTCGCCATAGCGTAATCAACCACCTGAGCCGCCGTGACGCGGCTCTTATCCGAACCGGAATAGCGTGGCGCAACGTCGACGCCGCCCCCCAGGGTTAACACATTGCCCTGCGGCTGATCAGCCGCCAGCGCCGGGGCGGCCAGTAACGCCAGGACGGCCCCCGGCAGGATGCTTTTCATGCTGCGACCGATGCGTGAACGGAGAAAACTATGACGCAGTTTGATGTTTCTCATTAAAGAAGCCCTTTGGATTCAGATAATTACGATACAAGCGGTGTTAAACGCCAGAACGAACATTCTGAATACCCACCCTGAGGTTCTAATGAGCCGTAAATGAAGAAATGCTGAAGCACGTGAACTTGCTGTAAACACTGAATAATTCCTGTTACCGTTTTTTCTTCAGTTGTTCTTCATTCTCTGTTGATACAGTGACCAATGTGAAAATTCTCCTCATTGAAGACGACCTGGATCTCGGCAATGGCGTACGTATCGCCCTTGCAGATCAGGGATTTGATGTTATATGGGTACGCCGCAAAGAGGATGCGCTGCATCAGCTTGCGCTCTGCGTGCCGGAACTTATTTTGCTCGACCTGGGGCTACCCGATGGCGATGGCATGAGCCTAATGACGCGCCTGCGTCAACAGCTTAAGGGCGTCCCCGTCATCATCCTGACGGCGCGGGGCACGCTACAGGACCGCCTGTGCGGGCTGGATGCAGGTGCAGACGACTATCTGGTCAAACCTTTTGTTCTCGCCGAGCTGCTGGCGCGCGTACGGGCCCTTGCGCGGCGTAGCTATGGCTTTGAAAATGAAGCAATAGAAATTCGCGGTTTATCGCTTCATGTGCCGACGCGCCGCGTGACCGTAAGCGCACGTCACGTTGAGCTGACGGCCAGTGAATATGCGCTGCTTGAAACCTTAATGCTGCGCGCCGACCGCGTGCTTACGCGGCGGTATCTGGAAGAAAGAATATTCGGCACAAAAGAAAACCTCAGCAACGCGCTCGACGTGCATATGGGTAACCTCCGGCGAAAGATTGGCGAGGGCTTTGTGCGAACGGTGCGCGGCGTTGGGTACGTCATTGATACCGTACCGGTTCAGAAGGCGGCAGGCTGATGCGTAAAGTTTGGTATCACCTCAGGCTCCCTACGCTGGTCAGGCGAATGATGGTCGCCCAGATGCTGCTGCTTACGCTGCTGTGGTGTCTTTTTTTAACCTTCATTTTGCTGGAGGACCTGCGCAGCCCGCCGATCCTCACGGGCAGTGAGACTTACGAAACCGTTTTTTCCCTTGTCGAGAGCATGGACGATCGCCCGCAGGCGCGTGATGTTGTGCTGGCAGCGTTCAGCAAAGCGCTGCGGGAGGGATATGGCGGCGGCGAAGATCCGGAGCTGTCCATCAACCTCATTGTTCGCAAGCATAATGAGGTTATTTATTCATCGCCTGGCGCGCCAACGGAGGTGAAAAATAGCCGCCTGGGGGAAATGCAGCGTGTCGAGACTGAGGACCACGCCTGGACGAGCCGTACGCTCAAATCCGCGCACTCCGACGTGGAGGTCACCCTCTTCACCCCGGCCGGGAGCTGGAATTTCTTTATCTACCTGAACTCGCGCGGCTACTACGTCATGCCGCTGATGATATGCATCCCTTTTCTTCTGTTTCCCGCGTGGCTGTCAATCCGCATCGCGATGCGCCCCTGGAACAGGGTGGTGAATGAAATTTCATTACGTACGCCGGACGATCTCTCTCCTTTAAAGTCCGTCCCGAGGCACAGGGAGCTTCGCCAGACGGTGGACGCGATTAATGACTTTCTCGCCAGGGTGCGGGAAAGCGCCGAAAGGGAGAGAATTTTTATTGCCGATGCCGCACACGAGCTGCGAACGCCTCTGGCCGCGATGCGGATCAACGTCGAGGCGTTGCAGTCCTGGGTCATCAGCGAAAGCCAGCAGGAGCTGCTTGCAGGCATTGTTCGCAGCAATAGCCGTGCTGCTCGTCTCGTCAATCAGCTTCTGCTGATGCAGCACAGCGAAGCGCACATCGACACGGTTATGGAGCCTGTGCCGCTGACAACGCTTATTCAGGAGCGCATGGCTGCCCTGGAGCCGCTGGCGTCGGCGCGCAGTATTGAGTTTGAGTTTTTCGCCGACGATGAAATCCGGGTCGCAGGCATCCGGGAACGGCTGGTGTCACTGATCGACAATTTGATTGAAAATGCCGTGAAATACAGCCCCGAGGGGGGACGCATAGAGGTGCAGCTGCAATCGAGAGAGACATCCGCTCAGCTGCGCGTCTCGGATGCGGGGCCCGGCATTCCGGTTGAACTGCGGGAGCGGGTGTTCGACAGGTTTTTCCGCGATCCCAATCAGATCCAGAGCGGGAGTGGCTTAGGGCTTGCCATCGTCAAAGCCGTTACGCAGCAGCACAACGGCAGGGTCAACCTGAGCACGTCAGCAGAAGGTGGCCTGATGGTGACCGTTGACTTCCCGAGCCCCGCGTTCACATGAACGGAAACGCGGCGCTCCCCGACGGCTGCGTTATTTTGCGGATGCCGCAGATTGCTTCAATAAGATTACCGTATTTGTTATATTGTTACTTATTGATTATTCACCTCTGCGGTGCCAAAAAGAACAAGATTCACCGCGACCCAGGACAGAAAAATGCTAGATTACCGCTTCCCGACAGCTTTGCAGATGGTTCTCAGCGTAGCGATGGCGGAGCAATCGGGTGAACGTTCGACGAGTGCAATCCTGGCCTACGGCCTGGAGGCGAATCCGAGCTTTATCCGCAAGTTAATGGTTCCGCTCGCTCGCGACGGCATTATCGTCTCCACGCTTGGCCGCAACGGCTCTATTCACCTTGGCCGCCCGGCAGAAGAGATTACCCTGCGTGATATTTACCTCTCCGTCACGGAAGATAAAAAGCTGTGGGCGTCCCGTCCTGACGTCCCGGCCCGCTGCGTGGTCAGCGCCAACGCCTGCTGGTATTTCAAATCCATTGCTGATGAAGCGGAGCAGGCTTCGCTGGAGGTTTTAGCGCGCCATACAGTCGCCAGCGCGCTGGAAGAGGTAAAAAAAGCCGACACCAGCGGGTGCGATCCGGTGCCGGAAATCTGTACGCAGCATAAAAAAACGCCTTAATCCTTTACGGACGGCGAAAAAAAACCGCCTTCACTGTGAAGGCGGTTTTTTATTATCTGCTACGTCCTACGCAGGCAGCACCTCTCTTTCCGCTTTGCCGCGCGTCACGAACTTACGCAGCGTGACGTAAAAGACCGGCGTCAGGAACAGACCAAACAGCGTGACGCCCAGCATACCGGAGAACACGGTGATCCCGGTGACGCCGCGCACTTCGGCACCCGCGCCGTGGCCGAGGATGAGAGGGATCGTCCCGGCAATAAAGGCGATTGAGGTCATCACAATCGGACGTAAACGCAGGCGGCACGCTTCCAGCGCGGCTTCCATAATGCCTTTGCCCTGCATTTCCAGCTCGCGGGCAAACTCTACGATAAGAATCGCATTCTTACAGGCCAGCCCCATCAGCACCACCAGACCCACCTGCACGAAGACGTTGTTATCGCCCCCGGTCAGCCAGACGCCAAACAGCGCGGAGAGCATGGTCATCGGCACGATGAGGATCACCGCCAGCGGCAGCGTCCAGCTCTCATACAGCGCCGCCAGCACCAGGAACGCCAGCAGTACCGCGACCGGGAAGACGATCAGCGCCGTGTTGCCCTGCGTAGCTTGCTGGAAGCTCAGGTCCGTCCATTCAATATTCATTCCGTTCGGCAGGATCTGCTTAGACATGGCGTCCAGCTGCGTCATGGCCTGCGCGGACGAGAGCACGCGAGGATCGGCATCGCCAATCAGATCCGCCGCCGGGTAACCATTGTAGCGGATCACCGGGTCCGGTCCGTAGGTGGTGCTGATATTCACCATGCTGCCGATCGGCACCATTTCGCCGAGGTTATTGCGGGTACGTAAATTCGCAATATCTTCCACGCTGTCGCGGAACTGCCCGTCGGCCTGCGCCATCACGCGCCAGGTGCGTCCAAACTGGTTAAAGTCGTTTACGTATGACGAGCCCAGATAGGTTTGCAGCGTACCGAACAGATCGGTGAGCGACACGCCCTGCGCTTTCGCCTTATCACGGTCGACCTGCACGTCCAGCTGCGGAACGTTAGCCTGATAGGTTGAGATGGGGAAGTGCATCCCCGGCGTCTGCATTATTGCGCCGGACATGGTGTTCACCGCATTTTGCAGTGCGCCATAGCCCAGACCTGCGCGATCCTGAATGTACAGGGAATAGCCCGATCCCTGTCCCAGCCCCAGAATCGGCGGCGGCAGAATCGAGAAGCCGAAGCCCTGCTGGATTTGCGCAATTTTCGCGTTGATCTCCGCGTTAATTTCCGCCGCAGAGTGTTTACGCTGGTCAAATGGCTTCAGGCCAAAAAATACCGTCCCGGTGTTCGGCGTATTGGTGAACTGGAGCGCATTCAGGCCAGGAAACGCGACCGCATAATCCACGCCTTCGGTATTCATACCGATTTCGCTCATTTTGCGGATCACCGCATCGGTACGCGCCAGCGACGAGCCTTCCGGCATTTTCACGCCGCCGATCAGGTACAGCTTATCCTGCGTCGGAATAAACCCGCCGGGTACGGCTTTAAACATCACGCCCGCGGCACAAAGCAGCAGCAGATAAACCGCAAACACCGCCCCGCGTCGGCCAAGCGTTTTGCCCACCAGCCCCTGATAGCCGGTTGAGCTGCGGTGGAAAAAGCGGTTAAACGGACGGAAGATCCAGCCAAACAGACGATCGATAAGCCGGGTCGGGAAATCTTTCGGCGCGCCGTGCGGCTTCAACAGCAGCGCGGCCAGCGCTGGCGAGAGCGTCAGCGAGTTGATCGCGGAGATCACCGTTGAAATGGCTATCGTTACCGCAAACTGCTTGTAGAACTGGCCGGTAACGCCAGAGAGGAATGCCATCGGCACAAACACCGCGCACAGCACCAGCGCTATGGCGATAATCGGCCCGGACACTTCCCGCATCGCCTGATGCGCTGCCGCAAGCGGGGCGAGCCCCTCTTCAATATTTCGCTCGACGTTCTCCACCACCACGATGGCATCGTCCACCACGATACCAATCGCCAGCACCAGCCCGAATAAACTCAGGGTATTAAGCGAAAAGCCCAGCAGATAGAGAATACTGAATGTGCCCACGACGGATACCGGCACCGCGATCAGCGGGATGATCGACGCCCGCCAGGTTTGCAGGAACAGGATCACCACCAGCACGACCAGCACCACCGCTTCCAGCAGCGTCTGCACCACCGCGCGGATGGAATCGCGGACGAAAACGGTCGGGTCGTAAGGCGCCGCCCATTTCATATCGTCCGGAAAACGGGTGGACAGTTCGTCCATTTTCGCACGCACCGCGTTAGACAGATCGATGGCGTTTGCCCCGGGAGACTGGAAGATACCAATCCCGACCGCGTCTTTATTGTTGAGTTGTGAACGCAGCGCATAGCTGCCGGAACCCATCTCGATGCGCGCCACGTCGCGCAGGCGGACGACCGTCCCATCCTGCGTTGTTTTCAGGACAATATTGCCAAACTCTTCTTCGGTATGCAGCCGGCCCTGAGCATTAATGGAGATCAGGAAATCGCTCTCTTTCGGCAGCGGCTCGGCACCAAGCTGCCCGGCAGACACCTGCACGTTCTGCTCCTGCATCGCCGTCACCACGTCCGAGGCCGTCAGCCCGCGCGCCGCCACCTTGTTCGGGTCCAGCCAGACGCGCATCGCGTATTCGCCCGAGCCGAAAATCTGAATCTGCCCCACGCCGGGCAGGCGCGCCAGCTCGTCCTTCACCTTCAGCGTGGCGTAGTTACGCATGTACAGTGAATCGTACTTACCGCCGGGCGAAAACAGATGCACCACCAGCGTCAGCGTCGGGGACTGCTTCTGAGTGGTGATGCCCAAACGCCGCACATCTTCCGGCAGACGCGCTTCAGCCTGCGCTACCCGGTTTTGCACCTGAACCTGCGCCTGATCCGGGTCGGTACCTGGACGGAAGGTGACGGTGGTCACCAGCACGCCATCGGAACCCGCAACGGACTTCATGTACATCATGTTTTCAACGCCGTTGATCGCCTCTTCCAGCGGCGTTGCCACGGTCTCGGCAATCACCTTTGGGTTGGCGCCCGGATACTCCGCGCGCACCTGCACGCTTGGCGGGACGACGTCAGGATATTCGCTCACCGGCAGCAGCGGGATAGCGATTAATCCGGTGATAAAAATCAGAATCGACAGTACGGCGGCAAAAATCGGCCTGTCGATGAAAAAACGGGAAAAGTCCATGGGTTGGATTCTCAGATAAGGGATCAGTTAAGGGCGGTGCTGGCGGTCATGGAAACGGTTTTCGCGTTAACCGGCATACCCGGCATAAACACTTTTTGTAAACCATCGACGATGACTTTATCCCCAGGATTCAGTCCCTGCTGTACGATGCGTAAACCGTCGGCCAGACGCCCGGGCGTGATATCGCGACGCTGCGCTTTTCCCTCTTTATCAACGACATAAACATATTTACGATCCTGATCGGTCAGCACCGCTTTATCGTCAACAAGCGTGGCTTTAAATTCCGCGCTGCCCGGCAGGCGCACGCGGGCAAAAAGACCCGGCGTGAACTGACGCTGCGCGTTATCTAACAGGGCGCGCATGCGGATCGTTCCGGTACTCGGCGTGAGCTGATTATCAAGAAAATCCACTTTGCCCTGATGGGGATAACCCTCCTCACCGGTCAGGCCGATCTCCACCGGCAGCGCCGTATGATGACTGGACGCCCCCTGCCCGCTGCGGGCAAGGTTCTGATAGTGCAGGTAGGTTGACTCGTCCACGTCGAAGTAGACGTAAACCGTCTTCTGCGAGACCAGGGTGGTGAGCACGCTGGCGCTGTCGCCGGCGGTGACCAGATTACCGCTGGTGATCAGTGCACGGCTGGCGCGGCCATCAATGGGCGCGGTCACTTTGGTGAAGTCCAGGTTAAGCTGCGCGGCATCAACCGCCGCCTGCGCTGCGCGAATGTCGGCCTGCGCCTGGGTGGCGGCCGAACGACGCTGCTCCCACTCTTCACGGGAAACCACGTTAGTGTTGACCAGTTTATCGGTCCGGTTAGCCTCGCTTCGCGCCAGGCTGGCCTGCGTTTTGGCTCTCGCCAGCGCCGCCTGCGCCTGTTCCAGCGCGGCGCGATAGGTTCGGTCGTCAATCGTGAACAGCACCTCGCCCTTTTTCACCTCCTGGCCGTCGGTGTAATTCACTTTATCAATGTAGCCGGAGACGCGCGGGCGCAGCTGGACGCTTTCCACCGCTTCAATGCGACCGTTAAAGCTGTCCCACTGGCTAATGGATTTCACAACCACGTCAGCGGCGCTGACGGCGGGCGCCTGCGGCGCAGCATTTTGCGCGACGCTGTCATCGCACCCGACCAGCAGCGCGGAGAGTAATATCACCCCCATCGCGCTCAGATGAAAGTTACCCCAGGTTTTTTGCAGGCTCATTATTTTTATTCCGGTTATTGTAGCCGCCGGGCAAGACGCAGCGGGAGGCGCCGCGCCACTTCCTTTGTCCGGGCTGGCTGAAGGCCATTAGTGTCGTTCATCGCCACAAAACTGTAACAGTTGCGAATACACTATCGCGGCGATTGTAGGAAGGCGCTTAATTAAGTGCAAGAATAATTGTTGCACTTTATGTGCTATTTGCGGTGAAGGTGAATAACCTGTTTTTAGAAGGGATTTAAATGTAACAATAATACTTGCAATTAATGCAAAAACGGGCCACCTTTAAATGCAACAAACAAAGATGCTTTTTGATGCGTGGCGTAGGGGGAAGCAAGATGAACACGGGTGCATTCATTCACGATTTACTCGACTGGATCGACAACAACCTTGATAGCCGTCTGGACATTGAAACCGTCTCCAGGCGAGCCGGGTATTCGAAATGGCATCTCCAGCGGATCTTTAAAGAACATACCGGCTCCCCTCTCGCCGAATATATTCGCGCACAAAAGCTGCAAAAATCGGTTGAGCGCCTGGCCCACAGCGATGAACCGATTCTGAACGTGGCGATCGCGCTGGGCTTTGACTCGCAGCAGTCCTTCAACCGCAGCTTTAAACGTCAGTACGGTCAGGCGCCAGGCGCATGGCGGCGCAGTATCGGCTGCCGTGGATCGCGGCAGATGAGCCAGTAGTTCACGTTCCGGTCAGGCAAAAAAAACCCTCTGTTTAACAGAGGGTTTTAATACTTCTGCCTGTTTATGAGAAAACAGGTTGGGTTACTGGCTTATTCCCACTCAATCGTCGCCGGTGGCTTACCGCTGATGTCATACACCACGCGGGAAATGCCGTTAACTTCGTTGATGATGCGGTTAGACACACGGCCTAAGAAGTCATACGGCAGATGCGCCCAGTGCGCGGTCATGAAGTCGATGGTTTCCACCGCACGCAGGGAGACAACCCAGTCGTACTTACGGCCATCGCCCATCACGCCGACGGAGCGAACCGGCAGGAACACGGTGAACGCCTGGCTGACCTTGTTGTACAGGTCAGCTTTGTGCAGCTCTTCGATGAAGATCGCGTCCGCGCGACGCAGCAGGTCGCAGTACTCTTTCTTCACTTCACCCAGCACGCGCACGCCGAGGCCCGGACCCGGGAACGGGTGACGGTAGAGCATGTCGTACGGCAGACCCAGCTCCAGGCCGATCTTACGCACTTCATCTTTGAACAGCTCGCGCAGCGGTTCAACCAGGCCCATCTTCATCTCTTTCGGCAGGCCGCCCACGTTGTGGTGAGATTTGATGACGTGCGCTTTACCGGTTGCGGAGGCCGCAGACTCGATCACGTCAGGGTAGATAGTGCCCTGCGCCAGCCACTTCACGTCTTCCAGCTTCAGCGCTTCTTCGTCGAACACTTCCACGAACACGCGGCCAATGATTTTACGTTTCGCTTCCGGATCGTTCTCGCCGGCCAGCGCGTCGAGGAAGCGCTGTTCGCCTTCCACGTGAACGATGTTCAGACCGAAGTGGTCGCCAAACATGTCCATTACCTGCTGGGCTTCGTTCAGGCGCAGCAGGCCGTTGTCCACGAAGACGCAGGTCAGGTTTTTACCGATCGCGCGGTGCAGCAGCATCGCGGTGACGGAGGAGTCCACGCCGCCGGAGAGGCCGAGGATCACTTTGTCATCGCCAACCTGCTGGCGGATACGCTCCACGGCGTCGTCGATGATTTTTGCCGGGGTCCACAGGGCTTCACACTGGCAGATGTCACGCACGAAGCGCTCCAGCATGCGCATACCCTGACGGGTGTGGGTCACTTCCGGGTGGAACTGCACGCCGTAGAAGCGCTTTTCTTCGTTCGCCATGATGGCGAACGGGCAGCTTTCGGTGCTGGCAACGGTCACGAAGTCGGACGGGATGGCGGTAACCTTGTCGCCGTGGCTCATCCACACGTCCAGCAGCGGCTTGCCGTCTGCGGTCAGGGAGTCTTCGATACCACGCACCAGCGCGCTGTCGGTGACCACTTCAACCTGCGCGTAGCCGAACTCACGCTCGTTAGAGCCTTCTACGTGGCCGCCCAGCTGCATCGCCATGGTCTGCATGCCGTAGCAAACGCCGAACACCGGTACGCCCGCTTCGAACACGTATTGTGGTGCGCGCGGGCTGTTCTCTTCGGTGGTGCTTTCCGGACCGCCGGAGAGGATGATGCCGCTTGGATTGAACTCGCGAATCTGTGCTTCCGTGACATCCCACGCCCACAGCTCACAGTAAACGCCCAGCTCACGCACGCGGCGCGCCACCAGCTGAGTGTACTGAGAACCGAAGTCCAGGATGAGAATGCGATGTTTATGAATGTTTTCCGTCATTGACGCTAATTCCGAGGCAAGTGAAACAAAACAAAGCGCCCGGCATTGAGCCGGGCGCGGAAATTTATCAGGAGCCCAGACGGTAGTTCGGGGACTCTTTGGTGATCGTCACGTCGTGAACGTGGCTCTCCTGAATACCCGCACCGCTGATGCGTACGAATTCCGCTTTGGTACGCAGCAGGTCGATGGTACCACAGCCGGTCAGACCCATACAGGAGCGCAGGCCGCCCATCTGCTGGTGAATGATCTCTTTCAGGCGGCCTTTATAGGCCACGCGACCTTCGATACCTTCCGGCACCAGTTTGTCTGCGGCGTTATCGGTCTGGAAGTAACGGTCGGAGGAACCTTTGGACATCGCACCGAGGGAGCCCATACCGCGATAGGATTTATAAGAACGGCCCTGGTAGAGTTCGATTTCACCCGGGGATTCTTCAGTACCGGCCAGCATAGAGCCCACCATCACGGCGGCTGCACCTGCGGCGATCGCTTTGGCGATGTCGCCAGAGAAGCGAATACCGCCGTCAGCGATAACCGGGATACCGGTCCCTTCCAGCGCTTCAACCGCGTCAGAAACCGCGGTGATCTGCGGAACGCCTACGCCGGTAACGATACGGGTGGTACAGATGGAGCCAGGGCCAATACCCACTTTCACCGCGCTGCAACCCGCTTCCGCCAGTGCGCGAGCGCCTGCGCCCGTTGCCACGTTACCGCCGATGATCTGGAGATCCGGGTATTTAGCACGGGTTTCACGGATACGTTGCAGAACGCCTTCGGAGTGGCCGTGGGAGGAGTCAATCAGCAGCACGTCAACGCCCGCAGCAACCAGCGCGTCAACGCGCTCTTCGTTACCTGCACCCGCGCCAACCGCAGCACCGACGCGCAGACGGCCATGCTCGTCTTTACAGGCGTTCGGTTTACGTTCTGCTTTCTGGAAATCTTTAACGGTGATCATGCCGCGCAGATGGAAGCTCGCATCCACAACCAGCGCTTTCTCAACGCGTTTTTCGTGCATTTTCGCCAGCACGACGTCGCGGGTTTCGCCTTCACGCACGGTCACCAGACGCTCTTTAGGCGTCATGTATACGCTGACAGGCTGGTTCAGGTCAGTGACAAAACGCACGTCACGACCGGTGATGATGCCCACCAGCTCGTTATCTTCGGTCACAACCGGGTAGCCCGCGAAGCCGTTACGCTCGGTCAGCGCTTTCACTTCGTGCAGGGTGGTGGTTGGCAGAACGGTCTGAGGGTCGGACACAATACCGGATTCATGTTTCTTCACGCGGCGAACTTCTTCCGCCTGACGCTCGATAGACATGTTTTTGTGGATAAAGCCAATGCCGCCTTCCTGTGCCAGGGCGATAGCCAGACGCGCTTCCGTCACGGTGTCCATTGCTGCGGAGAGCATAGGAATGTTCAGACGAATGGTTTTCGTCAACTGCGTGCTGAGGTCGGCAGTATTCGGCAGAACGGTGGAATGAGCGGGAACGAGGAGGACGTCGTCAAACGTCAGTGCTTCTTTAGCGATACGTAGCATGGGCAATATCTCTGACCTGGGTGGTTAAATATTGCCGTGGCATTATACAGAGCGTAACCGATTGCATCTACACTTTTTTAAAAAAAATGCTTGCGCTCCCCTCTCAGCAGGTTACTATCGACTGAATAACTTGCTGATTTAGAATTTGATCCCGCTCACATGTTATCCTCTCAATCCCCCTCAATTTATACTGTCAGCCGCCTTAATCAGACGGTGCGTTTGCTGCTTGAGCAGGAAATGGGGCAGGTCTGGATCAGCGGTGAAATCTCTAACTTCACGCAGCCCGCTTCCGGCCACTGGTACTTTACGCTGAAAGACGACACCGCCCAGGTGCGCTGTGCCATGTTCCGCAACAGCAACCGTCGCGTGACGTTCCGTCCTCAGCACGGCCAGCAGGTTCTGGTGCGCGCCAATATTACCCTCTATGAGCCGCGCGGCGATTATCAGATTATCGTCGAAAGCATGCAGCCCGCCGGTGAAGGCTTGCTGCAACAGAAGTACGAGCAGCTTAAAGCCATGCTTTCGGCTGAGGGGTTGTTTGACCAGCAGTTTAAAAAGCCCCTGCCCTCACCTGCCCACTGCGTGGGGGTTATCACCTCGAAAACCGGTGCGGCCCTGCACGATATTTTGCACGTGCTGAAGCGTCGTGACCCTTCCCTGCCCGTCATTATCTACCCGACTGCCGTTCAGGGTGACGATGCGCCGGGGCAGATCGTACGCGCCATTGAGCTGGCGAATGCGCGTCAGGAGTGTGATGTCCTGATCGTCGGGCGCGGCGGCGGCTCGCTGGAAGACCTGTGGAGCTTTAACGACGAGCGCGTGGCGCGGGCAATCTTTGCCAGCCTTATTCCTGTCGTGAGCGCCGTCGGTCACGAAACGGACGTGACGATTGCGGATTTTGTCGCGGATTTACGCGCGCCCACGCCGTCTGCGGCGGCAGAGGTGGTCAGCCGTAACCAGCAGGAGCTATTGCGTCAGATCCAGAACGGGCAGCAGCGCCTGGAGATGGCGATGGACTATTTCCTCGCTAACCGCACCCGCCGCTTTACCCAGCTTCACCATCGTCTGCAACAGCAGCATCCGCAGTTACGTCTGGCGCGCCAGCAAACCGTGCTGGAGCGTCTGCGCCAACGCATGAACTTCGCGATAGATACCCAGCTTAAGCGCGCGGTATCCCGTCAGCAGCGCGTCACGCAGCGTCTGAATCAGCAAAACCCGCAGCCGACCATCTACCGTGCGCAAACGCGGATCCAGCAGATCGAGTATCGCCTTGCGGAAAATATTCGTTCACGCCTGAGCACCACCCGCGAGCGTTTTGGCAATGCGGTCACCCATCTGGAAGCCGTCAGCCCGCTCTCCACGCTGGCGCGCGGCTACAGCGTGACCACCGCGACGGACGGCAAAGTGCTGAAACAAACGAAACAGGTAAAAGCCGGGGATGTGCTCACCACCCGTCTTTCAGACGGCTGGGTTGAGAGTGAAGTCAAAGAGATCAAACCGGTGAAAAAAACGCGTCAGCGTAAAAGCGGATAAATCTTCGCCGGTTACAAACTATACTGCTGCTATTGCCTTTTTTAATAAGGAGAGCAGCATGCCCCATCTACATAGCGTCATCCCTCCGTATATTCTTCGTCGTATTATCGAAAGCGGGTCAGAGCCCCAACAGCGCTGCGCCCGTCAGACGTTAACCCACGTGCAAACCCTGATGGCGCATATGCCGGGTAAGCCCGCCGCGCCGCACGTCAATAAAGCCGGTCAGCTTGAGCGTGACATCTACGATGCAAAACAGACCCAGGAGCTGCCGGGTACCCAGGTGCGCTATGAAGGCCAGCCGTCCAACGGCGATGTGGCGGTGGATGAAGCGTACGATTATCTGGGCATCACCCATGATTTCTTCTGGAAGGAATATCAGCGCGATTCGCTAGATAACAAAGGGCTGATCCTCACCGGCACCGTGCACTATGGCCGGGAGTATCAAAACGCCTTCTGGAACGGCCAGCAGATGGTCTTTGGCGATGGCGACGGGGAAATCTTCAACCGCTTCACCATTGCCATCGACGTGGTGGCGCATGAGCTGAGCCACGGCGTGACGGAGACCGAGGCCGGACTGATCTACTTTGAACAGTCAGGCGCCCTGAACGAGTCGTTATCCGACGTGTTTGGTTCGCTGGTGAAGCAATACCATCTTAAGCAGACCGCCGATCGGGCAGATTGGCTGATTGGCGAAGGACTGCTGGCGGAAGGCATCAACGGGAAAGGGCTGCGCTCTATGTCTGAACCCGGCACCGCCTATAACGATCCCCTGCTCGGCAAAGATCCGCAGCCCGGGCATATGAAAGATTTCATTAAGACGCGCGAGGATAACGGCGGTGTACATCTCAACTCCGGCATCCCCAACCGGGCGTTTTACCTGGCCGCGACGGCGATCGGCGGTTACGCCTGGGAAAAAGCTGGTTATGCCTGGTACGACACGGTGTGCGATCGCAATCTGGCGCAGGATGCCGATTTTGACGCTTTCGCAAAACTGACGATCGCCCACGGTGAGAAGCGCTCCGGTAGTGACGTTGGGGCGGCAATTAAACAAGCCTGGGAACAGGTGGGAGTACTGTAATGCAGGTACCGGAACTGACGGATGACGCCGTGGTCGAGCTGGCCCGGGAAGGCGGCGTCGCCTTTATTCCTAAGCTGAGCGGTCAGCGCACTATCGCCCTCTCCACCCTCAACGAGGCGCAGCGTCAGCGCGTGGTGAATATTCTGGAACAGGCTATCCCGCGCGGGCAGCCGCCGGGACAGGTGTCGTCCCCGGGCAGCGGCGATCAGCGCTATTTTCGCATTCAGATCATATGGACCCGGCACAATCAGGCGCAGTATACCGATATTATCGTGCTGGTTCCGGAGCAGGAAGCGCCGGAATCGCTGATCGAGCTGTGGCAAAAAGGCGAAGGCTGCGTGTGCGATTAAGCCTCGGCCCTGACGAACTCGACGCGTTTTTTTGAGATCAGTCCGTGGCCGTTCTGACAGAAGTAATCCACCGCGCCGCAGGCTTTGAGTACCTGAAGCGGCTGGTGACAGTCAGGGCAGCGCGCTTCGAGGGGAATATCTTTATTGCAGCTGTCGCAGTGCGCGATACCGTTTTGCGGCTCGAGCTCTGCGTGGCAGTCAGGACAGGTAATGGACATGCTCTCTCCCGTTAAGTTGGGCCGGGGCAGGATAACCGCCCCGGCAGTCTGAGAATTATCAGGCTTCAGTAGCCGGTTTAGTCTGCGCATTTTCCAGCATGCGACGTACCGGAACAATGAGGACGATCAGCACCGCAGCGCAAATCAGCAGCGCGATGGAGCAACGGGCAAAGAGGTCCGGCAGCATGTCCAGCTGGTCGGCCTTCACGTGCCCACCAATGAGGCCCGCCGCCAGGTTACCCAGCGCACTGGCGCAGAACCACAGGCCCATCATCTGGCCGCGCATTCTTTCCGGTGCCAGCAGGGTCATGGTTGCCAAGCCGATTGGACTCAGGCACAGTTCCCCGAGCGTCAGCATCAGGATACTGCCCACCAGCCAGAACGGCGATACGCCTGCCCCACCGTTGCTCAGCACGTTCTGTGCCGCCAGCATCATCAGCCCAAAGCCCCCTGCCGCACACAAAATACCAATGACGAACTTGGTGATGCTGCTCGGGCGAATATTATTGCTCGCCAGCTTTGGCCATGCCCAGCTAAATACCGGGGCCAGCAGAATGATGAACAGGGCATTAATCGACTGGAACCATACCGCCGGGATTTCAAAATCACCAATCATGCGGTTAGTGTAGTCGTTGGCGAACAGGTTGAAGGAGGTTGGCTTCTGCTCGAACGCGGACCAGAAGAACGCGGCGGAGACCAGCAGAATAAAGCACACCAGCAGCCTGGCGCGCTCTTTGCGGTTCAGACCGGCGAAGATGAACAGGTAGATAAAGTAGAGCGCAACGGAAGCGGCGATCACATACACCAGCACGCTGGCGACCGCGACCGGATTGATCACAATCACGCCCTGGGCAATCAACGTAACGATGATTGCAACACCCACCGCCAGCGCCAGCAGCCAGGCACCTACGCCGTTACGTTTCACCACAGGGCTGTTCCAGGTGGAGTCCAGACCCACTTCAGCGTCATAGCGCTTCATGGCCGGAACGGCAAACACGCGGAAGATGATCAGCGCCACCAGCATCCCGATACCGCCTATACCAAAGCCCCAGTGCCAGCCGTGCGTTTTGATCAGCCAGCCGGAAATCAGCGGGGCAATGAACGAGCCCATGTTGATACCCATATAGAACAGCGAGAAACCGCCGTCACGACGCGCATCGCCCTTTTTGTACAGGGTACCGACCATGACCGAGATACAGGTCTTAAACAGGCCGGAGCCGAGCACGATGAACATCAGGCCGATGAAGAACAGGTTGTCGCCCATGATGGCCGACAGCGCGATCGACAGGTGACCAAGCGCAATCAGAATCGAACCGTACCAGACGGCACGCTGCTGGCCGAGCCAGTTATCCGCCAGCCAGCCGCCCGGCAGCGCGGCCAGGTACATGGTTCCGGCAAAGATACCGACAATCGCCGAGGCGTTTTCGCGCGCCAGGCCCATCCCGCCGTCATAGACGGTGGCGGCCATAAACAGGATCAGCAGCGGGCGAATACCGTAAAACGAGAAACGCTCCCACATCTCGGTGAAGAACAGCGAACCGAGCGGATAAGGATGGCCGAAGAAGGTTCGGCTCTCTTTTTGATTAACAGAGGATTGCATAATTCTCCCGAAAAGGTATGTGTCGTGCTTGTAAACACCAGCATGTACGCCGAACGGTTACGTATCCGATCGATTTTTTACATGCGGCGAAAAGTTGGTTAACCATTTGATAACCAGGCGCTAGTTTTGTCTAGTACCGAACCCTGGACTTTAAGACGAAAATTCGACGATTGTCTACTTTCTTAGATATAAACATGGTTAAAAGTGAATAGTGATTGACATCACAGAGACTTAATAATGGCCTGCCGCCAGGCATAAAAAAACCCGCGACAGGCGCGGGTTTCAGTGGGAAGAGCAAGGCTTATTTGCTTTTCTTAATGTGCTTAATCAAACGCTTACGCTTACGCATCTGGTTCGGCGTCAGGGTGTTGCGTTTATTCGCAAACGGGTTTTCCCCTTCCTTAAACTGAATACGGATAGGCGTACCCATTACATCCAGCGACTTGCGGAAGTAGTTCATCAGGTAGCGCTTGTAGGAATCCGGCAGATCTTTCACCTGGTTGCCGTGGATCACCACGATAGGCGGGTTATAGCCACCGGCGTGGGCATATTTCAGCTTCACGCGACGACCGCGCACCAGCGGCGGCTGATGATCTTCCGCAGCCATATTCATAATACGGGTCAGCATCGCCGTGCTCTGGCGGCGGGTAGAGCTGTCGTAGGCTTCACGAACGGATTCGAACAGGTTACCAACGCCGCTGCCGTGCAGGGCAGAGATAAAGTGTACGCGGGCAAAGTCGATAAAGCCCAGACGGAAGTCCAGCGTCTCTTTCACCTGTTCACGCACCTCGTTGCTCAGGCCGTCCCACTTGTTGACGACGATAACCAGTGAGCGCCCACTATTGAGGATAAAGCCGAGCAGAGAGAGATCCTGATCGGAGATACCTTCACGTGCGTCAATCACCAGCAGCACTACGTTCGCGTCTTCAATCGCCTGAAGGGTTTTGATCACAGAGAATTTTTCCACCACATCGGTGATTTTCCCGCGCTTACGCACGCCAGCGGTGTCGATAAGGACATACTCACGTTCATCGCGCTGCATTGGAATATAAATGCTGTCACGCGTTGTGCCCGGCATGTCGTAAACCACCACGCGTTCTTCACCCAGAATACGGTTAGTAAGCGTAGACTTACCTACGTTAGGGCGACCAACGATAGCCAGCTTAATAGGCAGATCCTGCGGGTTGAAGTCGTCTTCCGGCTCTTCCTCGCCTTCTTCTCCGGCTTCAAACTGCGCCCAGTATTCGGCGTCTTCATCCACCTCTTCCGGCGGGTTCACTTCATCCACCCACGGCAGCAGAACGGTTTCCAGCAGGCTGGTCACGCCGCGGCCATGCGAAGCCGCGATAGGATAAATATCGCCCAGGCCTAAAGACCAGAAATCTGCAACGGCCTGATCGGCGTCGATACCGTCAGTTTTGTTCGCCACCAGGAAGGTTGGCTTTTCGCGTGAACGCAGATGTTTGGCAATAGCAGAGTCCGCAGGCATCAGGCCAGCGCGCGCATCCACCATAAACAGAACCACGTCCGCTTCTTCGATAGCCAGCAGAGACTGCTCTGCCATGCGGGTTTCTACGCCGTCTTCCGTACCGTCAATACCCCCGGTATCGATACAGATGAACTCGCGTCCTTCCACCTCTGCACGACCGTACTTACGGTCACGCGTCAGCCCCGGGAAATCCGCAACCAGCGCATCACGGGTGCGTGTTAAACGGTTAAAAAGAGTGGATTTTCCAACGTTAGGGCGCCCGACAAGCGCGACCACAGGTACCATGTTTGAAGCCTCATAAAATTCAAAATAACGTCGCTTTCGCGGCGTTTTTAAAAATGTCAAAACGGCTCCTGAGTGAACAGGAGCCGTTTAGTATACTACAACCGCCGTGTAATTAACGCGTGATCGCGTACAGCGTGCCGTCTTTTGCCTGAATCAGCAGTTTGCCGTCAGCCACAACCGGGTCGGTCAGGAAGCCTGAACCGTCCACTTTCTGCTGCGCGACGAAGCGGCCATTCTCTGGATCGATCCAGTGCATATAGCCTTCGCTGTCGCCCACCACCAGGCTACCGTTATACAGTGCCGGTGCGGTCAGCAGACGGTGCAGCAGATCGCTCTGCGTCCACAGCGTCACGCCACCTTCGGTGCTCAGCGCCAGCAGACGGTCGTTCTGATCCACCATATAAATACGGTTGCCGTCGACGATGAAATCGTTCACGGAACCCAGCTCACGTTTCCACATGATCTGGCCGCTACGCAGGTCCAGCGCCGTCAGGTTGCCGTTATACGCCAGCGCGTAAACCACACCGTCAACGATAACTGGCGTCGTGTCCACGTCGCTCAGACGGTCGATTTCAGTTGAACCGGTCGCCTGAGAAATTCGCTGCTGCCAGATCATCTGACCCTGCTGCATCAGTACCGCACTGACGCGGCCGTTGTCACCGCCCACAATAGCGGCGCCAAAGGCGGTCGCCGGAGCAGATTCACCGCGCAGAGACAGCGCTGGCATATCCAGGTTTACGGTCCATTTTACCAGACCGTCGGCTTCGTTCAGCGCCTGAAGCTGGCCGTTGCTGGTATGGATCAGCACCAGCCCGTCGCTCACGACCGGACGAGACAAGGATTCACCGGCAACGGCGGTCTGCCATGCAACAGAACCGTCGCTGGCATTCAGCGCGTAAACCTGCGCTTTTTCGCTGCCCACGTACACATGACCACCGGCAACGGTCAGGCCGCCAGAAAGCAGTGCAGGCTTACGGGAGAACCAGCCGTCTTTTTCCGCCAGGTTAATGGACCACACTTCTTTTCCGTCATCCGCGTTCAGCGCTTTGACGGTGCCTTTGCGATCGGCTGCATAGACCACGCCGTCAGCAAACGCCGGGTGCAGGTTGGAATAAAAATCGCCAATACCATCACCCACGGAGGTATCCCAGGCGGTGGCTGGCGTGAACTGGTTTTCAACCGTCGGCAGCGGGGACATTTTGACAACGTCTTCTTCGCCACTGAACAGTGAACAACCGCTCAATAACGTAACAGAAAGCAGTCCTGGCAGAAGTAATTTACGCAATTGCATTGGGTCCCTCTCAGACGGACAAATTATTTATTTTCATCTGCATCATTTCGCTCAGCGCAGGTGAAGCTTTGCTATCCACGCCAGCTTGCCACGCTTTGCGCGCGCCCGCTTTGTCACCTTTGCTCAGCAGTGCTTCACCGCGGAGATCGGCAACGATGGCGGCAAAGCCTTCGCCTTTGATGGTATCAAGCGTTTTCAGCGCGTCGTCAGCTTTTTTCTGCTGAACCTGAATACGTGCCAGGCGCAGATTAATTACCGCTTTCAGATTTTCGTCACTGGCAGCAGCAAGCCCCTGGGACAGCTGCGCAGCGGCTTTGTCCAGTTCGTTTTTATCAACATACTGCTGAGCCACTTCCAGCGCAGCCAGTGCGCCGTAGGTGTTTTTGTTATCAGCGGCAAATTTTTCCGCGGCCGCCAGGGTTTGCGGCCGATCGGCACTGATTGCGCTAACGGTATTTTCGTAGTTCAGGGACGAACCGCGAGCAGAGTCAGCCTGATGATTGTTCCAGTAACGCCAGCCTACCAGCGCACCTACACCTAAAATAACCCCAACAACCAATGCCTTGCCGTTTTCGGCAAAGAAGCGTTTAACCGCATCCACCTGGTCGTGTTCGTTCTCGTAAATTTCCACGCAGTCCTTCTCCTTAGCCTAATAGAGTGCGCAAGTGTGCCGCAACGCCGTCCTGCGTTACCGTAGTTTGCTCACCAGAGCGCAGGTCTTTCACTACCACTTCGCCGTTGGCCACTTCGGACTCACCCAGCACCAGTGCGATACTTGCGCCCCACTTATCGGCACGAGCAAACTGTTTTTTAAAGTTGCCGCCGCCGTGGTTGGTCATCAGCTTAACGTCCGGCAGCGCATCGCGCACGCGTTCGGCAAGCTGCATTGCCGCAGACTGCGTATCCGCACCTGAGGCCACCAGGTATATATCGACAACAGGATCGGCTTTAAATTCCGGATTAACTGCCTGAACCAGCAAAACAAGTCGCTCAAGGCCCATCGCGAAGCCAACTGCCGGTGCTGCACGGCCACCCAGTTGCTCAACCAGACCGTCATAACGACCGCCGGCACACACGGTGCCCTGCGAACCGAGGCTGGAGGTGACCCACTCAAACACGGTGCGGTTGTAGTAGTCCAGACCGCGAACCAGACGCTGGTTAACGGTATAGGCAATGCCCGCCGCTTCAAGCAGCTTGCACAGGCCGGCAAAGTGTTCGCGGGATTCTTCGTCCAGGTAGTCACCCAGTGCAGGCGCATCGTTCAGCAGCGCCTGTACGTCAGGATTTTTGGAATCGAGTACGCGCAGCGGGTTGCTGTACATACGACGCTTACAATCGTCGTCCAGCTTCTCTTTATGCTGTTCCAGGAATGCCACCAGCGCATCGCGATAGTTCGCACGCGCTTCCAGAGAACCGATTGAGTTCAGCTCCAGTGAAACGTGCTCAGAAATACCGAGCGCACGCCACCAGCGGGCTGTCAGCATAATCAGTTCAGCGTCGATATCTGGGCCTTGCAGGCCAAACACTTCCACGCCAAGCTGGTTGAACTGACGATAGCGGCCTTTCTGCGGACGTTCGTGGCGGAACATCGGGCCGATATACCACAGGCGCTGCTCCTGATTGTACAGGAGACCATGTTCGATGCCGGCGCGTACGCAACCCGCCGTCCCCTCAGGACGCAGGGTCAGGCTGTCGCCGTTGCGGTCCTCAAAGGTATACATCTCTTTTTCAACCACGTCGGTCACTTCACCGATCGCGCGTTTGAATAACGGGGTCTGCTCTACAATCGGCAAACGAATTTCGCTGTAACCGTAGCTGCCGAGCACCTGCTTCAGTGTGCCTTCAATGCGCTGCCAGATGGCGGTTTCGCCAGGCAGATAATCGTTCATGCCGCGGATGGCTTGAATGTTTTTTGCCACGTTTATTCTCTTTCTATATACAAAAAAGAACCCAAAGAATGGGCTCAATCATACATGGGAAGCAGCCTGCTTCCCATCACGTTATTTTTCAACCTGCTGAACGCTGATGCGCTGCGCTTCGTCCATCATCGTCGCTTTTGCGCGAATGCGGGCTTCGAGCTGGTCGATCATGTCACTATTATCCAGACGATCTTTACGAACGCCATCTTCATAGAGACCACTTTTCTTGTTACCGCCGGTCACGCCCAGCGTGGACACCAGCGCTTCACCCGGACCGTTCACCACGCAACCGATGATGGACACGTCCATCGGGGTGATGATGTCTTCCAGACGCTGCTCCAGGGCGTTCACGGTGCCGATCACGTCAAATTCCTGACGTGAACAGGTTGGGCAGGCAATGAAGTTGATCCCACGCGCGCGGATACGCAGTGATTTCAGGATATCAAAACCGACTTTGATCTCTTCCACCGGATCGGCGGCCAGAGAGACGCGTAACGTGTCGCCGATGCCTTCAGAGAGCAGCAGGCCAAGGCCAATCGCCGATTTTACCGAACCGCTGCGCAGGCCGCCTGCCTCGGTGATCCCAAGGTGCAGCGGCTGGTCGATCTGTTTCGCCAGCAGGCGATATGATTCAACGGCCAGGAAAACGTCAGAGGCTTTTACGCTCACCTTGAACTGATCGAAGTTAAGGCGATCCAGATGATCGACGTGACGCATGGCGGATTCGAGCAGCGCCTGCGGCGTTGGCTCGCCATACTTTTCCTGGAGATCTTTTTCCAGAGAGCCGGCGTTCACGCCGATACGGATTGGAATGTTTTTATCGCGGGCGCAGTCAACCACCATGCGAATGCGTTCTTCATTGCCGATGTTGCCTGGGTTAATGCGCAGGCAATCGACACCGTATTCAGCGACTTTCAGCGCGATACGGTAATCGAAGTGAATATCGGCAACCAGCGGCACGCTCACCTGCTGTTTGATCAGTTTGAACGCCTCAGCGGCGTCCATGGTCGGCACAGAGACGCGAACAATGTCCGCGCCTACGCGCTCTAACGCTTTGATTTGATTGACCGTCGCTTCCACGTCCGTGGTGCGCGTATTGGTCATCGACTGGACGGCGATAGGCGCCCCATCGCCGATTGGCACGTTCCCAACGTAAATCCGTTTCGATTTTCTACGTTGAATAGGAGCCTGGTTATGCATGTAAAATCTCCCGCATTGCCCGTCTGTTACTGTGCTGCTGATTGTTCGGCATTAACGGTAAGACGCGCAACCTGGTTAGTTCTGATAAAGCGGCTCAGATCGACAGGTTTTCCTTGATACTGGATCTGTACCGCTGCCGGTGCGCCGATTTTAAGCTTGTAAGGTGCCTGGCCCGTTAGATTTAACGTGCCATCTTTGCGTTGCAGGCCGCTGAACAGCTTTTTACCTGTTGCGTCAGTCACTTCCAGCCAGCAATCCGCCGTAAAATTCATTACCAGCGCATTCGGGTCAACGGCAGGGGCCGCCGTACCAGCCGGGTCAGTTGGCAGCGACGCCGCGGTGTTATCCGCCTGTGCCGTTGCCGCAGGTGCGGTATCATCATTTGCCTGTGAAGGCGATACCACCGCATTCTGATCCTGAGCCTGGGTTGCTGGCGCGGTATTCGCCGTCGCCTCTGGCGCTGGAGCAGCTTCGGTTGCAGGCGCGTTCGCTGCTGCCGTCTGCGTTTCGCTGGAGGTCGAAGCCCCTTCCGTACTCAGCGGCACGCTTTGTGCACCGTTGGATTGATTAAGCTCAGCGGAGGACTGATCGGCCATGGTGGTGATCTCTTCCTGCTGCGCTTTGTGGTTTTGCCACCACCATGCGCCCGTCAGGCCGACAACCACAAACAGAACCAGCCAGGTAAAGCTCATCAGCCAGCCATCGCGTTTTTTACGACGCTTACCCAGCGAGAAGCTTTGCATCGGCGCCACTTTTGCTGCACGTACCGGCGCCTGCTTCTCCATCATCGGCAGTAATTCGTCTTCAGGAATATGAACCAGTTTGGCGTAAGAACGGATATAGCCGCGCAGAAACGTTGAAGCCAGATCGGCAGGAGCCTTATCTTCTTCAATGTCGCGAACGGTGGACACCTTCAGGCACAGGCGTTCTGCAACGGCTTGCTGGCTGAGTCCGAGTTGTTCACGGGCGTTGCGAAGACGAACGCCAGTGGAGAGTGCTGCATTTTGATCGTGAGTGGCTTCAGTATTCATTCGCTACAACTACTGGTACGTGAAAATAAGGGTTCAGGTGCCGGTGAGTCACAATGCCACCCGCACCGCGAAACTTCAGGTCAGTTAACCTGGAACAAACAGTATAAGACTGTCGGGCCGCAGATGACAGCGCTGGCGGGCCTTCACGCTAAACTGTTGTTACGTCGTTACATACTGCCCGAAAGTCGTATGAAACGCACCGTAATTATTAATCAGTTGTAATGATTGTGGCTGATTATTCAGTAAATTAATGCTTCACGGCGCAAAAAATGCGCCGTGTCTGCATAATAATCAGACGGTTTTAACCGCGATTGACTCACCCTGCATGCGCTTGCGCAGCGTACGTTTGGTACGGTCAATAACGTCACCCGCCAGCTGACCACAGGCTGCGTCAATATCATCACCACGCGTTTTACGCACGATGGTGGTGAAACCATACTCCATCAGCACCTTGGAGAAGCGATCGATACGGCTGTTTGAGCTACGGCCATACGGCGCGCCCGGGAACGGGTTCCATGGGATCAGGTTGATCTTGCATGGCGTATCTTTCAGCAGTTCTGCCAGCTCGTGAGCATGCTCGGTACCGTCGTTGACATGATCCAGCATCACGTATTCGATGGTCACGCGGCCCTGGTTGGCGTTGGATTTCTCCAGGTAACGGCGCACGCCGGCCAGGAAGGTTTCGATATTGTACTTTTTGTTGATCGGCACAATTTCGTCACGGATGGCGTCGTTAGGCGCGTGAAGGGAGATTGCCAGCGCGACGTCAATCATGTCGCCCAGCTTGTCCAGCGCAGGCACAACGCCGGAAGTAGAGAGCGTCACGCGGCGCTTGGACAGACCAAAACCGAAGTCGTCGAGCATGATTTCCATCGCCGGCACGACGTTGGTCAGGTTCAGCAGCGGTTCACCCATCCCCATCATCACCACGTTGGTGATGGGACGCGTACCGGTGACTTTCGCCGCGCCCACGATTTTCGCGGCACGCCAGACCTGGCCGATGATTTCCGACACGCGCAGGTTACGGTTAAAGCCCTGCTGCGCCGTCGAACAGAATTTGCACTCCAGAGCACAGCCCACCTGAGAAGAGACGCACAGCGTGGCGCGATCGTCTTCCGGGATATACACGGTTTCAACGCGCTGATCGCCAACGGCAATGGCCCACTTGATGGTGCCATCCGAGGAGCGCTGCTCTTCCACCACTTCCGGCGCGCGGATTTCCGCCACTTCTTTAAGCTTATTGCGCAGCACTTTGTTGATGTCCGTCATGTCATCAAAATTGTCGCTGCAATAGTGGTACATCCATTTCATGACCTGATCGGCACGAAACGGCTTCTCGCCCATCTCTTTAAAGAACTCGCGCATCTGCTGACGGTTCAGGTCCAGCAGGTTAATTTTTCCATTTTTATTGGGAACCGCAGGAATGGCGACTTCGGAGGTATTCACTAATTCAGACATAATATTTTCCGGCCTCGTTGTTACACGTTGTGGCCCTTGGTGGGTTGAAAAGAAACGCCCCGGTAAGCAGTCTGCTCGTCCGGGGCGTTGCATTGTACAAAGTCTGGCGCAGGGATGCCACGTTTGCACGCGGCATTTACGAAATTATTAGCGAGTGCGCGGGCACACTTCGCCTTCAGCGAAGAAGAACGCGATTTCGCGCGCAGCAGATTCAACGGAGTCGGAACCGTGGGTGCCGTTCTCGGTGAAGCTGTCTGCATAGTCGGCGCGCAGAGTACCGGCCAGCGCGTTGTCCGGGTTGGTTGCACCCAGCAGGTCACGGTGACGCTGTACCGCGTTTTCGCCTTCCAGTACGGATACCACGATTGGGCCAGAAGTCATGAACTCGACCAGACCGTCAAAGAATGGGCGACCTTCGTGCTCCGCGTAGAAACCGCGAGCCTGCTCAACGGTCAGGTGCAGCATTTTGGTGCCAACGATCTTAAACCCTGCTGATTCAAAGCGAGCGAAGATGCTGCCAATAACGTTTTTTGCCACCGCGTTTGGTTTGATGATGGAAAAAGTACGTTCAATAGCCATTGATAACCTCTGTAAAATGTTCTGTTGTTTTTGCATACCTGAGTATGGTGTGGCGCGGATTATAAAGAGCAATAGCGCCATTGCCTATGGTTATACATAACATTTTTTTAAAATGAGACGAAGATTAGCAACAGCCCGTATTTCGCATACCGTATTGGTGGTGAAAACAGAGCGGACACTGCTTTTCATCAGGCGTAAATGACCAGAAATGACGGTGGCACGCCAGGCAAACGGCTTCATATGCCGGTATGGCCACGCTTTTCGCTGTCCCCTCTGTTTGCGTCACTTTTATCGCCCCATGCTGGCACACCGCTTCGCAGCCGCCGCAGCCGGTACAGCGCCCGGTTTCCACGACCAGTTCAGCGTTCTCAAACCGAATCGCGTTTTCCGTACAGCTCCGCCAGCACGCGCCGCACAGTACGCACGTTCCGGCGTCGAGGGTGATATCTGCCTCGCTAAACGCAGAAAACGCCCTGCGCAGTTCACGCTGACCGGGCACGACGCTACAGGCCCGGACATCCTCACGGGGTACGTGCATCAGCGCGCGGCGGGCGATATTCACCTCGCTGGCGGGTATCAGCTTAAACGCCCACGCCGCTTCACCGCGTCGACGAAGCGCAAGATTGAGCCGGGCAATCGCCAGCAGCCAGTCAGGGTACTGCTCCGCGTCGATACTGATAAAACGAACGTGGTGCTGCACGTGCCACAGCAGCAGCTCATTCACCCCGGGCGCACGTTCAGTAAAAGGCCCAACCAGCGTATCGCCATACAGAAAGCGTTTTCGCGGCGTGATGCCGGCGATCGCCTCCGTAGGGCAGACAAACAGGCAGTCACCGCATTCAATACAGCGGTTCTCATCAACCGAGATGCCTGCGTCCGTAAAAGAAAAAGCCTGCACAGGACAGGCGTCCGCACAGGCGCAGCAGGAAGCGTGGCGAAAACGGCGACGGACGCACGCCTGCGTCACGTCCATCGCCGGGGCAAACGTTAATCCGCCCATCAGCCAATACTGAAGAAAACGAAGCGCAGCATCAGCTCACCCACAATCAGCAAGGCGCTGCCCAGCAGCATTGTGCCGCGCGCCACTCTTAAGCCGCCCGCAGCAAAGCACAGCAGACCCGCAACAGAAACGCACCAGCTCAGCAGATGCACGGTGCGCAGTTGCTCCAGCATCCGTAGCGGAGCGTGAGGGAACGTCACTACGGCGTTGTCCATGGCAGTGATGTCCGCCAGCCAGACGGGCTGCATCACCAGACGCACAAGCACCAGCAGCGTGACAATGCCCACCGCCGCACGGACGTTGATGCGGGCATGCGGCGCACAGGCCATGCAGGCTGAGCCGATGATCCCCACCGAGCCGATAAACAGCACCAGCGTGTTAATGTGCTGCCACGTCACTACAGACGCATGCATGTAGATCTGCGCCATGCAGAACACGTCGACCAGACCCACCAGACCTGCCACAACCAGCAGCGGCTTCCAGCCCGGCTTTTTGACAAACATCAGCAGCACGGCGAGACCAAGCGCCGCAAGGTAAAGGCTGGCAAAGATGATCTCACGGCTCAGCCAGGAGCTGGAGATGTGGCGCAGCGCGTTAAGCGCATTAAGCGGATAGCCCATGTGCAGCGCTGAGGCGAGCAGCCCAAGGCTTGCCAGCACAAACGCGCCGACGGCAGGAAGCAGCACGCTACGTTGCGAAGCGTACGCGCCCCCGAACGCCAGCCAGAGCGTAACGCCAACCGATCCTTGCAGGAACAGCGTAAAAATCAGCAGCGGTAACTCATGCATGACGTTTCCCCTCTTTCTCTGCGCCCTGATGCGCCTTGATCACCAGGTTTGGTTTGGTGATGGAGGAATCAGGTAACCCTTTCACATCACAGACCGCACCATACTTCGCCCGTAGTTCATCAATCGGCCCGAATTTAATCGCTTCGAGTGGACAGGTTGCCACGCAGACGGGCTGTTCCCCCTTCGCCTGGAGATCCACGCAGAAATCACATTTGGACATCTGCCCGGTCTGCTCGTTGAGCTGGGGCGCGCCGTAAGGGCAAGACCACGCGCAGTACCCGCAACCCACGCACTTATCCGTATCAACGCGGACAATGCCGTCCCCCGGACGCTTATGCATTGCGGTGGTCGGACAGTTTTTGGTACAGATTGGGTCTGCACAGTGGTTACAGGAAATAGAGAGCGTGTAGGCAAAAACGTTATTGCTGACGCCGCCCTGCCCGGTCGGGATAAAGCTCCCGCCGTTCACTTCATAAACACGACGGAAACGACGTCCGACCTCAAGGTTGTTTTTATCTTTGCACGCCACCTGGCAGGCCTTGCAGCCCGAGCAGCGAGAAGAGTCGATATAAAAACCCAGCTGTTTGTCGCTCACCGGCGCGTAGTGTTTAAACTGACTCATGCTTTAGCTACCTCCACCAGCATGGTTTGATGGGAATTCCCTTTCGCAAGCGCGGTAATACGGGCAGAACTGAGCACGTTCGCGCAGCCGCCCTTATCGATACCCTGCGCGTCCGGCTGCCACCAGGCACCAGCCTGCATGGCGACAACGCCCGGAATAATGCGCGGCGTGACCTCCGCCGGGATCTCGCAAATGCCGCGGGCGTTATGAATACGCACGGTATCCCCCTGCGCAATGCCGCGCTTTTGCGCGTCCTGCGGGTTGATCCACAGCTTTTGCTGCTGGGCTTCAATCAGCCACGGGTTGGCGTACTGGGTGGAGTTAGCGCGGTTTTTCCCCTTCCAGGTGATCAGCTGGAGCGGGAAGCGTTTCGCCAGCTCGTCTTCCGGACCTTCATGGGCAGGCACGTAGTGCGACAGCGCCGGAATTTCCGGATGATGCATGTCGTACAGACGCTTCGAGAAGATCTCAATTTTACCGGAGGGCGTCGGGAACGGATGATTCTGCGGATCGCGAATGTTGTCTTCAAAGGCGACAAATGGCGCGCTTTTGAAGAGGTGCTGGCGCGTCTTCTGAAGCGTCGCGAAGTCCGGCAGATTTTCGTCCGGCATGGCGAGCCGCGTCTGTTCCCAGATGTGCTCAATCCACGCTTTTTCATCACGGCCTTCGCTGAATGCAGGTTCGACGCCAAGCTTAGCAGCAACTTCCCGCAGCCAGGCGTAGTCTGAGCGACGCTCAAACTCAGGTTCAATCAGCTTCTCAGACAGGATCAGATAGCTTGCGGTGCCCCAGGTTTCGCCGATATTCCAGCGTTCCATGAAGCTGGTTTCCGGTAAAAGAAGGTCGGCGTATCTGGCGCTCGGCGTCATAAACAGATCGCTTGCGACGATGAACTCGATTTTCGACTCGTCTTCCAGAACACGGGTTGCCTGATGCAGATCCGGGTTCTGGTTAGCCAGATAATTGCCCGCCAGCGAGAACAGGATGCGGATATTGCTGTCCAGCTTCTCTGCATCCTTCAGGCCGTCTTCCGCCGTTACCTTAGAAGCATCATCGGCGGCCTGCACCCAGTTCATTACCGATATTTTGGCTTTTACCGGGTTATCCGGCATCTCCGGCCCGGCAGCAAATTTACGATTAGCGCAGCCGCCATAGCCTGCCGCCCAGCCGCCCTTCACCCCGACGTTACCCGTCAGCGTGGCCAGCAACGTCGAGCCGCGTGCGGTGCGCTCGCCGCAGTTATGGCGCTGCGGCCCCCAGCCCTGGATCAGCGCGGCGGGTTTGGTGGTTGCGTAGTCGCGCGCCAGTTGACGAATGGTTTGCGCAGGCACGTGGGTGATTTTCTCTGCCCACTCGGGCGTTTTCGCCACGCCATCTTTTGCGCCGCTCAGATAAGCCATCAGGGATTCATTAGCCGGAACGCCTTCTGGCATGGCGTCTTCGTCAAAGCCCAGGGTATAGCGCTGAATAAAGTCGCGATCGTGCAGATTCTCCGTGACGATCACGTACATCATCGCTTCCATCAGGGCGTTATCTGTTGTGGGGAGCAGCGGGATCCACTGGTCGGCCAGGGAAGAAACCGTATCGGAATAGCGTGGGTCGACAACGATAAAGCGCGTCCCGTTTTGCTTCATCTTCTGATAGAAGTGATTGCTGTGCCCGAAGATCGTTTCCGTTGGGTTATGCCCCCAGAGAATGACCAGTTTGGTGTCCAGCAGCGTGTCCAGAGAGCTGCCGCTGGCGGCGGTGCCGTAGGTATACGGCGTGGCTGCCGCCGTGTTACCCATACTGACCGAGTGATAGCTTTCGAGATAACCGCCGGTTAAGTTCAGCAGACGACGAACCATTTTATCGCCGGAGAACGTCCCGCCGGAAACCGCCGTACCCACATGAACATAGCGTGAAGCCGCACCGTATTTTTGCGTAATGGTTTTTAAATGATTCGCAATTAGGGTGGTGGCTTCATCCCAGGTAATACGCTCGAATTTTCCTTCACCACGTTTACCCACTCGTTTCATTGGATATTTTAGCCGATCGGGATGATAAACAAATTTCCGATAAGCCCGACCACGAACGCAGGCGCGCATCACCGGCATTTGCGGATCCAGCGCGTTATCCGGACGCGTTGAAATTCGGGTCACAACACCTTCACTGACGTGAGCACGAATATCGCACTTACCGCCGCAGTCAAACGTGCTACAGGTTTGCACCACTTTTTCTTCAGGCGTAGCGTCCGATACCGCCGCGCCCTGTACCTGTGCTTTGCCCGTTTTGATGACAAACGGCAGGGCGGCGAGCGCCGATCCTGCCTGAATAAACTGACGCCGGGATATGGCGGGAATAATCCCCTCTCCCTGATGTTTATTTTTTTTCATTGCTCGTTCCTGAAAATAAAAACGCATTCTCGTTTTTTTTCAGGAACGAATATTGATAATTATCAAGCTAACTCTTCAGGAGTAACACTTAGCGATCTAATTCAAAATTCACCGTCACCGTTTGTCCTGTTTCATCCAATACAATTAATTGATATTTACCCGGCAAATATAATTGTAATGAATAATTCTTTTGATGGCCGTCCAGCGGCTCGCCGTTCAAAAACCACCATCGCTGCCCCTCCCCGCCGCTGGTTGAAACGAAGAGGGTTATATTTTTCTCGCCCGGAAGACGTTTAATGACCGCCCCTTCCCTGATGCCTGACAGCATCAGCGGTGCTGCATTGTGGTTATCCAGCGGGGGGCAAACTCCGGAACGGGCGGGGAGACGAGCAGCCCTTTTTTCGGCAGTTGGCAGCCAGGGCTCCAGCGGCAATGGCCAGACATCCAGCACTTTCTCTGTGGCGTCCGGACAATCCGCCGCGACGCGTTTTCCTTCCTTATCCAGCCAGACCGGGAAACGGATCCCGCGAATCCCTTCCTGTTCCGGCAACAGCAGCGTAGGCGGTGCACTGCCTTCAAGCAGCCAGGTTGACAGCCGACGCCGACAGTTTTCGCTCCCTTCAGGCAGGGACTGGCCGCCTGGCCAGCAAATCACGCCCCGCCCAACGCTGGCAGGACGCGGATCGTGCGGCAGACGCGCTTCATCCACCATTGAGCGTGACTGAAGCATGTTATTCACCTGATTAAGGAGCGGAACCGCGCTGGCGAAACCAAACTGCCCCGCAACGGGCGTACCGTCCGGACGTCCAGTCC
Source organism: Enterobacter sp. GD03975 (assembly GCF_029838645.1). NCBI lineage: Bacteria > Pseudomonadati > Pseudomonadota > Gammaproteobacteria > Enterobacterales > Enterobacteriaceae > Enterobacter > Enterobacter sp. GD03975. The sequence goes on from NZ_JAOBZC010000004.1 coordinate 406,597, forward strand.
AGATACCGATGACATAGCGGGCATTCAGCCCGATGGCCCAGGCATCCCGGTAGCCGTAGCTGGTGCCCGTTTTCCAGGCCAGCGGCGCAACCTGGGGCAGCGCGCTGTCCGGCAGGGGCTGCGCTTCGTTGGCAAGTATGCGACGAATAATCCACGCCGCGCCCTGCGACAGCAGCGGACGTTCGATCAGCGGATCGCCAGGCTGTAAACGCAGTCGGCCCGCCTTACCCTGACGCGCAAAAGCGCTGTAGGCGGCAGCGATATCAGCCAGGCGCGCCCCGGCGCCTCCCAGAATCAGGGAGAGATTGGGCTGCGCACCCGCAGGGAGAATGAGCGGTAATCCCGCGTTGCTCAGCATGCCTGCAAAGCGTTTTGGACCGTACGCTTCCAGTACCTGCACAGCAGGCAGGTTGAGGGAACGCACCAGGGCTTCGCTCATGCTGACCGGCCCGTGAAAGCCACTGTCAAAGTTGCCGGGACGATAATCTCCCGTTTTTCTTGGGACATCCTGAAGCAGCGAGGCGGGATGGATGAGAGCCTCGTCCAGCGCCATGCCATAGATGAATGGCTTAAGAACCGATCCCGGAGATCGGATCGCATTGACCATATCTACGTGGCTAAAACGGCTGTCATCGTTGATATCTACCGAACCAACCCAGCCACGTACTTTCATAGACGTATGATCCACAACGATCATCGCCAGCGAACTGCGGGCGGGCAGGCGCGATTTCCAGTTCATTGCCAGCTCTTCAAGCTGTCTTTGCAGGGCTGCATCCAGCGTGGTGACTATTTTTGTGTCACGACTTTTACTGAGCATCATGCGTGAAAAGAGCGGCGCCAGCTGCGGCATCTGCCGGGGAGCCAGCCACACCGGTTCTTCACGGGACTCTTTCACCTGTTTCTCTGACCAGACGCCCTGAGTCAACATGCGGTCGAGCACTTTGTTACGCGCCGCTTCCGCACGCGCCGGCCAGCGGTCCGGACGCAAACGGCTTGGCGCCTGCGGCAGCACCGCCAGCAGCGCCGCGTCGGAATAGCTCAGCCGTGAGGGCGGCTTTCCAAGATAAGTCCAGCTTGCAGCGCCCACGCCCTGCAACGTGCCGCCAAACGGGGCACGGTTTAGATACAGCGTAAGAATGTCACGCTTGGAGAGATGCCACTCCAGCTGCATCGCCCGCCACAGCTGGCGAATTTTGCCGCCAAAGGTGCGCGGATGCGGATCCAGCAGGCGCGCCACCTGCATGGTCAGCGTGCTCCCGCCTGACACGACTCTCCCGGAGGTGAGATCCTGCCAGGCGGCACGCAGTACAGAAAGCGGATTGACGCCAGGGTGGTTCCAGAACCAGCGGTCTTCATACTGGATCAGCGCTTCCAGATAGCGTGGTGAGACGTCTTCAATGGTAACCGGATAGCGCCAGATACCTTCGCTGTCGGCAAAACGCCACAGCGGGACGCCCTGCTCATCCACGACCACTCGCGCAGGGTTGACCTCTTTCAGGGGCAACGGCCAGACACGGTCAGCGACGACAATCAGTCCCCCTAAAACGAGAAGCGCTCCCGCCAGCCACAGCCAGCGGGAGCGAATCAGGCGCGTTATCCGCATTTTACGGTACAACGATCAGCGGGCCACTGGCCGCCCCCGTTGCTCGCCACTGCGGAACGTACATGGACTCGACCATCGGAACAGGCACCTGGTAGGTTCCCGGCGTAACGGCACGTGCCAGATAGACCAGCGTGACCGGCTGACCTTCGTTGACCGGCACGGCGGCCACAAAGCGATCGTCGCGGAATTCCATGTGCTGGATATCAGACTGCTGCATCTGATTAAGCAGGTTTTGCACCTCACTGCCGCTGTCCGGCAGGCTGGCACTGCTGCTCGCCAGATTCTGATTTTCCAGCTCCAGACCTGCCGGGAGCAGATCCACCACCAGGGCATCCGGCACGTTCTGGCTGGCCTTCACTTCAAGCCACACAAGAACCAGTTCCCCGCTCTTCACCGATGAGAGCGATTTCGTGCTGCCGTCCAGGGACAGTATATGACGCTGGATGCTCAGAACCTTCGAAGAGGGCTGCGGGGCATATTCCGGATAACCGGTACTGTCGAGGCGCACCCACAGCGGCGCGGCGCCAATGTTGGTGACCTGCAAACCGTCAAGCTGAGCACCGTTCACGTTTTGTACCTGCGATTTTTCACTGTTCAGCGTCTGATCGGAGAGGCTGGTGGTGGCCTGCCAGGCGCCGCTGAGGTTTTGCAGCGAACGTCCGGCAAGAAACAGGGCGTTACTTTCCTGCGTGGAGAGCCAGCGCTGGCTAAATGCCTGCTCAGACAAGCCGTTCAGTAGCGTATTTTGCGCCTCCGGCAGTAGCTTATTCTCTTCAAGGAGGGCGAGCATCAGGGCGTTATCGCGAAGCTGGCTGCCATAATCCGCAATCCAGGTTTTGCTCTCTTTGCGCGGCGTTTTCATCGCCTGATCCATCGCCTGCTGGCTGCGCGGCCCGTCGCCCATCAGCTTCAGCGCCACGCCCAGCTGCATCAGCGGGAGCCCGGAAGCAGCCTGGGCCTGACGATCCCAGATTTCACGCAATGCCCCAAGCGGCGCTTTTTGCTGGCGCGCCAGCACCAGCGCAGCATAGGCCTGCACGGCGAATTTGCTGGCCTGGGTGTCGTCACTGTAGCGGATGGACATCATGCCCGGATCCTGCAAATAGCGCAGCAGGCGGTTATTGGCTTTATTGACCGCGTCAGCGGGAACGCTGTAGCCCTGTTCTCCCGCACGAACCAGGAAATCCGTCACATAAGCGGTCAGCCAGTACTCTTCCGGACCATTTCTATCCCACAGCGCAAAACCACCGTCGTCACGCTGCATTTGCAGCAGGCGGGAGATCCCGATATCAATGGCGGCGCGGCGTTTATCATCAGTGTCGCCCTTGATGCCCAGCGCCGCCAGCTGCGCGGCGTTAGTGTAGAGCGACGGGAACAGGCCGCTGGTGGTTTGTTCCAGACAGCCGTACGGATACGCCTGTAGCTCACGAATATAGCGCGCCAGGTTCAGCGGCGGTTTGCCGCTCAGCAGCAGTTGCCCCTGTAAAGTGGCAGTCGATAAGCCGCTGCTGTGCTGCACCGGCGCGGTCCAGGACTCGCCGGGGTTGAGCATGGCGCCGGTATTCACCGTTTGCGCCGGGTATGCGGGACGCACGCCTATCTTCCAGCTCTTGTGCTGAGGGACAAACGTTTCACCCGGCAGCTGAAGCCCGGTAACAAGCGCGATGACTTCCCCTTCACCGTAACCGTCCTGCGCGCGCACCGGAATGTACAGCGTGCTGCGCGCGCCGGGCTCTAGCTGAACCGGGCGCGGCGGCGCGCTACTTTCAATCGCCAGCTTGCCCGTAGAGGTTAATACGACATTGAGCGTTTGTGGCTTGTCAGTCAGGTTCGTCAGATCCAGCGTCAGCCTTGAGGTATCCCCGCTCGCCAGGAACCGCGGCGTGTTAAGCTCGGTGATAATCGGCGCAGCCACTACGACTTTGCTTTCGCTGCTGCCGAAATCGTCTTCCGTCCAGGCCTGTGCCATCAGACGCAGTTCGCCGTTGAAATCACCAATCGGCAGCGTGATAGTGCCTTCGCCATTGGCATCAAGCGTTACCGGCTGCGCCTGCTGGGCAATAATGGTGACATGGTTCACCGGTGGCTTACCGCCGCGTTTCAGTTCATCGCCGTCCCCCCCAAAGCGCAGTGCGGCCATGCGGCCCTGGCCCTCAATAACCTGGCCGTAAACATCATAGATATCCGCGCCATAGCGCTTCTGGCCGAAGAAGGCTTCCCACGGATCCGGCGTAACGTAGTCGGTGATGTTCAGCACGCCGCTATCAACGGCCGAGACCAGCACATTGACTTTCTGCGGCACAGACCCCGCTTTCACGCTTGCCTTCACCTTCACTGAGAGCGTCTGGTTCGGGCGCATTTTTTGCGGGTTCTCAAGGGCAATGTTGAGACGACGATTTTCGTCGCCCATCGGCAGGTGCAGCAATCCAACCGCGCGCTTCGGCGTGGCGGATTTGGATTTATCGCCGGGACGAACCACCAGCGTGCTGAGATAGAGATCGTGACGCTTCCAGGCTTTATCCACCGGAATAGAGAGATCCAGACCGTTTGCCGGCACGTCGATCTCTTTCCACCACAGTGGTCCTTCGCTGGATTCGATCATCGCATAGCCCTTGCCTGCTGCCGGGGCCGCAATGTGCAGGTTTATGGTATCGCCCGGCTGATAAGCGGGTTTATCCAGCTTCAGCGTTACGCGGTCTGGACGTGCAGCCCCCGTGCCATCGCTGTTATCCTGCCAGCTGTAACCGGCCCAGAAGCGCACGCTGCTGACCATGTCATCAGGCGCTTTCACTTCCAGACGGTATGAGCCCCACTCCACCGGGAAGGTGACTTTACCGGTTTCATCTGCCTTGAGGTTAAGCTCCTGCTCGCCCTCAACCAGATCTTTTTGATCGAACTGAGACTGCCAGCCCTCACTCTCGGACCAGTTCCAGAAGTAGTCACGGCGCTCACGGATAAGACGCACCTGCAAGCCGGATACCGCTTTTTTCGCCCCGCTGGCATCGGCATAGACGATGTCAAAGCTGGCGTTGCCGTTCTCATCGACGATCGGCTGGTTGACGGTGGTATCGGTACGGTAGTCATAAACGGCCTTGCTGGCGAACTGTGGGCGGATCCCCGGGAGTTCAGCCGCAGGCCAGATAGCCTGCTCAGCGCGTCGTGTCACCGGACGTCCGCCTGATTCCAGCAGGCTGGCCTGCAAAATCAGTTGCAGCGGCGAGTGCGTATCTTTCCACTGGCTTTCGGTGGTTACCTGCCCGCGTCCCTTTTCGTCCAGCGTAAGCTGCACTTCATCCAGGCTGCGGCTCAGGTTTTCCTCGGCAATATCACCAAACTGGAAGCCAGGCAGTGCAGGAACGGCGTCGCGTAGCGGGCGCAGGAAAAGCTGTCCTTGCAGAGCATTGCCGTTAGCCGGTGCGCCATACAGGTAATAGCCCACAACGTTAAAGTCCACATCATCCTGCGGGGAAACCGGTGTTTTTTGCCCGGTCAGATTCAGCGCCATACGCTCAGGCATAAAATCTTCGACGTGGAAATCCCACATGCGCTGCTGGTTATCGCCCGTATTTGCGCGCATATGCCACATGCCGGTCTGGGCGCCGCTATCAAGCGGATAATTGAAGCGATAGAGACCGTTCTCGGGTTGCACAACGACCGTACGTGCTACCTGTCCGTCCGGACGCAGCACGTCAAGTTTTACCGGCTGATCGGGAAGCGGTTTTCCGTCGCTGTCGCGCAGCAGGCCGTTAAGGATCACCGTTTCACCCGGACGATAGAGATCGCGCGGGCCAAACATAAAGAACTGCTTGCTGTACCCGGGCTTGCCGGCGATATCAAACTCCGCCAGATCCAGCGCCGGAAGCTTGAGGTCAAGCAGCGTGGTCTGGCCATCTTTGCTGGCCAGGATCAGCGCGGCTTCTTTATCGGTTTCCAGTTTCGCATGGCCGTCGGCGTCGCTGTTCGCCTCGGCAAGGGTCTGCCCTTTATCGTTCAGCAGGGTAATGGTCACGCCTGACTGCGCCGCACCGTTTTCAAGGCTCTGGGTGAAGATGTCCAGGCGGTTATGATAACGGTGAGCGGACAGCCCAATATCACTTAAGGTAAAGAGCGTCGCGGCGTTACTGTAGTTATAGTGACCGGCCTGATTCATCACGGCGATATAAACGCCAGACTGCTGGAGCGGCTTAATTTCTTTGAGCGGCAAAAGCAGTTTTTCACGCGTGTTGCGCGCCGGGTTGAGGTCGAAACGGCCGGTATAGACCAGTTCCGCCATCTTCAGCAGGTTGTCGGATTCCCAGTTGGTCAGCGAGTTACGGTACTCCCACTGGCTGACAAACGAGGCCAGCGACTCCGGCTTCACGCGGTAGAAGTTGACGTCCACGTTGCTGACGTTAAGCGCCATCACCGGCAACCCTTCCACCACTTTGCCCGGCAGCAGCGAACCGCGGCTGGCGAATCCGACCGTCGGCTCAATATCCCGTGTCGTAAGCGCCTTTTCATAGCTCTTATCGAAGGTTGCGTTATTCAGTGCCTGTAGGCCATGCTCAACGGTGACGACCAGATTACGATTCGGCTCCAGGTGGCGCAGGCGCAGCTCCTTAAGATTGGGCGCCAATTCCCAGGCACCGTCCACCTTCCCGCTTTTCTTATCCACCACATGCACCGTTTTGGCGAAATCCTGATCGGGTTTCAGAGGTACAGAGAAGGTCAGAACCAGCGTCGCGGCGCCGTCGAGTTGCACTTCAGAAGCATCCAGCAGCGTCAACGCCTTGCCCTGACTCTGCGCGGCCAGCTTAGCCAGCTTTTCAGGATCAGCTTTTTCCGGGGCTTTCTGTTGTGATGCCGTAGACGCTGCGGGCGCAGCGGCCTGAGGTTTATCGTCGCTGTTATCACAGCCGACAAGCGTAAAGGTGGTGAGCAGCGCGAGAGAGATCGCGGCTAAGCGAAACGGTTTCATCCTGTGTCCCTGGCCTGAGGGGGGCCTGTTGGTCGTCGTCCGGATAAGTATTATCCGCAAGTTTCGTTAATACAAAAAGTCCAATTTTATAATCTGGAAAGCGCCTCGCAGAATTGCATCTCGCTGATCTACCGGGTTGGAACCGCGATCACACGGCGTAACGTAACATGTTACCTTTCACGTCATTTGTTTTTAAAACAAGAGGATAGCTGGATAAACTCGCGCTGAGCCTGCTAGTTTTATGACCATGACGCACCCCGAGTGCGCGGTTCAATAAGAGAGAAAGCCATGAAACGAGCCGTGAACGCCCTACAAAATTTCGGAAAATCACTTTACGGACCTGTACTTATCTTACCCATCGTCGGCCTGTTTATCGCCTTTGGCAATGTACTGGGTAACGGCAATCTGGCCGAGTACCTGCCGTTTCTCGGCCATCCGCTGATCCAGAGTGTCGGCCAGCTGATCGCCAAATCTGCCGTGTCGGTGCTGGTCAACCTGGCACTGGTGTTTGCCGTCGGGATCCCCATTGGACTGGCAACACGAGACAAAGGCTACGCGGCGCTGATTGGGCTGGTGACCTTTATCGTGTTCATTAACGCGATGAACGTGACGCTACAGCTTCAGGGTGAACTGGCTCCCGCTGAGCAGATGAAAGCCGCCGGACAAAGCATGGTGCTGGGCGTCCAGGTGCTGGAGATGGGTGTTTTCGCCGGGATCCTGACCGGGGCGCTCTCCGGTTATCTATACAACAAATATTCCGGCGTGCAGTTTAACGGTGCGATGGCGATTTACTCCGGCCACTGCTTTGTGGCGATTGTCATGCTGCCCGTTTCTATGCTGCTCGGCGTGGCCATGAGCGAACTCTGGCCATACGCGCAGCATGGGATTAGCGCCCTGGCGCTGGCTATTAAAGGCTCTGGTCCGTTCGGGGTGGCGATCTACGGTTTCCTTGAGCGCATTCTGGTACCGACGGGCCTACATCATCTGGTCTATACGCCGTTCCTGTATACCGAACTGGGCGGCACGCAGGAGGTGTGCGGCACGGCTTACCAGGGGGCGCGCAATATCTACTTCGCCGAGATGGCCTGCCCGGACGTCAAACAGCTCAGCAGCACCGTGGTGTGGGATGCGCGCGGCATCAGCAAGATGTTTGGCCTGCCCGCCGCCGCGCTGGCGATGTACATGACCGCGAAGCCAGAGCGTAAGGCGATTGCGAAGGCCATTCTGATCCCGGCGGCGCTGACCTCGCTGCTGGTCGGCGTAACCGAGCCGATTGAATTCTCCTTCCTGTTTGTCGCCCCGCTGCTGTTCGTGGTGCATGCGGTGCTGACCGGCATCGGCATGATGCTGTTCTCGCTGTTTGGCGTTCACGCTATCGGCGCCAACGGAATTATCGATTTCATCCTCTACAACCTGCCGCTCGGCACGGAGAAGTCCAACTGGCCAATGTACATCGTGGTGGGGCTGATCATGTTTGCCCTCTACTTCGTGGTGTTCCGCTTCCTGATCCTGCGTTTCAACATGAAAACGCCGGGCCGTGAAGATGAGGATCGGGAGACGCGCCTCTACAGCAAGCAGGAGTACCAGGCGAAGGGGAATAACGACGGGCTGGGCGAATCCATCGTGGTGGGTCTGGGCGGCCGGGCAAATATTGAAGTCGTTGATAACTGCTACACCCGCTTACGCGTCACGGTGAAGGACGTCGACATCATCGACGAACCGCGCCTGAAAGCGACCGGCGCGAAAGGCGTTATCAAACAAGGTAACAACGTTCAGGTGGTCTACGGGCTGCATGTCAAAAAAATGCGAGAAGCCGTTGAGACGTTTCTCTGAAAGGAGCTAAAAATGTTTACACCCCCCTTTATTCTGTCGATTGCCGGCGGCGGCAGCACCTACACGCCGGGTATTGTGAAAAGCCTGATGGTACGCCTGGACGATTTCCCTCTGGCAGAGATCCGCCTGTACGACATCGACGAGGCGCGTCAGAAGACCATTGCGCCCGTGGTGGAGAAGGTCATTCGCGACCACAGTCAGAGCATCAAATTCACCGTCACAAGCGACCCGGAAGTGGCCTTCAGCGGCGCGCACTTTGTTTTTGCCCAGATGCGCGTCGGGCAGTACAAAATGCGCGAGCAGGATGAAAAAATTCCGCTGCGCCACGGCGTGGTCGGCCAGGAAACCTGCGGCCCAGGAGGGCTGGCGTATGGCCTGCGCACGATCCTGCCGATGGTGGAGCTTATCGATCAAGTGGAACGCTACGCACATGAGAAAGCGTGGATCGTGAACTACTCCAACCCGGCGGCGATTGTTGCGGAAGGCGTGCGTCGCCTGCGCCCCAACGCACGGGTGCTGAACATCTGCGATATGCCGGTCGCGGCGATGCGTAATATGGGGGCCATACTGGGCGTGGATCGTCGCAGGCTGGAGGTGGACTATTTTGGTCTCAACCACTTCGGCTGGTTTACCCGCGTGCTGGTGGACGGCGAGGACAAATTACCGGAGCTGCGTAAACATATCGCGAAGTTTGGCCTGCTGACGGAAGATGCCGCAAAAACCGACCCGCAGCACTCGGATCCGTCGTGGGTGAAAACCTGGCGCAACATCAAGCCGATAATGGATAACTTCCCAGAGTACCTGCCGAACCCGTATCTACAGTACTACCTGATGCCGAACCAGATTGTGGAGCATCAGAACCCCGACTATACCCGGGCCAACGAAGTGATGAACGGGCGTGAGAAAAAACTCTTCGCCGCTGCCGAAGAGTACCAGCGCACCGGAATTTTACCGGATGCCTTCCACGTAGGTGTCCACGGTGAGTTTATCGTCGATGTCGCCTGCTCGCTGGCGTTCAACCTGCGCCAGCGTCATCTGGTGATGGTCGAAAACCGCGGGGCGATTACCAACCTGCCTTATGATGCGGTAGTGGAAGTGCCTGCCTATATTACCTCCGAAGGACCAGAGCCCGTCCGCGTGGGTCAGGTGCCGCTGTTCCACCAGACGCTTTTACAGCAGCAGCTGGCCTCTGAACAGCTGCTGGTTGAGGCGACCATCGAAGGCAGCTATGAGAAAGCACTTCAGGCGTTCACCCTGAACCGCACCGTGCCGACCATGGAACACGCGAAAGCGATCCTGGATGAGATGATCGAAGCCAACCGCGACTACTGGCCTGCACTGCAAAAGGCCTGGCAGGACGGCGAAGCGGTGAAAAAATAGGGGCTTGCTCGCGAGTTGAACGTGGTTAGCTTGTCGGTGTCAGAAAAAACACCGACAATCCTTTTTTACGGAAAAGAATGGAGGCAACCATGTCCACCTCATATTTTGTCGCTGCCGACTGGCTGATTGAGCACGGTGACGACCCGGAAGTTCAGATTATTGATGCGCGCATGGCCCCTCCGGGGCAAGAGCATCGTGACGTTCCCGGTGAATACCGCGCAGGGCATCTGCCAGGCGCGGTATTTTTTGATATCGAAGCGCTTTCCGATCACACCTCTCCCCTGCCGCACATGCTGCCGCGTCCGGAAGCGTTTTCCGTGGCGATGCGCGAGCTGGGCATCAGCAAAGACAAACATCTTGTAGTGTACGATGAAGGCAATCTGTTCTCCGCGCCGCGCGCGTGGTGGATGCTGAAAAACTTCGGCGTGGAAAAAGTGTCGATTCTAGCGGGTGGGCTTGCGGGCTGGAAACGCGATGAGCTGCCGCTCCAGCAGGGTGACGTCACGCTGCCGGAAGGCGATTTCGACGCGTCGTTTGACGCACACGTGGTGAAGCGTCTGACCGATGTGCTGGTCGTCAGCCACGAAAAGACGGCGCAAATCGTCGATGCGCGCCCTGCACCACGCTTTAACGCTGAAGCGGATGAACCACGTCCGGGGCTGAGGCGAGGCCATATTCCGGGTGCGCTGAACGTGCCGTGGGGTGATCTGGTGTTTGAAGGCGAGCTGAAAACCACCGATGAACTGCGTGCCGTTTTTGAACGTCAGGGCGTGGATCTGCATCGTCCGATTATTGCCAGCTGCGGCTCCGGCGTGACGGCCTGCGTGGTGATTCTGGCGCTGGCAACCCTTGGCGCGAATGACGTGACTCTGTATGACGGCGCCTGGAGCGAATGGGGCGCGCGGGACGATCTGCCGGTTGAACCGGCGAACTAATGGATAACCGCCTGGCAACGCTGTTAACGCGCGGGTCCTCACTGACCCGCGCGGAGTATCGCGTCCTCGCCCTCCTCACGGAGCATCCGCTGCTGGTGGGCAACATCACCGTGCGCGAGCTGGCGCTGGCGACATTTGTCTCCACCGCGACGATTATGCGCCTGTGTCAGAAGCTCGGGTTTAGCGGCTTTAGCGAGTTTAACTGGCACTGCAAGCAGCTGCTTTCAGACACGCCGCACATCACCGTGCAGCCTGAGCAGCATGCGGAATTACCGGCGCTGTTCGCTCAGTTTATTGCCAACTATCAGCATACCTTTCAGTGGGTCACCCAGGCCAAACGCCAGCAGTTTGCCGGCCTGCTGCGCCAGAAAGAGAGCTTCTTTCTTTACGGCGCCGGGTTTTCGTATCTTTTTGCCGAGTACCTGACCAAGAAGTTGCAGGTGCTGGGTAAAACGGCGTTCATCTCCGGGCCGGGAGACAGCCGGAATATTTTTCTCAGTAACGCCGCGCGTTATCAGGTGTTTATTGCCGTCTCCCGCAGCGGCGAAACGGAGCAGGTACTGGATAAAGCGCGGATAGCCAAAAACGTCGGCATGACGGTCGTCGCCTTTACCCGAGCCTCCGCCAATACGCTGGCGGGCATGGCGGATCTGCATTTCGCGCTGTATGACGAGGCGGTGCACTTCGCTGCCGAAGCCGCGGGCGTGACGTCGTTTGAGTCGAATCTGGTGCTGCTGATGGATTTACTGCTGCTGGAGGCAACGGGGTGAGGCTCACCCCGCCGTAATTAAATAATGCGGTTGGTTTTAAGATCGCGCAGGAAGCCGCCCCAGCGACGCTCGTAGAACGGGGTGATGTGCTCGGTAATAAAGTGGCTGATCCCTTTCTCGCCCTTCTTCACCTGACAGATATCGATCGGCTCATCGCCCGGCAGCGTGTCGGTCGCTACGCTTCCCGCCGCCTGAATGATGTCTTCAATATCGCCGTCCGCTTCAATACCAATCAGCAGCACGGGCTGTTCATCAGCCCCCTCTTTGATGGAGCAGAGGAAAGCGCGTTTCACCGGCTTGATGGTACTAAACAGCGTGGTCAGGGAGTCAATCATCTGCGCGGGCGGCTCGGCCACTTCAGAGAGCAGCAGCGTTTCGCCCCCTTCCAGCACCTCCTGGGTGCTGAGCGGGTTGCCCTCCTCACCAATCAGGTGGCTGATTTCGCGCGGGGTGAACTCTTTCCCTGTTGGCAGTTTGGCGTTGAGGAAAAGCGTCTGCCCCAGCGTCATTTCGAACAGCGTGCGCACCGGCATCACCACGAACGCCTGTTCGTCTTCTACCGCTTCCTGCAAGGCTTCCAGCGAGGTAAAGAACGGGATCACCGAGGTGCCGTCATCTTTCTCCCAGTGCAGCAGATCCAGCGCGCTGTCTTCCACTACCTGCTCCCCTTCTGCCGCCGTTCCCGGCACCCAGACGGTAGATTCCAGCAGCGTGCGGAAAAAGGCCGGACGGTGGGCGGGCTCGGTCGCCGCCTGCTCCAGCAGGGTCTCTAATTCGTTTTTAGTATCTGACATAGTTTCGCTACTTCAAAAAAACGCCGGGTGGCGCTTTGCTTACCCGACCTACAAAACCGTAGGCTCGCACAAGCGTGGCGCCACCCGGCAAAAAAGATCACTCAGCCGTCAGCAGGTTCGCTACGGTACGCACACCCAGACCGGTCGCACCCGCAGACCACTGTTCAACCGCCGCTTTACGGTAGGTTGCAGAGCAGTCGATGTGCAGCCAGCCTTCATGATAGTTCTCAACGAAGTGAGACAGGAAGCCCGCTGCGGTGCTTGCACCCGCCGGATACGCCGCGCTCGCGGTGTTGTTCAGCTCGGCAAAGTTAGACGGCAACTGGCTGCGGTGGAACTCGGCCAGCGGCAGGCGCCAGAACGGCTCGTTTTCCGCCGCAGCGCTTGCCAGCAGGCGAGCGGCCAGCTTGTCGTCGAAGCTGAACAGCGCGTGGTAGTCGTTACCCAGGGCCGTTTTCGCCGCGCCGGTCAGGGTCGCCATGTCGATAATGAGCTCTGGCTTCTGGGCAGAGGCGTCGATCAGGCCATCGGCCAGCACCAGACGGCCTTCGGCATCGGTGTTCATCACTTCGACATTTTTACCGTTGCGGTAGCGAATGATGTCGCCCAGCTTGAAGGCGTTACCGCTCACCATGTTATCCGCGCAGCACAGGTACAGCTTGACGCGCTTGTTCAGGCCACGAGTGATAGCGAACGCCAGCGCGCCGGTGATGGTTGCCGCGCCGCCCATGTCGGACTTCATGGAGTCCATGAATGCGCTCTGCTTCAGGCTGTAGCCGCCGGTGTCGAAGGTAATGCCTTTCCCGACCAGGCAGGCAAAGACCGGCGCTTCTTTATTGCCGGTTGGGTTGTAATCCAGCGCCAGCAGGACCGGAGGACGCTCAGAACCACGGCCCACGGTATGAATGCCCATGTAGTTCTGCTCGCGCAGATCTTCGCCCTTGGTGATGCGGTAGGACATGTTATCCCCCGCCACGCCGGACAGCAGGTCAACGGCGCGCTGCGCCAGCTGCTCAGGGCCAAGCTCTTCCGCCGGGGCGTTAATGGTGTCGCGCACCCAGTCGATAATTTTCAGGCGGCTTTCCAGCTCTTTCTGACCAGCTTCGTCGAGGTTCGCCCACTCAATTTTACGGGTGCCTTTCGGGCCTTTGTATCCCGCCCAGAACGCCCAGCTGCGGTCAGTATCCCAGCCTTCACCTTCCAGCGACACATGCTTAATGCCCAGGCCGTCAATTTTACGCGCGGCGCGCTGGATCAGACCCAAATTATCGTTGCCCGTCAGGTGCAGGGTAATACCGTCGTTGTTGATGCTGTAGGTGGCTTTTTCGCCCCAGCGCGCGTCAGCAGGCTGTGTGGCGAGCGTAATCTTCATCGCTTCGGTCATTTTATTTATCCTTATTAGCAACTAGCAAACGGGCCGCCTGAAGGCAGCCCGTTTTGTTATTTATTCTGCTTCATCTAACCAGACTAACAGAATCGCCTCCAGAATTTTTTCATTGGATGCGTTAGGATCGTCGTCGAAATCCTCTAAATCGCAGATCCACTGGTGCATGTCGGTGAATCGTACGGTTTTCGGATCGAGATCCGGGTTCGCGTCGTAGAGCGCTTCGCCGATTTCACGGCTGTCTGTCCACTTCAGTCCCATATTAATGCTCGCGTGCGTGGTTGATGGTGTAGCGCGGGAATTCTACGACCAGATCTTCATCGGTCACCGCGGCCTGACAGCTCAGGCGGCTGTCTGGCTCCAGACCCCATGCTTTATCCAGCATGTCGTCTTCGTCTTCGGTGCTCTCGGCGAGAGAGTCGAAACCTTCACGCACGATGCAGTGGCAGGTGGTGCAGGCACAGGATTTTTCACAGGCGTGTTCCACTTCGATACCTGCACGCAGGGCAACATCGAGAATGGTTTCACCGGTCTTCGCTTCCAGAACAGCACCATCCGGACAGAGGTCCGCATGAGGCAAAATAACAATCTTTGGCATATTAAACCTCGTCCACGGACTGGCCTTTCAGCGCGACGCGGACAGATTTGTCCATGCGGCGAGCGGCGAAGTCCTGGGTTTGTTTATCAACGTTTTTAATGGCTTCTTCTATTGCGTCAGCGTCATTGCCTTCAGCGACTGCGCGTAAGCGCGCGGCAGCCTCGTCAATCACCTGGCGCTCGGCGGCGCTTAACAGCGCGGCATCGGCAGCGAGCGCCCCGTTCAGGCTTTCCAGCACGCGTGCGGCTTCAACTTTCTGTTCAGCCAGCATACGCGCCTTCACATCCTGCTCGGCGTAGCTCATTGAATCCTGGATCATGGAGGCGATTTCGCCATCGGTCAGGCCGTAGGACGGCTTCACCTGGATGGACGATTCCACGCCGGTGGATTTTTCCATCGCCGTCACGCTCAGCAGGCCGTCGGCGTCCACCTGGAAGGTCACGCGAATATGCGCCCCGCCCGCCGGCAGCGCCGGGATACCGCGCAGCGCAAAGCGCGCCAGAGAGCGGCAGTCCTGCACCAGTTCGCGCTCGCCCTGCATCACGTGGATGGACATCGCGGTCTGGCCGTCTTTGAAGGTGGTGAACTCCTGCGCGCGCGCCACCGGAATGGTGGTGTTACGCGGGATCACTTTCTCCACCAGGCCGCCCATGGTTTCTAAACCGAGAGACAGCGGGATGACGTCCAGCAGCAGCATTTCGCTGTCCGGCTTGTTGCCAACCAGAATATCGGCCTGGATAGCGGCGCCGACGGCAACCACTTTGTCCGGGTCGATGGAGGTCAGCGGCGTGCGGCCAAAGAATTCGCCCACGCGCTCGCGCACCAGCGGCACGCGCGTTGAGCCGCCCACCATGACCACTTCCAGCACCTCGTCAGCCTCCACGCCCGCATCCTTCAATGCGCGACGGCAGGCCAGCAGGGTGCGTTTAACCAGAGGCGCAATCAGCTCGCTGAACCGATCGCGGGTGATTTCACCCTGCCAGCCTGCGACATTAACGCTGACCGACTGCGCATCGCTCAGCGCAATTTTGGCGTCGATTGCCGCATCCAGCAGTTCGCGCTGAACGCGCGCATCGCTGCGATCGCTGATGCCCGCCTGCTCGCGGATGTAGTCCGCCAGCAGATGGTCGAAATCATCGCCGCCGAGCGCGGAATCCCCGCCGGTCGCCAGCACTTCGAACACGCCGCGGCTCAGGCGCAGGATAGAAATATCAAAGGTGCCGCCGCCCAGATCGTAGACCGCAATCACCCCTTCCTGACCGGAGTCGAGGCCGTAGGCAATCGCCGCCGCCGTCGGTTCGTTCAGCAGGCGCAGCACGTGCAGGCCCGCCAGACGCGCGGCGTCTTTGGTGCCCTGACGCTGTGCGTCGTCAAAATAGGCCGGAACGGTGATCACTACGCCGTCCAGATCGCCGCCAAGCGTCGCCGTCGCGCGCGCCGCCAGCGCTTTGAGGATGTCAGCGGAAACACGAATTGGGTTCAGCAGGCCGGCCACCGTGGCAATCATCGGCAGGCCGTTTTCACTGGCCTGAAGCTGATACGGCAGGTGCGGGTAGCGGGTCTGGATATCAGCCAGCGAGCGGCCCATCATGCGCTTTACGGAGCTGATGGTGTTGGCCGGATCGCGCGCGGCGTTGGCGCGGGCGTCGTAGCCAACCGCGTGCCCCTGCGGCTGATAGTGGACCACGGAAGGCAGCAGATTGCGGCCCTGCTCGTCAGCCAGCGTTTCCGCCTGGCCGCTGCGCACGGTCGCCACGAGGGAATTGGTGGTGCCCAGGTCAATACCGACCGCCAGACGACGCTGGTGCGGTGCGGCGCTTAAGCCAGGCTCACTAATTTGTAATAAGGCCATAATTGCTTCCGAAATTAAAAATCGAGCAGCTTTTCTTCGAGTTGTTCAGCACTGCTTCGCAGTTTATCGAGAAAACGGAGTTTGCGCACAGTGTCTGCCGCGACGTCCCAGGTCTCGTTGTTCAGTTGCTCCACCATCTGCTGATGGCGGGTATCGAACATGCCCTTCACGCGCGTGATAAAACGTTCCAGACGCGCTTCATCTTTGGCCTGTTCAATCTCATCCAGCTCTTCGCGAAGCGTAAGCTGTTCCATCAGAAAGGCGGTGTCGCGCACGGTATGCTGTTCGCTCGCCAGATCGAAGCCGTGGAGCGAAAGCAGATATTCGGCACGCGTCAGCGGATGACGCAGCGTTTGCCAGGCCTGATTGATGGTCGCGGAGTGCGATACCGCAGCCAGCTGCTCTGCCTGCGTCCCGCTGGCGAATTTATCCGGATGGTACTGACGCTGTAGATCCTGGAAACGGATCGTCAGTGCCTGAAGATCGATCGGGTATTGAGCGGGTAGTCCGAAGAGAGTGAAGTAATCCATAACAATCTCAGGGGTAGCCTGTTAGAACAAACCCCACGCGCAGCAAAGCCACGGTGGGGTTTCGGATGACGCGCGGTTAAACGTGGAAGCTTTCGCCGCAACCACACTCGTCTTTGACGTTCGGGTTCGTGAATTTGAACCCTTCGTTCAGGCCTTCTTTTACGAAGTCCAGCTGAGTGCCGTTGAGAAATTGCAGGCTTTTGCCATCGACCACCACCTTCACGCCCTTGTCTTCAAACACGGTGTCATCAGACGCCGGCTCGTCAACAAACTCCAGTACGTAAGCCATACCAGAACAGCCGGAGGTACGTACGCCCAGTCGCAGGCCAAAGCCTTTACCACGGTTCGCCAGAAAAGAGCTTACTCGCGCGGCAGCGCTGTCGCTAAGGGTAATCGACATACTCAAACCTCAATTATTTTGCTTCACGTTTGCTTTTGTAATCCGCAATGGCGGCTTTGATCGCGTCTTCTGCCAGAATAGAACAGTGAATTTTCACCGGTGGCAGTTCGAGTTCTTCAGCAATATCCGTGTTCTTGATTGCCTGTGCTTCGTCCAGAGACTTGCCCTTCACCCATTCGGTGACCAGGGAGCTGGAGGCAATAGCAGAACCGCAGCCGTAGGTCTTGAAGCGCGCGTCTTCAATGATACCTTCATTGTTGACTTTAATCTGCAACTTCATCACGTCGCCACATGCTGGCGCACCAACCATGCCGCTGCCGACAGAGTCGTCGCTGTTGTCAAAAGAGCCAACGTTGCGCGGGTTCTCGTAATGATCGATAACTTTTTCGCTGTATGCCATGATTGAATTCTCCTTATGTACCGATTAGTGATGTGACCATTCAATGCTGTTCAGGTCCACGCCCTGCTTGAACATTTCCCACAGAGGAGAAAGGTCGCGCAGACGGCCAATGGAGTTACGAACCAGCTTGATGGTGTAGTCAATCTCTTCTTCGGTAGTGAAACGACCTAAAGAGAAACGGATTGAGCTGTGTGCCAGCTCGTCAGTCATGCCCAGCGCGCGCAGCACGTAGGATGGCTCCAGGCTTGCAGACGTACAGGCAGAACCGGAAGAAACGGCCAGGTCTTTCAGCGCCATGATCAGCGATTCACCTTCAACATAGTTGAAGCTGACGTTGAGGATGTTTGGCGCGCCCTGCTCGAGATCGCCGTTCAGATACACTTCTTCCATATCTTTCACGCCGTCCCACAGACGGTTACGCAGCGTACGCAGGCGTGCCATCTCGGTTTCCATCTCTTCTTTCGCGATACGGTACGCTTCGCCCATGCCCACGATCTGGTGAACAGGCAGCGTACCGGAACGCATGCCGCGCTCATGACCGCCGCCGTGCATCTGTGCTTCGATGCGGATGCGTGGCTTACGACGAACGTACAGCGCGCCGATACCTTTCGGGCCATAGATTTTGTGGCCGGAGAAGGACATCAGGTCCACTTTCAGCTGGCTCAGATCGATAGGCAGTTTGCCCACGCTCTGGGTCGCATCCACGTGGTAGATGATGCCGCGCGCACGGCACATTTCGCCGATGGTCGCGATGTCCTGCACAACGCCGATTTCGTTGTTAACGTGCATGATGGAAACCAGAATGGTGTCGTCACGCATCGCCGCTTCGAGCTCTTTCAGGTCGATGATCCCGTTGCTCTGCGGCGCCAGGTAAGTCACCTCGAACCCTTCACGCTCCAGCTGACGGCAGGTGTCCAGCACGGCTTTATGTTCGGTTTTGCTGGTGATGATGTGCTTGCCTTTTTTCTGATAGAAGTTGGCCGCACCTTTGATCGCCAGGTTGTCGGATTCGGTCGCACCGGAGGTGAAAACAATTTCACGCGGGTCGGCGCCAACCAGGTCAGCAATCTGATTACGGGCGATATCTACCGCCTCTTCAGCATGCCAGCCAAAACGGTGTGAACGGGAAGCTGGGTTACCAAAGTTTCCGTCCAGGGTCAGACACTGCATCATTTTCTCGGCAACACGCGGGTCCACCGGCGTGGTTGCGGAGTAGTCGAGATAAATCGGTAATTTCATTGCTCTATAAACTCCGTACATCGCTTCAATGCAAGGAATCAGGCAACCGGCTGGATGTACGACCGAGTACGCGGGGTGTGACCACCCCGGCCTGATTCTGAATACTTATCTTTTTAATTACGCGCGCAGTTTGACGTCGATGGCGTCCTGCGAACGGGTGCTGCGTTGTGAATCCTGACTGTGCTGACGACCAGAAACGTCCAGAACTTCCTGGTTATTCACTAGTTCACCCAGGGTGATGTTGTTCAGGAAGCCGGTCAGACGGTCGCTCAGATCGCGCCACAGCGCGTGGGTCAGGCATTTATCGCCGCCCTGACAGCCGCCTTTACCCTGGCAACGGGTTGCGTCAACGGATTCATCCACCGCGCTAATCACTTCGCCAACCGCAATACTGCCCGCGTCTTTACCCAGCAGATAACCGCCGCCCGGGCCACGAACGCTGGACACCAGTCCATTTTTACGCAGCCTGGAGAACAGCTGTTCCAGGTAAGAGAGGGAGATCCCTTGTCGTTCAGAAATATCAGCCAACGGAACCGGGCCCGCTTCGGAGTTGAGCGCAACGT
Organism: Enterobacter sp. GD03975; assembly: GCF_029838645.1. NCBI lineage: Bacteria > Pseudomonadati > Pseudomonadota > Gammaproteobacteria > Enterobacterales > Enterobacteriaceae > Enterobacter > Enterobacter sp. GD03975. The sequence goes on from NZ_JAOBZC010000004.1 coordinate 425,835, forward strand.
CCAGCATCGCGGTCACGGCATAACGCCCTTTAGATGTCAGTCTCATGTCTTACTTAACCTCAAACTCGCCCCTGCCCGGGGTTTTTTATTGTAAAATGGGGGTATTGCATAGCAGGGCCAAGTCTGACATTCCTGACTAAATTGGTCAACTATTTACTTGACTGTTTTAGTCAGGTATTTAACCTTCTGTGCCGTATTTTTTGCCCGGCGGCGCGGCGCTTGCACGGGCCTACGGGCTTTATAGGCCGGGTAAGCGAAGCGCGCCCCGGCGAACACACGGCACTACTCTTTATTCTTCTGTTCAATCGACGCCAGGATCCCGCGCAGGATGTTAAGCTCCTGGCTTTCCGGACGGGCGCGGGTAAACATACGGCGCAGCTTGTTCATTACCTGGCCCGGGTGGCCTTCACGGATGAAGCCGGTAGAGAGCAGCGTCTGCTCCAGGTGGCCGTAGAAACGCTCCAGGTCGTCCACCAGTGGGTAGGCCGTCTCTTCTTTAGGTTCGACCTGTTTCTCCTGCGTCGCCAGCCATGCCATGCGCACTTCGTAGGCGATTACCTGTACCGCCATCGCCAGGTTAAGCGAGCTGTATTCCGGGTTGGCGGCAATCGCCACATGGTAGTGGCACTTCTGTAGTTCCTCGTTGGTCAGGCCAACGCGTTCGCGACCAAACACCAGCGCAACCGGTGCCTGCTCCGCTTCTGAGACGCTTTTCAGGCCGCATTCGCGCGGGTCCAGCATCGGCCACGGCAGCGTACGGGAGCGCGCACTGGTGCCCACCACCAGGCTGCAACCGGCCAGGGCTTCATCCAGCGTGTCCACGATCTGCGCATTACCGATCACGTCGCTGGCACCGGCCGCCAGGGCAATAGCCTGAGAGTCTGGTTTCACCAGCGGATTAACCAGCCACAGGTTCGTTAAGCCCATGGTTTTCATAGCGCGGGCCACAGAGCCCATGTTGCCGGTGTGCGATGTTTCGACCAGCACGATTCGAATGTTTTGCAGCATAATTTTTAGATGTCTGGGTTCAGTGTCTGAAGAATATTCGGGCATATTATCATAAACGAGAGACATAATCCGATCCCGCTGCTATACTCTGCGCCGATTTTCCTGTTCTTTAACATCCAGTGAGAGAGACCGATGCATCCGATGCTGACCATCGCCGTGCGCGCAGCGCGCAAGGCGGGTAATGTAATTGCCAAACACTACGAAACTCCAGACTCCGTAGAAACCAGCCAGAAAGGCAGCAATGATTTCGTGACTAACGTCGATAAAGCCGCAGAAGCGATTATTATCGAAACGATCCGCAAATCTTACCCGCAGCACACCATCATCACCGAAGAAAGCGGTGAACATGAAGGTACCGATCAGGATGTTCAATGGGTTATCGATCCACTGGATGGCACCACCAACTTCGTTAAACGCCTGCCACACTTCTCAGTTTCTATCGCAGTACGTATCAAAGGCCGTACTGAAGTCGCCGTTGTCTACGATCCAATGCGTAACGAACTGTTCACCGCTACCCGCGGCCAGGGCGCGCAGCTGAACGGCTACCGTCTGCGTTGCAGCAATGCACGCGATCTGGACGGCACCATTCTGGCGACCGGCTTCCCGTTCAAGGCGAAGCAGCACGCAACCACCTATATGAATATCCTGGGCAAACTGTTCACCGAATGCGCGGACTTCCGTCGCACCGGCTCTGCTGCACTGGATCTGGCCTACGTGGCGACCGGACGCGTTGACGGTTACTTCGAGCTGTCCCTGAAGCCGTGGGACTTTGCAGCGGGCGAATTGATCGCACGTGAAGCAGGCGCCATCGTGTGCGACTTCACCGGCGGCCATAACTATATGTCTACCGGCAACATCGTTGCAGGTAACCCGCGCGTCGTTAAAGCCATGCTGGCAAACATGCGTGATGAACTGAGTGATGCGCTGAAGCGTTAAGCCCGGTAACTGCCCCCAGCGGTTATTTCTTCCGTACTGTCTGTGCGTATATAAATCCCCGACGTTCAACATCGGGGATTTTTTATTAGTGGTTCTTTTACCCCTAAATAAACGTCAGTATTTTCTCTGTAATTTGATTTATAGCAGATTGCCTTTTCAATTTTATCATTACGATACTTCCTGACTAAGCGCCTCACTCAGGAAAAATAAATGAGCAACCTTATTTATTTAACGCTTGAGGGCGATATTCAGGGAAGGATTTCTGCTGACTGTGGTTCTCAGGCTTCAGTCGGCAACCGATATCAGCTGGGGCATGAAGATGAAATCTTTGTTTTCAGCCTGAAGCAGGAGGCGGGCGGTATCGGTGGCCGGCTTCACCATCGCGGACTGCAATTCTGTAAGCTCCTGGATAAAAGCTCTCCGTTAATGAGTAACGCCATTAATAACAATGAACGTCTCAAGCTTACGTTTAATATTTACCGCACCAATCGGTACGGCCAAATGGAGAAGTATTATCTTATCGAATTACGTGGTGCAACAATACGGTCCATTCACCTGAATTACAGGATGAATGATATGGACTATGAATACATCTCGGTTGATTATGATTATATTCTGAGTCGCCATCTTATTGCCGGTACCGAATTTGATTATCTGCTGACGCCTGAAAATTATAACCGTCTCTTTCCGGTGGTGCAGAAGACAGTCCTCCCCGAAGAGCGACCTGAACGTAAGGTGACGCTGGTGCTGGGGATATTCTTTGACGGCACTGGCAATAACGCGGTGAACACCCGGAACATGCTTGAGGCTCTGACGGCGCAGCACTTTGATATCAACAGCCCGGATGCGGCAACCATTCTCGCCAGAAATGCATCGGAGAAGATGGGGATAAGTGGGATCGGGGCGGGGAGCTATCTGGGATATTATACAAACATTTATTGGTTGAATGAGTTGTATGAGAAAAAATTTCCGCCAGACAGTCACTACATACAAGATGTTATCTATGTCGAGGGTATTGGTACCCGGGCAGGTGAACCCGACAACCCGATAGGTCTGGGACTGGGCACAGCAGAGACCGGAATTATTGCCAAAACTGACGATGCGGTGACACAACTGGAAGTCGGGATAAAGAAAGCGCTTTCTCAATTAAACGGTAAGTTTGTTGTCGATACCCTGCTGTTTGATATCTTCGGTTTCAGCCGAGGTGCGGCGGCGGCCCGTCATTTCGCCAACCGTGTCCAGGCGGAAGACCGCGCCATAATCGAAACAATCTCGGCTGGGATGAAAGAATATAATTATCGCGGCGCACCAGCGGGTAAAACCCGCTTCCTCGGTATCATGGACACCGTGGCGGCCGTCGGTACGGTAATGAATGGCCTCAATCCACACAGCGCCGACACCGGAAATGTCAACATCCGCCTGCGTCCCGGCGTGGCGGGAAAAGTATTTCACATCATCGCCCAACACGAGTGTCGCTTTAACTTCGCACTTAATAGCGTTGCCCCTGCCTGGCCGGAACTTACACTTCCCGGCGCCCATTCCGATATAGGCGGCGGCTATCTGCCTCAGTTGCGGGAAGACCTCTTTCTTACTAGACCGTTAGTGGAAACCCTGCCACACAACCAGCCCGGCACACAGTCGCACGTTTACCAGCAGACGATGGCGCAGCTGCGCGTGCTGGAGCGTTCACCGGTTGTCATGCCCGTCATTCGAACCAATGCTATCACCCCGGACGTATGGGAAGATGATTTCGCCCCGCCTGACCGCTACAGCCAGCCGCAGAAACGGATCTTTTCCGCTCTGACGCTACGCCATCGGACGGTCCTTTTTGACTGGTCAAAGGTGGCGCTGCGGGTAATGGTCGATGCGACAGTAGAGGCAGGAGCGTTATTTACTGACGTAGACAGCATCAGAACGCACGCCTTACCTGATGAACTGAGGCCGTTGTGCGATTACGCACGATTAATGGGTAAAGCAGCCCGTCAGCACAGAAGCGTAAACGGCTTCACACCCGACGAGGTGGATATAATTACCCGGAAATATATCCACTGTTCAGCCCACTGGAATGCAGTGGAGCTTAAACAGTCCGGTGAAATACAGGGTGGCGCTTCAGCGTGCGAAACCGTCGGCTTTGTTAATCGGCCAGATGAAAACTGGATAAGAACGATTTACAACATGGATGGAAAAAAACGATGAAAACACATAACGCACTGACAATTCTACTGCTGCTGGCAATGACGGGCTGCAACCCGCACAAGCCTCATCCTTTACAATCAAAACAGGCCGCCAGTGGTGACTGGATTCTGCCTTATGGCGAATGGAGTTTTTCTTTTATCACGCCCTACGAGCTGCCAGCAAAAGCGCTTCATGCCCGGGTGATCGACACGGATGGTTACTTGTATACCTTTAATACCCTTGACTCCACTTCTCGCGATTCCGAATCCGTGGGCAAATGGACTGATGTGGCCTATGGAGGTAGTGTCAATTTCAACAAAGTCAAAAAGCCCCCTCAGTACATTGTCTTCTGCTGGGAGTCCTACATTGACCAGCAAACCTATGAAACCAGCGCCGTGTTCGGACCGGACACCTGGCTGCGCATGAAAACCCCTGCCGATCATACCTATCGATCTGGCGCTCCCGTCTGGTACGACAATATGACCTTCGGCCTGTCCCCCGGCGGCAAAGTCAAGGTCTGGCTTCCGGATGTCGCCGGACGCCCCAGCCTGCCCCTCAAACCGTTGAAGATGTGGACTCACGCCGGCAAGGACCTGACTCTTTGCAAAGACTATGTTGTTCCCGGCGGTACGTTTAACGTCATCAAGTCAACGCAGGATTTCATTAAAGGCAAAACTTACCCCTACGGTAATTGGGATTAACAATAAGAGACAGCTCCGTGGCAGAGGGGAAGCAGACCGCACGCTGTTAAAAAGGCCGCAGCCCCCTTCCCACCGGCACCGCGCTCATCCACATCGTGACCGCAGCCACCAGCAGAATCAACCCGCCCGCCAGCGCAAGCGTCGTCCAGCCAACCTGTCGCCACAGCACCGGCGTTTTATTGCCGCTGAGTTTTACCGCCAGCTGACGGAAGCTGTGCACCAGCAACGCTAACGAAGAGATAGTCAGAGACGTTCCCGCCGCCATCGCCAGCGCCGAGAGCATACCCCAGCCAAATACCCCAATCACTTTGCTGAACAACAGCACCATGATCGCTCCCGAGCACGGGCGCATCCCCATAGAGAGCACAATCATCAGGCGCGCGCGCCAGTCGTCGCCGCTCTGTAATTGCGCCTGCGTCGGCAGATGCTGATGCCCACATCCGCAGTTTTCATGGTGAACGTGATGCGGCGTAAAGGCTTTGAATTTCGGTTTTTGCAGCAACGCGCGCAACTTTTTCAGCGCCCGCCAGCAGAGGATCAGCCCCAGCAAGCCCACCAGCGCGTAACTCCCCTTCTCCAGCCAGAAGCTGCTCATATGCAGCTGACGGGCCGGCAGCTGCAACAGCGAAAGGACTATCACCACGAGCGCAATCGCCACAACGCCCTGAAGTAAAGAGGACGCCAGCGTCAGGCCAATGCTCGATTTCAGCTTCGACGGATGGGTGGCAAGCCAGGTGGTGATGACGATTTTGCCGTGCCCCGGCCCCAGCGCGTGCAGCACGCCATAGATAAAGCTGAACGCCAGCAGGGAACCGCCCGCTTTGGTCGGGTTCTCCGCCACCGCCTTCAGCAGCCCGCTCATCTGCTGGTTGACTTCACGCTGCCAGATAATGCTTTTCATCATCACCTGCGGCCAGGCCTGCCACAGCCAGAGCGCGCCGCAGACGGCTAACAGTAAAAAGAGCGCCAGAGGCCAGAGGTGCAGCCAGCGACGCGGCTTGCTGACGGGAGAGGAGATCACTGACATTGCAACGTCACCTCCTGCGCAAACTGTTTTCCTAATTCCATGTCTTCTGGGGGCGCATCTTCTTTATCAAGGGAAACGGCAAAATTCAGCGTCTCTTCGCTGGGCGTCGGCGTGTGCACGGCAATTTTGCAGTTTTTTTGCAAATTTTCCGGCAGCTGCACGTCGCTGTCCTGGGCGTAATGCACATCGACGTAGTAGGTTGGATCAAACGTAGAGAACGTGTACTTCTGCCCTGCCAGCGGCTGAGGGTGCGCCAGCGGAAGGATAAACGTCAGCACCGCCTGATGACCGTCGCGGGTCATGCCGTACTCCGTGGGACGATTAAGAAACTTTACCTTTTGTCCGTTGTGCCAGAACTCGGTGAAGTAGTGCTGACCCAGCACGTTGGCCATCACTTCTGCCGCCAGCTTTTTCCAGATCTCGTCGCCGGGCTTTGCGTTTCCGGCATCGTACAGCAGATCGGCGGAGGTGATTTCATCCATCGTCCAGCGCATTTTCAGGCCGCTGAGCTGCGTGCCGTCCGTCACCAGCTCGGTTTTCAGGCTGATAAAACTGTGAGGATGGGCGCCGGCGGCGAAAGTGAAAACCGCCAAAAATAACGCTACCGCGCTTTGTTTAACTATTTGCATCTGTTCCTCACGTCAAAAATTCTGTGATGTTCGCCAGCAATCCTGAGTGAAAGGCCTGCCGGCGCGCTTTTCAGCGCCCATCCTTTAGCTATTCTTATCAAACATTCACACTGGATACCCGACAGATGATGATGACGACGCTTGAAATTCCATCTGTGCTTTCCAGTTCGCAGCGCCGCTGCCAGGTGCTTTTGATGCTTTACCTGCCCGATGCTGCCGTCACCGCACAGAGCATAATCGCTGCCAACGGCGTGGACGACGCCCTGGCACGGCAAGATATAGCCGAGACGCGCGATGAAATCCAGCGCTATCATCGGCTTGATATCGTCACGCACCTTGATGGCTGCTACCGAATTGAGGGTTCCGCCCTGAACCAGCGCTTGTGCCTGCTGCACTGGCTGCGCAGGGCGCTCCGGCTGTGTCCGCATTTTGTCTCGCAACAGTTTACCCCGGCCTTAAAAACCGCGCTTAAACAGCACGGTATCGCGCGTCCTCTTTATGACGATGCGAATCTTCGGGCGCTTATCAGCTTTTGTTCGCGCAAGCTTCAGCGCCAGTTTGAGGCCCGCGACGTGCAGTTTTTACAGCTCTATCTGCAATACTGTCTGATTCAGCATCATCTGGGCAATACGCCACAGTTTTCTCCCGTTCAGCGCAGCTGGACGCAGTCGAGAGGGGAGTACTTTACGGCGCAGGAAATTGTCCGCCACTGGAAACGGCGCGTTCCACAGGGCACGCACGGCGATGAACAGCTGTTTCTGGCGCTGCTGTTTATGATGCTCCGCACACCCGATCCGGTGCTGGATAAACATCAGCAGGATCAGCGCCTGCGTCGCGCCATCGTGCGTATGATTGCCCGTTTCCGGGCGCAAACCGGCATGAACTTCAGCGATGAGCAAGGGCTGACCGATCAGCTTTATGTTCATCTGGCTCAGGCGCTGGACCGCTCCTTATTTGACATTGGCATCGACAACAGCCTGCCGGAAGAGATCCACCGCCTTTACCCCCGGCTGCTGCGCACCACCAAAGAGGCGCTGTCTGAGCTGGAAGCCGAATTTGGCCTGCGATTCTCCGGTGAAGAGAGGGCTCTGGTGGCGGTGATTTTCGGTGCCTGGCTGATGCAGGAAACCGATCTGCATGAAAAACAGGTGGTGCTGTTAACGGGGGAAGATAAAGCCTGTGAGGAACTGATTGAGCAGCAGCTTCGCGAACTGACGCTGCTGCCGCTCAATATTCGATATCTCAGCCTGGAAGCGTTTAAGAAAGAGGGCGCTCCTCGCGAGGCAGCGCTGGTCATTACTCCCTATCCAACCGCCCTGCCGTTGTTCTCGCCGCCGCTCATTCATGCCGTTGAGACCCTGAATTCGCAGCAGCAGGAACATATTCGCGTTATGCTCGAATCATAGTCACGCGCGAGCAGCCACCTTCGGGCGGATGACGATGGCCGGTAAGGCCACCAGCGCCATCACCCAGAACACCCCGTGCCCGAGATGCTGATAGAGGAAACCGGCGAAGACGGTCATCACGGCGATACTGCCCCCCATCGCCACCGCTGAATAGACCGCCTGGAGACGAATAACGTCCCCGCCCTCTCGCGCCGCGATGTAGCGCATCGCCGCCAGATGGCACACGGTGAAGGTTCCGCAGTGCAGAATTTGCGCCACAATCAGCCACGGCAGCTCCGTCGTCCAGCCCATGATGCCCCAGCGCGCCACGCCGCAGACGGCGGAAAGCAGCAGCAGATCCCGCGCACCGAAACGGCTGAACAGTTTTTTGCTGAGCGCAAAGATAATCACTTCAGCCACTACGCCAAGCGACCATAAATAGCCGACGGCGGAGGCGGAATATCCCGCGCCCTGCCAGTAGATGGCGCTGAAGCCGTAATAGGCCGCATGCGCGCCCTGAAGCAGGCAGACGCAGGCCAGAAAACGCCAGCTTTGCGCCACCAGGCTTCGCCAGGCGGGCCAGCCCGCGCTTTCCTGATGACGGCTTTCCCCTTGCGGCATTACCGACGGGCGCAGCAGCATCCCCAGAAGCATGGAGGCGATCCCGATACTCAGCAACGCCAGGATCGCGCGGTAATCGTAGAGGCTGACCAGTTTGCCCACCAGCGCAGAGCCGATGACGAAGGCAATCGATCCCCACAGGCGCACGCGGCCATAGTCCATGGTGATCTGCTTTTGCCAGGTGTTCGCCAGCGCATCCGTCAGCGGCACCAGCGGGGAGAAAAACAGGTTAAAGCCAACCATCACCACCATCAGCCAGGCAAACTGGTGGCTGACCCAGAAACAGGCCGCGAAGACCAGCGTCAGCAGGGCCAGAATGCGCACCGCTTTAATCAGTAAGGAGGGATCGCTGACGCGGGGGGCAATCAGCAAGCTACCGAGGAAACGCGCCACCAGCCCTGCGCCCAGCAGGATACCGATGGTTTCAGGCGTCAGACCAATTCCCTTGAGCCAGACGCTCCAGAAAGGCAAAAAAATACCGTAGCTAAAGAAATAGGTGAAATAGCTGAGCGCCAGCCAGCGCGTGGAATGCAAGACCATGAATCCCTCCCGAAATGGAGGCGATAGTCTGGCGTTTATCCTGTACTTTAGCAAGTCGTTAGCGCGCTATAAATTTACGAAAAATTAACATCATGAACAGCCGGTCGGCGTATGGCGAGAGCGGTAAAACTGTATTACGTTTAAAGGACATCGCCTGAAGAGGTCGTTTGCCATGAACAGCTTACGTTATTTTGATTTCGGCTCCTCCCGTTCGCTCCTGCTTTTAATTGCCCGCATTGCCATCGTGGTTCTGTTTATTATTTTCGGTTATCCAAAGCTGACGGGGTTTAGCGGCACCGTTCAGTATATGACGTCGCTCGGTGCGCCCATGCCCATGCTGGCGGCCATTATTGCCGTCGTGATGGAGATTCCCGCCGCTATATTGATTGTGCTTGGCTTTTTCACCCGCCCTCTTGCGGTCATCTTTGTCTTCTATACGCTGGGGACGGCGGTAATTGGTCATCACTACTGGAATATGACCGGGGATGCGGTCCTGCCCAATATGATTAACTTCTACAAAAATGTGAGTATCGCGGGCGCCTTTATTTTGCTGGCGATTACAGGGCCGGGGGCCATCTCCCTCGACCGACGTTAGCCCACAAAAAAGGCCGCATAAGCGGCCTTTTTCAGTTCTGCAACGCAGAGGATTAAGCGTACACCGGGAAGCGTGCGCAGATCTCCAGAACTTTACCCTTAACGCGCTCGATAACCGCCTCGTCATTGATGTTGTCCAGAACGTCACACATCCAGCCCGCCAGCTCTTTCACTTCCGCTTCTTTAAAGCCGCGACGCGTCACGGCCGGAGAACCGATACGGATACCGGAAGTCACGAACGGGCTCTTCGGATCGTTTGGCACGCTGTTTTTGTTCACGGTGATGTTGGCGCGGCCCAGGGCAGCGTCAGCTTCTTTACCGGTCAGGTTCTTATCAACCAGGTCCAGCAGGAACAGGTGGTTTTCCGTCCCGCCAGAAACCACTTTGTAGCCACGGTTCAGGAACACTTCCACCATCGCTTTAGCGTTCTTAGCAACCTGCTGCTGATACACCTTGAACTCTGGCTCCATCGCTTCTTTCAGCGCCACCGCTTTTGCCGCGATAACGTGCATCAGCGGGCCGCCCTGCGCGCTTGGGAACACGGCAGAGTTCAGCTTTTTGTACAGCTCTTCGTCACCGCCTTTCGCCAGGATCAGGCCACCGCGTGGACCCGCCAGGGTTTTATGGGTGGTGGTGGTCACAACGTGAGCGTGTGGAACCGGGTTCGGATAAACGCCTGCGGCAATCAGGCCGGCAACGTGCGCCATGTCGACAAACAGGTACGCGCCGATGCTGTCTGCGATTTCACGCATTTTGGCCCAGTCAACGATGCCGGAGTAAGCAGAGAAACCACCGATGATCATCTTCGGCTTGTGCTCTTTAGCCTGCTTCGCCATGTCTTCGTAGTCAATTTTACCGGACTCATCAATACCGTAAGGAATGATGTTGTACAGTTTACCGGAGAAGTTAACCGGGGAGCCGTGAGTCAGGTGGCCGCCCTGTGCCAGGTTCATACCCAGAACGGTATCGCCCGGCTGCAACAGCGCGGTGTAAACAGCGAAGTTAGCCTGAGAGCCAGAGTGCGGCTGGACGTTTGCGTAGTCAGCGCCAAAGAGTGCTTTCGCACGGTCAATTGCCAGCTGCTCAACGATATCAACGTACTCGCAGCCGCCGTAGTAGCGCTTGCCCGGGTAACCTTCAGCATATTTGTTGGTCAGCTGAGAGCCCTGCGCCTGCATAACGCGCGGACTGGTGTAGTTTTCGGAGGCGATCAGTTCGATGTGCTCTTCCTGACGTACTTTTTCCTGCTCCATAGCCTGCCACAGTTCGGCATCATAATCGGCAATGTTCATTTCACGCTTTAACATCCGCATCTCCTGACTCAGCTAACAAGTAAATTTTTGGCCTGAAAAGGCAGTCCTGTTGGACGACGGGCAACAGTATAACTGAATAGTTCTGCGATAACAGGTCTTGACAAACGATTTTACGCAAACGTTTACCTTCACGCCACGCAAGGGTTTGAGCGATAAAGCTCTCGCCATTTTCAACGGATTTCTTTTCAGCTTTGTGATGCATATTTTTCACGATGCAAAGAACCATTTACATTGCATGGGTATTTTTATAAGATGCATCTAAAATACATCATTAAAGTAACATCAGAAGGAAGCTGCTATGCTCGACGCTCAAACCATCGCTACCGTGAAGGCGACGATCCCCCTGCTGGTTGAAACGGGTCCTAAGCTGACCGCCCATTTCTACGATCGCATGTTCGCGCATAACCCGGAACTCAAAGAAATTTTTAACATGAGCAACCAGCGTAACGGCGATCAGCGTGAAGCGCTGTTTAACGCTATCGCCGCCTATGCCAGCAACATCGAAAACCTGCCGGCTCTTCTGCCTGCGGTGGAAAAAATTGCCCAGAAGCACACCAGCTTCCAGATCAAACCTGAACAGTACAACATCGTCGGCAGCCACCTGCTGGCCACGCTGGACGAAATGTTCAGCCCGGGCCAGGAGGTGCTGGACGCGTGGGGTAAAGCCTACGGCGTGCTGGCAAACGTGTTTATCAACCGTGAAGCGCAGATCTACAGCGAAAACGCCAGCAAGAGCGGCGGCTGGGAAGGCACTCGTGCCTTCCGTATCGTTGAGAAAACCCCGCGCAGCGCGCTTATCACCAGTTTTGAATTTGAGCCGGTTGACGGCCAGCCGGTGGCGGATTATCAGCCTGGGCAGTATCTGGGCGTCTGGCTGAAGCCGGAAGGTTTCCCGCATCAGGAGATCCGCCAGTACTCCCTGACCCGCAAGCCAAACGGCAAAGGCTATCGCATTGCGGTTAAACGTGAGGAAGGCGGTCAGGTATCGACCTGGCTGCATAACGTCGCTAACGTGGGCGATATCGTTCATCTGGCCGCGCCGGCGGGTGACTTCTTTATGGCGGTGGAACCCGGCACGCCGGTGACGCTGATCTCCGCGGGCGTGGGTCAAACGCCAATGCTGGCGATGCTGGATACGCTGGCAAAATCCAGCCACAGCGCGCAGGTCAACTGGTTCCACGCGGCCGAAAACGGTGATGTCCACGCCTTCGCGGATGAAGTGAAAACGCTGGCGGCCAGTCTGCCGCATTTTACCGCGCATACCTGGTACCGTTTGCCAACGGAAGCAGACCGCGCAGCGGCACGTTTTGACAGCGAAGGGCTGATGAATTTAGGGCAGCATGAAGGGGCGTTCAGCGCACCGGGAATGCAGTTCTACGTTTGCGGACCGGTGGCGTTTATGCAGTATGCCGCGAAGCAGCTGGTAGACCTGGGTGTGGACAAGGACAACATTCATTACGAATGCTTCGGCCCGCATAAGGTGCTGTAATCGCCCGGCGGCGCTTCGCTTGTACGGGCCTACGAAGGGTTTTGTAGGCCGGGTAAGCGCAGCGCCACCCGGCAAGCGTGTTAAATCGCCGCGTCGTCTTCTTCGCCGGTACGGATACGGATCACGCGCGCCACGTCAAAGACGAAGATTTTCCCGTCGCCAATTTTGCCGGTCTGTGCCGTACGGATAATGGTATCCACACAGGTATCGACGATGTCATCGCTCACCACGATCTCGATTTTCACCTTCGGCAGAAAGTCCACCATGTACTCTGCGCCACGGTACAGCTCGGTGTGGCCCTTCTGACGACCAAAACCTTTCACTTCAGTTACGGTCATCCCGGTGATGCCCACTTCAGCCAGCGCTTCACGTACATCATCCAGTTTGAAAGGTTTAATAATCGCATCAATTTTTTTCATGGTCGGTCCTTAAACTCTTGCCTGTAAGCTGCCTCGTAATCGGTTGCTCACAGTATCATATTCAGGCGGATTTTGCGGTACTACTCTTTAAAATCGTTCGCTTCCAGCTCGTGGCGTGAGAGGAGTTTATAGAACTCGGTACGGTTACGCCCGGCCATGCGCGCCGCGTGGGTCACGTTGCCTTTGGTGATTTGCAGCAGCTTGCGCAGATAGTTCAGCTCGAACTGATTTCGCGCTTCCGCAAACGTCGGTAAGGCCGTGTTTTCCCCTTCCAGCGCCTGCTCCACCAGCGCATCGCTGATCACGGGCGATGAGGTCAGCGCCACGCACTGCTCAATCACGTTCACCAGCTGACGCACGTTGCCCGGCCAGCTTGCCGTCATCAGGCGCTTCATCGCATCGGTGGAGAACGCGCGCACAAACGGTTTGTGGCGGTCTGCGGCCTGGCGCAAAAGATGGTTTGCCAGCAGCGGAATATCTTCCGCCCGCTCGGCCAGCGCCGGAATTTTCAGGTTGACGACATTCAGTCGATAGTAGAGATCTTCGCGGAACTCGTTGCGCGCCATCGCCTTGGGTAAATCACGGTGGGTGGCGGAAATAATGCGCACGTTGATGTCGATATCGCGGTTGCTGCCGAGCGGACGCACTTTTCGCTCCTGCAACACGCGCAGCAGTTTGACCTGCAACGGCGCGGGCATATCGCCAATTTCATCGAGAAACAGCGTGCCGCCCTCAGCCGCCTGGAATAGCCCTTCACGGCTGCTCACCGCGCCGGTAAAGGCGCCGCGGGCGTGACCAAAGAGCTCAGACTCAAGCAGCTGTTCCGGCAACGCGCCACAGTTGATGGCGATAAAAGCATTTTTACTGCGCGGGCTGGCGTTGTGGATCGCCTGGGCGAGGATCTCTTTCCCGGTCCCGCTCTGGCCGTTGATTAGCACGCTAACGTCTGATTGCGCCACCATCCGCGCCTGTTCCAGCAGGCGCAGCATAACCGGGCTTCGCGTTACGATGGATTCACGCCAGGCGTCGTCGCCGGAGGGCGCCGCGTGCTCAAGGGCGCTGTCGATCGCTTTGTAGAGGGCGTCTTTGTCCACCGGTTTGGTGAGGAAGCTGAACACGCCCTGCTGCGTCGCGGCCACCGCATCCGGAATGGATCCGTGTGCGGTGAGGATAATCACCGGCATCCCGGGCTGCTGCTTCTGGATCTCCGCGAACAGTTGCAGGCCGTCCATTTCATCCATGCGTAAATCGCTGATCACCAGATCGATTTTCTCGCGGCTGAGCACTTTCAGCCCCTCCTGCCCGCTTTCAGCGGTGACCACGCTGTAGCCTTCGCTGACCAGACGCATCCCCAACAGCTTTAATAAACCGGGATCGTCATCCACCAGTAACAGATGGGCAGGTTTACGGCTTGTCATGGCTTCACATCCTCTTGTTTCGGCGTCTCACCGTCTGGCGTCGTGGCAGAGTTGCCTTTCGACCCGTCGGGCAGATAGCTGCCTGCCGGCTTACGCGTCGAGAGCTGTCTCTCGATATCGGTCAGATTTTCAAGCTTGCGCGTGGTGGTATCAAGCTGCTCGCGCAGCGACTCCTGCTGCTGGCGCAGCGCATCAAGCTCGCTGTCGCTCGACTGCTGCAATTTGCTGTAGCGGAAACGCTCTTCAGACAGCTGTAATTGCAGGGTTTGTCCGTCCCGCCAGAGCTGATAGACCGGGCGCACCTGCGAGGGAATATTGATTACGTAAGTATCGAGCCGCGTCACGTTGGCGCGGCGTTCGACAGGGGTGATCCTGGCATCGGCCATTACGATCCCACGTTTAAACGCGTCCTGCCAGGTGTCGTCCACCAGCATCGCCGCCTGCGCACGGGCCTCGGCGGGGGCCAGACGCTGGGCGCAGTCTATTCCCCGCAGCCAGAACAGCGGGTTGGATTCGACATCGTGTCCCGACAGGCTCCAGATATCATCGCAACGTGTTGAAAGGAAGTCGGCCAGCTGTTTTTGCGGCCATTTATCTTCCTGTTTGTGGCTAATTGCACTTTTTGGTGCATGGGTGACACAGCCTGCCAGCAGCAGGCAGGGCAGGCTCAGGCGCACATTTTTGCTGGAAAACACCGCGCGCAGTGCGCGATAAAGGACGTGTGACATACTCACCAGGTTGTTATTCATTTCATTGATTTTTCCGGCTCAAGAGGCAGTTCGATACGAAAACAGACATCGGCGCATTCATCACTCACGATGTTAAGCTCACCCTGCATGCGTCGTATGCAGTCGCGGGCAATGCTCAGCCCCAGACCACTTCCTTTTACCGCACCTTTTCGCTGATGACTCCCCTGGAAGAAGGGTTCAAAGATCATCGTTTTTTCATCATCCGGAATCGGGCTTCCCGTATTCGCTACGTCAATAAATACCCGCGAACCGTTGTTATTGCTTCTGATATAAATGGTACCGGATTCAGTACCATAGTGCACCGCATTGGAATAAAGATTATCCAGCACGCTCATTAACAGCATCGGTTCTGCAAGACAGGCTGGCGCATTGAGATCCACCTGGGTATGCATCATTTTAGCTCTTGCTGGCAGGCTATGGGCGGAGATAACCATATCCACCAGCGGTTCTATTTCAACGCTCTCGAGCACCACAGCACCATCCGCCAGCTTGCGGTTATAGTCCAGCAATTGTTCGATAAGTTTCTGTAAATTGCGGCTGCTGGCATCCAGGATCGCCACGATCTCTTTTTGCTCAGGCGTTAACGGCCCCGCCACTTCGTCGGCCAGCAGCTCCGTGCCTTCACGCATGCTGGCCAGGGGTGTTTTGAGTTCGTGTGAGATATGGCGCAGAAACTGGTGACGCTGGGATTCCAGCCACGCCAGACGCTCTGAGAGCCAGATAATGCGCTGGCCGACCGAGCGCAGCTCGCGCGGGCCTTTAAAAACGACGGTATCCCCGAGGGATTTGCCCTCTCCCAGGCGGTTAATCATCCGCTGGATCCCCTTCACGGGGCCGATGATCATGCGGGTAAAGAGCAGCACCAGCCCCAGGCTGACCAGAAACAGCACCAGCGCCTGCCAGCCAAAGAACTGGCCGCGCTCGGCAATCTCCTGCTGGAGCTGCTGCCCGCGGGAAAAGATTACCGTACGGGTGGACTGAACCATCTCCGTGTTGGCATTCGCGAAGGCTTCAAGCCGTGCAGCGGCGGCGGCATCAGGACCGCTGTTTTTGCACTGGAGCTGCGCTAGATCGTTCAGATCCTGACGCAGCGCCTGATAGAGTTTGTCATCCGGCAGCACCCCGGCATGGGCGTCCAGCATTTCGCTGTAGCGTTTACGCTGATTCTGATACACCCTTTCCAGCGTGCGGTCGTCCAGCACGCAGTACTGGCGATAGCTACGCTCCATCTCCAGCGCGGCGTTGGTCATCGCCTCGCTACGGCGGGCATCAATAAGCGTGGTGCGGTTAGTCAGCGCCGCCTGGGCACTTAACGCGTTCAGGCTTTGCCAGGCCTGCCAGGCCAGAACCAGCAAAGGTAGCAGGATCAGCAGGAAGGCCATCATAACGAGCTGTCGCAGGGAGCGAGGGAAAGCGGGCCAGCGTTTCAACACATTACTCTCTTCATCCGGGTTTGAGGAGAGCGTAACTGAGTCTGCCCTTCAGATACAACAAAGCCGGGTAAAAACCCGGCTTTGTCATGGAATAAGGCGGTGCCTAACTCGACGTTTCGCCCTGGCCTGATAAAGCATTGCAATAATCAGTAGTTGGACGGCAGGCACCTTTTTGTGCGTCATTCGAAGTTTATGTAGCACGTCCCGAAGGGGCTGACATAAGAAGGTGAATGAGCCACTGACTACTGTAATGCAACTCGCGTGCCAGAATGCAAAACAATCGATTATCTTTATGATTACAAAAGATTTTATTACATAAGTGTATTGAAAGCGGCGTGAATGATTTCCAGGCTAAGTGTCGCTATTAAGCAACACCTTAACGGGAACCTGTCATGCCATATATAAATCAATAAGTTAAATGTCTCCTTTTGGAGACACTCAAACCGGAGGATTGTCGCGATTTTGCGACAGGTACAAAAAGGCCCGGTGGCGCTCACGCTCACCGGGCCTACAGGTAGTACGCTAAACCTTAACCCAACTGTTTACGCGCGTTGCGGAAAATGCGCATCCACGGGCTGTCCTCGCCCCAGTTTTCCGGGTGCCAGGAGTTGCTCACGGTACGGAAGACTCGCTCCGGGTGCGGCATCATGATCGTTACGCGACCGCTTTCGCTGGTGACCGCAGTGATACCATTTGCCGAACCGTTCGGGTTAGCCGGATAGGTTTCGGTAACCTTACCGAAGTTATCAACGAAGCGCAGCGCCACCAGCCCTTTGCTTTCAAGCTGAGCCAGATGCGCCGCATCGCGCACTTCAACCTGACCTTCACCGTGCGACACCGCGATCGGCATCTGAGACCCCACCATCCCCTGCAACAGCAGAGACGGGCTTTGGGTCACCTCTACCAGGCTGAAGCGCGCTTCGAAGCGGTCAGACTGGTTGCGCACAAAGCGCGGCCAGGCTTCACTGCCCGGGATCAGCTCGCGCAGGTTAGACATCATCTGGCAGCCGTTACAGACGCCCAGCGCCAGCGTCTGCGGGCGATGGAAGAAGGTCTCGAACTCGTCACGCACGCGGCTGTTGAACAGAATGGACTTCGCCCAGCCTTCACCCGCGCCCAGCACGTCGCCGTAGGAGAAACCGCCGCAGGCCACCAGCGCCTGGAAATCATCCAGCCCGGTACGTCCCGCCAGCAGGTCGCTCATGTGAACATCAATGGCGTCGAAGCCCGCCCGGTGGAAGGCCGCGGCCATCTCAACGTGGGAGTTAACGCCCTGCTCGCGCAGCACGGCCACTTTCGGACGCGCGCCGGTCGCGATGTACGGTGCGGCAATGTCTTCGTTGATGTCGAAGGAGAGCTTCACGTTCAGGCCTGGATCCTGGTCATTGGCCTTCGCGTTATGTTCCTGATCGGCGCATTCCGGGTTGTCGCGCAGGCGTTGCATCTGCCAGGTGGTTTCCGCCCACCACATACGCAGCGTGGTACGGCTTTCGCTGAACACCGCGTGGCCGTCCGCTTCAATCACGAAGCGGTCACCCTGCACTGCTTTACCCAGGTAGTGCACGCAGTCTGCCAGACCGTGCTTCGCAAGGAGAGCTTCCACCGCCTCGCGGTCTGCGGCGCGGACCTGAATCACCGCGCCCAGCTCTTCGTTAAACAGCGCTGCCAGGCGGTCTTCGCCAAGAGCGCCAATGTTCGCTTCCACGCCGCAGTGGCCGGTGAAGGCCATCTCTGCCAGGGTGACCAGCAGGCCACCGTCGGAGCGGTCGTGGTAGGCCAGCAGCTTGCGCTGTGCCACCAGCGCCTGGATCGCGTCGTAGAAGCCTTTAAGCTGGGCGACGTCACGCACGTCGGCTGGCTTATCGCCGAGCTGACGGTAAACCTGCGCCAGCGCGGTTGCGCCCAGTGCGTTATGGCCTTTGCCGAGGTCAATCAGCAGCAGGGCGTTATCTTCGGTCGCCAGCTGCGGCGTAACGGTATGGCGTACGTCTTCTACGCGGGCAAACGCGGTGATCACCAGCGACAGCGGAGAGGTCATCTCGCGCTGCTCGTTACCCTCCTGCCAGCGGGTTTTCATCGACATCGAGTCTTTACCCACCGGAATGGTCAGGCCGAGCGCAGGACACAGCTCTTCGCCCACCGCTTTCACCGCTTCGTACAGGCCTGCATCTTCACCCGGGTGACCGGCAGCGGCCATCCAGTTCGCGGAAAGCTTGATGCGTTTGATGTCGCCAATCTGCGTGGCGGCAATGTTGGTCAGCGCTTCACCAACGGCCAGTCGCGCAGAGGCGGCGAAGTCCAGCAGCGCCACCGGGGTGCGTTCGCCCAGCGCCATCGCTTCGCCGTAGTAGCTGTCGAGGCTCGCGGTGGTCACGGCGCAGTTAGCGACCGGGATCTGCCACGGGCCAACCATCTGATCGCGGGATACCATACCGGTTACGGTACGGTCGCCGATGGTGACCAGGAAGGTTTTCTCTGCCACGGCCGGGAGGTGCAGTACGCGATTCACCGCGTCCGCAACGGTAATGCCCTGGCGGTCCAGCGCTTTGCCCGCCGCTTTGCGGGTGGTGACGTCGCGAGTCATCTTCGGCGTTTTACCGAGCAGCACGTCCAGCGGCAGATCGATCGGCTGGTTGTCAAAGTGGGTATCGCTCAAGGAGAGGTGCTGCTCTTCGGTCGCTTCACCGATGACGGCATACGGCGCGCGCTCGCGGCGGCACAGCTCGTCAAACAGCGGCAGCTGATCGGCGGCCACCGCCAGCACGTAGCGCTCCTGGGATTCGTTACACCAGATTTCCAGCGGGCTCATGCCCGGCTCATCGCTCAGGATGTCGCGCAGGTTGAAACGGCCACCGCGACCGCCGTCGCTCACCAGCTCCGGCATGGCGTTGGACAGGCCGCCCGCGCCCACGTCGTGGATGAACAGAATCGGGTTGGCGTCACCGAGCTGCCAGCAGCGGTCGATGACTTCCTGACAGCGACGCTCCATCTCCGGGTTGTCGCGCTGCACGGAGGCGAAATCAAGATCCGCATCAGACTGGCCGGAAGCCATAGACGAGGCTGCACCACCGCCCAGACCGATGTTCATGGCCGGACCGCCGAGCACGATCAGCTTCGCGCCGACGACGATCTCGCCTTTCTGCACATGATCGGCGCGAATGTTGCCGATCCCGCCCGCCAGCATGATCGGTTTATGGTAACCCCGCAGCTCTTCACCGTTGTGGCTGTCCACTTTCTCTTCATAGGTACGGAAGTAGCCGTTCAGCGCCGGACGACCAAATTCGTTGTTGAACGCCGCGCCGCCCAGCGGGCCTTCGGTCATGATATCCAGCGCGGTCACGATGCGCTCTGGCTTGCCGAAATCTTCTTCCCACGGCTGTTCAAAGCCCGGGATACGCAGGTTGGAAACGGAGAAACCGACCAGACCCGCTTTTGGTTTAGCACCGCGACCCGTTGCACCTTCGTCACGGATTTCACCGCCGGAACCGGTCGCCGCACCCGGCCACGGCGAGATTGCCGTCGGGTGGTTGTGGGTTTCCACTTTCATCAGGATATGCGCAGGCTCCTGATGGAAGTCATAGCGCCCCGCTTCGCGGTCGGCGAAGAAGCGGCCCACCTCGGAACCTTCCATTACCGCGGCGTTGTCCTTATAGGCAGACAGCACGTGGTCAGGGGTTTGCTCCATGGTGTTTTTGATCATTTTGAACAGTGACTTCGGCTGCTGTTCGCCGTCGATAATCCAGTCGGCGTTGAAAATCTTGTGGCGGCAGTGCTCAGAGTTGGCCTGCGCGAACATATACAGTTCGATGTCGTTCGGGTTGCGGTTCAGCTTAACGAATGCATCCTGAAGGTAATCAATTTCATCTTCTGCGAGTGCCAGACCCAGACGCAGGTTTGCGTCGATCAGCGCCTGACGCCCCTGCCCCAGCAGGTCTACGCTCTGTACCGGCGCTGGCTGATGGTGGGAGAACAGCTTCTGCGCCTCATCCAGAGAGGCAAACACGCTCTCCATCATGCGGTCGTGCAGCTCCGCCGCGACGGCCTGCCACTGCGCGTCGCTCAGGGTGGACGCTTCCACATAGTACGCCACGCCGCGCTCCAGACGGTTAATCTGGCTCAGGCCGCAGTTGTGGGCGATATCCGTTGCTTTGGAAGACCAGGGGGAGATGGTGCCCGGACGTGGCGTGGCAAGGATCAGTTTGCCGGTCGGCGTATGGCTGCTCAGGCTTGGGCCATATTTAAGCAGGCGTTCCAGCTGTACGCGCTCCTCTGCATTCAGAGGGGCATTCAGGTCAGCAAAATGGACATACTCAGCGTAAATATTGCTTACCGGAAGGTCGGCCGCCTGAAAACGTGCCAGCAGTTTGTTAATACGGAAGGCAGACAGTGCAGGCGAACCACGCAGAATTTCCATCATAAGTCTCTCGTCTTCGAAGCGCCGGGGCGCTTACAGTGTGCGCAAGGGGGGAAAACGGGCGTCATTATAGAGAATCCTGAGCGCCGACGAAACCGTTTGCGTCGAAATAAAATCATCCATTATGTTTAACAATAGATGTGACCTGTCTCTCTAATTGGTTGCCAACTGGCGCTACTTTGCGCAAAATGCCGCTCAATCAATGGCAAACCCTATTCATAACATGACTACAGCACACTGAGGCATCCGGCGTCGCAGAGAATTAACTAATTGAAAAAATTAAAGATTAATTATCTGCTCATCGGCATTGTTACGTTGCTGCTGGCAGTGGCCCTCTGGCCTTCTATCCCCTGGTTCGGCAAAGCCGAGAACCGTATCGCCGCCATTCAGGAGCGGGGGGAGCTGCGCGTCAGTACCCTCTCTTCCCCGCTTATTTATGACGATATCAACGGTAAAACCATTGGGCTTGATTACGAACTCGCACAGCTATTTGCAGACTATCTGGGCGTAAAGCTGAAGGTCACCGTGCGACAAAACATTAACCAGCTCTTTGACGACCTGGATCATAACCGCGCCGATATCCTTGCCGCCGGACTGGTGTACAACACCGAGCGGAGCAAAAACTATCAGCCGGGCCCAACCTATTACTCCGTGTCGCAGCAGGTGGTTTATCGTGTGGGTAGCCTGCGCCCGCGCTCGCTAGCCGACATCACCGAACAGCAGTTAACCATCGCCCCCGGCCACGTGGTGATTGACGATCTGCGGGAATTAAAAGAGAAAAAATACCCGAACCTCAGCTGGAAGGTTGACCCGAAACTGGGCACCAACGCATTGCTGGAGCAGGTAAAGGATAAAAAGCTGGCCTATACCATTGCTGATTCGGTAGCGATCAGCCTCTTCCAGCGCGTTCATCCTGAAATCGCCGTGGCGCTGGATGTGACCGACGAACAGCCGGTGACCTGGTTTACCCCGCTAGACGACGATCAGACCGTTTCTGCGGCCATGCTCGATTTCTTTAATTCGATCAATGAAGACGGCACCCTGGCGCGTCTGGAAGAGAAATATCTCGGTCACGGTGACGATTTTGATTACGTGGACACCCGCACCTTCCTGCGCGCCGTGGACAGCGTGCTGCCGGAGCTGCAACCGCTGTTTGAGAAATACGCACAGGAAATTGACTGGAAGCTGCTGGCGGCGATTTCCTACCAGGAATCACACTGGGATGCTCAGGCCACCTCCCCGACGGGCGTGCGCGGGTTGATGATGCTGACCAAAAATACCGCCCAGAGCCTCGGCATCAGCGATCGGACCGATGCGGAACAAAGCATCAGCGGCGGCGCGCAGTATTTACAGGATATGATGGCAAAAGTGCCGGAGACGGTCCCGGAAGGGGAGCGGATCTGGTTTGCGCTGGCCGCCTATAACATGGGCTATGCGCATATGCTCGACGCGCGCGCGCTGACGGCGAAAACAAAAGGTAATCCGGACAGCTGGTCTGATGTAAAACAGCGCCTCCCGCTGCTTAGCCAGAAACAGTGGTATAAAAAGCTGACGTACGGCTATGCGCGCGGGCATGAAGCGTATGCCTACGTGGAGAATATTCGTAAATATCAGATAAGCCTGGTGGGGTATTTGCTGGAGAAAGAAAAAGAGGCAACCGAGGCACAACAGCTGGCTGAAAGCTATCCGGTGGTTGCACCGGACGAGCTTAATCACCCTGAGGCTTCAATTCTGCCTTTTGTTGCTTTTTCTGCTGCCGACGCATTCGAAAAAAGTCACTTAACAGACCAGAACATTCTGGTGCAAGTACCCCACCGATAGTTTTCACCTGGTGGTTCATCCCCGGATGCCCAAGCACGTCCATCAGCGAGCCGGCAGCGCCCGTCTTTTCATCTCGCGCGCCAAATACCAGCGTGCCGATTCGGCTGTGCACCATTGCCCCGGAGCACATCACGCACGGTTCAAGGGTGACGTAGAGTGTGGTATCAAGCAGACGATAGTTTTGCAGCACCAGTCCGCCCTGACGAAGCGCCATGATTTCAGCATGCGCGGTAGGATCGTGGCGGCCAATAGGACGGTTCCACCCTTCTCCAATCACCTGATTGTTATGGACCAGCACCGCGCCCACGGGCACTTCGCCCTCTTCCCAGGCGCGCTGAGCCAGCGCCAGCGCGTGGCGCATCCAGTATTCATGATTGTGTTCAGGGTTGGACAAGGGCTGATACTCCAGTCGAAAAGCGGGCGGCATTATACACAGCCGTTATAGATAAGACTATTCGAGTTGCTGAAGTTCACCCAGAGGCGTGACGCGCCAGCGGTGCTGGCAAAAATAGAGCAGCGGGTTGTCCTGCTTGCTGTCGCTGTAGCCGCTGTACAGACGCAGCGGCGTGCCGATGCGTTTTTCCAGCTGGACCACTTTTTCATGCCCCAGGCAGCGCATCGTCAGGACCCAACCGCCGTAGCCGCGTGAGATTTGCGTGGCGATAAGATTTACGCGCGGCAGCCAGGGGGTATCAAAATAGACCTGCTCCACCAGCGTCTGCGGGGAGCCGGTAATCAGCCAGATATCGGCGTCGTTGGCGTCGAGGTAGCTGGTGAGGCGCGCCTGTACCACGGGAAACGCGGCCACGTGCCCGCGAAACCAGTGGGCAAAATCCTGCTCAAGCTGCTTAAGACGCGCTTCGCTATGACCAAACGTACATCCCCAAAGCAGCAGGCTCATCGGCCAGCGCGCTGCACGGCCTTTCACCAGCAGCGCGATGCCAATAACGGGTAACAGGGGCAATACCAGCAGCGCGTTAAGGGGCTGGCGCCGCAGCAGGTAGCGCATAAACGTGCCGAACATATCCTGCTGGTGCAGCGTTCCATCCAGATCGAAAAAGACAACGCGACGCTCGTGATTGGCCAAACCTTACTCCTCTGG
This sequence comes from Enterobacter sp. GD03975, assembly GCF_029838645.1. Taxonomy (NCBI): domain Bacteria; kingdom Pseudomonadati; phylum Pseudomonadota; class Gammaproteobacteria; order Enterobacterales; family Enterobacteriaceae; genus Enterobacter; species Enterobacter sp. GD03975. Next base: position 449,609 of record NZ_JAOBZC010000004.1, read on the forward strand.
GTCGTTGAATCCTAACAGCCAGGTAAACAGGAACCCGGCGATCACCGCTACCAGATAGCCTAACAGATAGAGCATGACTTTTCCGGTCACGATGGTTAATGCCAGCGGTAAACCGGAGATCCCAAAGGTGATAACGGTCGCCACTTTCCAGTAGCTGATCAGCGCCCCGCCCACCGCACCGCCGAGGCAGGCGGCCAGGAACGGTTTACCCAGCGGCAGCGTAACGCCGAAAATCAGCGGCTCGCCGATACCGAGTAACCCGACCGGCAGCGCCCCTTTAATGACCTTTTTCAGACGTGCGTTGCGGGTTTTCATCAGTATCGCGATGGCCGCACCGACCTGCCCAACGCCCGCCATCGACAGGATCGGCAGCAGCGCGTTATAGCCGTGCGCCTGCACCAGTTCGACGTGGATCGGCACCATCCCCTGATGCAGACCGGTCAGGACTAACGGCAGGAAGGTTCCGGACAGTACGGCGCCTACCAGCAACCCGCCGCGATCGATAGCCAGAGACGCGCCGTGGGCGATGGCTTCCGAGATCCAGCCGCCCAGCGGTTGCAGAGCCACAATCGCCACGCTCCCGGTAATCAGCGTGGTCAGCAATGGGTTAAGGATCAGCTCAATCGAGCCGGGCAGTACCGCGCGCAGCTTTTTCTCGATCCAGCACATCAGGATCACCACCAGCAGCACGGCAATCACCCCACCTCGGCCAGGCTGAAGCGCCTCGCCAAACAGCGTAATTTGCGCCAGCTGCGGGCTGGAGAGGATCCCGGCCATCACGCCGCCCATCGCCAGCGAGCCGCCGAACACTTTGGCGGTATTCACCCCCACCAGAATGTTCATGATGGCAAACACCGCGCTGCCGAAAATGGCGAGAATGCCCAGCAGGTTCGGATACTGCGTGGCAAAATCCCCGACAATATCCGGACGCTTAAGGATATTGATAATTCCGGTGATCAACCCCGACGCGATAAACGCCGGGATCAGAGGAATAAAGACGTTGGCCAGCTGGCGCAGCGCGTCGCTCATAGGGGCTTTATACCTGGCTTTCGCCTGCGCTTTGGTGCGTTCCGCGTCGTCAACGGCGTGAACCGTTTCCCCGCCCGTCATCAGAGCGCGCATGGCGTCAACCACCTGCGCCGCTTTGCCCGGGCCGACAATCAGCTGATGCTGTTGCCCCTGCTTAACGTACCCGCTCACGCCGGGAAGCTGCTTCAGGCGCGTGACATCGAGCTTGTCGTCGTTATGCACCTCGACGCGCACGCGCGTCATGCAGTTTTCCAGACGCTGAATATTGTTTTCCCCACCGATCCCGAGCAGGATGTCGCTGGCGAGCGCTGCTGTTTTGTCCATACACGCCTCTTATTCGTGTTCTAATGCCGCCCGTAAAAACCCGTGATGGGCATCGAGTCTGGCTCTGGCCGCGGCTGCATCCAGCCCGGTTAATATCATCAGAATGGCCGGTTTGACGTCGTGATCGGTCTGCTGAAGCACCTTTTCCGCCTCTTCACGCGCGGCGCCCGTCGCTTCCATCACCATGCGGCACGCTCTGTCCACCAGCTTGACGTTGGTCGCCTGCATGTCCACCATCAGGTTTTGGTAGACCTTGCCGAATTTCACCATCGCGCCGGTGGAGATCATATTGAGCACCAGCTTCTGCGCGGTACCCGACTTCAGACGCGTCGAGCCGGTTAACGCCTCGGGCCCAACGACAGGCGAGATGGCAATGTCCGCTACCTGCGCTATCGGCGAGCCGGGGTTGCAGGAGATGGCGACCGTGGTGCACCCGATCTTCCGGGCGTATTCCAGCCCGCCAATGACGTACGGCGTACGCCCGGATGCCGCCAGCCCGACCACCAGATCCTGCGCAGTCAGGTTCAGCGTCCTGAGGTCATCTTCCCCAAGCTGTTGATTATCTTCTGCTCCTTCCACCGCTTTCAGCAGCGCGCCAGGGCCGCCGGCAATCAGGCCCACAACCAGGCCGTGCGGAACGCCAAAGGTCGGCGGACACTCGGAAGCATCCAGCACGCCGAGGCGCCCGCTGGTTCCCGCCCCCATATAAATAATGCGTCCTCCGGCTTTCAGCGCGTCGGCAGCGGCGTCCACGGCTTTTGCTACCTCAGGCAATGTCTCTTTGACTGCCAGCGCGACGAGGGTATCCTGTTGATTAAAGCGGTTTACCAGCTCAAGCGTGGAGAGCGCGTCAAGATCCATGGTTTGCGGGTTACGCGTTTCAGAAACAAGAGAGCCTAGATTCATGTTATGTACCTCTGGAATTTTTAATTCATAATAAACGCACTGTAATGGAATATAAAATTCATTCAGGCGAGCAAAATCCGTATTTGCGCAGGCAATCACATTTTCGCCAGGAGATCGTATGAACTGTTTAATTCGCATTCGTCAGCGCTACGCAGGCTTTGCCCAGAGTGACAAAAAGCTCGCGGATTTTTTACTCTCTCAGCCCGATCGCGCGCGGCACCTTAGTTCGCAGCAGCTGGCAGGCGAAGCCGGGGTGAGCCAGTCAAGCGTGGTGAAGTTTGCCCAGAAGATTGGGTTTAAGGGCTTTCCGGCGCTGAAGCTGGCCATCAGCGAAGCGCTGGTGAGCAACCCTAACCCGCAGTCTATGCCGGTGCATAACCAGATCCGCGGCGACGATCCGATGCGTCTGGTCGGTGAAAAGCTGATCAAAGAGAACGTGGCGGCAATGCATGCCACGCTGGACGTGAACACCGAAGAGAAGCTGCTGGAAAGCGTCGCCATGCTTCGCGACGCGCGGCGCATTGTATTGACCGGGATTGGGGCATCCGGGCTGGTGGCGCGTAACTTTGGCTGGAAGCTGACCAAAATCGGCTATAACGCCATCGTTGAGCAGGATATGCACGCGCTGCTGGCAACCGTTCAGGCGATGGATCCTGACGATGTGCTGCTGGCCATCTCCTATTCCGGCGAGCGCCGCGAGATAAATATGGCCACCGACGAGGCCCTGCGCGTGGGGGGGAAAATTTTGGCCATTACCGGCTTTAGCCCCAATGCGCTCCAGCAACGGGCAACGCGCTGTCTGTATACCATTGCCGAGGAACAGGCCACTCGCAGCGCGGCTATTTCCTCAACGAGTGCGCAAATGATGCTGACGGATCTGCTGTTTATGGCGCTGGTTCAGCAGGATCTGGAGCGTGCACCAGAGCGAATTCGTCACAGCGAAGAGCTGGTAAAAAAACTGGTCTGAGCACAAAATGCGCGTATAATGCCCGCCCTGTTTGTGATGTTTCTGAGAATTTCCCGATGGCGCTGTTAATCACTAAAAAATGCATCAACTGCGATATGTGCGAACCCGAATGCCCGAACCAGGCGATTTCGATGGGCGACAGCATTTATGAGATTAACAGCGACCGCTGCACCGAGTGCATCGGCCACTATGAAACGCCGACCTGCCAGAAGGTGTGCCCAATCCCCAATACGATCTTAAAAGATCCGGCACACGTCGAGAACGAAGAACAGCTGTGGGATAAGTTTGTCCTGATGCACCATGCGGACAAAATTTAACTCTCGATAATTACCGTTGCACAGGCATAGTGACGTTCATCTGCCAGCGTTACGTGCATGTGCGCCACGCCCAGCGTTTCCGCCAGCTTAAGCGCCTCGCCCCATAAGCGCAGACGTGGCTTACCCAGCTCATCGTTAAAGACTTCAAACTGGTTAAACGCCAGGCCGTTACGAATGCCCGTGCCGAACGCTTTCGCCGCCGCCTCTTTTACCGCAAAACGCTTTGCCAGAAAGCGCACCGGCTGTTGATGCGCCTCCCAGATGGCCCATTCGTTATCGCTCAGCACGCGTCTTGCCAGGCGATCGCCGCTGCGGGCGATCACTGCTTCGATGCGGGCTATTTCAACGATATCGGTACCTAAGCCCAGAATGGCCATTACTGACGTGCTTCCAGCATCAGGCGCTTCATCTCTGAAACCGCCTCTTTCAGGCCGCTCATTACCGCCCGGCCAATAATCGCGTGGCCGATATTCAGCTCGTGCATTTCCGGCAGGGCGGCAATGGCCTTCACGTTGTGATAGGTCAGGCCGTGTCCGGCGTTCACCTTCAGGCCCAGACTGGCCGCGTAGGTTGCCGCTTTGGCAATACGCTCCAGCTCTTTAGCCTGTTCAGTGTCATTTTCAGCATCAGCATAGCAGCCGGTGTGAATTTCAATGTACGGCGCGCCCGCGTCGGCCGCGGCTTTAATCTGGGTGAAATCGGCGTCGATAAACAGGGAAACCAGGATACCGGCATCCGCCAGGCGTTTGCAGGCGTCGCGCATTTTGTCGAACTGCCCCGCCACGTCCAGACCGCCTTCGGTCGTCACTTCCTGACGCTTTTCCGGCACCAGACAGCAAAAGTGCGGCTTCGTATCGCAGGCAATCGTCAGCATCTCTTCCGTTACCGCCATCTCCAGGTTCATGCGGGTATCCAGCGTCTGGCGCAGGATGCGCACGTCGCGATCGGTGATGTGGCGACGATCTTCACGCAGGTGGACGGTAATGCCGTCGGCGCCAGCCTGTTCAGCGATAAATGCCGCCTGAACCGGATCCGGATACGCCGTGCCGCGCGCGTTGCGCAGGGTGGCAATGTGGTCGATGTTGACGCCTAACAATAATTCAGCCATGACAATCCTCGGTTTTCTTTCTGATGCTGTGGTCTAACGTTTCGGCATAAACTGCCTGAATAATTCGCGGCTCTTTAAGGGCTTGCCACCAAGATACGGCTTGAGAGCAATTCGGGTAAAGCGTTTTGCGGCGCGCAGGGTGTCGGCGTCCGGGAACTCGCGTTCATACAGTGCTCTGAGCTGGCGTCCGGTAAAGGTGCTGTTATCAACGACGACGCTGGCAATAAAGCCCTTTTCCTCACGATAGCGATAGGTCATGGTATCTTCTACCTCATCCCCACTCCCCGCACAGTGCAGAAAATCGACGCCGTATCCAAGATGCCCGAGCAGCGCCAGCTCGAAACGACGCAGCGTAGGCTCAGGGGTGCCGGTTGCGCCAGCGAGCGACTGAATACAGTGCAGGTAATCAAAGAAAAGTTCAGAGAAGCAGGTCTCATGTTCGAGCACCCGTGAGATGAGTTCGTTGACGTACAAACCGCTGTAGAGCGTAATGCCAGAAAGAGGAAGCGCGAGGGAAACGGCTTCAGCACTGCGCAGGGTTTTGACTTCCCCTCGCCCGCCAAAGCGAACCAGCAGCGGGGTAAAAGGCTGTAAGGCACCTTTGAGATTAGAACGTTTGGAACGTGCGCCTTTGGCAACAAGGCGCACGCGACCGGACTCTTCCGTGAAGACGTCCAGCATCAGGCTGGTTTCGCTCCAGGGACGACTATGCAGGACAAAGGCGCGCTGCCATCCATCCATATGCTCGCCGTCTTTATTTACTGGTCTTCGCCGTAACCGAGGCTGCGCAGCGCACGCTCATCATCGGCCCAGCCAGATTTCACTTTCACCCACAGTTCCAGGTGAACCGGTGCTTCAAACATGTCCTGCATGTCTTTACGGGCTTCGATTCCGATAGTTTTGATCTTGGCGCCTTTATTGCCGATCACCATCTTCTTCTGACCTTCACGCTCAACGAGGATCAGACCATTGATATCGTAACCGCCGCGCTCGTTCGACTGGAAACGCTCGATCTCAACCGTGACCGAGTACGGCAGCTCTGCGCCCAGAAAACGCATCAGCTTCTCGCGGATGATTTCAGAGGCCATAAAGCGCTGCGAGCGATCGGTGATGTAATCTTCCGGGAAGTGATGAGTCGCTTCTGGCAAGTGCTTACGTACGATGCCGGCAATGGTATCAACGTTCAGACCGGTTTCCGCAGACAGTGGAACGATGTCCAGGAAGTTCATCTGGCTGCCCAGCCACTGTAGGTGTGGCAGCAGATCGGCTTTTTCCTGCACGTTGTCCACTTTATTGACCGCGAGGATCACCGGCGTTTTGCCGTCGCGCAGCTTGTTCAGGACCATTTCGTCGTCCGGCGTCCAGCGGGTGCCTTCCACAACGAAAATCACCAGCTCTACGTCGCCAATGGAGCTGCTCGCCGCCTTGTTCATCAGACGGTTGATGGCGCGCTTCTCCTCCATGTGCAGGCCCGGGGTATCGACGTAAATCGCCTGATACGCGCCTTCAGTATGGATACCGACGATGCGGTGACGCGTGGTCTGCGCCTTACGCGAGGTAATAGAAATCTTCTGCCCAAGCAGATTATTCAGCAGGGTGGATTTGCCAACGTTCGGACGTCCGACGATGGCAATAAATCCGCAATAGGTTTTGTCGATGCTCATTCCAGCTCCAGCATTTTTAACGCCTGTTCGGCGGCAGCCTGTTCAGCCTTACGACGGCTTGAACCCGTGCCGACCACCGGTTCACTCAGGCCACTGACCTGGCAATGGATGGTAAATTCCTGATCGTGCGCTTCGCCACGCACCTGCACCACCAGATAGGATGGCAGCGGGAGGTGACGACCCTGCAAATATTCTTGCAGACGCGTTTTCGGATCTTTTTGCTTATCGCCCGGGCTGATTTCGTCCAGACGGGTCTGATACCAGTTCAGGATCAGCTTTTCTACGGTCTGGATATCGCTGTCCAGGAACACGCCACCGATTAAGGCCTCGACCGTATCGGCAAGAATGGATTCACGACGGAACCCACCACTTTTCAGCTCACCCGGCCCCAGACGCAGACATTCACCCAGCTCAAACTCGCGTGCGATTTCAGCGAGGGTATTGCCGCGCACCAGCGTGGCGCGCATGCGACTCATATCACCTTCGTCCACACGCGGAAAACGATGATAAAGCGCATTCGCAATCACGAAGCTTAAAATAGAGTCGCCTAAAAACTCGAGACGCTCATTATGTTTGCTGCTGGCACTGCGATGGGTTAATGCCTGTTGCAACAACTCCTGATGATGAAAAGTGTAGCCCAGCTTCCGTTGAAGCCGATTAATTACGATGGGGTTCATGCGATACCAATAAATGAATGCGTCAAAAATGCAGCACACGAAACCGACCTGAGAAAACCAACGCGGTTTCGTGTGCCGTGGCACCCTTGCAGGGCCAACCTTAAACTTCGGGGGAATATTCTATACACAACGACAGGGGATGTCGTTAGTTCAAAGAGATTTATCGCTGAAATAATTCACGTAGCGGCTAATAAAAGCCGCTACGCGTTATTTTTCACGAAAATTAATGGATTCCGCCAATACGATTCAGGCGAACGCCGGTCGGCCACTCGCCTTCCTGCTTCTCGAAGCTCATCCAGATAGCGGTTGCTTTACCGACCAGATTCGCTTCCGGCACGAAGCCCCAGTAACGGCTGTCCGCGGAGTTATCGCGGTTATCACCCATCATGAAGTAGTGTCCCGGCGGCACAATCCAGGTCGCCAGCTGCTGGCCCGGCTGCTGGTAGTACATTGCCAGCTGGTCCTGCGCAATTGGCACGGTCAGAATGCGGTGAGTAACATCGCCCAGCGTCTCTTTGCGCTCAACCAGACGAATGCCGTTCTCTTTGGTTTCACCTTTTGGCACCTGGAAGAAACCGCTGGTCGCTTCACCGCCGTTACGACGGGCGAAGGTCTGCACAAAATCACTTGGCTCGACGTTGGAGTAAGTGATTGGCAGCGCATTTTCGCATGCAGTACCAGAGCGACAGCCAGGCTGAACGGTCACCTCTTTCGCCACCGGATCGTAGGTCACTTTATCGCCCGGTAAACCTACCGCGCGCTTGATATAGTCCAGGCGCGGATCGTCGGGATATTTAAACACCACGATATCGCCACGTTTCGGATGACCCGTTTCGATCAGCGTTTTCTGGTAGATCGGATCTTTAATGCCATAGGCAAACTTCTCAACCAGAATAAAATCACCAATCAGCAGCGTTGGCATCATCGATCCTGACGGGATCTGGAACGGTTCATAGATAAATGAACGTACCACCAGCACAATCGCCAGCACCGGGAATACCGATGCCCCTGTTTCCAGCCAGCCCGGTTTAGGGCCAACTTTTTTCAGGGTCTTCGCGTCCAGCGCATCGTCAGTGGCTGCCTGCGCGGCAGCCTGACGTTCACGGCGTTTTGGGGCGAAGATAAACTTATCCAGGCACCACAGCAGGCCTGTCACCAGGGTAGCGATGACCAGGATCAGGGCAAACATGTTCGCCATGCCAACTCCTTAAGGTTATTTACCGTTACCGTCTTTACCAACATGAAGGATGGCAAGGAATGCTTCCTGCGGCAGCTCAACGTTACCGACCTGCTTCATACGCTTCTTACCTTCTTTCTGCTTCTGCAACAGCTTTTTCTTACGGCTGACGTCACCGCCATAGCATTTCGCCAGAACGTTTTTACGCAGCTGCTTCACGGTTGAGCGGGCAATGATGTGGTTACCGATGGCCGCCTGAATCGCAATGTCAAACTGCTGACGCGGGATCAGATCTTTCATCTTCTCAACCAGCTCGCGACCGCGGTACGGTGCGTTATCGTTGTGGGTGATGAGCGCCAGGGCATCAACGCGTTCGCCGTTGATCAGCACGTCTACGCGGACCATGTTCGAGGCCTGGAAGCGTTTGAAGTTGTAGTCCAGCGACGCATAGCCGCGGGAGGTGGACTTCAGACGGTCGAAGAAGTCGAGCACCACTTCCGCCATCGGAATTTCATAGGTCAGGGCCACCTGGTTACCGTGGTAAACCATGTTGGTCTGCACGCCACGCTTCTCAATACACAGGGTGATCACGTTGCCGAGGAACTCCTGCGGCAGCAGCATGTGACACTCTGCGATAGGCTCACGCAGTTCCTGAATGTTATTCAGCGGCGGAAGCTTGGACGGGCTATCGACGTAGATCACCTCTTTCGACGTGGTTTCTACTTCGTAAACAACCGTCGGGGCGGTGGTGATCAGATCCAGATCGTATTCACGCTCCAGACGTTCCTGAATGATCTCCATGTGCAGCAGGCCGAGGAAGCCACAGCGGAAGCCGAAGCCCAGCGCCGTTGAGCTTTCTGGCTCGTAGAACAGGGAGGCATCGTTGAGGCTCAGCTTACCGAGCGCATCGCGGAAGTTTTCGTAATCATCGGAGCTGACCGGGAACAGACCCGCATAGACCTGCGGTTTCACTTTCTTGAAGCCGGGCAGCGCTTTATCTGCCGGATTACGTGCACCGGTCAGGGTATCCCCCACCGGCGCGCCGAGGATGTCTTTAATGGCACAGACCAGCCAACCCACTTCGCCGCATTTCAGCTCGGTACGGTCAACCTGTTTTGGCGTGAAGATGCCCAGACGGTCAGCGTTGTAGACCTGCCCGGTGCTCATGACCTTGATTTTATCGCCTTTACGCATGGTGCCGTTTTTAATACGCACCAGCGAGACAACGCCGAGGTAGTTATCAAACCAGGAGTCGATGATCAGCGCCTGTAACGGCGCATCCGGGTCGCCTTCCGGCGGCGGAATGTCACGCACCAGACGTTCCAGTACGTCCGGAACGCCGACGCCGGTTTTTGCCGAGCAACGTACGGCATCGGTCGCATCAATACCGACGATATCTTCAATCTCTTCCGCTACGCGCTCAGGATCGGCGGCTGGCAGGTCGATTTTATTCAGTACCGGCACCACTTCGAGATCCATTTCCATGGCGGTGTAGCAGTTTGCCAGCGTCTGGGCCTCTACGCCCTGCCCGGCATCCACCACCAGCAGCGCGCCTTCGCAGGCCGCCAGCGAGCGTGATACTTCATAAGAGAAGTCAACGTGCCCTGGGGTGTCGATAAAGTTCAGCTGGTAGGTTTCACCATCGGAAGCCTTATAGTCGAGCGTCACGCTCTGCGCTTTGATGGTAATACCGCGTTCGCGTTCCAGGTCCATGGAGTCCAGAACCTGGGCTGCCATTTCACGATCAGACAGGCCACCGCAAATCTGGATAATACGGTCAGACAGCGTCGACTTACCGTGGTCAATGTGAGCTATGATCGAAAAGTTACGTATGTTCTTCATATAGTTAAATAATTATGCCTTACGAATTCCTGGAGGCCGCTGTTCTTAGCCTGACGTTTTTCAGTGCGAAAACGCAGCATTCTACACTACATCCTCGTCTGCTGGAAATGCACTTAGAGCCAGGTATAGCGCGAAGAGTCGGCGTTTTCTTTATTGCGGTGTAAATAATAATAAAGCCCGGCAGATCACCGGGCCTCAGAAGAGAGCGTCTCAACACGAAGTTGGTCGGGTGCCAGCGCAACGCTGAGGATAACAGGCTGCCAGGCTTCCCGGGCGGTAAGTCTCGGGGAGAGGCCTTTAGCAAGCCAGAATCCGCCCACGCCGCCTAAAGCGGCTCCGCACATGGCGGCCATATCTGTGCCAAACAGCATCTGGAAAACCCCGCCCATCACGAACAAACCTGCCAGCGGAGAAAGGTAAACCAGCATGGCCGAGGTGAGCAAGCTACCTTCAGCGATGCCCAGCTCCACTTTCTGCCCTGCCACCAGCGGCTGGTCACTTGGCACCGCAATAGTATGCGACGTCTGCGGCCCCAGCTTATTCAACACGCGGCTGCCGCAGCCGGCTCGGGAGGCGCAGCTGCTGCATGATGCTTTAACATCACAGCTGACGAGCGCTATGCCATCCTGCCAGGAAACGACCGTGGCCCACTCTTTAATCATTGTGCCGCCCTGAATTTGATGCTGTCTGAAATGCGTTTTGCCGTTGGCGGCGGTAATTCACCGACAATGGTGATTTCTGCGTTATCGCGCACCGTGGTACTAACCGTCCGGCGGCCGGTTCGGAGCATCTGTTCGGAACTGTTCGCCGTAGCGCGATTGATGTTCACCGAGAAGCTAAACAAACCATCGGAGTAGAGTCGTGACTCAACCGGCGTTTCGATAGTAGGCAGCTGGCGACGGCTGCTGGAAACTTCGCTGAACCCTTGCGGGATCCAGGAAGGTACCCAGTTGAAATTAACAGAATCGCCGGCAGGAACGGAAAGCAAAGGCGGCAGACTGGCTTTGGCCAGATTTTGCATGCTGTTGCCAACCTGGCTGTTCACGTCGAAGGAGATCACGCGGAACTGTTCAAGCGTTTCACCGTCGCGATCGAGCAGATCAACGCGCATCGGCAGCTTCGTCTCTGCGTCAATCCAGACGATATAGCTGTAACGTGTGCCATCCCGCGCGACAACGCGGATCACTTCGCACAGTCTGTCGGCAATACGCGTTCGCCCCACCGAGATAAAATCATAGTAGGGAGCGAGACGTTTAAAATCGGTATAAATGAGCGACGGCAGAGAATCAACGATGTAGTCGCCATTGAGCGTAAACGGCTCAAGGCCAGGCTCGAAATAGCTGATTTCGTTCCCACGCTGGACCACTTCCCGACGCGGGCCATCCATCTGTAAAAGCTGGGCGAGCGGCTGATTATCAAGGCGGGCGTGGCGATAGCGTAACGATTCGACACCCTGCTTATTGATGCTGATAAATGCCAACTCATAATTGAGTGACTGGCTGGCCAGATTCATTTGCTGCAACAACGCCCCGGATGAAACATCAGCCGAGGCGTTAGCAGAGAAGAACAGGCTACCCGCCATCAAAGACATGGCGAACCAAAGTTGCTTCATTACTGCGATTGCGTTCCTAAAGTTTGGTTTCCTGGCACCTGCACAGCAGCCTGCTGGGTTTGGGCCTGCTCAAACTGAAGCTGCTCGGAGTGCAGACGACGCTGCAACTCGTAATCCTGCAACATCGCATTAATGCGACGACGCTGCTCCTGTACCTGCTGTTGCTGTCCGCCGCTTGCGGAGGCATCTGCCGGTACGCCCAGGCTCACCGGGCTGGCTTTACCCATCATCGGCAGCGTATTGAACACTGGCGCTTCAGGCTGCTGGCTGGCTTCAGACTGAGTATTATAGTGCTGGACCCCAACGATAACTGCAAGCGATACGCACGCAGCGACACCCATCTGGGTGAGCTGGCTCGCCCACGGACGCACCTTGTGCCAGAACGGCATTTTCTGCCACTGGTGAGGTGCAGGCTGCGCTTCAGGAATCAGCGGCGTGGTCTGATGAACAGGTTCGTTCTCAATGGCCGCCATAACGCGAGCTGAGATATCGAAATGGAGAACCTCGCTGGTATCACCGCGCATCGTGTCGCGGATGAGGTGATAGTTCTCCCAGGTCTGTTGCATTTCGGGAGAATGAGACAGCTCATCAAGCAGCTCACTATCCAGCGTTTCACCATCCATTAAAGCGGAAAGTTTTTCTTTCTGCATGCCTAATACCTTTTCCAGTATCCCGCTATCGTCAACGCCTGATAAGCGGTTGAACTTTATTATCAATGGCTTCTCGCGCACGGAAAATTCGTGAACGAACCGTGCCGACCGGACAATCCATGATGGCGGCTATCTCTTCATAGCTTAGGCCATCCAGCTCCCGTAACGTAATTGCCATGCGTAAATCTTCCGGGAGCGACTCGATCGTGCGAAAAACGATTTGTCTCAGTTCTTCTGACAACATTAAGTTCTCAGGGTTCGAAATTTCTTTCAGCGCGCCGCCACTTTCGAAGTTTTCCGCGTCGATAGCATCGACATCACTTGAAGGCGGACGACGCCCCTGAGCAACCAAATAATTTTTAGCCGTATTGACTGCAATGCGATACAGCCAGGTATAAAAAGCACTATCCCCCCGGAATGAATCCAGCGCGCGATAGGCCTTAATAAAAGACTCTTGTACGACATCAGGCACATCGCCTGACGGTACATAGCGGGAAACCAGACTCGCTACCTTATGCTGGTAGCGCACCACCAGTAGGTTAAAAGCTTTCTGATCTCCCTTCTGGACCCGTTCAACCAGGACCTGGTCCGTTAACTGCTCGCTCATCCGAGGTAATGTCTCCCCAAACCAAATTCCACGCGTTATCGAAACGCCACTCTACCAACATTGCACTTTGAGCAAGCACCGAGTTAGAGCGTCTGTTCTTCAATAAGTTCCGTAACGCCTTTGTTTTTGTTCATCGCGCCGCAGACCGTTCATTTTCTCTCATTATAAGTCTGTTCACGATACGCACCCGCTTTCTGACAAGAATCATCAACTTTATCGTCAGAAGAGTAACGCAACACAGGCTTTATTTCACCACAAAATCTGAAGCTAACGATCTGCTTCGCAAAATATTTCCCGTCATTTAGCGATGATTTAACTTCTGGCCTTTCGTTTAGTCATTGCAACACGCATCAAAAAAAACGTGCGATAACTCGCATCAGAATGCTATTCTCCCGACACCATGTTTAGTAAATTAAACAAACATCATGAACACGACGCCTGAACTTCATTGTGATGTACTGATCATCGGTAGCGGTGCTGCCGGCCTTTCCCTTGCGCTGCGCCTGGCAGAACATCAGAACGTCATCGTGCTGAGTAAAGGGCCGATGAGCGAAGGTTCCACCTTCTATGCACAAGGCGGCATTGCCGCCGTGTTTGATGAAACGGACAGTATTGCCTCACATGTAGAAGATACTCTGATTGCTGGTGCCGGGATCGTGGATGAGCATGCCGCAGAATTTGTCGCCAGCAATGCCCGCCACTGCGTGCAATGGCTTATCGACCAGGGCGTGCTGTTTGATACGCAGATTCAGCCCAATGGTGAAGAGAGTTATCACCTGACCCGTGAGGGCGGGCACAGCCACCGCCGTATTCTGCACGCTGCTGATGCGACCGGAAAGGCGGTTGAAACTACGCTGGTCAGCAAAGCCCTCAGCCATCCCAATATTCAGGTGCTGGAGCGCAGCAACGCCGTCGACCTGATTATTTCCGACAAGATTGGCCTGCCCGGCACGCGCCGCGTTGTCGGCGCATGGGTGTGGAACCGGAATAAAGAGAAGGTGGAAACCTGCCAGGCAAAAGCCGTTGTGCTGGCGACCGGCGGAGCCTCGAAGGTTTACCAGTACACGACGAACCCGGATATCGCGTCCGGAGACGGTATCGCCATGGCCTGGCGCGCCGGCTGCCGCGTGGCGAATCTGGAGTTTAATCAGTTCCATCCCACCGCCCTGTTCCATCCGCAGGCGCGAAACTTTCTGCTGACGGAAGCGCTGCGCGGTGAAGGCGCCTGTCTTAAGCGCCCGGACGGCTCCAGGTTTATGCCGGACTTCGACCCCAGAGGTGAACTGGCGCCGCGGGATATCGTGGCCCGCGCCATCGACCACGAAATGAAGCGGCTTGGCGTGGACTGCATGTATCTGGACATTAGCCATAAGCCGGTAGAATTTATTCGCCAGCACTTCCCGATGATTTACGAAAAGCTGCTGAGTCTGGGTATCGATTTGACCCGCGATCCGGTACCGATTGTGCCTGCCGCCCACTATACCTGTGGCGGCGTGATGGTTGACGATCACGGTCGTACCGACGTGGATGGCCTCTATGCGATCGGCGAGGTCAGTTATACCGGCCTGCATGGCGCCAACCGCATGGCATCAAACTCGCTGCTGGAGTGTCTGGTATACGGGTGGTCTGCTGCGGAAGATATTGCCAAACGCATGCCCTACGCGCGTGCGACAGCGTGCCTGCCAGCGTGGGATGAAAGCCGGGTGGATAACCCTGACGAACGGGTGGTTATCCAGCATAACTGGCACGAGCTGCGGCTGCTCATGTGGGATTATGTCGGGATTGTACGCACAACGAAGCGTCTGGAGCGCGCGTTACGCCGCATTATGATGTTGCAGCAGGAAATTGATGACTATTACGCCAATTTCCGCGTTTCCAATAACCTACTGGAGCTTCGCAACCTGGTGCAGGTTGCCGAGCTGATTGTGCGCTGCGCAATGATGCGCAAAGAGAGTCGTGGTCTGCATTATACGCTGGACTATCCCGACACGCTGGAAACGTCCGGCCCGTCGGTGCTGACGCCGCAGGTTCACATAAACAGGTAAAAGGACTGGGTCAGGGCAGTGTAATCTTCGGAATAACGCTGGTCTGGCCCGCGAATGACCATCCTGTCGATAAAGCACTCCCCCTCTTTCGGCGAGAGCGCCAGCAGCACGCGGTGCGGTAAGCGCCCTTCCGTATCGGAGATATCGGTACGAAGACGCAACTTCCAGCCGATCTCAAGAGCGATCTCAATGAAGGTGTTGCCCGTGCTTTCAGGCAGGACCACGCAGAAAAATCCCTCTTCCGAGATGAGTTCCGCCGCACTGGTCAGGAGTGACGGGTGATCGAGCGAACGGGTGTAACGAGCCTGCTCGCGTTCCGGCGTTCCACACTCCACGCCGGGCACGAAATACGGCGGGTTGCTGACGATCAAATCGTAACGCGCGGTCTGCTCTGGTGCCCAGGTCAGGACATCTGCGCATTCCACCCTGACGCGTTCTGCCCACGGGGATTCAGCAGCGTTTTCCCGTGCCTGCTGCGCCGCCTGAGGATCAAGCTCAACGGCATCGATCGTGACGTGTTCTTCCGTTCGCTGCGCCAGCATCAGCGCCTGGAGCCCGCTGCCCGTCCCGATATCCAGAATGCGTTTTACACCTGCGACAGGCGCCCATGCACCCAGTAAAATACCGTCTGTACCGACTTTCATCGCACAACGATCGTGCGCCACAAAAAACTGTTTAAACGTAAAACCATCGCGGCGCAGCTGCGCTTTGAGTTGAGACATGTCAGGGCAACCTTCTGTGTGAAACTGGAGTAGCATAGGGGAAAGCGAAGTGGCCGAAAAGCGATATCCATACAAACAGATGAAGATTACAGCCGTAACGTCTATAATCAGCGCCCCACACAGAGGTAGAACATGACTGTAACGACTTTTTCCGAACTTGAACTCGATGAAAGCCTGCTCAATGCTCTTGAGAGCAAAGGCTTTACACGCCCGACCGCCATTCAGGCCGCGGCCATTCCGCCTGCGCTTGAGGGCCGCGATGTGCTCGGTTCTGCGCCAACCGGCACGGGGAAGACAGCAGCCTACTTGCTGCCTGTGTTGCAGCATTTGCTCGATTTTCCGCGTAAAAAATCAGGCCCGCCGCGTATTTTGATCCTGACCCCGACCCGTGAGCTGGCGATGCAGGTTGCCGAACACGCGCGTGAGCTGGCGGCGAACACCCATCTGGATATCGCTACCATCACCGGCGGCGTAGCGTATATGAACCACGCGGAAGTGTTCAGCGAAAACCAGGATATCGTTGTTGCGACGACAGGCCGTCTGCTGCAATACATTAAGGAAGAGAACTTCGACTGCCGCGCGGTGGAAACGCTCATTCTCGATGAAGCTGACCGCATGCTGGACATGGGCTTTGCCCAGGATATCGAACACATTGCGGGTGAAACGCGCTGGCGTAACCAGACCATGCTGTTCTCGGCAACCCTTGAAGGGGATGCCATCAAAGATTTCGCCGAACGTCTGCTGGAAGATCCGGTGGAAGTGTCCGCCACGCCATCCACGCGCGAGCGTAAGAAGATCCACCAGTGGTACTACCGTGCAGATAACCTTGAGCATAAGGTTGAGTTGCTGAAACACCTGCTGAAGCAGGAAGATGCAACCCGTACCATCGTCTTCGTTCGCAAACGCGAGCGCGTGCATGAGCTGGCAGAAATGCTGCGCAACGCCGGCATCAATAACTGCTATCTCGAAGGTGAAATGGCACAGGTTAAGCGTACCGAAGGGATTAAGCGTCTGACCGATGGCCGCGTGAATGTACTGGTTGCCACCGACGTTGCCGCGCGCGGGATCGACATCCCTGACGTGAGCCACGTGATCAACTTTGATATGCCACGCAGCGGTGATACTTATCTCCACCGCATTGGTCGTACCGGCCGTGCGGGCCGTAAAGGTATTGCTATCTCTCTGGTGGAAGCGCACGACCATCTGCTGCTTCAGAAAATTGGCCGCTACGTTGATGAGCCGCTTAAAGCTCGCGTTATCGACGGACTTCGTCCGACCACACGTGCACCGAGTGAAAAAATGACGGGTAAACCGTCCAAGAAAGCGCTCGCGAAACGTGCCGAGAGAAAAGAGAAAGAAAAAGAGAAACCGCGCGTTAAGCAGCGCCACCGCGATACCAAAAACATTGGTAAGCGCCGTAAGCCAAGCTCTGCTGCGCCAGAGACAAAAACTGAAGAGTAAAAAAAAGCCGGGACATTCCCGGCTTTTTTATTCCCCCCCGTGGCTGAAACCTTACAGGCTTTCAGTAAAGGTACGAGCAATAACGTCGCGCTGCTGTTCCGGGGTCAGAGAGTTGAAGCGTACCGCATAGCCAGACACGCGGATGGTCAGCTGCGGGTATTTTTCCGGGTGCTCAACGGCGTCCATCAGGGTTTCGCGACGCAGAACGTTAACGTTCAGGTGCTGACCGCCTTCCACGCGGACTTCTGGCTTCACTTCCATTGGAATTTCACGGTATTCAATTTCGCCCAGCTTGCTCACCGGAACGATTTCGTCTTCCGCAAAACCTGCTTTCGCTACTACACAGCGCGCTTCGTTTTTTTCGCTGTCCAGCAGCCAGAAAGAGTTCAGCAGATCGTCGTTTGCTGCTTTAGTAATCTGGATACCTGTAATCATGTGTTGCCTCCCTTAGGCTACATTAACTGATGCTGGCCTTTCGCGGCCAATTGGTAAAACCATTGTTTCTTGTGTGTATATATAACATTCAGACCCCGGTGATTTATTGATTTAAATCAACAAAACCACCAACCACACAAAGAGTGTGGTCTGAATTTATTGTTTCAGATCAATTTCTTCGTCTTACCCATTCAACTTATCCCGCATCTTTTCCAAAATAAATTTAACGACTTAGCCCACTTTTCAGCGTGTTATTTTGCTCACCGGGCTTTAGCAGGTAAGCTAGGGAGAGAATGAAATTCGCAGGAGAGCGAGATGACGACACCTTTAACCTGGCATGACGTGCTGGCAGAAGAGAAGCAGCAGCCCTATTTTATCAATACCCTCAGCACCGTTGCGGCTGAACGGCAGGCTGGCCAGACGATTTATCCGCCGCAGAAAGATGTGTTTAACGCCTTTCGCTATACCGAACTGAGCGACGTGAAGGTGGTTATTCTGGGGCAGGATCCCTACCACGGCCCTGGTCAGGCTCACGGACTGGCGTTCTCCGTGCGTCCGGGCGTGGCTATCCCCCCTTCTCTGCTGAATATGTATAAAGAGCTTGAAGGAACGATCCCTGGCTTTACTCGCCCTAATCACGGCTATCTGGAAAGCTGGGCGCGCCAGGGCGTGCTGTTGCTGAACACCGTGTTGACGGTTCGTGCAGGCCAGGCGCACTCCCACGCCAGCCTCGGCTGGGAAACCTTTACCGATAAGGTCATCAGCCTGATTAATGAGCACCGTGAAGGCGTCGTATTTTTACTCTGGGGTTCGCATGCACAAAAGAAAGGGGCGATTATCGATCGTCAGCGTCATCACGTACTGAAAGCACCGCACCCGTCGCCGCTGTCTGCTCACCGCGGTTTCTTTGGCAGTAATCATTTTGTTCTGACGAATGAGTGGCTGGAAAAGCGTGGCGAAAAGCCAATTGACTGGATGCCTGTATTACCGGCAGAGAGTGAGTAGTTTGAGCCTGAATGCCCGGTGGACCGGGCATTCAAAACGCACAAAGGCTTATGCTTTATTCTGACGCCACCATTCCGCCAGCAGTACGCCGGTCGCAACGGAGACGTTCAGGCTTTCAACGTTACCTGTACCATCAATAGAAACGCTCAGGTCGGCGCTGGAGAGTGCCGCATCAGACAGACCGTCACGCTCCTGGCCTAACACCAGCACCATTTTGCGTGGCAGCGTCGCTTTGAACAGCGGCGTAGCGGCACGGCTTGAGGTAGTGACAATGGTGTAGCCCGCTTTACGGAACTGCTCGAGGGCTTCCAGCACGCTGTCGCCGGTGATCGGCTGAACGTGCTCTGCACCGCCTTCCGCGGTACGGATTGCCGCACCGGATTCCAGCAGCGCGGCATCCTGTAACAGCACGCCTTTCACGCCAAAGTGCGCGCAGCTACGCATCATCGCACCCAGATTATGCGGGTTACCCACATCTTCCAGCGCCAGCACGCAGTCATCGGCATCCGCCTGGCTGACCCACTGCTGCACGGTAGTACCGTTACGTTTTTTGATCAGGAAGCAGACGCCGCCGTGGTGTTCAGTACCGGACGCTTTAGTCAGCTCGGCATCGTCAACCACGTGGTAGGCTTTGCGGTTCGCCGCCATCCAGCGCAGCGCTTCTTTAAAGCGCGGGGTCACGCTCTGGATAAACCATGCGCGAACGATACACTCCGGGCGGCTCTGGAACAGGGCCTGACAGGCGTTCTCGCCGTATACACGGGTCTCTTCCGCACGCTGACGACGCAGCACTTCCGGATCGATAAAGCTTTTTCCGCTGATACCGCCGTGATCGGCCTTTTCAGTCGCCTCTTCACCCGGCGCGCGCGAAACGGTACGCCATGGCGATCCACCGTCGCGGACAACATCGTCGCGTTTGCGATCGTCACGCTTACGGTCATCACGTTTGCGGTCATCGCCGCGGTTATTTCTGTCATCGCGGGCGGGGCGACGGCCACCGTCTGCACGAGAAGACGCTGGACGCCCGCCACCCTTTCCGGTACGCGGATTTTGGGTGCGTTTATCAGAGTCATCATCACTGCGGACATACATCACTTTGACCTTGCCGCTTTTGTTTTTCATTTCGTCGTTCATGCTTTTCTCCACCAGCGCTGCGCGAAGCGCGCAGATTACCCGATGTGCAAGCTCATAGCCATAATTTCGTACAAAAGCCTGTGACTATTGTTCCCATTGAATAAAACGCGTTGTCGTTTCATACAGGCTCACTGATAATATGTAACATATCAGAAACATTATCGGCGTTCTGCCGTTGTTCCACGGCTCTATCAGAGGTTAGTTATGAATACCGTATGTGCCAACTGTCAGGCTTTAAACCGCATTCCGGACGATCGGATGGATGACGGTGCGAAATGCGGGCGTTGTGGCCACGAATTATTTGATGGCGATGTCATTAACGCGACGGGTGCTACGCTGGACAAACTCCTCAAGGACGATCTGCCTGTTGTGGTCGATTTCTGGGCGCCGTGGTGCGGCCCTTGCCGTAACTTTGCGCCAATTTTCGAAGACGTGGCGGAAGAGCGCAGCGGGAAAATGCGCTTTGTGAAAGTGAATACCGAAGCCGAACGTGAGCTCAGCGCCCGTTTTCGCATTCGCAGCATTCCCACCATTATGATTTTCAAAAATGGTGAAGTGATCGACATGCTCAACGGTGCCGTGCCAAAAGCGCCTTTCGACAGCTGGTTAAACGAATCCCTGTAACATTCACGGGGCATATCTTGTGCCCCGTTCTCTCCTCTGCGAAAATGGGGTTTTTCCTGCCTTTTCGCCCATGACTGATAACGCTGTACTTCAATTACGTGCCGAGCGCCTTGCGCGCGCCACCCGCCCGTTTCTGGCCCGAGGCAATCGTATTCGCCGCTGCCAGCGCTGCCTTTTACCGCTGAAGGTGTGCCTGTGCGAAACGCTTGCGCCGAGCGAGGCGAAAAGCCGCTTTTGTCTGGTCATGTTTGATACCGAACCGATGAAGCCCAGC
Organism: Enterobacter sp. GD03975; assembly: GCF_029838645.1. Taxonomy (NCBI): domain Bacteria; kingdom Pseudomonadati; phylum Pseudomonadota; class Gammaproteobacteria; order Enterobacterales; family Enterobacteriaceae; genus Enterobacter; species Enterobacter sp. GD03975. The sequence continues at coordinate 470,189 of NZ_JAOBZC010000004.1, forward strand.
AATACGGGGCGCCTGATCGCCGATATTCTGCCAGACACAGCGGCGTTTCAGTGGTCGCGTACTGAGCCACCTCAGGCACTGCTCGACCTGGTGGCAAGCCCGGACTATCAGCCAATGGTCGTTTTCCCTGCATCGTATGCAGGCGAACATCGTCAGGTGCTTTCGGCGCCGCCATCCGGTAAACCGCCGCTGTTTATTATGCTTGACGGCACCTGGACGGAAGCCAGAAAGATGTTTCGCAAAAGCCCGTATCTTGATGCGCTGCCGGTGATTTCCGTCGATCTGTCGCGCGTTTCGGCCTATCGCCTGCGCGAAGCCCATGCCGACGGCCAGTACTGCACCGCGGAGGTCGCGATTGCGCTACTGGATCTGGCGGGCGATACCCAGGCAGCCGGCGCGCTGGGCAGTCACTTCTCCTGCTTCCGCGAACGTTATCTTGCGGGAAAAACCGTTCATAAGGGTAGCGTCACAGCAACTGAGACAGAAAGCGTTTAAAATCATCAGGTCGCTTGCATTCACGGGAGGCCTGCATGAGCCAGAGAGGGTTAGAAGCGCTACTTCGTCCGAAATCCATTGCCGTTATTGGCGCTTCAATGAAACCGGACCGCGCAGGGTATCTGATGATGCGCAATCTGCTGGCTGGCGGGTTTAATGGCCCGGTCATGCCCGTTACGCCCGCCTATAAGGCGGTTCAGGGGGTGCTGGCGTGGCCGGACGTGAAAAGTTTACCGTTCGTTCCCGACCTCGCCGTGCTCTGTACGCATGCGAAACGAAACCTCGAACTGCTTGAGTCGCTCGGCCAGAAAGGCTGTAAAACCTGCATTATTCTCTCCTCGCCTCCTGAGCAGCAGCCTGAGCTGCTGGCCTGCGCCAGCCGCTACCAGATGCGTATTCTTGGTCCAAACAGCCTGGGTCTGCTTGCCCCCTGGCAAGGGCTGAATGCCAGCTTCTCCCCGGTTCCGATCCGTAAAGGTAAGCTGGCCTTTATTTCGCAGTCGGCTGCGGTATCCAATACGATCCTCGACTGGGCGCAACAGCGTGAGATGGGCTTTTCCTACTTCATCGCCCTGGGTGACAGCCTGGACATTGACGTTGATGAACTGCTGGATTTTCTGGCGCGTGACAGCAAAACCAGCGCGATCCTGCTCTATCTTGAACACCTGAGCGACGCCCGTCGTTTTGTGTCGGCGTCACGTAGCGCATCGCGTAATAAACCGATTCTGGTCATTAAAAGCGGGCGCAGCCCGGCGGCGCAGCGCCTGCTGCATTCCCATTCCGGGATGGATCCCGCCTGGGATGCCGCGATCCAGCGCGCCGGTCTGCTGCGGGTTCAGGATACGCACGAGCTTTTTTCTGCCGTCGAAACGTTGAGCCACATGCGCCCCCTGCGCGGTGAAAAGCTGATGATCGTCAGCAACGGTGCCGCTCCCGCCGCACTGGCGCTGGACGAACTGTGGCTGCGCAACGGCAAGCTGGCGACGCTGGACGAAGCGACGCTTCAGCGCCTGCGGGAGGTGCTGCCGGGCAGCGTTACTCCCGGTAATCCGCTCGATTTACGCGATGATGCCACAAGCGATCGCTACATCAGGGCGATCTCCCTCCTGCTCGACAGTCAGGATTTCGATGCGCTGATGATCATTCATTCACCCAGCGCCGCTGCGCCCGGCAGTGAAAGCGCACGCGCGCTGATTGAGACTGTCCGAAACCATCCGCGCGGCAAATACGTCACCCTGCTGACCAACTGGTGCGGCGAGTTCTCCTCACAGGAAGCGCGGCGTCTGTTCAGTGAAGCCGGGCTGCCAACCTACCGCACGCCGGAGGGCACCATTACCGCGTTTATGCATATGGTTGAATACCGCCGCAACCAGAAGCAGCTGCGTGAAACGCCAGCCCTGCCGGGCAACCTCACAGCAAATTCGATGGACGTGCACAGGCTATTGCAGCAGGCCATCGAAGAGGGCGCTACGTCGCTTGATACGCATGAAGTGCAACCCATTCTTGGCAGCTATGGGATGCAAACGCTGCCCACCTGGATTGCCGGCGACAGCGCCGAGGCGGTACATATCGCTGAGCAGATTGGCTATCCGGTCGCGCTGAAGCTGCGCTCCCCCGATATTCCGCACAAATCAGATGTGCAGGGCGTCATGCTGTATCTGCGCACCGCGACAGAAGTGCAACAGGCCGCGGATGCCATTATCGATCGCGTAAAAATGACGTGGCCACAGGCCAGGATCCACGGCCTGCTGGTGCAGAGCATGGCTAACCGTGCGGGCGCGCAGGAGCTGCGCGTGGTGGTCGAACACGATCCGGTTTTTGGTCCGCTCATTATGCTGGGTGAAGGCGGCGTTGAATGGCGGCCTGAAGAACAGGCGGCTGTCGCGCTTCCGCCACTAAACATGAACCTGGCGCGTTATTTAATTATTCAGGCCATTAAAAGTAAAAAAATCCGCGGGAGAAGTGCTTTGAGGCCGCTTGATATCGCCGGATTAAGCCAGTTTCTGGTGAAGGTCTCTAACCTCATTGTTGACTGTGCGGAGATCCAGCGCCTGGATATCCACCCGCTCCTCGCTTCCGGAAATGAATTTACGGCCCTCGACGTGACGCTGGAAATTGCGCCATTTGTCGGTGACCGGGAAAGCCGTCTCGCCATTCGTCCTTATCCGCTCCATCTGGAAGAGTGGGTGGAGATGAAAAATGGAGAGCGGGCGCTGTTTCGCCCTATCCTGCCGGAAGACGAGCCGCTGCTGCGAACGTTCATCTCGCAGGTAACGAAGGAAGACTTATACTATCGCTATTTCAGCGAAATCAACGAATTTACCCACGACGATTTAGCCAATATGACCCAGATCGACTACGATCGAGAAATGGCGATTGTGGCGGTTCGCCGTTCCGGAGAGGGAGAGGAGATCCTCGGCGTGACGCGCGCCATTTCCGACCCGGATAACGTGGATGCGGAGTTTGCCGTGCTGGTGCGTTCCGATCTTAAAGGTTTGGGGTTGGGCAGAAGGCTGCTCGAAAAACTCATTGGATATACGCGCGATCACGGATTGTCACGCCTGAACGGCATTACTATGCCAAATAATCGGGGTATGGTGACCCTGGCGCGGAAGCTCGGTTTTGACGTTGATATCCAGCTGGATGAAGGCATTGTCTCCCTGTCCCTCAGCCTGACATCAACGGATAAACACGAGTAAGCTTCTGGAAATGTTACCCACTTTTCTCATCACTGGGGTATCATTGTCCGCTTATGTTGTTTGCCTGGTACAGACAACCCTTCAATGAACAGAGAAGAAACGCACTGTGATGTTGTCAAAATTTAAGCGTAATAAACATCAACAACACCTTGCTCAACTACCGAAGATTTCTCAGTCAGTTGATGATGTAGAGTTCTTTTATGCTCCCGCTCGTTTCCGGGAGACACTTCTGGAAAAGATTGCCAGCGCGACGCGACGTATCTGCATTGTGGCGCTCTATCTTGAACAGGATGAAGGTGGGCGTGCTGTCCTGAACGCGCTCTATGAAGCGAAACGTCAACGTCCGGAACTGGACGTTCGTGTGCTGGTTGACTGGCACCGCGCGCAGCGTGGCCGTATTGGCGCGGCCGCCTCGAACACTAACGCTGACTGGTATTGCCGCACAGCCCAGGAGAACCTGGGGATCGATATTCCGGTGTATGGCGTGCCCGTGAATACCCGTGAAGCGCTTGGCGTTCTTCATTTCAAAGGATTTATCATCGATGACAGCGTCCTTTACAGCGGCGCCAGCCTGAATGATGTTTATCTCCATCAGCTCGATAAATACCGTTACGATCGCTACCATCTGATCCGCAATCCACAGATGGCCGACATCATGTTCAACTGGGTGGATAAAAACCTGGTTCATGGCCGGGGTGTCCACCGTCTTGACGATCCTCATCGCCCGAAAAGCCCGGAAATCAAAAACGACGTTCGCTCCTTCCGCCAGGAGCTGCGCGATGCGGTTTATCGTTTCCAGGGTGACGCCAGTAATGAAGAGCTGTCCGTTACGCCGCTGGTAGGCCTGGGAAAAACCAGCCTGCTGAACAAGACGATTTTCCATTTGATGCCGTGCGCGGAGCATAAGCTCACTATCTGCACCCCATACTTCAACCTTCCCGCCGTTCTGGTGCGCAATATTATTCAGCTGCTGCGCGAGGGTAAAAAGGTGGAGATCATCGTCGGGGATAAAACGGCAAACGACTTTTTCATTCCGGAAGATCAGCCTTTCAAGATCATCGGCGCACTGCCTTATCTTTATGAGATTAACCTGCGTCGCTTCCTGAGCCGTTTACAATACTACGTGAACACGGACCAGCTGGTCGTGCGTCTCTGGAAAGATGAAGATAACAGCTATCATCTCAAAGGGATGTGGGTCGATGATGAGTGGATGCTGCTGACCGGTAATAACCTGAACCCGCGCGCCTGGCGTCTGGATCTGGAGAATGCCATCCTGATTCACGATCCTCAGCATGCATTAGCCGCGAAACGCGATCGTGAACTGGAGCTTATACGCACGCATACCACAGTGGTTCGTCATTACCGCGATCTGCAAAGCATCGCGGATTATCCGGTGAAAGTTCGCAAGCTGATTCGCCGTCTACGTCGGATCCGTATCGATCGCCTCATTAGCCGTATTCTGTAATTCCCGTGCCCTGTCACTGACGGGGCTTTTTTATGGAGCCTGTTAATGCGTACCCCTTTCCTGATAATCCCTCTTTTCCTGACCGGTTGCAGCCATATGGCGAATGATAGCTGGTCGGGTCAGGATAAAGCTCAACACTTTCTGGCGTCTGCAATGTTGTCCGCTGCGGGCAATGAGTATGCGCTGCACCAGGGGTATAGCCGGGATCGAAGTGCCACAATGGGCCTGATGTTCTCTATAAGCCTGGGGGCATCGAAAGAGCTTTGGGATAGCCGCCCCTCAGGAAGCGGCTGGAGCTGGAAAGATTTTGCGTGGGACGTAGCTGGCGCAACAACCGGCTACGCCGTCTGGCAGATGGCACATTATTAAAGGCGGATACCTTTTCCTTTGCGATGCAGCATCAGCGAGACAATAAACGCCAGCGCTCCCATTACGGTGACATACCAGAAGAAGGTCGTTTCACTGCCCCACGACTTAAGCGATAGCGCAACATACTCCGCCGAACCGCCGAACAGGGCATTCGCGACCGCATAAGACAGGCCTACACCCAGCGCCCTCACCTGTGCGGGAAACATTTCCGCCTTCAAAATGCCGCTGATTGCCGTGTAAAAACTGATAATGATGAGTGCCACCATGATCAGCGCGAAAGCGGCATACGGCGACGTTGTCTGCTGTAGCGCAGTCAAAAGCGGAACGGTACCCAGGGTGAGCATGCCGCCAAAGATCAGCATGGAGGTGCGACGACCTATTTTGTCCGACAGCGCGCCGACAATCGGCTGGATAAGCATAAAGACCAGTAACGCCACCGTCATGACGACACTCGCAACGTTTGCATGCATGCCCGTGGTGTTAACCAGATATTTTTGCATGTAGGTGGTGAAGGTATAGAAACTTAGCGAGCCCGCGGCGGTAAAACCTAACACCATCAAAAATGCTTTGCGGTTTCGCCAGAGCCCCTTCATTGAGCCCGCCTCCTTCAGCGCCCTGACCTCCTGTTGAGAGGTTTCATCAAGCTGACGGCGTAGCCACAGGGCGACAACCGCCAGGGCAGCGCCCATAGCAAACGGGATGCGCCAGCCCCAGGCGCGCAAATCTTCATCGCTAAGGATTTGTTGCAGGATCACCACAACCAGTAACGCCAGCAACTGTCCGCCAATGAGGGTCACATACTGGAATGATGCATAGAAACCTTTTCGGCCTTCAACCGCCACTTCGCTCATGTATGTCGCACTGGTGCCGTATTCGCCACCGACTGACAGCCCCTGGAACAGACGAGCCAGCAGCAGCAATGCGGGTGCCCATGTTCCGATAGTGTCATATCCGGGCAGGCAGGCAATCACCAGAGAGCCGACGCACATCATGCATACGGAGATGAGCATGGAGGTCTTGCGCCCTTTTCTGTCTGCGATCCTGCCGAACAACCATCCACCGATAGGGCGCATCAGGAACCCGGCGGCAAAAACGCCTGCGGTTTGCAGAAGCTGAGTGGTGGTATTCCCGGACGGGAAAAAGATATGCGCAAAGTAGAGTGAACAGAATGAATAGACGTAAAAGTCAAACCACTCTACGAGGTTCCCCGAGGAGGCCCCAACGATTGCCCAAACCCGACGACGGGTATCCTTACCTGCCAAATTGGTGTTATCCGTATCTGCACTGGCTACGGTTTCTGTCATTTTAAAATCCCCTGTCTCACATTGCGGGCCATTGCCCACAAACAGTAAAACCGGATTTAAAACGAATCGTTAGGTAAATAAAATGTTTCTAATATGTTTCATTGCGTTTTGTGAACTCGATCAGGTATCGAATTATTAGCGGACGTAGTAATTATCCCCACTTCTGCTGATGCGCCTTTTTTCGCTGCAAATAATCTTCATCTGCACGAATTTTATCCCACCACTTTTTGAAGACCGCGGCGGCTTCTGCTTTTACCGGATCGCAATCCAGCGGTTTGACCTGGCGCTTCTCATCGTACTTTTTACCGCCTTTATGATTGGCGTATCGCCTGGCGCGCGTATAGCCCATCTGAATGAATTTACGCGCCATATCCATACCCACAAAGTCGTTTTGCTGACGATATTCTTCAAACAGGGCGTATATTTCTTTTGCCGATCGCGCTGCAACTTCAGCATTTTTGTATCGCCAGTGCGGAAGGATCTCGCTTTTGTAAGGTTCCACCATGAGCACACCCTGCTCTCCCCGCCCCACCTGGTACAGCTCTGGATGTTCACGGAAATTAATGTTGGCAAAATCTTGTTGGTAATCAAAGGGACGTATCAAAGCAGCACCATTGTTAAAAGCGTTTTAACAATTGTAGGCACGGTCAGGCGGTGCCGCCACCCGGCATTTTCTGGCGCAT
>NZ_JAOBZC010000005.1:0-238625 GCF_029838645.1 Enterobacter sp. GD03975
ACACACCGAGCAGGCCACGCCGGTGGGCGCGCCGATAAACACACCCGCAGAGCCCTGAACGACGGGTCCGCCGTATTTTGTCATGTCGCCCATCCGGGCGGCCGGTTTACCGCTCATTACCAGTTCCTTCTGTTAATGGTTTTTATGTTCTGGCCCTGGCTCTTTCCTTCACGGGCAGGTTTCTCATAAAAGAAATGTCTTCTTCTGCCAGCAGAGGGCAGAGAAAGCCATAATCCGTTTCGCCATACTGCACGCAGAATTCCTCCCGCCGGTTGTCACGCCTTCAGTAAACAGGACGCACGATACTCCGGCAGGTGAGCCACGATGCTTTCAGTATCCTGCTGCCGGAAGTGACGTAAAGTCTGGCGCAGGCGCTTCAGCGACACGGTGGCTTCTCCGTGATCCAGACGGGTCTAACCTTAGCGCCTGAACCACACAGAAAAAATGGTTAATCCGGATAAAGGTGAAAACCAGGAATTTATAAAGGTATGTATAAACTGAGTTAATAGAATGGCCTGAACCAATTACTTTGATTGCGAGGACTTTGTTGCAGCAGATAACGCTCTGATTTTCTTGCCTCGCATTAACCAAGGCTGTCCGCGCATTCATTTTAAATGCCGTCAAGAAAGTTGGACTGTGAGCTACAAGATTAGATATCGGATTTACTCTCTGAAAGCTTAAACTTACACCAGCACGCAAAATAAAAACCCGCATTAACAGGTAGTTAATGCGGGTCAGTGAACGTTCACGGACGAGGATGGACTAAAACTTACTTACCAATACAGAAGCTTGAGAAAATCCGTCCCAGCAGATCGTCGGACGTAAACTCCCCGGTGATCTCGCTCAGATTCTGCTGCGCCAGACGCAGTTCCTCGGCCAGCAGCTCACCGGCCCACGCGCCGATAAGCTGGGCTTTGCCCTGCTCAAGGTGGCGAGCCGCCTCTTCCAGCGCCTGCAAGTGACGACGACGCGCCAGGAAGCCTCCCTCCATGCTGGTGTCGAAGCCCATGCTCTGTTTGAGATGGTTACGCAGGTCTTCTACGCCTTCCCCGGTACGGGCCGACAGGCGAATAAGTGAGTGACCATTCACATCGCTGAGGCCAAGCGTTTCGCCGGTCACGTCTGCCTTGTTGCGCACTACGGTGATCGGCAGTTTGGCAGGTAGACGGGCGATAAAGTCCGGCCAAATCTCTGCCGGATCAACGGCGTCGGTCGTGGTGCCGTCTACCATAAACAGCACGCGATCGGCCTGCTCAATCTCCTGCCAGGCGCGTTCGATGCCGATACGCTCGACTTCATCGCTCGCATCGCGCAGGCCGGCGGTATCGATGATGTGCAGCGGCATGCCGTCGATATGGATATGCTCGCGCAGTACGTCGCGGGTGGTGCCGGCGATGTCGGTGACGATCGCCGCTTCACGGCCCGCCAGGGCGTTCAGCAGGCTCGATTTCCCGGCGTTGGGGCGTCCGGCAATGACCACCTTCATGCCTTCACGCAGCAGGCTGCCCTGGCGCGCTTCGGCGCGGACGGCATCCAGATCGTTCATCACCTGGTTCAGCTGGGCTTCGATTTTGCCGTCAGAAAGGAAGTCGATCTCCTCGTCCGGGAAGTCGATAGCCGCTTCGACATAGATTCGCAGGTGAGTAAGTGCTTCCACCAGATGATTCACGCGTGCGGAAAACGCGCCCTGCAACGAGTTCAGCGCGGAGCGGGCCGCCTGTTCGGAGCTGGCGTCGATCAGGTCAGCAATCGCTTCGGCCTGCGCCAGGTCGAGCTTGTCGTTCAGGAACGCACGCTCGGAAAATTCGCCCGGCTTCGCAATGCGCAGGCCAGGCAGGGTCAGAATACGTTTTAACAGCAGGTCGAGGATCACCGGACCGCCGTGGCCCTGAAGTTCCAGCACGTCTTCGCCGGTAAAGGAGTTCGGGCCGGGGAACCACAGCGCGATGCCCTGGTCCAGCGGGGTGCCGTCGGCATCTTTAAACGGCAGATAATCAGCGTAGCGCGGCTTTGGCAGTTTACCCAGCACCGCTTCGGCCACCTCACGCGCCTTCAGGCCGGAGATACGCAGAATGCCTACACCACCGCGTCCCGGTGGGGTTGCCTGGGCGACGATAGTGTCGTTATGGCTCATGGTTGCTCTCGTTCAATACAAATAAAAAAGGCGGTCAATCGACCGCCCTTATTTTAGCGTTAACTTACCGAATCAGGACTTTTTCTTTTCGCGGCTATGCAGGCCACGTTTTTCCAGACCACGGTAAATCAGCTGCTGCTGGATGATGGTCACCAGGTTGCTGACGATATAGTACAGCACCAGACCTGACGGGAACCACAGGAAGAACACGGTGAAGATGACCGGCATAAAGGTCATGATCTTCTGCTGCATCGGGTCGGTCACGGTGGTCGGAGACATCTTCTGGATGAAGAACATCGTCACGCCCATCAGGATCGGCAGGATGTAGTACGGGTCCTGTGCGGACAGGTCATGGATCCACAGGGCGAACGGCGCGTGGCGCAGCTCAACGGAACCCATCAGCATGTAGTACAGCGCAAGGAAGATTGGCATCTGAATCAGCAGCGGGAAGCAACCACCCAGTGGGTTTACTTTCTCTGCTTTATACAGGGCCATCATCTCCTGGCTCTGACGCTGTTTGTCATCGCCCAGACGCTCACGCATAGCCTGAATCTTCGGCTGTAGCATACGCATCTTCGCCATGGAGGTGTACTGCGCTTTCGTCAGCGGGTACATGATGCCACGAACGATAAAGGTGATAACGATGATGGAGAAGCCCCAGTTACCCAGGAAGCTGTGGATGAACTTCAGCAGCTTAAACAGCGGCTGAGAGATGAACCACAACCAACCGTAATCAACGGTCAGATCCAGGTGCGGCGCAACGGCAGCCATTTTGTCCTGGATTTCCGGACCGACCCACAGGGTGCTTGCCAGCTTACCGGTTTGACCCGGCTGTACCAGAACCGGCTGAGATTTGTAGCCGATGGCTGCAATACCGTTGCCGAGGTTCGCGGTGTAGAAGTTATTCGTACCGTCGTTGTTCGGTACCCACGCCGTCGCGAAATACTGTTGCAGCATTGCGACCCAGCCGCCTTTAGAACTGACGTTCAGGTTTTCGTTATCGGCAATGGTGTCGAATTTGTATTTCTCGTACTTGGTATCTGGCGTGGAATATGCCGCGCCACGGAAGGTATGCAGCGCAAAGTTGCTGCTTCCGGTGTCACGGTGAGACGGCAGATTGATGGACTGCTTCAGCTGACCAAAGGTAGAGATTTCCAGCGGTTTCGCACCGGCGTTCTGCACGCTGTAGCCCACGTTCACCGCATACTCACCGCGTTTCAGGGTGAAGGTTTTGGTGAAGGTGTTGCCTGCCGCGTCGGTGTAGGTCATCGGAATAACCAGTTCGTTCTGACCATCAGCCAGCACAAACGTGTCGTTTTCGACGTTATACAGTGGACGCGCACCGTTAGCCGGGTTATCCGGGCCATCACGACCGGTCAGGCCGCTCTGTGCCTGGTAGATAAATTCAGGCGTGGTTTCCAGTAACTGGAACGGTTCGGTAGACTTCAGCTCTTTCGGGTAGGTCAACAGCAGCGCCTGCTCAACATCACCACCACGGGTGTTGATAGTCAGCTCAAGCACATCGGTCTTAACCGTAATCTGTTTCCCCTGGCCACTGGCCGGTACGCCCTGGTCGGCGGCGCTACCCGCTGCGGTGGTCGTGGTCTGCGTGGTCTGCTGCTGGGGTTGAGGATTTTTATCCTGCTCCCATGCCTGCCAGATCATGAAAGACACGAACAACAAAGCGATGATAAGAAGATTGCGTTGCGAATCCATCGTTAGTGTTCTCTGGTATCAAAGGGTCCTGGAGGGACGGGGTCGTCTCCACCTGGGTGTAAAGGGTGGCATTTTAATACGCGTTTCACCGTCAACCAACTGCCTTTTATCACTCCAAACCTGCGCAATGCCTCAATTCCGTAGCTTGAGCACGTAGGGGTGAAACGGCAATGTGGCCCGAGTAGCGGACTAATCAGGCGTTGATAGACCCTGATAAGGGCTATCAGGACCCGCGAGCCAGGCGACAGTGGCGGCGCCATAATTTTTCCAACGCTTCCGAGAGAGCACGGTTATCGAGGTCGGCAACCCCTTTTTTAGCCACCACCACGAAATCCATAGAAGGCAGTTCGTGCTGACGTAAACGGAAGCTTTCACGCGTCAGACGTTTAATCCGGTTGCGTTCATGCGCACGCTTAACGTTTTTCTTGGCGACTGTGAGACCGATACGGGGATGCCCCAGCGAATTTTGGCGGCCGAGGATGGTGATTTGCGGCGTGCCAGCCCGTAATGGCTGCTGGAAGACGAAAGTGAAATGAGTGGGAGTTAACAAACGTAACTCCCTGGGAAATGCGAGCTTAACCACTCAGGGGTTAGCTTTATTACTTGGAAACGGTCAGACGAGCGCGGCCTTTAGCACGACGACGTGCCAGAACCTGACGACCATTTTTAGTAGCCATACGAGCACGGAAGCCGTGAGAACGGTTGCGCTTCAGTACAGACGGTTGAAAAGTGCGTTTCATGGCGATTTCTACCTAAACTTGAAAAAATTCATGACTTTTGCGGATGCCCGACCGAGTTTCGAATGACGGACGCCGAAGCCGTGGGTGATTAAAGAGGCCGGATTGTAATAATTGTACACTCCGGAGTCAATTCTCTTTCCTTATTTCCCGCGTATTTCCGCACGATTTCGCGTGGAAAATGAGCAACGGACGACGCAGGAAGATGAGCATCACGCGCCGGGTCGAGGATTATACGGAGTCATCCACAAAGCGCAAGGATCGTCCCGGATCTTCGTTAGATCATTTAAGCCAAAAATCGTCTGTGCTCATTAAATTTTCCAATATGCGGGCTAAATCGCGGGGCACCCGCGTCAGGATCGTTTACACTTACCCGATTCCGGATCATCCTGTGGATAAATCGGGAAGAATCTGTGAGAAACAGAAGATCTCTGGCTCAGTTTAGGCTATGATCCGCGGTCCCGATCGGGATCCAGCGATCCTGGTCGGGCATAAACACAACATCGTTCAGGTTGTATCAACGATAGCGTGTATAACCGCAGATAGCGGTTCGCACATCACCCTGATGGGGTCATGTCGATGTGCGCCAACAATCATGAATATTCAATAGTTTTCTTTTATTGTTCGAGTGGAGTCCGCCGTGTCACTTTCGCTTTGGCAGCAGTGTCTTGCCCGATTGCAGGATGAGTTACCAGCCACAGAATTCAGTATGTGGATCCGCCCGTTGCAGGCGGAACTGAGCGATAACACGCTGGCTTTGTATGCGCCAAACCGTTTCGTGCTCGATTGGGTAAGGGATAAATACCTTAATAATATCAATGGACTGCTGAACGATTTTTGCGGGTCAGATGCCCCACAGCTGCGTTTTGAAGTGGGCACAAAGCCGGTCACCCAAACCGTTCGTGAAGTTGTCAATGTGGCAGCCCCTGCACAGGCGGCGCCCGCTCCAGCGCCTCGCGTTGCACCGGCTCGTCAGGGCTGGGATAACGTTCCTGCCCCCGCTGAGCCTACCTACCGCTCTAACGTGAACGTGAAGCACACGTTCGATAACTTCGTTGAAGGTAAGTCGAACCAGCTGGCGCGCGCGGCGGCTCGCCAGGTTGCTGATAACCCCGGTGGCGCGTATAACCCGCTGTTTCTTTATGGCGGCACGGGTCTCGGTAAAACGCACCTTCTGCACGCGGTGGGTAACGGCATTATGGCGCGTAAGCCGAATGCGAAAGTGGTGTATATGCACTCCGAGCGCTTCGTTCAGGACATGGTAAAAGCCCTGCAAAACAATGCGATCGAAGAGTTTAAACGCTACTACCGTTCCGTTGATGCGCTGCTGATCGATGACATTCAGTTCTTTGCCAATAAAGAACGATCGCAGGAAGAGTTTTTCCACACCTTTAACGCCCTGCTGGAAGGCAATCAGCAGATCATTTTGACCTCGGATCGTTATCCTAAAGAGATCAACGGCGTTGAAGATCGTCTGAAATCCCGCTTCGGCTGGGGCCTGACCGTGGCGATCGAGCCACCGGAGCTGGAAACCCGCGTCGCGATCCTGATGAAAAAAGCCGACGAGAACGACATTCGCCTGCCGGGCGAAGTGGCGTTCTTTATTGCCAAGCGCCTGCGCTCCAACGTTCGTGAGCTGGAGGGCGCGCTGAACCGCGTTATCGCTAACGCCAATTTCACCGGTCGTGCGATCACCATCGATTTTGTGCGTGAAGCGCTGCGCGATTTGTTGGCATTGCAGGAAAAACTGGTCACTATCGACAATATTCAAAAGACGGTGGCTGAGTACTACAAGATCAAAGTGGCAGATTTACTGTCTAAACGTCGTTCCCGCTCGGTGGCGCGTCCGCGTCAGATGGCGATGGCGCTGGCAAAAGAGCTAACCAACCACAGCCTGCCGGAAATCGGCGATGCGTTTGGTGGCCGTGACCATACGACCGTGCTGCACGCTTGTCGCAAGATTGAGCAGTTACGCGAAGAAAGCCACGACATAAAAGAAGATTTTTCCAATTTAATCAGAACATTATCATCGTGACGCTATGAAATTTACCGTTGAACGTGAACATTTATTAAAACCGCTGCAACAGGTGAGTGGCCCGTTAGGCGGCCGCCCAACGCTGCCTATTCTTGGAAACCTGCTGCTTCAGGTCGCGGACGGTACGCTGTCGCTGACCGGCACAGATCTGGAAATGGAAATGATCGCGCGCGTTACGCTGACTCAGCCGCACGACGCGGGCGCGACCACGGTTCCGGCACGTAAATTCTTTGATATCTGCCGTGGGTTGCCGGAAGGTGCTGAAATCGCCGTGCAGCTGGAGGGCGACCGCATGCTGGTGCGCTCTGGCCGCAGCCGTTTCTCCCTTTCCACGCTGCCCGCTGCGGATTTCCCGAACCTGGACGACTGGCAGAGCGAAGTTGAATTTACCCTGCCGCAGGCGACGATGAAGCGTCTGATTGAAGCTACGCAGTTCTCCATGGCGCATCAGGACGTTCGTTACTACTTAAACGGCATGCTGTTCGAAACCGAAGGTGAAGAGCTGCGTACCGTGGCCACCGATGGCCACCGTCTGGCGGTCTGTTCCATGCCGATTGGCGACTCGCTGCCGAACCATTCGGTGATCGTGCCGCGTAAAGGCGTGATTGAACTGATGCGTATGCTCGACGGCGGTGACACGCCGCTGCGGGTGCAGATTGGCAGCAATAACATCCGTGCCCACGTGGGTGATTTTGTCTTTACGTCGAAGCTGGTTGATGGTCGTTTCCCGGATTATCGCCGCGTATTGCCGAAGAACCCGGACAAAACGCTGGAAGCGGGCTGCGATATCCTCAAGCAGGCGTTTGCCCGCGCGGCCATTCTCTCGAACGAGAAATTCCGCGGCGTACGTCTGTACGTGAGTGAAAACCAGATCAAAATCACCGCCAACAACCCGGAGCAGGAAGAGGCAGAAGAGATTCTGGACGTCACCTACGCCGGGGCTGAGATGGAAATCGGCTTCAACGTCAGCTACGTGCTGGATGTGCTCAATGCACTGAAATGCGAGAATGTGCGCATTCTGCTGACCGACTCCGTTTCGAGCGTACAGATTGAAGATGCGGCCAGCCAAAGCGCGGCTTATGTTGTCATGCCAATGAGACTGTAATGTCGCTCACCCGTCTGTTGATCCGCGACTTTCGCAATATCGAAAGCGCGGATCTCGCTTTATCCCCCGGCTTTAACTTCCTGGTTGGCGCGAACGGCAGCGGCAAAACCAGCGTGCTGGAAGCCATCTATACGCTCGGCCATGGCCGGGCGTTTCGCAGTTTGCAGATTGGTCGCGTGATTCGCCACGAGCAGGACTCTTTTGTTCTGCACGGGCGTTTGCAGGGCGCAGAGCGGGAAACCGCCATCGGTCTGACCAAAGACAAGCAGGGCGACAGCAAGGTCCGCATCGACGGCACCGATGGCCACAAGGTGGCAGAGCTAGCGCTACTGATGCCAATGCAGCTGATTACGCCCGAGGGGTTTACTTTACTCAACGGCGGCCCCAAATACAGAAGAGCGTTCCTCGACTGGGGATGCTTTCACAATGAAGCCGGTTTCTTTAACGCCTGGAGCAACCTGAAGCGTCTGCTTAAACAGCGTAACGCCGCGTTGCGCCAGGTCACGCGCTACGCCCAGCTGCGTCCGTGGGACATGGAACTCATCCCTCTCGCGGAACAGATCAGCCGCTGGCGTGCCGAATACAGCGCAGGTATCGCCGAAGACATGGCCGACACCTGCAAACAGTTTTTACCCGAGTTCTCTCTCACCTTCTCCTTCCAGCGCGGCTGGGAGAAAGAGACGGATTATGCCGAGGTGTTAGAGAGAAGCTTCGAGCGCGACCGCATGCTGACCTATACCGCGCACGGCCCGCACAAGGCGGATTTCCGCATTCGTGCCGACGGTGCGCCGGTGGAAGATACGCTGTCGCGCGGGCAGCTGAAGCTCCTGATGTGCGCGCTGCGCCTGGCGCAGGGGGAGTTCCTCACCCGCGAAAGCGGGCGACGCTGCCTGTACCTGATAGATGATTTTGCCTCGGAACTTGACGACGCACGGCGCGGACTGCTTGCCAGCCGCTTAAAAGCCACGCAGTCGCAGGTTTTCGTCAGCGCCATTAGCGCTGAACACGTTATGGACATGTCGGACGAAAATTCGAAGATGTTTACCGTGGAAAAGGGTAAAATAACGGATTAACCCAAGTTGAAATGAGCGAGAAACGTTGATGTCGAATTCTTATGACTCCTCCAGTATCAAAGTCCTGAAAGGGCTGGATGCGGTGCGTAAGCGCCCGGGTATGTATATCGGCGACACGGATGACGGCACCGGTCTGCACCACATGGTATTCGAGGTGGTAGATAACGCTATCGACGAAGCGCTCGCGGGTCACTGTAAAGACATCGTGGTCACGATCCATGCGGACAACTCCGTGTCCGTTACCGATGATGGTCGTGGCATCCCAACCGGTATTCACCCGGAAGAGGGCGTATCGGCTGCGGAAGTGATCATGACCGTGCTGCACGCAGGCGGTAAGTTCGATGATAACTCCTATAAGGTTTCCGGCGGTCTGCACGGCGTAGGCGTTTCCGTGGTAAACGCCCTGTCGCAGAAGCTGGAGCTGGTTATCCAGCGCGAAGGCAAAATTCACCGTCAGATCTACCAGCACGGCGTGCCTGACGCTCCGCTGGCCGTGACGGGTGATACCGATAAAACCGGTACCATGGTGCGTTTCTGGCCGAGCCTCGAAACCTTCACCAACGTTACCGAGTTTGAGTACGACATCCTGGCGAAACGCCTGCGCGAACTGTCGTTCCTGAACTCCGGCGTGTCGATTCGTCTGCGCGACAAGCGCGACAACAAAGAAGATCACTTCCACTACGAAGGCGGTATCAAGGCGTTTGTTGAGTATCTGAACAAGAACAAAACGCCAATTCATCCGAATATCTTCTACTTCTCCACCGAAAAAGACGGTATCGGCGTCGAAGTGGCATTGCAGTGGAACGACGGTTTCCAGGAAAACATCTACTGCTTTACCAACAACATTCCGCAGCGCGACGGCGGTACTCACCTTGCGGGCTTCCGCGCGGCGATGACCCGTACCCTGAACGCCTACATGGACAAAGAAGGCTACAGCAAAAAAGCGAAAGTCAGCGCCACCGGTGACGACGCCCGTGAAGGCCTGATTGCCGTGGTCTCCGTGAAGGTGCCGGATCCGAAGTTCTCCTCTCAGACCAAAGACAAGCTGGTCTCTTCTGAGGTGAAATCGGCGGTTGAGCAGCAGATGAACGAACTGCTGAGCGAATACCTGCTGGAAAACCCGTCCGACGCGAAAATCGTGGTGGGCAAAATTATTGATGCGGCACGTGCCCGTGAAGCGGCGCGTAAAGCCCGTGAAATGACCCGTCGTAAAGGCGCGCTGGACCTGGCAGGCCTGCCGGGCAAGCTGGCTGACTGCCAGGAACGCGACCCGGCGCTGTCTGAACTGTACCTTGTGGAAGGGGACTCCGCGGGCGGTTCTGCGAAGCAGGGCCGTAACCGCAAGAACCAGGCGATCCTGCCGCTGAAGGGTAAAATCCTTAACGTTGAGAAAGCGCGCTTCGACAAGATGCTCTCTTCTCAGGAAGTGGCGACGCTCATCACCGCGCTCGGCTGCGGCATTGGGCGCGACGAGTACAACCCGGACAAGCTGCGCTATCACAGCATCATCATCATGACCGATGCGGACGTCGACGGCTCGCACATTCGTACGCTGCTGTTGACCTTCTTCTATCGTCAGATGCCGGAAATCGTTGAGCGCGGCCACGTCTACATTGCGCAGCCACCGCTGTACAAGGTGAAAAAAGGCAAGCAGGAGCAGTACATTAAGGATGACGAGGCGATGGATCAGTACCAAATCGCCATCGCCCTTGACGGCGCGACCCTGCACGCGAACTCCAGCGCGCCAGCGCTGGCCGGCGAGCCGCTGGAGCGTCTGGTCTCCGAGTTCAACGCCACGCAGAAAATGATTGGCCGCATGGAGCGCCGCTATCCGAAAGCGCTGCTGAAGGAGCTGATTTATCAGCCAACCCTGACCGAAGCCGATCTGAGCAGCGAGCAGGCCGTAACCCGCTGGGTGAATACCCTGGTGAGCGAGCTGAACGAGAAAGAGCAGCACGGCAGCCAGTGGAAGTTCGACGTTCAGCAGAACGCTGAGCAGCAGTTCGAGCCGATTGTGCGCGTGCGTACCCACGGCGTCGATACCGACTACCCGCTGGAGCACGAATTTGTGACCGGTCCGGAATACCGCCGTATCTGCACCCTCGGCGAGAAGCTGCGCGGTCTGATCGAAGAAGATGCGTTTATCGAACGTGGCGAGCGTCGTCAGCCGGTAGCCAGCTTCGAGCAGGCGCTGGAGTGGCTGGTGAAAGAGTCCCGTCGTGGCCTCTCTATTCAGCGTTATAAAGGTCTGGGCGAAATGAACCCGGATCAGCTGTGGGAAACCACCATGGATCCGGAAAGCCGTCGCATGCTGCGCGTCACCGTTAAAGACGCGATTGCAGCGGATCAGCTTTTCACCACCCTGATGGGCGATGCGGTTGAACCACGTCGTGCCTTCATCGAAGAGAACGCCCTGAAGGCGGCGAATATCGATATTTAATCGTCGCTTTACGGCAACATAACTGGCCGCGCTTTAGCGCGGCTTTTTTATGGGCGCAGGAAGGTCCAGCGACATCACTGCCGGTAAACGGCTCGCCAGCTTATCTATGGCAATTCTAACCCTTAGCGGCAGGTGCGGCGTCTGCTGCCAGACGGCATGAACGTCGAAGCGTACATCCGGGGCCTGATTTAAGAGCGGGACAAGGTTCCCCTGCTGAATTTCTTTGTTGACCATCCAGCAGGGTAACCACGCAAGGCCGTGGCCGGCCAGCGCCGCGTCGCAGATCGCCTGTAAATCATCCATATTGAGAGATGAGCGGGGAATAAACGTGCGCGACGTGCCATCGTAATCCATCAGCTGCCAGGGTAAGACTCTGCCCGCACGCGTGTAGTTAATGGTCGTATGCTGGCGTAAATCATCAACGGCCTGCGGCTGGCCATTCTTAAGCAGATAATCCGGCGCGGCACACAGAACCATTCGGTGCTCACCCAGCCTTCTGGCGACCAGCACGGCGCTGTCAGCCAGGGTGCCATTGCGCACCGCCATATCAAACCCTTCTTCCACGAGATCCACGATGCGGTCGCTGAAGGACATTTCAAGCTCAAGTCCGGGGTGTTCCTGCGTCAGCTCTGTGAGCAGCGGGGCGATACACTGACGACCAAACAGCACCGGCATGGCAACCCGCAGCCGTCCGCTGACCTGATGTTTTCCGGTTTCAAGCAGCGATTCAGCGCCACGAATCTCCTCCAGCGCGCGCAGGCAGCGTTTATAAAAAAGCGCGCCGTTATCGGTCAGCCTCTGACTGCGCGTGGTCCGATGAAACAGACGAACCCCCAGCCTCTCTTCAAGACGAGCAATGCTTTTTCCTACCGCCGAGCGCGACAAATGCAGACGCACGGCGGCCTGCGCAAAACTTCCTGCTTCTACGGAGGCAACGAAAACGGGAATATCTTTCAGCGTATCGGTCATGAACTGATTGTATCTTTTTGGTCATCAATAGTGGGAAAATTTATCGCCACTGGCGACGTAGAGTCAACGGTAGACTGTCAGAACTGAAAATCATCTGATGACAGGAGAAAAAAATGACAGAAACAATGCAGCGCTGGTCAATGAACGCCCTTGGGCGCGAGAGCCTTCAGCTTGTTCAGGAGCCTGTTCCACAGCCAGGCCCGGGTGAGGTTCGCGTACGGGTAAATGCCGTTGCGCTCAACTACCGGGATAAAATGGTTATCGAAGGCACGATGCCGATTCCGCTTTCCTTCCCGTTTACCCCGGCGTCTGACATGGCGGGCGTGGTGGACAGCATTGGCGACGGGGTGACACGCTTCAAACCCGGCGCACGCGTCATCTCCACCTTTTTCCCCGAGTGGATCGACGGCAAGCCGCAGGCAGACGCGCGCGATTTGCCCTACAAAACGTCCGGTGGATACTTCCAGGGCATGCTGGCCGGGTATGTGATTGTGAGTGAAAACGCGCTGGTGGCCTCCCCGGAAAGCCTGGATGACGCTGAGGCCAGCACGCTTCCTTGTGCGGGGCTTACCGCATGGTTCGCGCTGGTGGAGCGCGGTCATTTACGCGCCGGGCAATCGGTGCTGGTACAGGGGACGGGCGGCGTGGCGCTATTCGCTTTGCAGATAGCAAAAGCGCACGGCGCCGAGGTGATTGTCACGTCGGGGAGTGATGAAAAACTGGCGCTGGCCAAAAAACTGGGCGCCAGCCAGGGCATTAACCGGCTGAAAGGCGACTGGGCTGAAAATGCGTTGGTACTCACGCAGGACCGCGGCATTGACCATATCATTGAAACCGTGGGAGGCGAGAACCTGAAGCATTCCCTGCGCGCCGTTGCCGTTCACGGGCGTATCTCAGTGATTGGCGTGCTGGCCGGGACAGACATTTCGCTGCCCGCGAGCGAACTGTTGCTGAAATCCCCCGTCATCCAGGGGATTGGGGTTGGACACCGTCGGGCGCTGGAAGATTTTGTCCGTGCCGTTGACGTCACTGGCTTAAAACCGGTGATTGAGCATCGCTACCGCTTTGACGAGCTGGAACAGGCGCTTGAACATCTGGATCGCGGCGCGTTTGGCAAAATTGTTCTCACCCGCGAGTGAGTTCCCGTTCCCGGGATAAACGTAAAAGGGGCTTTTTGTTGCGCAAATTAGCTCTATTTTTGTGGGCTTAATCGCGTTAGCATGAGGTAGCACTCATTTATCCCGGGGACCTCATGGCCATCAAACTCATTGCAATCGATATGGACGGCACGCTGCTGCTGCCGGACCACACCATCTCTCCAGCCGTTAAAAACGCGATCGCCGCTGCACGCGAAAAAGGCGTGAACGTCGTGCTCACCACCGGACGACCGTATGCCGGGGTGCACAGCTACCTGAAAGAGCTGCACATGAACCAGCCTGGCGATTACTGCATCACCTATAACGGCGCGCTGGTGCAAAAGGCAGCCGATGGCAGCACGGTGGCGCAAACTGCACTGAGCTATGATGACTACCTGTTCCTGGAAAAACTGTCCCGCGAAGTAGGCTCCCACTTCCACGCGCTCGATCGTAATACGCTTTACACCGCCAACCGCGATATCAGCTACTACACGGTGCACGAGTCCTACGTTGCAACCATTCCACTGGTGTTCTGCGAAGCGGAAAACATGGATCCGGCAACCCAGTTCCTGAAAGTAATGATGATCGACGAACCCGCGATCCTCGACAAAGCCATCTCACGCATTCCGGCTGAGGTAAAAGAGAAATACACCGTGCTGAAAAGCGCGCCGTACTTCCTCGAAATCCTTGATAAACGCGTCAATAAAGGCACGGGCGTGAAATCGCTTGCCGATGCGCTGGGCATTAAGCCTGAGGAGATCATGGCGCTGGGCGATCAGGAAAACGATATTGCGATGATCGAGTATGCGGGCATGGGCGTGGCGATGGATAACGCGATCCCGTCGGTAAAAGACGTGGCGAACTTCGTTACCAAATCTAACCTGGAAGACGGCGTTGCCTGGGCGATCGAGAAATTCGTTCTGTCGTAACAAGCGCTTAAATCATTAGCCCCGGTTATCAACCGGGGCTTTTTTTTGCCCTGAATTTATTGAGTTGTTCTTTTTGTGATCTAGATTGTAGTACAACATTAAATGATTGTACTACATTGTCACCACAGCAAAGACGAATGGCCTCACGTTTGTACTGCAAAAGTGAGGCGAAATTCAGCGGTCGCGGTAAAGTAGTGATGGACTTACAGAGCACAAGGACTCTCCATGACACTCAATAAAACCGATCGCATTGTCATCACGCTGGGCACCCAGATTGTGGGTGGCAAATACGTTCCCGGTTCGCCGCTGCCAGCAGAGGCCGAACTGTGCGAAGAGTTTGAAACCTCGCGCAACATCATCCGGGAAGTGTTCCGCTCGCTAATGGCGAAGCGGCTGATTGAAATGAAGCGCTATCGCGGGGCGTTTGTTGCACCGCGTAACCAGTGGAACTACCTCGATACCGATGTTCTGCAATGGGTACTGGAAAACGACTACGACCCCCGGCTTATCGGCGCGATGAGCGAAGTCCGAAATCTGGTGGAACCGGCCATTGCCCGCTGGGCAGCAGAGCGCGCAACGTCTGGTGACCTGGCACAGATTGAGTCAGCGTTGAACGACATGATCGCCAATAACCAGAATCGGGAGGCGTTCAACGAAGCGGACATTCGCTATCACGAGGCGGTATTGCAGTCGGTGCATAACCCGGTTTTACAGCAGCTTAGCGTGGCGATCAGCTCGCTACAGCGAGCAGTATTTGAACGTACCTGGATGGGCGATGAGGCCAACATGCCGAAAACGCTTCAGGAACATAAAGCGCTGTTCGATGCGATACGGCATCAGGACGGCGATGCGGCAGAGCAGGCGGCGCTAACCATGATCGCCAGCTCGACACGAAGGTTGAAGGAAATCACATGACATCACGCTACATCGCAATTGACTGGGGATCGACCAATCTGCGCGCCTGGCTCTACCAGGGCGAGCAGTGCCTGGAAAGCAGGCAATCGGAAGCAGGCGTCACGCGTCTGAACGGTAAATCCCCTGAAGCGGTGTTAGCAGAGGTGACACAAAGCTGGCGCGACGGTAACACGCCGGTGGTGATGGCCGGAATGGTCGGCAGTAACGTGGGCTGGAAGGTCGCACCTTACCTGTCGGTTCCGGTTCATTTCGCCTCCATTGGTGAGAAGTTAACGTCCGTTGGCGACAATGTCTGGATTATTCCCGGTTTATGCGTCTCTCGCGACGATAACCAAAACGTGATGCGCGGCGAAGAGACGCAGCTGCTCGGGGCGCGCACCCTTTCTCCTTCTTCTGTCTACGTCATGCCCGGGACGCACTGCAAATGGGTCCAGGCGGATGCTGAGCAAATTCATGATTTTCGCACCGTGATGACCGGTGAATTGCATCATTTGCTGCTTACGCATTCGCTGGTGGGGGCCGGTTTGCCGGAGCAGAACCCTTCGCCGGAAGCGTTTGCTGCCGGGCTTGAGCGCGGGATCGCATCCCCTGCCGTTTTGCCGCAACTTTTTGAGGTTCGCGCCTCGCACGTGCTGGGAAATCTTCCGCGCGAGCAGGTTAGCGAATTTCTGTCCGGCCTGCTGATTGGCGCCGAAGTCGCCACCCTGAGCGACGCGTTCGCCGGGCAGCAGACCATCACGCTCGTCGCGGGTTCATCGCTGACGTCACGTTACCGCCAGGCGTTCCACGCTATCGGACGGGATGTTGCCGCGGTGGAGGGCGACACGGCATTTCAGGCAGGCATAAGGAGCATCGCTCATGCAGTGGCAAACTGATCTTCCCCTTATCGCGATTTTGCGCGGCATCACGCCCGACGAGGCGTTAGCGCACGTTGGCGCGGTTATCGACGCCGGGTTCGACGCGGTGGAAATCCCGCTCAACTCTCCGGCGTGGGAAAAAAGCATTCCGGCAGTGGTGGCGGCGTTTGGTGATAAGGCACTGATTGGCGCAGGAACCGTGTTGCAGCCGGAGCAGGTGGATGACCTGGCGAAAATGGGCTGCAAGCTTATCGTCACACCCAATATCAACCCCGAGGTCATCCGCCGGGCGGTGGATTACGGCATGACCGTTTGCCCGGGGTGCGCCACCGCCACAGAAGCCTTTACCGCCCTCGATGCGGGCGCACAGTCGCTCAAAATTTTCCCGTCGTCGGCTTTTGGCCCGGACTACATCAAAGCGCTGAAGGCGGTCTTACCCGCCAGCGTGCCGGTCTTTGCCGTGGGCGGCGTCACGCCGGAAAACCTGGTGCAGTGGATAAACGCGGGCTGTGTGGGCGCGGGGCTGGGCAGCGATCTCTATCGTGCAGGCCAGTCCGTTGAGCGTACCGCCCGGCAGGCGACAGCATTTGTGAAAGCGTATCGAGAGGCAGTGCAATGAAAATAACCAAACTCACCACGTACCGTTTACCCCCGCGCTGGATGTTCCTGAAAATCGAAACCGACGAAGGCGTGGTCGGCTGGGGCGAGCCGGTGATTGAAGGCCGTGCGCGTACGGTTGAAGCCGCGGTTCACGAGCTGGGTGAATACCTGATTGGCCAGGATCCGGCGCGCATCAACGACCTGTGGCAGGTCATGTATCGGGCGGGATTTTACCGTGGCGGTCCGATCCTGATGAGCGCCATCGCCGGTATCGACCAGGCGCTGTGGGATATCAAGGGCAAAGTGCTGAATGCCCCGGTCTGGCAATTAATGGGCGGTCTGGTACGTGACAAAATCAAAGCCTACAGCTGGGTGGGCGGCGATCGCCCTGCGGAAGTCATCGACGGTATCCGCCAGCTGCGCAACATTGGTTTTGACACCTTCAAACTCAACGGCTGCGAAGAGATGGGCGTTATCGACAACTCGCGCGCGGTAGACCGGGCGGTGAACACCGTGGCGCAAATCCGTGAGGCTTTCGGCAACGAGATTGAGTTTGGCCTGGACTTTCACGGCCGCGTCAGCGCGCCGATGGCCAAAGTGCTGATTAAAGAGCTGGAGCCGTATCGCCCGCTGTTTATCGAAGAGCCTGTACTGGCCGAGCAGGCGGAATACTATCCAA
This sequence comes from Enterobacter sp. GD03975, assembly GCF_029838645.1. Classification (NCBI taxonomy): domain Bacteria; kingdom Pseudomonadati; phylum Pseudomonadota; class Gammaproteobacteria; order Enterobacterales; family Enterobacteriaceae; genus Enterobacter; species Enterobacter sp. GD03975. The sequence goes on from NZ_JAOBZC010000005.1 coordinate 17,326, forward strand.
AACTGGCAGAACAGACGCACATTCCCATCGCGGCGGGTGAACGCATGTTCTCGCGCTTCGAGTTTAAACGCGTGCTGGAAGCGGGCGGCATTGCGATTCTGCAACCGGACCTCTCCCACGCGGGCGGCATCACCGAATGCTACAAAATTGCCGGCATGGCAGAAGCCTACGATGTGGCGCTGGCGCCGCACTGTCCGCTTGGGCCTATTGCGCTGGCAGCCTGTCTGCACGTGGACTTCGTCTCCCGCAATGCGGTGTTTCAGGAACAAAGCATGGGCATTCACTATAACAAGGGCGCGGAGCTGCTCGACTTTGTGAAAAACAAAGAAGACTTCAGCATGGAAGGCGGTTTCTTTAAACCGTTAACGAAGCCGGGCCTTGGCGTGGAAATTGACGAAGCCAAAGTCATTGAGCTGAGTAAAAATACGCCGGACTGGCGTAATCCACTGTGGCGTCATGAGGACGGTTCCGTAGCCGAGTGGTAAAGCCGGATGGCGCTTCGCTTATCCGGCCTACTCTCCCGTAGGCCCGGTAAGCGAAGCGCCTCCGGGCAAAAATCATACATACAAAAATATAACCCTCTGTAAATTACAGGGCATGGTGAGCGGCTTCGCTATGCCCAAAATCTGGAGACAGATTGCGATGGATATTCCAGTTACTGCTGCAAAAACCGGGCGTCGCCGTTACCTGACGCTGATGATGATCTTTATTACCGTGGTCATTTGCTATGTCGACCGCGCCAACCTCGCCGTGGCATCGGCTCATATTCAGGAAGAGTTCGGCATCACCAAAGCGGAAATGGGCTATGTCTTCTCGGCGTTTGCCTGGCTGTATACGCTCTGTCAGATCCCCGGCGGCTGGTTCCTTGACCGCGTGGGATCGCGTCTGACCTACTTTATCGCTATTTTGGGCTGGTCCGTGGCGACCCTGTTCCAGGGCTTCGCCACCGGGCTGATGTCGCTGATTGGCCTGCGCGCCATCACCGGGGTGTTTGAAGCACCCGCGTTCCCGACCAACAACCGCATGGTGACCAGCTGGTTCCCGGAACATGAGCGTGCCTCTGCCGTAGGCTTTTACACCTCCGGGCAGTTTGTGGGCCTGGCATTTCTGACGCCGCTGTTAATCTGGATCCAGGAGCTGCTGAGCTGGCACTGGGTGTTTATCGTCACCGGCGGGATCGGCATTATCTGGTCGCTCATCTGGTTCAAGGTGTATCAGCCGCCGCGTCTGACCAAAAGCATCACCAAAGCCGAGCTGGACTACATCCGCGACGGTGGCGGTCTGGTAGATGGCGATGCCCCGGTGAAAAAAGAGGCGCGCCAGCCGTTAACCAAAGCGGACTGGAAGCTGGTCTTCCACCGTAAGCTGGTGGGCGTGTATCTGGGACAGTTCGCGGTGACCTCCACGCTGTGGTTCTTCCTCACCTGGTTCCCGAACTACCTGACGCAGGAAAAAGGGATCACCGCGCTGAAGGCGGGCTTTATGACCACCGTGCCGTTCCTGGCGGCCTTCTTCGGCGTACTGCTCTCGGGCTGGCTGGCGGACAAGCTGGTGAAAAAAGGCTTCTCGCTGGGCGTGGCGCGTAAAACACCGATTATCTGCGGGCTGCTGATCTCGACCTGCATCATGGGGGCAAACTACACCAACGATCCGGTGTGGATCATGACCCTGATGGCGATAGCGTTCTTCGGGAACGGCTTTGCCTCCATCACCTGGTCTCTGGTGTCGTCCCTGGCGCCGATGCGTCTGAGCGGCCTGACCGGTGGCGTGTTTAACTTCGTTGGCGGGCTGGGTGGGATCACCGTGCCGCTGGTTATCGGCTACCTTGCGCAGGACTACGGCTTTGGTCCGGCTCTGGTGTATATCTCTGCCGTGGCGCTGATCGGCGCGCTCTCCTACATCCTGCTGGTGGGCGACGTGAAACGAGTAGGCTAACGCCTTAGGATGTTTTACCCTGATGCGATAACCGCGCATCAGGGTATCCTTATGAAACAAATCACCTTCGCTTCCCGCCACCACCAGCTCACCAATATCAACACCTGGACCCCAGACAGCCAGTGGCTTGTCTATGACGTGCGGCCATCCGGCGCGTCGTTTACCGGTAAAACCATTGAGCGGGTCAATGTCAGTACGGGCGAGGTTGAGGTGATCTACCGTGCCGCTGACGGCGCGCATGTCGGCGTGGTAACCGTTCATCCTGCTGAGGATAAATATGTATTTATCCACGGCCCGAAAAACCCCGATGCAGACTGGCAGTATGATTTTCACCATCGTCAGGGAGTGATTGCGCACAACGGCGAGGTGAGCAATCTCGATGCGATGGATATCACCGCGCCTTACACGGCTGGTGCGCTGCGTGGCGGCAGCCACGTCCACGTTTTTAGCCCGAACGGGCAGTTCGTCAGCTTTACCTACAACGACCATGTGCTGCACGAGCGCGATCCAAAGCTGGATTTGCGTAACGTCGGGGTAGCTGCGCCTTTCGGCCCGGTAAACCCACAGGGGAACCATCCACGGGAATATGCTGGCACCTTCTGGAGCGTGCTGGTAAGCCGTACAACGCCGAACCCGCAACCAGGCAGCGATGAGATTAACCGCGCCTATGAAGAGGGCTGGGTGGGCAACGACAGGCTGGCGTTTATCGGCGATACGGTGTCTGCGAAAGGCGAAAAGGTGCCGGAACTGTTTATTGTGGACCTCCCCAAAGATGAGCAGGGCTGGAAACGGGCGGGCGAGTCGCCGTTGCAGGGAACGCCTGAGACGATGCCCGCGCCTCCTGCGGGCATCACGCAACGCCGCTTAACCTTCACCCATCAGAAGGCGTATCCGGGGCTGGTGAACGTGCCGCGCCACTGGGTGCGCAGCAATCCGCAGGGGACGCAGATTGCGTTTTTAATGCGGGACGATAACGGCGTTGTGCAGCTGTGGCTTATCTCACCTGAGGGCGGCGAGCCGCGCCAGTTGACCCACAGTGTGAGTGATATCCAGTCGGCCTTTAACTGGCATCCCTCCGGCCACACACTTGGGTTTGTGCTCGAAAGCCGCATCGCCTGCTGCGGTGCGCAGACCGGAAAGGTGACGTTTTTGACGTCCGATCGTGGCAATCCGCCGTCTGCTGACGCAGTGGTTTTTTCCCCGGACGGGCGTTATATCGCGTGGATGGAAGAGAAGGACGGTTTCCGCCAGCTGTGGCTAACGGAAACCGTACGGAATTAGCGCGGGGGCATCTCTGCGGGCGGGATGACGGAGTTGGTTGCCAGCGTCTCCTGCTCGCTTTTCTCAACGCGCGAGCGCACTGAGCTGTCGGTGCGGAACATATCCCACGGCAGCAGAAGCGTATCGGCAACCGCCGTAAATGGCATATCAAGAATCGCCAGAGATTTGGTACCCCAGTTTGTCTCATCATCAGAGATCATGGCGGCACTGGCGCGCGTCCCCGGATATGTTCCTTCTTTACCGCCGGTGTGCGACATCACGCTCGAACACCCGCAAAGTAAAACAACCCCGCTGAACGTCGCCAGCTTAATCAGAACATTTCTCATCATCACTCAGTCATCTTTAGTAGCACGGCATTGACCTGCAACTCAGGGTTATAGCGAGGCGCGTCCAAAATGGACAGTCCAAAACATCTGCACTGTGGTCGCCATCGCAATTTAACCCTTTGTGCTGTGCCCCTGAGTCTATGCGACATCCAGCAAAGTGCAAAAAAATCTCACATTAATACGCTTGAAAAGCCCGTATCCAGACCCATTTTAAGGATGTACCCCGATAACGGACACGCCTGATGGGTGTTCGGGGGAACGGAAGCCTGTCCATGGTGGAAGGCTACATTTTCTCGCTGATTTCAGGAGCTTTTATCTATGCGTAACTTCGATCTCTCTCCGCTATACCGTTCTGCCATTGGTTTTGATCGTCTGTTCAACCACTTAGAAAACAACCAGAGCCAGAGCAACGGCTATCCTCCTTACAACGTTGAACTGGTTGACGAAAACCACTACCGCATTGCGATTGCTGTCGCCGGTTTCGCAGAGAGCGAACTGGAGATCACCGCCCAGGACAATCTGCTGGTGGTGAAAGGCTCCCATGCGGGCGAGCAGAAAGAACGAACCTACCTCTACCAGGGCATCGCAGAGCGCAACTTTGAGCGCAAGTTCCAGCTGGCTGAGAACATCCACGTCAAGGGCGCGAACCTGGTGAACGGCCTGCTTTTTATCGAACTGGAACGTGTGATTCCGGAAGAGAAAAAACCACGCCGTATCGAAATCAACTAATTATGCGGGTCGCTAACGCGGCCCACCTGAAATTGCTTGCCGTAAAGGGAGCATATGCGAATCCGTAAGGGTTTGCAGGTACAACTGCGCACAAAATTAAACTGTGCCGAACTCGCTTCTCAGAAGGAGATTTAGTATGCGTAACTATGATTTTTCCCCTCTGCTGCGTCAGTGGATCGGTTTTGACAAACTGGCTAACGCGCTGCAAAGCGCGACCGAACAGCAGACGTTTCCGCCGTACAACATCGAAAAAAGCGATGATAATCACTACCGCATCACGCTCGCGCTGGCCGGGTTCCGTCAGGAAGATCTCGACATCCAGCTTGAGGGTACGCGCCTGACCGTGAAAGGGTCGCCGGAAAAACCAGACACCGAGACCAAATGGCTGCATCAGGGGCTTGTCACTCAGCCGTTCAGCCTGAGCTTTACGCTGGCAGACCATATGGAAGTGTCTGGCGCGACGTTTACCAACGGGCTGCTGAATATTGACCTCACCCGTAACGTGCCGGAAGCCATTGCGCCGCAGCGCATCGCCATTAGCGAACGTCCGGCGTTGAATAGCTAATACTTTTTTTGCCGGGTAGAGGCTGCGCAAAACCTGCCGAACCTGTAGGTCGGGTAAGGCGCAGCCGCCACCCGACAATACTCACAGACTGCACGAAGCCCTGCCCCGGCAGGGCTTTTTTGTGCGCCATCGCCCATACAATCGCCGCTGGCTCTGAGAGAATCCTTAGTATAACTATGGTTATACACAGGATGTGGATCATGAGTGATATCGCGTTAACCGTGAGCGTGTTGGCCCTTGTCGCGGTAGTCGGGTTGTGGCTGGGGAATATCAAAATCCGCGGCGTCGGGTTTGGTATCGGCGGGGTGCTGTTCGGCGGGATTTTTGTTGGTCATTTTGCCGACCAGCTTGGGTGGGTGCTCAGCGCCGATATGCTGCATTTCATTCAGGAATTTGGCCTGATCCTCTTTGTGTATACCATCGGTATTCAGGTGGGTCCGGGTTTCTTCGCTTCGCTGCGCGTCTCCGGTTTACGCCTTAATCTCTTTGCTTTCGGCATTGTTGTGATGGGTGGGCTGGTCACCGCGATCCTGCATAAACTCTTCGCTATTCCGTTGCCCGTCGTGCTGGGTATTTTCTCCGGAGCCGTCACTAACACGCCTGCGCTCGGGGCGGGTCAGCAAATTCTGCGCGATTTGGGTATCCCGGCTGATGTCGTCGATCAGATGGGGATGAGCTACGCCATGGCCTATCCGTTTGGCATTTGCGGTATTTTGCTCTCGATGTGGCTGGTGCGCGTGCTGTTCCGCGTTAACGTTGAACAGGAAGCGAAGGAGCATGAAAGCACCCTGACCAACGGCCATGCGCTCATTAAAACCATCAACATTCGTGTCGAAAACCCCAATCTGAACAATATGGCGATACAGGATGTTCCCATTCTGAACAGCGCGACCATTATCTGTTCACGCCTGAAACGCGATGACACGCTGATGGTGCCTTCGCCCGATACCCTTATTCAACACGGCGATCTCCTGCATCTGGTAGGGCAACCGGCGGATTTAAACAATGCCCGGCTGGTGATTGGTCAGGAGGTAGATACCTCGCTCTCAACCCGTGGAACGGATATGCGCGTGGAGCGCGTGGTGGTGACCAATGAGAAGGTGCTGGGCAAGAAAATACGCGATTTGCAGGTTAAAGAGCGCTATGACGTGGTGATCTCCCGTCTTAATCGCGCCGGCGTGGAGCTGGTGGCCAGCCAGGATGCGAGCCTGCAATTCGGTGATATTCTCAACCTGGTCGGGCGTCCGTCATCCATTGATGCCGTAGCGAACATGGTGGGAAACGCGCAGCAAAAACTCCAGCAGGTGCAGATGCTGCCGGTCTTTATCGGTGTCGGGCTTGGGGTGATGCTTGGCTCCATCCCCCTGTACGTGCCCGGCTTCCCGGTAGCGCTGAAGCTGGGTCTGGCTGGCGGGCCGCTCATTATGGCGCTGATCCTCGGGCGTATCGGCTCCATCGGTAAGCTCTACTGGTTTATGCCGCCGAGCGCTAACCTGGCGCTGCGGGAGTTAGGCATCGTGCTGTTTCTGGCGGTGGTGGGGCTGAAATCCGGCGGCGATTTTGTCGATACCCTGGTGCACGGCGAAGGGATGAGCTGGGTAGGATACGGCATATTTATTACCGCCATCCCGCTGATAACGGTCGGATTACTGGCGCGTATGTTCGCTAAAATGAACTATCTCACGCTGTGCGGCATGCTGGCTGGCTCTATGACCGATCCGCCCGCGCTGGCGTTCGCCAATAACCTGCACGCCACCAGCGGCGCGGCGGCGCTGTCTTACGCCACGGTTTATCCGCTGGTGATGTTTCTGCGCATCATTACCCCACAGCTATTGGCGGTGCTGTTCTGGGGAATGGGCTAGCCTCGCTGACCGGCATCACCCGATGCCGGTCTCCTTGTCCCCGTTAATTTACGCTATGCTGAAGCCTGCTTCTGGTACGACAAGGAACCTTCATGAACATTTCCCGCCTCGGTGAAGCGCCGGACTACCGCTTCTCACTGGCTAACGAGCGTACATTTTTAGCGTGGATCCGTACTGCCCTGGGCTTTCTGGCCGCAGGCGTTGGCCTTGATCAGCTCGCCCCTGATTTTGCCACCCCGCTGATCCGCGAAGCGCTGTCCCTGCTGCTGTGTCTGTTAGCCGGCGTGCTGGCGATCTACGGCTACCTGCGGTGGCTGCGCAACGAAAAGGCGATGCGTCTGAAGCAGGATCTCCCTTACACGCGCGGTTTGCTTATCATCAGTACGATTTTGCTGCTGGTGGCTGGCATCGTGATGTTACTGGTGTTCTATGCCGGATAGCCGCAAAGCGCGGCGGGAAGCAGACCCCGGGCTTCAGCCGGAGCGTACCTCGCTGGCCTGGCTACGCACGCTGCTGGGGTATGGCGCGCTGATTGCGCTTGCCATTAAGCACAACTGGCACCGCACGGGGATGCCATTCTGGATCTCCATCGTTGTGCTGGCGCTGGTAGCCATTATTTTATGGCGCTATACCCGCAGCCGGAACCTGATGGACGTCGCGCACAGTGATTTCGCACAGCCAGGGGCGGTGCGGGATAAGTTCCTGATCGCCCTGGCCGTGTTGTCCCTGTCGCTGCTGTTTGCGGTAACCCATATTCGACAAATTTTGCACCTGTAGGCCGGGTAAGGCGCAGCCGCCGCCCGGCATAATTACTTCCCTTTCGCCAGATAATTCGCCATCTCGTCATCCGGCACCATGCCGCCGCCGGTTGCCCAGACCAGGTGCGTCGTGTTGGCATCTGACTTTATCCGTACCGGCCCCACCATCCCCGCCAGCGCCGACGGCTCCAGGCGAATGCTTTCCTCCTGTGCCAGCCAGCCGAGCAGGTTATACATGCTCTGATCGGAGAGGGTAAAGAACCCGTCAAGCAGACGCTCCATCGCGCGACCCACGAAGCCGGACGCGCGGCCTACCGCCAGCCCGTCCGCCGCCGTCACGTTATCAATACCCAGATCCTGTACGGCGATCTCATCGTGCAGACCGGTGTGGACACCCAGCAGCATGCACGGCGAGTGTGTAGGCTCGGCGAAGAAACAGTGCACGCTGTCGCCAAAGGCCAGCTTCAGGCCAAACGCCACGCCGCCGGGCCCGCCGCCGACGCCGCACGGCAGATAGACGTTTAGGGGATGTTCAGCGTCCACCACGCGCCCCTGTGCGGCAAACTGCGCTTTCAGGCGCTCGCCCGCCACCGCATAGCCCAGGAACAGCGTGCGGGAGTTCTCGTCGTCAATAAAGAAGCAGTTCGGATCGCTTTCCGCTGCTTTGCGCCCTTGCTCCACCGCCACGCCGTAATCCTGCTCGTATTCCACGACGGTCACGCCGTGGCTGCGCAGCCTGGCTTTTTTCCATTCACGGGCGTCGGCAGACATATGCACCGTGACCTTAAAGCCGATGCGCGCGCTCATGATGCCGATGGACAGCCCGAGGTTGCCGGTTGAGCCCACGGCGATGCGGTACTGGCTGAAGAAGTCCTTGAAGCGCGGCTCCAGCAGAATGCTGTAATCGTCATCCAGCTTGAGCAAGCCTGAGGCCAGCGCCAGTTTTTCCGCGTGAGCCAGCACTTCATAAATGCCGCCGCGCGCTTTAATGGAGCCGGAAATAGGCAGATGGCTGTCTTTTTTCAGCAGCAGCGTGCCGGGGATCGTTACGCCACATTCCTGCTTCAGACGCGTTTTCATTGCCGGAATGGCGACCAGTTCAGATTCGATAATTCCGCCCGCAGCCGCCGTTTCCGGGAAGGCTTTCGCCAGATACGGCGCGAAGCGTTGCAGGCGCGCGTGGGCGTCGTCAACGTCGGCTTTGGTCAGCCCGACATAGGGCAACCCTTCAGCCAGCGTCGTGGTACGCGGGTTGAGCCAGGTGGTTTCTTTCAGGGCAATCAGATCCTCAACCAGAGGAAACCGTGCGGTTAACGCGTTGATCGTTGCGCTTTTCATCGTCCATCTCTTCGCAAGGGGGTTCATCCGGTATTAAGCATAAAAAAGAGGCATACTGACAAATGATATAAATTGCGTTTCAGGTGAACCAGATTGAACCAACCACGAAGAGATGAGGGCGATGGTGGAAGATAAGCGACGGCTAAACGGCTGGCAGCTGTCCAAAATGCATACCTTTGAAGCGGCTGCCCGGTATGAATCTTTTGCGCTGGCAGCCGCTGAGCTGTCCCTGACCCCCAGCGCGGTAAGCCACCGCATCAGCCTGCTGGAAGACGAGCTGGGCATTCAGCTGTTTACACGCTCGCACCGCAAAGTTGAGCTGACGCAGGAGGGGAAGCGCGTGTACTGGACGCTAAAATCCTCGCTCGACGCGCTGAACCAGGAAGTACTGGACATTAAAAACCAGGCGCTGTCGGGCACGCTGACGGTTTATTCCCGTCCATCGATTGCCCAGTGCTGGCTGGTGCCGATGCTTGGCGACTTTACCCAACGCTATCCGTCTATTTCGCTGAACGTGCTGACGGGCAATGAAGACGTGAATATGCAGCGAACGGGCGTTGATCTGGCGCTCTATTTCGATGATTCACCGCCGAAGCAGCTCGGTTATCACTTCCTGATGGATGAAGCGATCCTGCCGGTCTGCTCACCGGAATATGCCAGGGAGCACGCGCTGGCGCAAAATCCCGATAACCTTCACCGCTGCACGCTGCTCCATGACCGTCAGGCCTGGAGCCACGATTCCGCCACGGATGAATGGTCAAGCTGGGCGACGCATTTTGGCGTGAATATGCCGCCCTCATCCGGGATTGGGTTCGACCGTGCGGATCTGGCGATTATTGCCGCGACGCACCACGCCGGCGTTGCGATGGGGCGAAAAAGGCTGGTGCAAAAGCATCTCGCGTGCGGCGAGCTGATTGCTCCTTTCGGCGAAAAGACGCTTAAATGTCATCAACACTACTACGTCTCAACGCTTTCGGGCCGGCAATGGCCAAAAATTGACGCCTTTATCGGTTGGCTGAAAGAGCGGGCGAACTGAAGAATTATTACGCTTTGGCTCTACACCAAATGCGAAAAAGCGTGCTAAATACAGGCTAATGATTTGATTTTCGCAAGGTGCGACGTGCTGAAGCCTTTCATTGTCACCGTGTTAGCGATCGCTTCCGGCTGGGCCTGTGCCGCTGAGCCGCCGCTGACGGCTGCCCGTTACGCGCAGATGCTGGGTGTCGGGATGGACGTCGACTGGGCCCGCACCGAGCGCGGTATCCGCGAGTTTGATCCGCTGGTGGTCCGTGATTTTCGGGCGAAAGGCATACGTCATGTCCGCATTCGGGTGGCGGGCGAACTCACGGAAGCGCGACTGATTCACCTGCGCAAGCTGGTGGAGGCCTGCGAGCAATACGGCATCATCCCCATCGTCGCTTATCAGGCCGATGAATATAAAAACGACCCGAAAGCGGATACCGAAAAAGCGGTGATCGATTGGTGGATTGCCGTGGCGCATTATTTTGGTCAGCGTTCGCCGTTGCTGGGGTTTGACCTGATCTACGAACCGGCGGACAAGCTCAACCACAACATGGTTTCCCTCAACCGGGTGTATGAGAAAGCGATCAAAGGCATTCACGCCATTGATGCCAGCCGCATGATTTTTATCGCACCTCGCCTGCGCGCCGCGCCAGAGGATTTATCCAGCCTGAAGCTGCCCGCGCACAGCCAGAATTACCTGCTGGCAGAGTGGCATATTTTCCCGTGGGGTCCGCTGAAAACGAACGGCAAATACCCGTGGACGTCCGGAACCGCGGCGGAGAAAACGGCTATTCGCAACCGAATCAACGCCGCCCTGCGCTGGCAACAAAAAACCGGGCACGTGAGTTGGGTAGGTGGCTGGGGTGTGGGCGAGTCGAAAACCCTGACGCCAACCGCCTCGCAAATGGCGTTTGCCACGTTTATGGCGTGCCAGCTGCAAAAGGCTGCTATTCCGTATGCGATAAACGCCGATGTTCAGTTTTATGACGGGGAAGAGGGGGCGTGGCGTCCTGCGCCAGAGCGGCTATTGCAGGCGATGATTGCGCCCGGGTGTGAAAAGCCCGGCGAGAAGCCGGGCCATCATGCGGTTAAACAGGCTGTTCGTGATGCGAGACACGCGACGCCAGCGGCAGCCAGCACAGCAAAATCAGCAGCCCCATCAGGGTCATCAGCAAGCCTAAACTAGCCTGCCCGGTCTGCGGCAACATCGCGGAGAGCCAGGCGAGCGCGCCGGAACCAATATTCTGCAAACCGCCCACCAGGGCACCAGCGGTACCCGCGAGGAACGGGAACGGCTCCATTGCGCCGCTGGTGGCGAGCGGGAACAGCATGCCCGCGCCGAAGAAGAACAGCGCAGCCGGAACGAGCAACGTCCAGACCGACATCACGTCAAACAGCCCCGGGATCCACATCATCAGCCCTGCCAGCAGGCAACTGATCACGGCCTGCCACATCAGCGTGGAGAAGCGTTTGTTCGGACGTCCGGCGAACCATGCGCCGAAGAACGCCGCCGGGATCGGCAGAATAAACAGGATACTCACCACCATGCTGCTCAGGCCAAGGCCTGCGCCCAGCAGCACGCCGGAACAGGCTTCGAACACGGCAATGCCCGCCAGGCCGCCGATCAGCATCAATAAATAACAGGTAAACGACCCGTTGCCGAACAGCGTTTTATAGCTGGCGATAAGCTTCGTACGCGGCGCGTCCTGCGGACGTGTTTCCGGCATCCAGCGCGCCATGCTGAAGGTGACGATCGCGCACAGCACCAGCAGGAAGGCGTAACAGGCGCGCCAGGACCACACGGTGTCCAGCAGGCCACCGATCAGCGGCGCGAGCAGCGGGCTCACCAGAATACCCATGTTTAACAGGCTGTTGGCGTGACGAAGCTGGGTGCCTTGATACATATCTCGCGGCAGGGTACGCGCCATAACCCCGCCGACGCCGGTGCCAACACCCTGGAGAGCGCTGGCGGCAATCAGTACGGTCAGGCTATGGGTGGTAATGGCAATGACCGTCGCCACCATGAAAATGCTCATGCCCACCAGAATGACCGGGCGACGCCCGACGCGATCGGACAGGGGACCATAAACCAGCTGTGAAACGCCATAGGTCAGCAGGTAGGCTGCCATCACGCTCTGTACCGCCCCTTCTCGGACGTTCAGATCTTTTGCCATATCGGCAATCGCCGGAATATAGATGGTTTGCGCCATCTGCCCGACGGCCACCAGTAACACCAGCATCAACAATAAGTTCACGTTCCGTTGCTTTTTCATGTCGCTGAATACTTTTGCCAAAAGAGAGAAATAAAGAATAAGTGACTACGCATTCCCATAAATGCGCGAGGAATCTACCACAGTGAGATGACAATTTAAGCATTACTGTGATGAATGACAGAGGGTGTGAAGGCAGGATTTGTAAACAAGATCGGCAACTAATGTTGCCAGCGAATTACGCCAGGCGAAGCAGGACCGCACCGGCGGCTATACCCAGCGCCGCCGCGATGCGCAGGCCAGCAACTTTCTCTTTTAAAAGCACAAATGCGATTAATGCGCCGAAGAGAATCGAGGTTTCACGCAGCGCCGCGACCACCGCCAGCGGCGCCTGCGTCATCGCCCAAAGCGCCAGACCGTAAGATCCCATCGTCCCGACGCCGCCGAGTAGCCCCTTTTTCCAGTGCAGGCGCAGATAGGCTGACGCTTCACGGCGGCGGGCTACCATCGCCCAGCTCAGCAGGCAGAAGCCGTTCATGAAGAAGGTCCAGAGCGTGTAGCCCAGCGCCGAGTCTGATAACCGCACGCCGGTGCCGTCCACCAGCGTATACCCGGCGATAAAACAGGCGTTAAGCAGTGCCAGCCAGATCCCCTTGCGCGACTGCATGCGGCCATTCATCGCCATCGCCAGAATTGACAGGCAAATGACGCCGATACCGGACCAGGCGAGCCAGGAGAGGTGGTCGCCAAGCGCCAGCACGCTGATCAGCGCCACCAGCAGCGGGGCGGTACCGCGCATCAGCGGATAGGTCTGGCTCATGTCGGAGATCTGATAGGTTTTTGCCACCAGTACCGTATACACCACCTGTAACGCGCAGGAGACGAACAAATAAGGCCAGCTTGCAGCCGTCGGCTGGGGAGAGAAAGGCAGTAAAATCAGGGCAATAAGCGCGGCTGAACCGCTGACGCCGATCGCAGAGTAGAGCTTGTCCGTTCCGGCCTTAACGATGGCGTTCCAGCTGGCATGCAGCAGTGCGGCGAACAGTAAAATGCAGAAAACGGTGATGGTCATGGCGTTTCAAATGGTGAAATGTCATCCAACTGTAACATTCACCCTTGGATGCTGCCAGACGCTTACACTGCGCAAAAAAGGCGGTGCGTGACCCGGGGTTCGTCTGACACCAGCCTGAAGCCTGCCCGATGATAAAATCCGTACGCAGTTTCCGGCGCATGGGTATTAAGAAAATCAAACCAGATGCTGGCATCCGCCATCACCACGGTCAAAAGCTGCTTTCCAATGCCCAGCCCGCGGCACTTTTCGCTGACATAGAGATGACGAATACGTCCGGCGCGCGGCTGCTGGCTGAACGGATCGCGATTAAGACCACAAACGCCCACCAGCTTGCCGTTAAGAAACGCCCCCAGCAGCTTTTCACCCGGGGCATTGAAGCGGTTTTCACCCCGCTGCCAGTTCTCTTCCAGCCTGCGCAGCATGTTGAAATTCAACGCGATACTCTCGGCCTTCAGGGCGATATAGCCCGGCTCATCAGGCGTAACAGGCTCAATTAACAGACGCGACATAGCATTCCCTCGTTATTAAAGAGGGGCGGTTGCCCGCCCCTCTCAGGTGCGACTTGAACCTGAATCACCGAACGTATTTCAGGACAGCATCAAGCAGTTGCAATACAGCAACAATGAGTTTGAGGACAAGTATGACCATATCCACGACGCTCATACGCGTCTCCTTTTGGTTAAAAGGAGCACGATGCTGGCGTACCTTTCCGCCGCCTGTGGCCAGCACCTGGATTGACGTAACACAGTGTGCTCACTTCAGGGGTTAAGGCACTGACGGCACCACCCGTTTCAGCCAGGACTTCGTTGCGCCGGTAAACTGCGGCCCCCTCGCTCACTGCGAACACCCTCAGTATAGATAAATACTGTATGCATGAACAGTATTTTATGGACAAAATTTGGAAGGCGATCCATACTCAAAAACGTCAAAATCCGTGCCGGAATTGCGCGTTCGTCTTCGATCGCGTATACTTTTCGCGTTGACGTAACACAGTGTGTTCTGCGGCGACCAACCGCAAAACCCTGAAAAAAACCTCGCTTAGGCGGGGTTTTTTGTTTTCTGAGGTTAGACAAAAAATTGACGGGCGTTCATATTGGCAATGCATGTTATTGTTGCCATTATGGCAACGGACGCGGCAGGCATGCAGTATGCATTTAATCTCAATGAAGGCAATTTGTGAGGCGGTAAGCCAGTTTCCACAATACAGGGATGAACTTCTCTTTTTGGGAAGAGTTATCGAAAAAAGCCATTGCCCGAAGCCTGCTGCGCTAAGAAAACTGTTTCCAACGCTGGATAACTTCAAGTATCTCGATAAGCATTATGTTATTGATATTGCAAATAACAATCTCAGAGTAGTGGCTCTCATTTTCTTTGAAAGCCAAAAGTTTTATGTGCGCCATGTTTTTACTCATAAGGAATATGACCGTTTTACGGAGAAACATCGCACTAAGGGGAAGAAATGATGATCGTTGCTGATGCACTAAAAGCTACGCATGACCTTGTTGCGGCTGTTCCTCTGCTGGGTGAACATCCTAACGAGAAGGATTACCAGGACGCACTGGAGCTGGTTGAGTATCTGCTCATGCATGAACCTGGCAGCCCTTTACTGGATATTGTATGTGCGAGAATCAGCCGCTACGAAGCAAACCGGCCTGAAATTGTCGCGCTACGCCAGGAGATGGAATCTGTTCCCGTGGGGATTGCGGTGTTAAGAACGCTTATGGATCAGCACAAACTCACTATTTCGGATTTTCAGGATGAAATAGGCAGTAAATCAATGGTTTCAAGGGTACTCAATGGGCAGCGTCAGCTCACACTGAACCATATAAAAAAACTGGCGGCCCGCTTTGGCGTTTCGCCTGCGCTGTTTATTGAGTGAGATAAAAGCCTTTTTATGGTTTCATCACCCAACAAACGAAACGTGATCCCTGACGCATTTTTGCGCAGATGAAAATATTTCCATTGTCACGCCCGAAAACCTGTGTTTGTATAAATTCAATCAATGATTCCAAACACAGGTCCCCAATGACTTCATCCATTTTCACTTCGACCCTACTAAAAACTGCGCAACCAGCCGCAGTGGTCGTCGTGCGTGTGGTGGTGGTCGTCGGCAATGCGCCGTAGGGACTGGATCAACACACGAATCCAAAACCCCGCCGGCGCAAACCGGGCGGGGTTTTTCGTTTAGGACCCTCCCCGGAAGGCTGGCTCAGAAGAAAAGGACTGGAGCATGGCAAGTTCGGGCACAACATCCACAAAGACGCGTTTTACAGGCGCGCAGCTGATTGTTCATTTACTGGAACGACAGGGCATCACCACGGTTGCGGGTATCCCGGGTGGAACCGTGCTGCCGCTGTATGATGCGTTAAGCCAAAGCACACAGATCCGCCACGTACTGGCGCGTCACGAGCAGGGAGCCGGTTTTATCGCTCAGGGCATGGCGCGTACCCAGGGCAAACCTGCGGTGTGTATGGCCTGTAGCGGGCCGGGCGCCACTAACCTGGTGACCGCCATCGCCGACGCGCGTCTCGACTCCATTCCGCTGATCTGCATTACCGGCCAGGTACCGTCCTCGATGATCGGCACCGATGCGTTCCAGGAAGTGGACACCTACGGCATCTCTATCCCCATCACCAAACATAACTATTTAGTTCGCGATATCAGCGAGCTGCCTCAGGTGATCAGCGATGCGTTCCGCATTGCGCAGTCTGGCCGCCCGGGTCCGGTGTGGATAGACATTCCTAAGGACGTACAGACCGCAGAGATCGAGATCGACGTGCTGCCTGCGCCGGGCGAGCGTGCCCCCGCACCGGAATTCAGCGCTGAGAGCGTGCGCGACGCCGCCGCCATGATTAACGCCGCCAGACGCCCGGTGCTCTATCTGGGCGGCGGGGCGATTAACGCTGCGGATGAAATCCGTGCGTTCGCGGAAAAAGCCAGCCTGCCAACCACGATGACCCTGATGGCGCTGGGCATGCTGCCTAAAGCGCACCCATTGTCTTTAGGGATGCTGGGCATGCACGGCGCGCGCAGCACCAACTACATCCTGCAAGAGGCGGATTTGCTGATTGTTATGGGTGCACGTTTTGATGACCGGGCGATTGGCAAAACCGAGGAGTTCTGCCCGAACGCCAAAATTATTCATGTGGATATCGACCGCGCCGAGCTGGGTAAAATCAAGCAGCCGCACGTGGCGATTCAGGGCGACGTGGCCGACGTGCTGGCGCAGCTGATCCCGCAGACGGACGCAGCTGACCGCGCCGACTGGCGCCAGCTGGTGGCCGATCTGCAACGCGAGTTCCCGGGCGCCATCCCAACCGAGGGCGACCCGTTGAGCCACTACGGGCTGATCAACGCCGTGGCCGCCTGCGTGGACGACAGCGCGATCATCACCACCGACGTCGGCCAGCACCAGATGTGGACCGCGCAGGCCTATCCGCTGAACCGCCCGCGCCAGTGGCTGACCTCCGGCGGCCTCGGCACCATGGGCTTCGGCCTGCCGGCGGCGGTTGGCGCGGCGCTCGCCAACCCGGATCGCAAGGTTATCTGCTTCTCCGGCGACGGCAGCCTGATGATGAACATTCAGGAAATGGCGACCGCGGCCGAAAACCAGCTGGACGTCAAAATCATCCTGATGAACAACGAGGCGCTGGGTCTGGTGCACCAGCAGCAGAGCCTGTTCTACAAGCAGGGCGTGTTTGCCGCGACCTATCCGGGGACGATCAACTTCATGCAGATTGCCGCCGGTTTTGGCCTGCACACCTGCGATCTGAACGCCGAAGACGATGCCCACGCGGCGTTGCAGGAGGCGATTGCTCGCCCCGGCCCGGCGCTGATCCACGTGCGTATCGACGCGCAGCAAAAAGTGTATCCGATGGTGCCGCCGGGTGCGGCAAATACTGAGATGGTGGGGGAATAAGCCATGCAGAAACAACACGATAACGTCATTCTGGAACTCACCGTCCGCAACCATCCCGGCGTGATGACCCACGTCTGCGGGCTGTTTGCCCGCCGGGCGTTTAACGTAGAAGGCATTTTGTGTCTGCCGATTCAGGGCAGCGAGCACAGCCGCATCTGGCTACTGGTGAACGACGACCAGCGTCTGGAGCAGATGATGGCGCAGATCGACAAGCTGGAGGACGTCACCAAAGTGGCACGCAACCAGTCCGATCCCACCATGTTTAACAAAATTGCGGTGTTTTTCGAGTAAATCACTTAAGGTAAGAGGCTTTTGCCGGATGACGCTGCGCTTATCCGGCCTACAAGGACGTTACGCGTAGGCCGGATAAGGCGTTTACGCCGCCATCCGGCATTTCAGACCGCAGGAACACACATGACCACCATCGCTCTCATCGACGACCACCTCATCGTCCGCTCCGGCTTTGCCCAGCTTCTCAACCTCGAACCGGATTTCCAGGTCGTGGCCGAGTTTGGCTCCGGGCGCGAGGCGCTGGCGGGCCTGCCGGGGCGCGGGGTGCAGGTCTGTATCTGCGACATCTCGATGCCGGATCTCTCCGGGCTGGAGCTGTTGAGCCAGCTGCCGAAAGGGATGGCGACGATCATGCTTTCGGTCCACGACAGCCCGGCGCTGGTCGAGCAGGCGCTCAACGCGGGGGCGCGCGGCTTCCTCTCCAAACGCTGTAGCCCGGACGAGCTGATTGCCGCCGTGCGCACCGTCTCTACCGGCGGCTGCTACCTGACGCCGGATATCGCCATCAAGCTGGCGGCCGGACGGCAGGATCCGCTCACCAGACGCGAACGCCAGGTGGCGGAGAAGCTTGCCCAGGGCATGTCGGTAAAAGAGATTGCCGTAGAGCTGGGCCTGTCGCCCAAAACCGTACACGTTCATCGCGCCAACCTGATGGAAAAACTCAACGTCAGCAACGACGTTGAGCTGGCGCGCCGCATGTTTGACAGCTGGCAATGAACTCCCTGTTTTCAAGGCTGATCGCCGTCGCTGCCAGCTTTTTTATCTTCTCCGCCGCGTGGTTTTGCCTGTGGAGCATCAGCCTGCACCTGGTGGAACGCCCGGAGCTGGCGGTGCTGCTGTTTCCCTTCGGCCTGCGTCTGGGATTAATGCTCCAGTGCCCGCGCGGATACTGGCCCGTTTTGCTCGGCGCGGAGTGGCTGATGCTGATCTGGCTGGCGCAGGAGGTGGCCCTCGCGCATCTTCCCTTATTGATGACCGGAAGCCTTCTCACGCTTCTCCCCGTTGCCCTGATTTCCCGCTATCGTCACCAGCGCGACTGGCGCACGCTGCTGCGTCAGGGGGCGGCGCTGATTGCCGCCGCGCTGTTGCAGTCTCTGCCGTGGATGGGCGAAAAGGAGGTGCTCAACGCCCTGCTGCTGACCCTGACCGGCGGACTGACGCTGGCCCCGACCTGCCTTGTGATCTGGCACTACCTTACCAGCACCGTCTGGCAGCCGCTCGGCCCGGCGCTGGTCTCCCAGCCGGTGAACTGGCGCGCCCGGCACCTGATCTGGTATCTGCTGCTGTTTGTCGTGAGCCTGTGGCTACAACTGGGTCTGCCCGCTGAATTATCGCGCTTCACGCCGTTTTGTCTGGCACTGCCGATTATCGCCCTGGCCTGGCACTACGGCTGGCAGGGCGCTTTGATCGCCACGCTAATGAACGCCATCGCGCTGATCGCCAGCCAGACCTGGCACGATCATCCGGTGGATCTGCTGCTCTCGCTGCTGGCCCAGAGCCTGACCGGGCTGCTGCTCGGGGCGGGCATTCAGCGTCTGCGCGAGCTGAACCAGTCCCTGCAAGCCGAGCTGGCGCGCAACCGCCGTCTGGCGGAGCGTCTGCTGGAAACCGAGGAGAGCGTGCGTCAGGAAGTGGCTCGCGAGCTGCACGATGATATCGGGCAGACCATTACCGCCATCCGCACGCAGGCGGGCATCGTCCAGCGCCTGGCGGCAGAAAACGCGAGCGTGAAGCAGGGCGGGGCGCATATCGAACAGCTTTCGCTGGGCGTCTATGACGCCGTTCGCCGCTTGCTGGGACGGCTGCGTCCGCGCCAGCTTGATGACCTGTCGCTGGAGCAGGCGATACGCTCCCTGATGCGTGAGATGGAGCTCGAAAGCCGCGGCATTGTCAGCCATCTCGACTGGCGTATTAACGAACCTGCGCTGAGTGAAGGCCAGCGCGTGACGCTGTTCCGCGTCTGTCAGGAAGGGCTGAACAACATCGTCAAACACGCCAATGCCAGCGCGGTGACGATCCAGGGCTGGCAGCAGGACGAGCGACTGATGCTGGTGATAGACGACGACGGCTGCGGCCTGCCGCCGGGCTCCGGCCAGCAGGGGTTTGGCCTGGCGGGGATGCGCGAGCGCGTCAAGGCGCTGGGCGGCACGCTGAACCTTTCCTGCACCCACGGGACGCGCGTCAGCGTCAGCCTGCCGTTAAGGACGTATCATGTTTAAAACGCCCGCCAGCGTAGCCCCGTTAAGCAACAAAGCGGAAATCGACGCCCGCTACCGCTACTGGCGTCGCCATATCCTGATCACCATCTGGCTCGGCTACGCCCTGTTCTACTTCACCCGCAAAAGCTTCAACGCCGCCGCGCCGGAAATCCTCGCCAGCGGCGTGATGACGCGCACCGATATCGGCCTGCTGGCGACGCTGTTTTACATCACCTACGGCCTGTCGAAGTTTTTCTCCGGCATCGTCAGCGACCGCTCCAACGCGCGCTACTTTATGGGCGTCGGGCTGATCGCCACCGGCGTGGTGAACATCCTGTTCGGCTTTTCCACCTCGCTGTGGGCCTTTGCTCTGCTGTGGGCGCTGAACGCCTTTTTCCAGGGCTGGGGCGCGCCGGTCTGCGCCCGCCTGCTCACCGCCTGGTACTCGCGCAACGAGCGCGGCGGCTGGTGGGCGATCTGGAATACCGCGCATAACGTCGGCGGGGCGCTGATCCCGATGGTGGTGGGGGCTGCCGCGCTGCACTACGGCTGGCGCACGGGGATGATGATTGCCGGTGCCCTCGCGATTGTCGCCGGGCTGTTCCTCTGCTGGCGCCTGCGCGACAGGCCGCAAACCGTCGGCCTGCCTGCGGTGGGCGACTGGCGGCACGACGAGATGGAGATCGCCCAGCAGCAGGAGGGCGCCGGGCTGTCCCGCCAGGAGATCCTCACCAAGTACGTGTTGAAAAATCCGTACATCTGGCTGCTGTCCCTCTGCTACGTGCTGGTCTACGTGGTGCGCGCGGCCATCAACGACTGGGGCAACCTGTACATGTCCGAGACGCTGGGTGTGGATCTGGTCACCGCTAATTCGGCGGTGACGATGTTCGAGTTGGGTGGGTTTATCGGCGCGCTGGTAGCGGGCTGGGGATCGGACAAGCTGTTCAACGGCAACCGCGGCCCGATGAACCTGATTTTTGCCGCCGGGATTTTACTCTCCGTGGGCTCGCTGTGGCTGATGCCATTCGCCAGCTACGTCATGCAGGCGGCGTGCTTCTTCACCATCGGCTTTTTCGTCTTTGGCCCGCAGATGCTGATCGGCATGGCGGCGGCGGAGTGCTCGCACAAAGAGGCGGCAGGCGCGGCGACGGGCTTTGTTGGGCTGTTTGCCTACCTCGGCGCGTCGCTCTCCGGCTGGCCGCTGGCGCGGGTGATCGACATCTGGCACTGGAGCGGGTTCTTCGCGGCGATCGCCATCGCGGCGGGCATCTCGGCCCTGCTGCTGCTGCCGTTTTTGCACGCCCAGGCGCCGCGCGAAGCGTGACGCGCCTCACCTTTTGTTGCCGAATGGCGCAAAACTAAGAAATTTTCCCGGTTTCACCTGGACGCTGTCTCAGGCATCTCTCCCGGCTGATTTTTACAATGCTGCAAAAATCAGCTCAGGAGTAAACCAACCATGCTGGCCTTCTTAAACCAGGTGCGCAAGCCGACCCTGGATCTGCCGCTCGACGTGCGGCGCAAGATGTGGTTCAAACCGTTCATGCAGTCTTATCTGGTGGTCTTCATCGGCTACCTGACCATGTACCTGATCCGCAAAAACTTTAACATCGCGCAGAACGACATGATCTCGACCTACGGGCTGAGCATGACGCAGCTGGGGATGATTGGCCTGGGCTTCTCCATCACCTACGGGGTGGGGAAAACGGTGGTGTCCTACTACGCGGACGGCAAAAACACCAAGCAGTTCCTGCCGTTTATGCTGATCCTCTCCGCCATCTGCATGCTCGGCTTCAGCGCCAGCATGGGCGCGGGCTCCGTCAGCCTGTTCCTGATGATTACTTTCTACGCCCTGAGCGGTTTCTTCCAGAGCACCGGCGGGTCGTGCAGCTACTCCACCATCACCAAATGGACCCCGCGCCGCAAGCGGGGTTCGTACCTGGGCATGTGGAACATCTCCCACAACCTCGGCGGGGCGGGTGCGGCAGGCGTGGCGCTGTTTGGCGCGAACTACCTGTTCGACGGCCACGTGATCGGCATGTTTATCTTCCCGTCGATTATCGCCCTGATCGTCGGCTTTATCGGCCTGCGCTTCGGCAGCGACTCCCCGGAATCCTACGGCCTCGGCAAAGCCGAAGAGCTGTTCGGGGAGGAGATCAGCGAAGAGGACAAAGAGACCGAAGAGAACGAGATGTCCAAATGGCAGATCTTTGTTGAGTACGTGCTGAAAAACAAAGTGATCTGGCTGCTCTGCTTCTCGAACATCTTCCTGTACGTGGTGCGCATCGGCATCGACCAGTGGTCAACGGTATACGCCTTCCAGGAGCTGAAGCTCTCGAAAGAGGTGGCGATTCAGGGCTTCACCCTGTTCGAAGTGGGCGCGCTGGTCGGCACGCTGCTGTGGGGCTGGCTTTCGGATCTCGCCAACGGCCGCCGTGCGCTGGTGGCCTGCGTCGCACTGGCGCTGATTATCGCCACGCTGGGCGTCTACCAGCACGCCAGCAACCAGTACGTTTACCTGGCGTCCCTGTTTGCGCTCGGCTTCTTGGTGTTTGGCCCGCAGCTGCTGATTGGCGTGGCGGCCGTAGGGTTCGTGCCGAAAAAAGCGATCGGCGCCGCCGATGGGATTAAAGGCACCTTCGCCTACCTGATCGGCGACAGCTTCGCCAAGCTGGGCCTGGGGATGATCGCCGACGGCACGCCGATTTTCGGCCTCACCGGCTGGGCGGGCACCTTCGCGGCGCTGGATGCGGCAGCGATTGGCTGTATCGTCCTGATGGCGATGGTCGCGGTGCTGGAAGAACGTAAAATTCGCCGCGAGAACCGCGCGCAGAAATTAAAAGCGGCCTGAGTGTGCAGGTAACTTCTTTGCCCGGTGTGTGATGCCGGGCTTTTTTTATTTGCGCGTCCTACCTTTACCCCGCTTTACACACTCGCACCTCTCCATGCTCTACAGTGTTTTTTGCTGCCGCCTTTCGTGCAGCCTTAGCCCCTTTTGCTAACGGAGAGCTTGCATGTTAACCCGACGATTGTCCTGCCTGGCGCTGCTGATGGCGCTGGCGTCCCCCGCAATGGCCGCGGATGCCCCCACCTACGGCGAGAAGCTGGAAGGTTTCGACTACGGCTGGCCGGTAAAACACTTTACCTTGACCTCGCAAAACCAGTCTCTGGATATGGCTTACCTGGACGTGAAGCCGGAAAAACCCAACGGACGTACCGTGGTGCTGATGCACGGCAAAAATTTCTGCGCCGGCACCTGGGACGGCACGATCCGTGCGCTGTCGGCCAGCGGGTATCGCGTGATCGCACCCGACCAGATCGGCTTCTGTAAATCCACCAAGCCGGACCATTATCAGTACACCTTCCAGCAGCTGGCGGACAACACCCACGCGCTGCTCGCATCGCTTGGCGTCGATCGCGCGACGGTTATCGGCCACTCGACCGGCGGCATGCTGGCAACCCGCTACGCGCTAATGTGGCCGCAGCAGGTAGAGCAGCTGGTGATGGTGAACCCGATAGGCCTGGAAGACTGGAAAGCCCGCGGCGTGCCGCATATCACGGTTGACCAGTGGTACCAGCGCGAACTGAAGGTCAGCGCCGACGGCATTCGTCAGTACGAGAAAAATACCTACTACGCCGGGGAGTGGAAGCCGGAATACGAGCGCTGGGTCACCATGCTTGCCGGGCTGAACAACGGGCCGGGTAAAGCGCGCGTGGCGTGGAACTCGGCGCTGCTCTACGACATGATCTACACCCAGCCGGTTATCTACGAATTTAGCGACCTGAAGATGCCGGTATTATTGATGATCGGCACGAAGGACAACACCGCCATTGGGAAAGATCTCGCCCCGCCGGAGATCCGCAAGACGCTCGGCAACTATGCGGTGCTGGGGAAAGAGACGGCGAAGCGCATTCCGCACGCGACGCTGGTTGAGTTTAACGACATGGGCCACGCGCCGCAGATGCAGGACCCCGGACGCTTCCACGAGGCGCTGCTGAAAGGGCTTCAGGCGCGCTGACTGGTTTCCAGCAACAGCCCGCGCAGCCACACCTGCGCGGGGTTGCGGTGCGTTCTGCCGTGCCAGGCCATGCTTTTGGTAAAGCCGGGTACGGGAATCGGTGTCTCGCAGACGAATATTCCCGTCTGGTTTTCCGCGATGCGTGACGGCACGACGGCAATCATATCGCTGAGGGCCAGCACGTCCGGCAGCACCAAAAAGTTGCTCACCGATAACCCCACGTGCCGCATGCGGCCAATTTTCTCCAGCGCGCTATCCGTTACGCCACGAAAACCATCGCCCTCGTAAGAGACGAGTACATGCTCCAGGGCGCAAAAACGGTCTAACGTGATTGGTTTTCCGGCATCCGGATGGTCGGCACGCATCATGCAAACATACCGTTCATCATAAAGCGCACGGCTGTGAAGCTCATCTGGCGTGGTGTGCGGAGTGATCAGCGCCACGTCAACGCTGCCCTGTTCAAGCTGGCTGACCAGGCGACCCGGTTCCACGGGCACGACGCGCACGCGGACAGAGGGAGCCTGCATCTTAAGGGCGGCGATAAAGGGTACGACGACCGCACGCAGGGCGTAGTCAGTCGCGGCGAGGGTGAAGGTGAGCGCTGCGGTGATAGGGTCAAACGCCACGGGCTGAAGCAGCATGTCGATATCAGCGAGAATGCGCTTCACCGGAGCGGCTAACGCTTCGGCGCGCGTGGTTGGCACCATCCCGTGCGGCGCGCGAATAAATAGCGGATCGTCAAAGTAATCCCGCAGGCGGTTGAGCATGCCGCTCACCGCAGGCTGGGTCAGGGCAAGACGCCCCGCCGCGCGGGTGACGCTGCGCTCGTCCAGCAGGGCATCCAGCGTTTTCAGCAGGTTAAGATCCAGCGTACGCAGATCCGCTTTCATGACGTTTTTCCACCTCTTTTCCGTTCACTATTATGGCGCTGCCCGCTGTCGACGCGCTGCGTTTCCCGCTATGATGAGCGGCTAGTCTAAGGAGAACGCATGGTCTGGATAATGCTGGCAACGCTTGCCGTGGTGTTTGTGGTTGGATTTCGTGTCCTGACTTCAGACTCCCGCCGCGCCATCAAACGTTTAAGCGAGCGGCTGGGGATCACCCCGATGCCGGTCGAGTCGATGATTGACCAGTTCGGTAAAACGCCGGGCAATGAGTTTATCCGCTACCTTGAACGCCCCGACGAGGCGCATCTGCAAAATGCCGCGCAGGTGCTACTGATCTGGCAGGTCTGCATTGTCGATGGCAGCGAAGAAAATCTGCATACCTGGCACCGTATGCTGCGTAAGGCTCGCCTTGCCGCACCCATTACCGATGCGCAAATTCGTCTGGCACTTGGCTTTATGCGCGAAATAGAGCCCGATCCGCAGGAGCTTAACGCCTTCCAGCTGCGCTACAACCAGCTCTTCCTGCCGGAAGAGGGAGTATTCTATCTGCACTGATATCACGAATCGTGATGAAGAGTATAAAGCATCGTCATTAGATTTATACCACTCGCGGGGGCACCATCATCTCATCAACTAACTGATGAGGTGAACCATGAAACAATCCGCCATTATCTGGCCGAACGACTACCTGCCGGGTACCACCGATAACTTTGCATCTAACGAAATCATTGTTGCCGGGCTGAGCGCGAAAGAAGTCTGGGCGCAGCTCAACGACACCTCCCTCTGGCCGGGCTACTACAGCAATGCGGAAGACATTCGTTTTCACGACGGCAGCGGCCCGGCGCTGAGTGCTAACGCCCGCTTTCGCTTCACCACCTTCGGCTTCCCGGTTGAAGCGCAGGTGACGGAGTATGTTCCGCCGGCGGACGGCGAAGCCGCGCGCATTGCCTGGCACGGCTGGGTGGAAGGGGATGCGAATTCTCGTCTGGACGTGATCCACGCCTGGCTGTTTGAAGATCTTCCGGGAAACCGCGTGCGCATTCTGACGCAGGAATCGCAGAAAGGCGTGCCTGCACAGGAGCTTGCTCGCACCGTGCCGAACCCGATGATTAACGGGCATCAGGAGTGGATCGTCGGGCTGGCGAATGCGGCGATGCAAGAAAAGTTGTCCAAACGTTAAATTCGTCACACTTTTGATGATAAACTGCGCGACTTTTCCGCACGTTTTTATCTTCAGGTGATGCCATGACAGAACATATCCAGCCCTCGACCAGACCGCAGACCAGCGAGGTTTCACGCCCCAACTGGTCGGCGGTTTTCTCCGTGGCGTTCTGCGTCGCCTGTCTGATCACCGTTGAGTTTCTGCCGGTCAGCCTGCTGACGCCGATGGCGCAGGATCTGGGCATTTCCGAAGGCGTGGCGGGGCAATCCGTCACCGTTACCGCCTTTGTGGCGATGTTCGCCAGCCTGTTTATCACCCAGGCGATTGGCACCATTGACCGTCGTAAAGTGGTCATCCTGTTCAGCGTGCTGCTGACGCTCTCCTGCCTGCTGGTCTCTTTCGCTGAAAGCTTCACCCTGCTGCTGCTGGGCCGCGCCTGCCTGGGGCTGGGATTAGGCGGCTTCTGGGCGATGTCGGCCTCGCTGACCATGCGCCTGGTGCCCGTGCGCACCGTGCCAAAAGCGCTGTCCGTTATCTTCGGCGCGGTCTCCATCGCGCTGGTGATCGCCGCGCCGCTGGGCAGCTTCCTCGGCGGGATTATCGGCTGGCGTAACGTGTTCAACGCGGCGGCGGTGATGGGCGTGCTGTGCATTATCTGGGTGTGGAAAGCGCTGCCGTCCCTGCCGGGCGAAGCGGCACACCACAAACAGAACATGTTCGCGCTGCTCAAGCGTCCGGGCGTGCTGGCGGGGATGACCGCCATCTTCATGGCCTTTGCCGGGCAGTTTGCCTTCTTCACCTATATTCGCCCGGTCTATATGACCATGGCGGGCTTTGACGTGGACGGCCTGACGCTGGTGCTGCTGAGCTTTGGTATCGCCAGCTTCGTCGGCACCTCGCTGTCGTCCCAATTCCTGAAGCGCTCCCTGAAGGTGGCGCTGGCGGGTGCGCCGTTGGTGCTGGCGATCAGCGCTGCGGTGCTGGTGCTGTGGGGCAGCGACAAGTGGGTCGCATCGGCGATTGCGATTGTCTGGGGCTTTGCGTTTGCGCTGGTGCCGGTGGGCTGGTCGACGTGGATCACCCGCTCGCTTGCCGATCAGGCGGAAAAAGCCGGGTCGATTCAGGTGGCGGTGATCCAGCTGGCGAACACCTGCGGCGCGGCGGTGGGCGGCGTGGCGCTCGACCATCTGGGGCTGACGTCACCGCTGGTGATTTCCGGCACGCTGATGCTGCTGACCGCGCTGCTGGTGGCGGGGAAGGTAAAGGCGCGCTGATTGATTAATAGTCACCCCATCGATATACTTGTACCGTAACTTGTACAGGAGGAAATATGCAGGTTGTGACGTTTACCGAAGCACGAAGCCGACTCAAAGATGTGTTGGACGACGTGAATGACAACGTGGAGACCACCATCATCAGCCGCCGAAACGGGGGGGATGCGGTAGTGATGTCTTTACAGCACTACAACTCGATGATGGAAACCATCCATCTGATGAGTTCGCCTGCCAATGCCAGTCGACTGATGGAGTCAATCGCACAGGTCAACACCGGAAAAACCACGCAGAGGGATTTGATAGATGACCAGGCTACTGATTTGGACTGATAACGGCTGGGATGATTACCTGTGGTGGCAGGAGCAGGATAAGAAAACGCTTCGCAGAATCAATAAATTGATTGAAGATGCGAAGCGTCAACCCTTCGATGGCCTGGGTAAGCCGGAACCGCTTAAAGGTAACCTTTCCGGATACTGGTCCCGTCGAATCAATGATACTGACCGTCTGGTTTACGGGGTGTCGGATAGCGCTCTCACTATTTTAATGTGCCGCTATCATTATTCTTCGTAGATCATGCCGATGCCTTCACCCGTCTTCTTGAATCCATCGAAATCAGCACCACCGACGACACAATCAACAGCGTCCCCAGCCAGTCTGGCAGAGTGAACGCCACGCCCAGCAACACCACCGACAGCAGCGCGCTGCTCAGCGGCTCGGCGCAGCTCAGAATGCTCGCCTTCGGCCCGCCGATCATCTGCGCGCCCTTCAGATACAGGCTGAACGTCAGCGCCGTGCCAATCACCACCAGGTAGAAAAACGCCAGCAGCAGGCCGCCGTCGATGGCGAAGGTTGTTCCGCGTCCGGCGTAGAACGGCGTCAGCATCAGTCCCGCAATCAACATGCTCCAGCCGACAATCGGCAGCGTGCCGTAGCGGGCGATCAGCGTCGACGGATAGGTGGTGTAAAACGCGGCGGCAAACGCCGAGGCGATGCCGAAGAACAGCGCGGCAGGGGAAATGGAGAGCGAGGTCGGGTCGCCGTGGGTCACCAGCAGGAAGGTGCCCACAAGCGACGTGAAAATCGCGGACAGGACAAACACGCCGGGACGCGTTTTCCGCGCCAGGGCGAACCACGCCACGATAATGGTCGGCGACAGGAACTGGAGCACGGTCGCCGTAGCAGCGTTGGATTTTTCAATCGTCAGCAGGAAGGTGAGCTGCACGGTGAGCGCGCCGACCAGCGAGAAAAACAGCAGGCTGAGGGCGTCCTTGCGGTTTTTGATGACTGAGAAAATTTTGTCGCCGTGAACGAAGGAGAGCGTCAGCAGGATCACGCCGGTAAACAGCAGGCGAACCATGGTCAGGTAAGGCGAAGAAATGTGGCTTTTCTCCATGATGTACTGCGCACAAACGCCGGAACTGCCCCATAAAACGGCGGCGATCAGGACGTTGAGCATCCCTTTGCGTGTGGAACCCATGTTCTCCCCTGTTATGTTGGTTTTTTTGTAGCATAACATGGGATCTTGCCGGGTGGCGCTACGCTTACCCGGCCTACAAAACCTTGTAGGCTCGTGCAAGCGCAGCGCCGCCGGGCGAAACAAACGGCACTGTATTAGAACCACGCCTCCCACATTGCGCCGACGTTGAAGTCGTCGAGCGTCTCGTCTTTGGTATTGTTTACGCGCGCGGTGCGTTCGTTATCCACCTTGCCGCCGGTTACGTAGAAGCGCAGCATCGGACGGAACTCCGGCCCCATGGCGATAGACATGTTCTGCGACAGGGTCAGCTTCCAGCCCTTGTTGTCGCCGCCGTTGTCGTAGTCAACGTGCTGCCAGCCCGCTTCCAGCCAGGTGGAGTGAACGTCGTTCCACCAGTGCATCGGGCGCACGATGGCGTTGTAGTTCTTGCGGTTGTCGGTCTTATCGCGGCTGTTGTCATAGTCGTGGAAGGCGAGAATGTACTCCACCTGCGTAGCCTGGGTGAATTTATACAGCCCTTCGAAGCTGGCGTAGACCGTGGTCAGGTCTTCGGTTTTGTTGAACACGCTGTTGTCCGCGTTATCGGAGTAGCGGGCGATCACCTTGTTCACGCCGCTGTCGTTGGTGTGGCTCAGCACCACGCCGCCCTGCCAGGCGTTAAGGCGTTCGTCGCTCTCAACGGCTTTAGAGTCGAAGCCGTAGTTGGCGTACAGCTCCATGTCGATCGGGCCGAGCTTCATGCCGTGAATTTTGGAGGTCGCGGCGTAGTTGCCCTTGTCGCCCGTGCCGGAACCGCCGGTACAGGTGATGCGCGACGGGTTCGCTTCGTCTTCCATCACCTCCGGGCTACAGGATTCGACCGCCGCCACGGCGGCCACGTCAAACTGCACGCCGCCGATGTCGAAGTTCTTCACCCCGGCGCCCTGGCCGTCGTGGTTCATCCAGAAGTAATCGTTAATGCCCTGCTGCGGACGCTGGTGGAAGTCACGCCCGGCCCAGAAGTAGGCGTTCGGGTTGGAGGCCATAATATTGGTCACGCCCGCGTAGGCTTTCTTCAGGTTAACTTCGTCGCCCCAGTGGTCGATCATCACGTTGATGTCCCAGATGGCGCCGTTGTCCCCTTTGAAGGCCTTGGAGAGCTGGAATTCACCGCCGTTGCCTTCGTTACCCAGACGACCAATCGCGGACGCGCCGTTGTAGGAGCCGTCCACCGCCACGTATTTCTGATCGGCGGCCTGGAAGTGCGCGCCGTAGCGGGCGTAGCCGGTAAATTTCACCCCGAACGGGATCGCCATATCCGGAGACTGCGCCGCGCTCTGCGGCTCGGTAATGACGTCCGCTTTTTTCGCGACCGCCGCATCCATTTTGGCCTGACGCTCGGCCAGGGCTTTATCCACCGCTTTCGCCACAATGGCGTCGATTTGCTCCTGGGTAAATTCTTGTGCGAGGACGGAAATTGGGCACAGCGCGGCGATAACCGCCATGGTTAATGGAAGTTTTTTAATCGTATTCATGGTTATCTCAATATAGTTTAATTTTATTCAGACAATAACCATCCCGCTCCGATCTGACAGAGTATGTCGCTATCATCAGAACAAGTGGATCTTTATTTAGGGTACAGAGGTATTACAGTAATTAATTCGCCATAGACTATCTCTGATATAAATGAATAATTTCTTCAGATAATTCACGCGCCAGCAGGGAATTCATTAAATGATCCTGGGCGTGCACCATAATTAACGTCATCGGCTGGCGGGCTTCGCCCGCATCCTGCTCGATCAGTTTGGTCTGCATCTTGTGCGCCTGGCGCGCGTAGCCGTCGGCTTCGCGCAGCAGGCTTTTTGCTTCGTCAAGGTTGCCCTGTCGCGCCGCGTGCAGCGCTTCAAAGCACAGGCTGCGGGACTGCCCGGCGTTGACGATAATTTCCATTACGGCTTCTTCTAATGCGATCATCATTATTACTCTTTTTCAAAGCGATTATTTAAGGCGGTGGCGGCAAACCACTCGCCGCTTTTCTTCATGGTGCGCTGTTGAGTCTCTAAATCGAGCTGAATAAAACCGTAGCGGTTTTTATAC
Source organism: Enterobacter sp. GD03975 (assembly GCF_029838645.1). NCBI lineage: Bacteria > Pseudomonadati > Pseudomonadota > Gammaproteobacteria > Enterobacterales > Enterobacteriaceae > Enterobacter > Enterobacter sp. GD03975. The sequence goes on from NZ_JAOBZC010000005.1 coordinate 47,725, forward strand.
GCATTACACCACGACCAGTTATCAATAAACGTCCACATATGATAGCCAAGGCAATTGCACCCTTCGCTAATCCCTTTATGCAGCCACGTTAAATGCTCTGAGATAAACTCGATGCGGTATTGATCGTTAATCTGACCATTTTCTATAAAGCGCTGTTCATTTTCGACGCCCATGCCGTTTTCCGAAATAAAGCAGCGAGGGTTACCGTAATTGTCGCGCAGGTTAACCAGAATATCGTAAATACCCGGCGCGTAGATTTCCCAGCCGCGGTACGGGTTCATCTTGCGGCCCGGCATCTCGTAGTTATCAAAGAACCACTCCGGCATAAACGGCGCCTGCGGGTTCACCGCGCTGTCGCGACACTTCACGCGACGCGGCTGATAGTAGTTCACGCCGAGCAGGTCGATTTTTCCCTCCGCAATCAGCGCGCTGTCTTCCGGCTTGCAGGCAGGCAGCTGATCATACGCTTTCAGCAGCGCCACCAGGTCCGCCGGATATTCCCCGCGCAGGACCGGGTCAAGGAAGCTGCGGTTGAACATCAGGTCTGCGATGTGCGCGGCCTTCACGTCCGCCGGGTTCTGCGAGCGCGGGTAGGACGGCGTCAGGTTCAGCACGATGCCGATCTCCCCCGCGTAATGCCCGGCGCGGTAAGCCTGAACCGCCTTCGCGTGGGCCAGCACGGTGTGATACGCCACGGTCGCCGCCCGACGAAAATCCACCACGTTAGGGTAGTGGAAGTCGTACAGATAACCGCCCTCAACCGGCACAATCGGCTCGTTGAAGGTAAACCAGTGCAGCACGCGATCGCCAAACAGCTCGAAGCAAATCTGCGCATAGCGGGCGTAAGCGTCCACCACGTCACGGTTTTCCCAGCCGCCGATCTCCTGCATCGCCATCGGCATGTCGAAATGGAACAGGGTCATAAACGGCGTGATGCGCTGTTCATTCAGCTCATCAATGACCTGATTGTAAAAATCGACCGCTTCCGGGTTCACTTCACCGATACCGTCGGGGATCAGGCGCGCCCAGCTAATCGAGGTGCGAAAGCTGTTGTGGTTCAGCTGCTTTAACAGCTGAATATCCGTTTTCCAGTGCTGATAAAACGTGGAGGTCTGCTGCGGCCCCACGCCGTTGTGAAAACGGTTCGGCTCGCGGGCAAACCAGTAATCCCACGTGGTTTCCCCCTCTCTTGCCCCTTCGGTCTGGAGAGCGGAGCTGGCGCTGCCCCACCAGAAGTTATCGGGAAATGCGTATTTCATGACTCTTCCTCTTTGACTTAATTGCTTGTGGCTTCAGCGGCACCCACGGTTGCAGCCTGCGCTTTTTGCTCTTCGTTTTTGATGAGCGTACGCTCGTAGGCGCGCAGGAACGGCAGGTACATCAGCGCCGACATCACCATGCAGACGAGGCACATCACCACCGGGCTGAGCGCCCAGTTCGCCGCCCACGAGGCGCCAATCGGCGCGGGCGTGGTCCACGGGGTTAACGACACCACCTGCGCCAGCCAGCCGAGCTTCGTTGCGCCGTACGCCAGGCAGGCATTGACCAGCGGAACAAACACGAACGGGATAAACAGCATCGGGTTCATGATGATCGGCGCGCCGAACAGAATCGGTTCGTTGATGTTAAAGAAGCTTGGCACAACGCCCATTTTGCCGATGGTGCGCAGGTGCGTAACGCGGCTGCGCAGCAGCAGGAACGCCAGCGGTAGGGTTGAGCCTACGCCGCCAATCAGCAGGTAGTGGTCCCAGAAGCCTTGCAGATAAACGTGCGGCAGTGCAGCGCCCGCCGCCAGTGCCGCCTGGTTTGCCGAGAGGTTCGCCATCCAGAACGGGTTCATGATGCCGGTGACAATCAGCGACCCGTGAATACCGGCAAACCAGAAGATCTGGCACAGCAGCACGGAGAGCAGAATCGCGGGCAGGGAGTCGGACGCCGAGACCAGCGGCTCCAGCAGGTGCATGATCGCCTGCGGGATGATCATGCCGGTCTGCGCTTCAATGAACAGGTTCAGCGGGTGCAGGGTACCGATCACCACCATCACCGGGATCAGGATCTCAAACGAACGCGCCACGCCGGTTGGCACTTCCTTCGGCAGGCGGATGGTGACGTTGTTCTGCTTCAGCCACGCATAGACGCGGGTAGAGTAAATCGCAGTGATCAGCGCGGTGAAAATGCCCTGACCAGAGAGGTACTGCGTGGAGATCTTGCCGTCGGCATACGGCGCGGCGACCAGCAGGAAAGCCATAAAGGCCAGCAGGCCGGACATCACCGGGTCGAGGTTAAACTGACGTCCCAGGCTCGCGCCAATCCCCACCGAGATAAAGAACGTCATCACCCCCATGCTGAGGTTAAACGGCAGCATCAGCTGTTCGCGGTAGGTCTCGGAAAAGTCCAGCCAGCCGCGGGCGAAGCTGTTGGTGGTATCCGCCGAAAACGGCGGGAAGATAAACACCAGCATAAACGAGCCGATGATCATGAACGGCAGCGCGGCGGTAAAGCCGTCGCGGATGGCAATCACATACTTTTGCTGACCCAGCTTCGCGGCCAGCGGGGTAATTGATTGCTCAATGACCGCGACCATAGATTGATATAACGAACTCATGTGAACACCTTTTAGTGTGCCGCTTCGATGAGCGACAGAGCATAGTCCAGTACTTTATCGCCACGCTGCATGCCATAGTCCATCATGTCGATGGGCTGCACCGGAATGCCTTGCGTCGCTGCCTTGTCTGAAAGCGTCTTTAACATGTATTTCACTTGCGGTCCGAGAAGTACCACCTGATAGTGCGGAAACTGCGTATCAAATTCGGATACGCCGTACGCATCTATCTTCACGGGCAAGCCCCGTTCTTTTGCAACATCGACCATTTTGCTGACCAGCAGGCTGGTGGACATCCCGGCAGAGCAGCACAGCATAATCTTGAACATCGACAACCATCCTCAAAATGTAAAAAGTTATTGCGAGGATGATTGGACATGATACGGAAACCGGTTTCCATTTATAAAAGACAGAAGTGTGACAACCATCAATATCCCCTGCTTATGGGGCTTATTAACTGGATGTGGGTCACATAATTTGGCTGTTTTGACATCAATTTGAGTGGAAACGGAAAATCGGTTTCCATGGAAAACGGAAACGGATATACTCCGTTCTGGCTATAATGTGAGCCGTAGCGGTGATGGAAATTACAGGCGCCAGTTGCGTCTGACAGGGGAGAAAGATGTCTACAATCAACGATGTATCACGTCTGGCCGGGGTGTCCAAAGCCACGGTATCACGGGTGTTGAGCGGGTCGCGTGGCGTTAAGGAAGCCAGCCGTCAGGCTGTGCTGAAAGCGGTGGATGAGCTGAACTATCGTCCTAACGTGATTGCCCAGTCGCTGCTCAGCCAGTCGACGGGCTGCATTGGGGTGATTTGCGCGCAGGAGAACATTAACCAGACCACCGGTTACCTTTACGCGCTGGAAAAGCACCTCAGCCAGCATCAGAAACACCTGCTGCTGCGTTTCGCGCACACCAAAACAGAAGTGATGAACGCCCTTGAAGAACTCTCCTGCGGCTTATGTGATGACATTCTGGTGATTGGCGCGCGTTTCCCGCTGGATGTCGACATGGACAATGTGATTCTGGTCGACTGCATGGAGGCCGATAACGCCAACAGCATTCAGTTCGATCACGCGTTCGCGGCTGAAACGGCGTGTAACTACCTCACCAGCCAGGGGCGTCGCCAGATTGCCCTGATCCACCCGCACGGCAGCGGATTCGCTGACCAGGTGCTGCTGGGCTACAAGCACGCGCTGGAGAAAAACTTTCTGCCCTTTAATCGCAACCTCGTGTTTATGGACGCGACCTCGTCGTCCGTTGCGCTTCAGGAATTACTCAACAATGCGTCCACGCTGAATTTCAACGCGCTGCTGGTGGCGGACGAGCAGGAAGCCCAGCGGGTGATCCCGCAGCTTCAGGCGTTTAATAAATCGGTACCGGAAGACATCATGGTCTTTAGCCTGGCCGGTTCGCTGCATCTGCCGGGTATCCCGGTGATCCCGGCTATTGAGTATTCCATGGACGCCATGGCGGCGCGCATCGTGACCTGGCTGAATGAAAAAACGCAGATGCTGGGGTCGTACGTGCTGCGTGGGGATTTAATTATTCCGGATGTGCGCAAGCGTTAAAAAGCGAACCCTCTTTCATGTCATACCCGGCCAGCTAAATATACAGGCCGGGTAAGCATGCTGCGCACCAGACCCGATCAATCCCTCCGATTCAGAAGGTTACTGAATCCCACCGCCCAGCGATTGCCACAGCGTGATGCGGTTTTCCAGGTCGGTTTGCTGCAAGGCAATCAGCGATTCCTGCGCCGACCACAGCGACCGCTGCGCGGTAAGCACCGTCAGATAATCGCCCGCGCCGGCCCTGTAGCTGCGCGTCGCCACATCCAGTGTTTTTTGCTCCGCCGCCACGTATTCACGCTGGGCATCGAGCTGCTCGCTCAGCGTTTCGCGCCTCGCCAGCGCGTCGGCCACGTCCTTAAACGCGCTCTGGATGGTTTTCTCGTAGGTCGCAATTAACCCTTTTTTCTCCGCTTCCGCATAGCGCAGCTGCGCCATATTGTTGCCCCCGCTGAACAGCGGCAGGGTGATGGACGGCGCGAACGACCAGACCTTCATGCCGTGACTGAACAGGGATGAGAGCGAATCGCTGCCGACCCCCGCGCTGGCGGTCAGCGAAATGGTCGGGAAGAAATTGGCACGCGCTGCGCCGATACTGGCGTTGGCGCTCAGCAGATTATGTTCCGCCTCCTGAATGTCCGGGCGGCGCAGCAACGCGCTGGAGCTGACGCCCGCCGGAACCAGCGTGATGGCGTTGTCGCTCAGGCTCTCCAGCGTGCCGGGCAGCAGGTTATCGGGCACCGTATCGCCCGCCAGCAGGTTAAGGGCGTTTTTGTCCTGCATGACCAGCGTCCGGTAGCTCGCCACGCTGGCGCGCGCCTGCTGGTATACCGCCATCGCCTCACTGACGTCCGTGGCGGCGGCCACGCCCACTTCCTGCTGACGTTTGACGATCTTGAGCGAGTTCGCGGCGCTCTCGAGAGTGGATTTTGCCAGCGCCAGATTGCTGTTATCCGCCGCCAGCGTCACCCAGGCCGTGGTCAGCTCGCTGACCATCGTCAGGCGCGTGTTCTGCGCGGTGAATTCGCTGGCAAGCCAGGTTTCACGCGCGGCGCGGGACAGGCTCTGATTGCGGCCAAACAGATCCAGCTCGAAGCTGGAGACCGCGCCGCGGGCTTCGTCGCTCGTCGCCACGCCGCTCGCCAGCGTGCGGCTGCGGGTGTGGCTCAGTTCTGCATCCACCGTCGGGAACAGGGACGAACGCGTTTCGCCATACTGGGCGCGAGCGGCGTCGATATCCGCAATCGCTTTTTGCACGTCGCGGTTGCTGTTGAGCGCCATCGTCACCACGCTTTTCAGCCGCGCATCGTTCATCACCTGCTGCCACTGGCTCACCACGGCGTTGGCCTCGCCGTGCGCGCCGGGTAAGGTTGCTGGGACGGGGGCGTCCGGGCGTTGGTAGGTTGGGTCTAACGACACACAGCCTGCGCTCAGCAGGGCTAACGCTAAAACAGTGACACGAAACATTATGACCTCCGGTTTGCGTGCTTACCGGAGAACAGACGTTTCACCAGTACAAAGAATAAGGGAACAAAGAAGATTGCCAGCAGCGTCGCGGCCAGCGTCCCGCCGATGATGCCGGTACCGATCGCCACGCGGCTGTTGGCCCCGGCGCCGGTAGCGATGGCCAGCGGCGTCACGCCGGCGATGAACGCCAGCGAGGTCATGATGATCGGACGCAGACGCGTCTGGGCGGCCCGCAGGGCGGCACGCGTCAGGGAGTAGCCTTCGGCAACTTTGGCTTCGGCAAATTCGACAATCAGAATGGCGTTCTTCGACGACAGACCGATGGTGGTCAGCAGCGCCACCTGGAAATAGACGTCGTTGTTCAGGCCGCGCAGAGAGGCGGCAACGGCCGCGCCCAGCACCCCAAGCGGGATCACCAGAATGACCGAAATCGGCACCGACCAGCTCTCATACAGCGCCGCCAGGCACAGGAACACCACGAGGATGGAAAGGGCATACAGGCTCATCGCCTGGCCGCTCGCCAGTTTTTCCTGCAAGGATAAACCGCTCCACGCCCAGGTGCTGCCGGACGGCAGGCTGTTCGCCAGCTGCTCCATTTTGCTCATCGCCGTACCGGAGCTGGCGCCACTGGCGTTTTCACCCTGAATTTCATATGCCGCCGAGCCGTTGTAGCGCACCAGGCTTTCCGGGCCATACTCCCAGCGCGTGGTGGCGAAGGCGGAGAAGGGGGTCATGGTGTTGTCGCTGCCGCGCACATACCATTTGTTAAGGTCCGACGGTACCGCGCGGGTGTCGCTGTCGCCCTGAATGTAGACCTTTTTCACGCGGCCGCGATCGATGAAGTCGTTTACGTAGGTGCCGCCCCAGGCGCTGGAGAGGGTGTCGGTAACATCGCTCAGGGACAGCCCCAGCGACACGGCTTTGTTGTTATCGATATCCACCTGAAGCTGCGGCATCTGCGGCAGATCGTTGGCGCGCACGGCGTGCAGCGAGCTGTCCTGATTCGCTTCGCCAATCAGCTGGTTACGCAGTTTCAGCAGCGCGTCGCGGTCGGTGCCGCCGCTTGCCATCAGCTCAAAGGTAAAGCCGTTGCTCTGGCCCAGACCGTCCACCGCCGGCGGCGTCATCGCAAAGATGGTCGCATCGCGAATGGTGCTCAGCTCCTGCGTGGCGCGCAGAGCAATGGCCTGCGCGGTGTTTTCCTCGCCTTTACGCTCTGACCAGTTCTTCAGGGAGACGAACGCCATCCCGGCGTTCTGGCCGCTGCCGCTGAAGCTGAAGCCCTCAACGGTAAAGATGACGTCGGTATTGGCTTTCTCTTTGGTGAGGAACCACTCACGTACCTGGCGGCTAACCTCGGCGGTACGCACCGCGGTTGCGCCGGCAGGTAGGGTGTACTGCACCATGATTTCTCCCTGGTCTTCCGTTGGCAGGAAGCTGCCCGGCAGTTTCAGCATGGCGAAGCCCATCGCGCCACAGAGCAGGGCGTAGATCGCCAGCATGCCGCCGGAGCGTCGCAGGGCGCGCAGGACCTTGTTCTGATAGCCATGCTCGGTCCTGCTGTAGAAGCGGTTAAACGCGCCGAAGAAACCTTTCTTGTGCGGCGTCGTGTGGTTCAGAATCGAGCCGCACAGCGCGGGCGTCAGGGTCAACGCCACCACCACGGAAAGGAACATCGCCGAAATAATGGTGACCGAGAACTGACGGTAAATCACCCCGGTCGAGCCGCCGAAAAAGGCCATCGGCAGGAATACCGCAGAGAGCACCAGCGCAATGGCGATCAGCGCGCCGGAAATTTCGCCCATTGATTTTTCGGTCGCTTCCCGGGCGGGCAACCCTTCGTCGCGCATAATACGCTCGACGTTTTCCACCACCACGATGGCGTCATCTACCAAAAGCCCTATCGCCAGCACCATGGCAAACAGCGTCAGGGTGTTGATGGAGTAACCGAACAGCGCCAGCACGCCGAAGGTGCCCAGCAGCACCACAGGTACCGCCAGCGCGGGGATCAGCGTTGCGCGGATGTTTTGCAGGAACAGGTACATCACCACCACCACGAGGATAATGGCTTCGAACAGGGTCTGTATCACGTCCTCAACGGAGATCTTGATGAACTCGGTGCTGTCTTTCGGGTAAGCCACGTCGTAGCCTTCCGGCATCGACTTTTTGAACTCGGCGATCTTGTCTTTTACCGCCGTGGCGGTGTTAAGCGCGTTCGCGCCCGGCGAGAGCATCACCGCCATACCCGCTGCCGGATGGCCGTTCAGCTTCGCGGTGGCGGTGTAATCTTCGCTGCCCATCTCCACGCGCGCGACGTCGCTGATGCGCACCACCGCGCCGTTAGACTGGCTCTTGACGATGATCTTTTTGAACTCGTCGACCGTTTGCAGGCGCGACTGAGCGCGGACGGTCGCGGTCAGCTGTTGGGCGTTCGACGACGGCAGCGCGCCGATTTTACCAGCAGAGACCTGCACGTTTTGCGCTTCAATCGCGCTCTGTACGTCGGAGGGCATCAGCGAGTACGACGCCAGCTTCGCCGGATCGAGCCAGATGCGCATGGCGTATTCCGCACCGAACACCTGTAGGCTACCGACGCCATCCACGCGCGCCAGCGGATCCTGCATATTACTCACCAGCCAGTCGGCGATATCCGAGCTGCTGGCGGTATCCGTTTTGTCATACACGCCCATGATCAGCAGGAAGTTGCTTTGGGATTTTTCGACGGTGATCCCGGACTGCTGCACCTCGGTCGGCAGGCGCGATTCCGCTTGCTGGACTTTGTTCTGTACCTGTACCTGAGCGGTGTCCGGATCGGTACCTTGTTCAAACGTGACGTTAATGCTCACCGACCCGTCCGAGCTGCTGGTGGAGGTGAAGTAGAGCAGGTTATCCAGCCCGGTGAGCTGCTGCTCAATCACCTGCGTCACGCTGTTTTCCAGCGTTTGCGCGGAGGCGCCGGTGTAGGTGGCGGAGATTTTAATCGACGGCGGGGCGACGTCCGGATACTGCGCCACCGGCAGCGTGCGGATCGCCAGCATCCCGGCGAGCATGATCAGTATGGCAATAACCCAGGCAAAGACCGGGCGGCGCACGAAGAAACGGGAAAACATCAGGCGTTTCCTCCGCTGGCTTTCATCGCTTCAGCCTTCACTTCCTGCCCGGCGGTGACTTTGTCGGTACCTTCCACTATCAGCTTATCGCCCGCCTTCAGGCCACTCAGCACCAGCCATTTGTCGCCGTAGGTGTCGCCCGTCTCCAGCTGACGCTGCTCGACCCTGTTGCTGGCGTTCACCACCAGCGCGGTGGCGGTACCTTTGGCGTCGCGGGTGATGCCCTGCTGCGGCGCGAGGATCGCGTCATTCATGATGCCCTCATCCACTCTGGCGCGGACGAACATGCCCGGCAGAAGCTGATGCTGCGGGTTCGGGAAGACGGCGCGCAGGGTGACAGAGCCGGTAGACTCATCTACTGCCACTTCGGTCAACGCCAGGCGGCCTTTTTCGCTGTAGTTGCTGCCGTCTTCGAGCGTCAACGACACGCTCAACGTATCGCTGTTGCTGGCGAGGGTTTGCTTGCGCAATCGCAGCAGATCGGCGCTGGAACGGGTTAAATCGACGTACATACTGTCCAGCCCGCGAATGGTAGCCAGCGCAGTATCCTGCTGGGCGGTGACCAGCGCGCCGGGGGTCACCGAGGAGATACCGATACGTCCGGCAATCGGCGCGGTGACGGTGGTCCAGTTAAGGTTAATGCGGGCGCTCTCCAGCGCGGCCTTCTTTGACTCGACGCTGGCCTTGTCCTGCGCGCAGGTCGATTTCGCGTCTTCCGCATCCTGTCGTGATACGCCGTCGTCTTTCACCAGCTGCGCATAGCGCCGGGCTTTCTGGCAGTCGGCCTGCACCAGCGCCTGCGCCTGTTTTAGTGCGGCGGCAGCTTCATTGTACGCGGCGCGGTAGCTGGAAGGATCGATCTGATACAGCGCCTGCCCGGCCTTGACCGTATCGCCTTCGGTGAAGAGCCGTTTCTGGATAATGCCGCCCACCTGGGGGCGCACTTCGGCGCTCATCGCGGCGGTGGTGCGACCGGTCAGCTCGCTGACGACGGACACCGGCTGGCTCATGAGTGTGACAATCCCCACTTCCGGAAGAGGGCGCTGGGGAGCAGATGTTTGCGCATTATCGCACCCTGTCAGGAGGAGTAATGCCGCGATGGAGGTTGTTATGGTTTTCATAATCTTTTTCCAGGGTGAGCGAAGCCTGCCCTGTTAATCGCTTAACAGGGAGGAGGACTAATTAAAAGCACAGCGATACCACATCTCTGGCAGAGCCAGAAATGAAAAAAAGGAAATTACTTATTTCCGCTAATTATTCACATGCGATTACTTCGCAGAGAAAAGCATATTTAAAATATTCTGATAAATGGGCTCTAATTGTTCTGACGGCACTTTTAATGGCGTGAGTCGACGGTAAATCGTGCCTTCGATCATCACGGCGGTAATCTCCACGCAGCAGCGAATATGCTCATCGCTCAGGTGGGGGAACTGCTTTTTCAGGTGCTCACAGGCGTTGGCGAACATGCGGGCTTCGGCTTCGATCAGCATGTTTGCCACCAGCGGATTGCGCGTGGCCTCTGCGGACATTTCGAGCATGAGCGCGTCATCGTCTTCGTTAAGCGTCTGGCGCCAGGCAAGCGCCTGCGGCATCCCTTCAACCAGGGTTTTGCCCTGCATCTCCTCGATACGTGAGTCGATAATGCGACGGATCATCTCTTCAATAATCGCGTCTTTGTTGCTGAAATAGCGATAGATTTGTCCGACGCTGAGCCTGGCTTCGCTGGCAATCTGCGACATGCTGGCAGCGTGAAATCCACTGGCGCGAAAGCAGCGGCGCGCGGCGGTGATGATTTCGTCCTGTCGCAGTTTTTGTCGTTCTTCCAGCTTTGTACTCATCGTTGGCTACCGTAAAAAAATGAGAATGATCGTTCTCATTATACGTTTTCGGAGCCTATTGGAAAGGCTTTTTTTATTTACATATTGAATGAATATTTCCTTGTTTAAACAATGGAGGAAATAAGGAGTTTTTATGAAGGTTAAGCTGTGAGATATTCAGATTGCGCTGAAAATAAGGAGAAAATTATGCACCTGAGCATTACAGATAATGTCACGGCTGAAGAAAAAGAAGAATTATTAACGGGGCTAAGAGCCTATAACGCGCAGTATTTAGATCTTGCGACGTTTAGCGGCGATATTGGCGTATATGTGCGAGACGACAACGGCGTCATGCTGGGCGGGTTAATCGGCGTACGTAAAGGCGACTGGCTGAACATCGACTTTCTGTGGGTTAGCGACAGCGTGCGCGGAACGGGCGTTGGCAGCCAGCTCATCAAAACGGCCGAAGAAGAGGCCCGCCGCAAAGGCTGTCGTCACGCGCTGGTGGATACGGTCAGCTTCCAGGCGCGTCCGTTCTATGAAAAGCAGGGTTATCAGGTGCAGATGTCCTTGCAGGATTACCCTTATCAGGGAATGCAGAGACACTACCTGACCAAACATCTTTAACCGCCGATCCCGTTGCCGATCACGGCTAACACGTGGCGCACAACTTTCTCCGGCGAGAGAGCGCTAAGCCTCTCGTCGTTGCGCATGCGTGAGAACGGCACCAGCACCAGGCTCAGCAGCGTCGTGAACAGCAGTTCGGGGGCCAGGGCCGGATTCAGCTTTCCTTCCTGCTGCCAGCCTTTAATGGTTGCCAGCGTGGTCTGATATTTCTCATCGCCAAAACGTTCCTGCAAATGCGTACGCAGTACCGGCATCTCGCCAATCACCTCCTGCATCCACAGCGGTGCAAACCAGTGGTGCTCTTCCGCCAGTTCGGCCAGCACCTTAACCATTTCCGTAAGGGCATTGACCGGAGACTCCCGATTGTCGGCGAAAATGGTCCCGATCCGCTCGCGTAACGGCAGAAAGCGCTCCTCGATCATCGCATCCAGCAGCTGCTCTCTGGAGTTGAAGTAATAGTGCAGCATGGCGGGCGTCACGCCAGCTTCGCGGGCGATGGCGTTCAGCGAGGTATTGGCAATCCCCTGGCGGGAGAAGAGGTTCAGGGCGATATCCAGCAGCTGCTCGCGGCTGGCGGTAACGCGTTTGCCGCCGCGCGGACGACCGGGACGGCGGGGTTCAGAATTGTCTTTTAGTGCTGGCACGGTCGCGCTGTCTCTTGATCTTATCCATAACTTACCTGAATATTAATTATTTGATTAATTAATTTCAAGCGATTCTCTTATGGAGTCTGACGTCATGACTCAACCTGCGAAAAACGCGCCGTCGATCAAGCTGCTGTTCAGCGCACTTCTGCTGGTGATGCTGCTCTCGGCGCTGGATCAGACCATTGTCTCCACCGCGTTGCCGACCATCGTCGGCGAGCTGGGCGGGCTGGATAAGCTCTCCTGGGTGGTGACGGCCTATATCCTCAGTTCGACCATCGTGGTACCGCTGTACGGCAAATTCGGCGATCTGTTTGGGCGTAAAATCGTCCTGCAAATCGCGATTGTGCTTTTCCTTGTGGGGTCGGCACTGTGCGGTCTGGCGCAGAACATGACCCAGCTGGTGCTGATGCGCGCTCTGCAAGGGCTGGGGGGCGGCGGTCTGATGGTGATCAGCATGGCGGCCGTGGCGGATGTGATCCCGCCTGCCGAGCGTGGTCGCTATCAGGGGCTGTTTGGCGGCGTGTTTGGCCTGGCGACGGTGATAGGCCCGCTTATCGGCGGGTTTCTCGTTCAGCACGCCTCCTGGCGCTGGATTTTCTACATCAACCTGCCGCTGGGGCTGTTTGCGCTGCTCGTTATTGGCGCGGTCTTCCACGGCAGCGCGCGGCGCAGCAAGCATGAGATTGATTACCTGGGGGCGATTTACCTCAGCATGGCATTGCTGTGCATCATTCTGTTTACCACCGAAGGGGGGACGCTTCGCCAGTGGAGCGACCCGCAGCTGTGGTGCATTCTGGCCTTCGGTCTGACGGGGATCGCCGGGTTTATCTACGAAGAGCGGCTGGCGTGGGAGCCGATTATCCCGCTGTCGCTGTTCCGCGACCGCAGCTTCCTGCTCTGTAGCCTGATCGGTTTTATTATCGGCATGTCGCTGTTTGGCTCCGTCACTTTCCTGCCGCTCTATTTACAGGTGGTAAAAGATGCCACGCCGACGCAGGCCGGTTTGCAGCTGATCCCCCTGATGGGCGGGCTGTTGCTCACCTCCATCATCAGCGGGCGCATCATCAGCCGCACCGGGAAATACCGCCTGTTTCCGATCCTCGGCACGCTGCTCGGCGTGGTGGGAATGGTTTTACTGACGCGCATTTCAGTCACGTCCCCCACCTGGCAGCTGTATCTGTTTACCAGCGTGCTCGGCATGGGGCTTGGGCTGGTGATGCAGGTGCTGGTGCTGGCGGTGCAGAACAGCGTGTCTGCCGATCAATACGGCGTAGCGACCTCTGGGGTGACGCTGTTCCGCTCCATCGGCGGGGCTATTGGCGTTGCGCTGTTTGGCGCGGTGTTCACCCATATTCTGCAATCAGGCCTGACAGAAAGACTGCCGGAAGGGGCTGAACTGCCGCGTGAACTCAATCCCGTTGCCATTCACCATCTGCCTGATGCACTGCGTCTGGACTATCTGGATGCGTTCGGCTCGGCTATCCATGCGGTATTTATGCTTGCGGCAGGGATTATGGTGCTGGCGTTTGTGCTGTCGTGGTTTTTGCGCGAAGCGCCGCTGCGTCGGCAGGCGTGAGGTTAGCGGTTCTGTTATTTATTGCGAGTCGCTTTCTGAATTTTAAATGTCTCTCTTGTCGCTTTCCGGGACGCGAGCGCATGCTGTGGGCTGGTCAATAAACCGACAGAGGTTGCCATGGAGCGCACAGCAAAATTATTCAAAAAAGGACGACACCAGGCCGTGGTCTTGCCTGAGGAATTTGCGTTTGAAACGGAGAGTGTTTATATCCGCCGGGATGAGGAGGGGAATGTGGTTTTGACGGCAAGGTCTGAGAAAGAACGGCACAGGGATAACTTTTTGCGCATGCTCAAACAAACGCATGTGCCTGATTCTTTTCTAAGTAAAGAGGAGCGCAATCAAAGCTATACGACAAGAGATCCTCTGGAAGGGCTGTAGACGATGCTGCATATGCTGGACACTAACATAGTAAGCCATCTGGTGAGGCAGCATCCTGAGGTTGTAAACCGATATTCGCAAATCACGCCTGAAAAGATGTGTATTTCAAGCGTAACGGAGGCGGAGTTGCTTTACGGCGTAGCCAAAAAGCAAAACAACAAGCTGCACGAAACCATAATGGAATTTCTTAAGACCATAACCATCTGCGCCTGGGATAGCGAAGCCGCAGCCACCTACGGTGAACTGCGTGCGGCAATGGAAAAGAAAGGGAAGGTGATGGGCGATCTCGATCAGTTGATTGCCGCACACGCCATCAGCCGGGGAACGACGATTGTCACGAACGATCGTGCGTTCGGGATGGTGCAGGATCTTACTGTTGAGGACTGGACTACCGCAGCCTGATCCCCATTGCCCGGTGGCGCTACGCTTACCGGGCCTACACGTCCCCCGTCACGTAGGCCGGGTAAGCGCAGCGCCACCCGGCAACAGGCCGCATATAACCTATCCGTCTTACTGATGCCTTTTCGTTTTTTAGCCTGCCGTCTCGTTGTCGATATAGTCTTCAAAACCACTGTCGAAAGGAACTGTCTCGTGAAATTTCAGTTGAGTGCTCTGGTGCTCGCGGCCCTGCTGCTGGCGGGTTGCGATCAAGGCGGCAATGATGCCAAACACATTAAAGTCGGCGTGATTAATGGCGCTGAGCAGGACGTGGCGGAAGTCGCCAAAAAGGTGGCAAAGGAGAAATACGGTCTGGACGTGGAGCTGGTGGGCTTTAGCGGCTCGCTGCTACCCAACGATGCCACCAACCAGGGCGAGCTGGATGCTAACGTTTTCCAGCACCGCCCGTTCCTTGCGGAAGATAACAAGGCGCACAATTACACGCTGGTCGCCGTCGCCAATACCTTCGTCTTTCCGATGGCGGGCTACTCCCGAAAGATAAAATCGGTGGCTGAGCTGAAGGACGGCGCCACCATTGCGATTCCAAACGATCCGACCAACCTGGGTCGCGCGCTGTTGCTGCTGCAAAAAGAAAAGCTGATTACCCTTAAGCCGGATGTTGGCCTGCTGCCGACGGCACTGGATATTACCGCGAATCCCAAAAACGTACAGATTATGGAGCTGGAAGGGGCGCAGCTGCCGCGCGTGCTGGACGATCCGAAAGTCGATGTGGCCATCATCAGTACCACTTATCTTCAGCAAACGGGGCTGTCGCCGGTGCATGACAGCGTCTTTATTGAGGACAAAAACTCGCCTTACGTGAATATAGTGGTCACGCGTGAAGACAACAAAGACGCCGAAAACGTGAAGGAATTTATCCAGTCCTATCAGTCGCCGGAAGTGGCGAAAGCGGCAGAGACCCTTTTTAACGGTGGCGCGGTGCCGGGCTGGTAGGCCACGGCAAGCTGGCCCTCACAGTGTAACGCGGACATCGGTGCGGCTTTCGGGCCACAGAAAACCCTGACCAGACTGTGCGCCGGACGCGCGGGCCCGCTCCAGATCCCGCGAATTCTCGATGCCTTCGATAAGAATTGATTGCGCGATGCCTGCCCTGACCTCCTGTACAAACGGGGCAAGCGGCGCGCGCTCCCGCAGCGCTGAGCGATCGATTTTTACCCCGTCCAGCGGCAGCGCCAGCCGCGCATACGCCTCAGCCAGCTCCCGGGTTAAATCGTCCAGCCAGATTTGCCATCCCGCCTCTTTAAGCCGAACAAGCGTGGCATGAAGACGGCCTTGCTCAGCATCACTCAGCCGCGTAATGGTGAGGGGATCCTGAATTTCAATCGTTAGACGGTGCTGATGGCGCAACGCCAGCAACAGCCGGATAGCGTGTTCATTAAGAAGGTGTTCTGCGGGAAGGTTTAGCCAGTAAGCGTCCCGGGCAGGTATCTGTAAAAGGGTGTTGGCCTGCCAGAAGAAGATTTGCAGCGCGCTGCGCGAAGGCAGAGAGGCAAACAATATCTCCAGATTGACGTTATGGATCTCCACGAGAACTTCATGCGCGAAAACCTGGCCCGAATGAAGATCGACAAGCGGCTGAAATCGCAGCCCTGAGATACGTTGCAGCAGGGGAGAGGGAAGAACGGTATACATGCTACAGCCTTAAGAAAATGAAAAAAGGTTCCCGCGGACACGGGAACAAAAGGCAAACGACACACGGTCAAATTCTTAATTCAGGATCCAGCGAATGCTCTGGTAAAACGAGGGGCCACGCACGGCTTTCAGCTTGTTCATGGCGTTGTTTTTATAGAAATACACCAGCCTGACGTTACACCCCAGCTGGCGGGCAATTTGTTTGGTTTTGAGGTTACAGGAATAGCCGCGCAGTACGCTGGCCTCCTCGCTGGACAGCCTTGCCGGGGTGCGTAAGCGGGTGGTCATGCCCACGTTGTAACGGCCAGATCCTTGCGGCGTCTGGCTCATCAGTATTTGCCATAGCGCTTTGATATCCCCCAGTGAGACTCTTTTACTGATTACCCCATCAACATGTTTGAATTTCAAATAGCCTGCGGATAACGAATAGATATAGATCTTCGCCGTCACTTGCTTCTGTTTAATACAAAGGATGTCGTCATTTGTTGTCACCCGGAAATGACGCGTATTCAATGGATCATAAATGATGATATCAAAGAGTTGTTCACTCTTAGCGAGTTCTTCGATATGGGTAAATCCATGGAAAATAACATCCTGTTTTTCGTCAGGCTCACGCTTTCCAAGCGATTGCAGGCCAATCATCGTGAATTCGCAGCTGTCAACAACGGCAACGTGAATTGTTTTTTTATTTTGCATTGGCATTCTCCTTTCGCTGAGTAAACAGTCCATATAAGAGATACTGGTGGACTCGCACTCTCTTATTTCACAAAGAATAGCGAACACTTTTTTCAAATAACGCGATGCGATGACATCAATGTAAGCCAATACAATCTGTCGAGTAAAGCTGCTGCTAATTATTAGCGGAAGATAAAATTGAAAAATGGTTTTAATGATAAATGCAATCTTTTTAATCTTCTAATAATATTCATGCCAGATTTTTATTCTGCAAAAGCGTGGATAATAAGCATTTGGCGGTTTTTTAATGGGGGCTATGCCCCGTTTTTTCAGTGCCTTACTGGTGTTTATGTCAGAAAGGTTATGATCGTTTCAGGATTATCTACAGACCTTTCTTTGCGAGAGAAAAGCGTTTGCAGAATAAAATAGAATTTTTTCTATAATTTTAATGTCCTTGTTCAGAATTTTAAGTCTGAGGAGGATAAAATCCTGGCGCGAAGAGGTTGTGAGTGGTGAATACTTAAACTATTATCATTTTCCTCCGGTCACGAGAATTTAGAAAAGATATGGATAATACTGAGCGTGTCGTAAGGGTAATGGTGTTTTACAAAATAAATATATTTAAAGAGATAATATGCCGGGCGCTCCAGGACCTTTTACCCGATTACGTACTGAAGATTACTCAGGTCGATTCCATAGAACAGGTTCTGGCGGCGGTGGCAGATAATGATGTGGATGTTTTCTTCACTGAATTTAATTATCTGCTTAATCATAAAGAGTGGAGTGCAGAGATCAGCAGCCGTTTCACATCTTTATGTAAATCACATCACGTCAGCCGCGTGCTTTTGGTACCCGAACTGCCGTACGGGCTGTTAAAAAAAGTTCTGGAGATGAAATTTGAATTAACCATCAGCCAGCAGGATGAATTAACTGAACTGAAAAAAGAATTACCCGCGTTGCTCATGACGGATGCACAAAAACCGTCGCTCTCTTCGTGGCTCAGGCGGGTAGTGCGGTCAGGTTCCCGATCGCGATCTATCCTCTCGGCCAGAGAGTGGGAGGTGCTTCATCTTATCGTGGAAGGATTTTCAACGACCGAGATTGCCCGTCATCGAAACCGCTCGGTAAGCACCATTGCCACACAGAAACACAATGCGATGAAAAAGCTGAATCTTTCCAACCATAGCGAACTGATTAAGTATGTGCAAATGGTTGGAAAGATGGAGGAATAGTTCACATCAGGGATAGATAATATTCAGCGTAGCCGAGGTATTGATCTTGCCCTGGCTTAACCGGGCGGGTGCCCACACGTAATAGTACGCGGCCATAGGAACGGTGAAATGGTCGTTCAGCGCCGCGCCAGCCGCCACACTGAAAATCATCGTGGCGTTGCCGCGGCTGGTGGTTGAGGTCGAAAAGGTTACCTGCGTCTGCGGGGCATCGCGCTTTATCAGCCGTAGCCCCACGCCCTGCGCGGCGCTGCTGCTGCCGTCGATCAGCACCGAGCTGTCGGTTGACAGCAGTTGCGTGCTGGAAAGAAACATCTCGATTGTTCGATCGGAATTACCGTTAACCCCGACGTTCTGACAGCTCATGTTCAGTGAAAAAGGCGTCAGCCCCGGCTGTGAGGACGCGCTGAGCTGGGGAATGCCGAGCGTCGGAAGCGCCACGGTCAGCCCCGCGTTGTCAAAGGAGCAGGTAGTCAGCTTCGGCGCGTATTTGATGATCATCGGCTGACCAAACATATCGCGGTTGTCGTAAGGCCACTTGAACCCGCTGAATAACCACTGGGCGATTTTGATGACCTGATTGATTGGCCAGAGGATGATTTCCAAAAACGACAATCCGCTCATGTCGCTGACGAACAGAACGTCGCTCATGTTCGCCGTATCACCCGTCAGCGTGGTGCCGCTCTGGCTAACGAGGGTGAAGCGAACCGTAAACGGCGTGTTCAGTTCAGCCGCCGTATGGTTTCCGCTGGCGGGCAGCGTTTTGTTGGCCGGGGGATTGGTGATCTCCGCCCGCACCATATACTTATTGTTGCTGAACCCGAGGATGGTGGCGTATTTACTGTCGGTCGACAGGATCGGCGTGTATGAAAACTCGCTGTTGCCCGTCGTGCAGTTGAACGAGCCGCTGTACTGGGTGGAGAAGCTGCCTGTCCAGGTCGGCGTGGCGGGGCTCAGCTTATCCGATAAATCAACGGTAATGGGCGTGCCATAAACGATGCTGCTGCCGGAGCAGGTGGCATAGCTCATCCCGCTAATGCTGGTGAGGAGCAGGAACATGAATGATCGTAACATAATGATAATCCGTAATTAATGGCAAACCGATGAGGGGCTGTTCAGCCCCCAGGCCGGGGAAGAGATTTCGCACTTCCCGCCGCGGAGATGCACGTTGAGCGCGCGTGGCGGCTGTTCAGCGCGGATATACAGTACGCTGGCCTGGCCGACATACCCGACAGACTCACCGTTTTCATCAAGCACTTCGGTCCCGAAGGGCAGCGGTTTGCCGTCGGCACGCGTCGCATGCAGCACCCACGACTGGCGTTTGTCGGTTTCAAAGCGGATATAGCTCACCGCCCCGTCGTAAGGGGCCACGTTAGCCATGTTGCCGATCACTTCCGCCCCCGCGCTGTTTTCCGTTTGCGATAACGTAATGGCGTTTTTGCGGTACGGGGTAGCGTAAGGCACCAGCGCCACGCCATCGTGGTTAGTCACAATGCTTTCATCGCCGTTTACCATCAGCCCCTCCGCCTCAGGCGCATCGACGATAGTCATGGTGCTGCCGGTTTCGTTTGAGGCGAGAACGTGCCACGGGTAGGCCACCAGGCTTCCCCGTCCGCTGAGCCCGGTCTGGCGGTAGTCAGAGGATTCGCTGTAAGAGCCGCCGAGTGTCGCAAAGTTCGAACGGTACGCCGTGTTAACGCTTGCCGCATTTTTACCCCCACGCGCATTGCTGCCGGAGAGGGTGTAGCTCAGGCGGTTCGACGCCAGCGCATTTCCGCTCATGCTGATGTTGCTCTGCTCATAATGTGAATCGCTGGCCGTCAGGCTGGAGGTGATCCAGGCATTATTATCAAACAGCGAGAACGGCAGGCTGAGGGAGAGATAAAGGCGCGTCTCTTCTTCGCTGTCTTTATTACGCACCCGGCTGGCCGACAGGGTATAGCTGGCGCGGCCAATGGCGTTGGAATAGCCCATCTGATACTCGCGCGTGGTTTGCTGCGAATTCCAGTAATCGCGCTGTGTGCCGGAGATAAATACCGTGCCCCAGTTATCGAGCAGGCGCTGATTAAGGTTAAGCGTGAAGGTGTTTTTGGGCTGTGCGGCGCGCAGGGCATCCCAGGTGCTCAGGGACATGTCGGGCGCCACGCCAAACCGATCTTCGTATTCGTCGTATTGCGCTCTGAGGCGCTGATACCCTTCACGTGAATAGAGTGCGTCGCTAAAGCTGTAATAGCCTTTAGTGGAATAGCGATAGGCCGCCAGGGTGAAGTTGGTGGCGGTGGTATCGATAAATTTGCTGTACGACACGCGGTAGCTCTGACCGCTGCTGGTGCGATCCTGTAGGGTGGTTTTAGCGTGGGTGACATCAAACGAGACCGCGCCAAAGGGAAGGTTCCACCCGGTACCGACAAGCCCGGCCTGGTAGTCATCGCTAATAATCGTCCCGGTATAACCGGTGATAAGGTTGTTGAACCCGTAGCGTAGCGTGGCCTGCATAAATGCGGGTTCGGCGTCGAGCGTGTTCTGGTGCACTTTACCCGCCACCACGCTGTACTGGCTTACTCCCTCTTTTAACATGCCGGGCACGGCGGAAAACGGCACCGTGAAGGACTGCTGCGATCCGTCTGCCTCACGCACAACGACCAGCAGATCGCCCGCAGAGCCGGTAGGCTGAATGCTGTCGAGCGTAAACTGGCCTGGCGGCACGTTCTCCTGGTAGATCACGTTGCCGTTCTGGATAACTTTCACCAGGGCGTTCGTCCGCGCCACGCCGTGAACCACCGGTGAAAAACCCTGCTGCGAATTTGGGCGCATTTTCATGTCCGACGCCAGCGACACGCCGCGCACGCGCATCGAATCAAACAGATCGCCCGGCATATAAAAGTCACCCAGCGTCAGGTTGGAGGTCAGCGAGGCCAGGGGGCGGCGCAGGTAGCGGGTATTATTCTGCCACTGGCTCTCCCCGCTGGCCGATTTCCGCCAGGCGCTGCTGTCGCGAAACTGCCAGCCGAACAGGTTAAGGCCGGAATCCAGCCCGGCATAAAAATCATCGTTCGTGTCTTTCGCCGTGCCCTTAGTTCGGGTGTTATACCAGGTCGTGTTCCACGAGAGCATCAGCGCCGGGATCCCTTCGCTCCAGAACTGGGGGGCAATGTAACCTTCTTCTGTACGCAGCACGGCCGCCTGCGGAACGGTGAGCGCCAGGCTCAGGGTACTGGTATCGGTTTTGACTTCACCGCCCTGAACCAGATCGCGCAGCTGGACCTGCCCATGCGCAATGGCAGGCGCAGGAACGGACGCGGTATTAATGCCAAGCGACTGGGCATCTTTCCAGGCAAGACGGATGTCGTCACGCTGCTCGCCGTAGATGACGGTATAACGCCCCCTCCAGCTGCCGTTTACGTAGATATCCATCTCCTGACTGCCGGCAGGCATGACGTTGTTTTCGGAAAAGCGAGACAGATCGGACTCACCGGATGCGCCAGCAAGCAGGGAGGGATCAAACGAGACGGCCCCTGATTTATGCGAAAGCAGAAGCGTGCAGACTGCCAGCAGACAGAGTCTGTTTTGTTTCATTTTCATGGTGAGTCTTTCCGATCACTGTCTGGTGAAAGTCCGGGTTTTATACGCGCCAAGATCGTCCACATACATCAGCTCGAGGGTCTGTCCGCGCTTAACCGTATTTTTTGTGGTAACCGTCAGTTGCCCAAACGGGGAAACCATCGGGGATTCCTGGAGTAATTTCGTTTTACCCAGCGAAATATTGGCCACAGTAATATGGAACGGGCTGTTATTGGTGATGCGAAGGCGATCGCCGTCGGCGGCGAGCGTCAGTTTCGCCACCGCGTCATCCAGCGTGCCTTTAAGTGCAGCGGGCCGATAAAAAAGCTTGATACGAGATTTAATCGCCAGCTGAACGGTATTCTGGTTTTGCAAATTTTCAGGCTTGGGCGGAATGTCGAGGACATTCAGGAAAAAGACGGATTCGCGATCCGCAGGTAAACTGGACGGCAGCTTTTTAATACGAAGCTGTTGGCCATTATGTTCATCGACCTTTATCACCGGTGGCGACAGCAGAAACGGCACATTTGCGGTTTCCGGCGTGGAATTAATATCACCGTCATCTATCCAGGATTGCACCAGAGCGGGCGCATCGCCCGTATTCATTAACTGGACGATCACCTCTTTGTTATTTTCAGGATAAAGGACACGGGTGCCATTAATGACAATATTGGCCCATGAGTGACCCGTGCTTAGCAGTAAGCCTGCCAGCAAAATTGCCTTGCGCATGATTGCAACCTTAAATGCAGGCTCTGCGAAAGCAGAGCCTGAATAATCATTATTACAGGTAGGAAATGGTATACGTTACGTTGGAGCTTAACTCGCCCACCGTTGCGGCAGCGGCGTTTGTTTTATAGTAATAAACATCCAGCGTCAGCGTTTCGGAATCTGGCTTGGTCGATGTGCCCATAATCTTGGTTGTGTAAGCCTGGTTCAGCGTAATAGGCGTAGACGAGCCTGTCTCTACCAGCGCAAAGCCAACATTACGCGCCACGCTGGCATCGTTTTCGTTCACGCTGTTATTCAGCAGGTATTTACCGTCAGTGGAGATATTATCCGCGCTGGAGAAATAAATTTTCAGCGGAGTACCGGTCGTTCCTGCTGCCGGCGTACAGCCTGAGAAGGTCAGCGAAATAGATTTTTTATTCTTGGTGATCAGGCCAACCGTGGTGCCTGCATCTTTTACCGTAATAGGGGAAAGCGCAACGGTAAAGTCCGCGCTTTTACCACCGTTAATGGTACAGGTTGTATCGGTAATTGCGCCGGTAAAGTTAATGATACCACCCGCCGAATTGTCTGCGGCCATAGCGCTGGTAGAAGCCACAGCGGCAGCCAGAAGTGAAACGGTCATGATCGATTTGAACATGATAAACTCCATAAAGATTTGTGTAATTTAGAATGAATGTTAATCGGCTACACATGTCCCTGATGTACCGGCTAGACGCATGGCGACGCGGGAAAGTGCTTTGACGATATTATGTTGCACTAAAAATGTACACAACAAAACATTATTCCAATAACTTCGAAAGTTTAAGATTATAATCTTGTCTGGACGTTTTTTTTAATGTTTTAACCTAAATGCGTAAGTTCGAAGATTTTTATTAATGAATTAATAATCGTTAATTAATGAAGCTTTATGAATTCCTCTCTTAATTAATATCACGCGACTTGACCACATAAACTTTAGACTTATTATTGCCTGGCAAATGCACAAAATTTTAACAATGGCGTAATAATTATATGAAGTATCTCATTGATCTTACAATGCTTTATGAAGTGGATGCCGGTATGATCATGATTAATGGAGAGGAAGAGTCATCCATTAAGTTATCTAACCAGGCGGGACGTCTGCTTTATGAACTTATCATCAACAATGGTAAAACACTCGACAGAGATGACCTGATAAAGAAGGTCTGGGAGGACCATGGCTTCTCCGGCTCCTCGGTGAGTCTGAACGTTGCCGTCAGTGAAATCAGAAAAGCGTTTCGAACATTAGGGTGCGACCCGTTGCTGATAAAAACCATACGCGGCAAGGGCTTCAGCCTTGCCGCGCATATTGAGCATCACACGGTCAGGCCGCCGGTTGTGTCAGCGCTTAGCGAACAATCTGCTTCTGAAGAGGCTGATACATTACTGCATAAGAAAGACGCCGATCCGCCTAAACGAATAATATCGATGCATACGCTCTTTCTTTCACTGTGCACGTTGTTACTGGTTATCGTTATTGGCACCGTTATTTTACTGTTGCACCAGAGAGTGTCCTATGCCGAGAGCCTGAAAGATTCTGATATGCATCTGCTCGGTAAAGTGGACAGGTGTACGGTATACCTTATCGATAAGAATATGTTTCAACCGCGGCAACACTACTTTAATCACGTAAAAGAGGTCCTTGCAAAACAACATATCGACTGTCAACACCAGGTTGCCGACGCTTACTATTCCAGGTTTAAAAAGTCACAGATAGAAAATTATTTTTTGGCTATCTGTTATCAGCAGGACAGTATCGACGATTATAAGAACTGCATTTCTTACAGAAGCCTGACCGGGAGTTAAAATATGTCAAGGACTAAAATGAGTGTCATGTTCGGTATCGTACTGGTACTTTCTGTCATCGCCTTAGTGTGGGTCTATTTTACCAGAACGCAGGATGAGGGGTTTGGCTGCCAGTCAGATACCATTTCCTGGAAAACCTATTCCACGGGTGATTTAACCGATATGTCGTTAACCACGCTATTCCTGTTTAACAACAAAGATGTTGTGACGGTTATTCACAAAGGCGTGCTAAAGAAAGAGGGCAAAAGCTACCTGATTGACAGGAATTACACGCTCAGCGTAGAAAAAGTCGACGGAAGCAATATCTTTTATATTAAGGATAAAAAGCTGAATAAATCTGAAGATGATGTAGCGCCGGATGGTGTTGTAAACGAAATGTTACTTGATAATATCAACTTCTTCTATATTACCAGCGTTAAACCGCACGCCTGGTTAATTAAGGGGCTGGTTTTACCTGTAATGATGTGTGTGGCTGTTCCAACGTCCTGATATTTCTCTTTACTGAAAAATCGATATTTATCTATCGCTCGAGAAGTTGAGTGATTTACTCAATACGTAACAATAAGATACGGGAGATTTATTTATGTTTTTATTGTTGCGCACCGCCGAGTGAATTTTTCTGTATTGCCTCGTTATTTTGCGGCTGTCTATACTCCGCCTCGAAAAAGGGGCTCCCCTTTTTATACACGTGGATTCTTTTTTGAAGGACTAAATAAATGAACAAACTGAACGCTATCGTTCTGGGCTCCCTGCTGTCTGTTTCTGCGCTGAGCGCAGTTAATGCCGCAGAAACTACGGCGTCTGCTACCTGGCAGGCAACTGCAACCAAAGACAGCGAATCTGACCTGGTTGTAACGCCAACGCGTGCTCTGAACTTCGTTTACAGCGCCAACACGAAATCTTTCAACACCGATACCGGTCTGTTTGATGTGGCTATCCGTGGCGATCACTCGACGGCGACCAGCTTCAAGCTTGAAGCCATCCTCGACGATTCCAACAACACGCTGTTCAGCGTGGGTGGTGAAGCGACCAAACTGAAGGTAGGCGCGCGCTGGGGCGGTAACGATCTGGGCTCTATCGGTGGCACCGTAGGTGCAAAATCTACCGCATGGACCACGCTGGTTGATTCTTCTTCTAACACCGGCGTTTCTTCTGGCCTGTGGAACCTGACCACCAGCGCTGGCGCGGTGGCTGATACCGAAATTACCGGCCAGGACAAATTCGTCTTCTACGTTGACTCCGCTCAGGACAACGCAGGCGCGACGAAAGAGTTCAAAGACCTGACCAACAGCCTGTGGGAAGGTACCGTTGCCGTTGCGTTCCGCGCAACCTGGGGCTAAGGCCTGATCGATCCAGGGGCGCAAGCCCCTGTTTAGGGAAATAGCATGTTTAACCTCAAATCCGCCTTCTTATTTTTATTATTTATTTCTTCCTCCGCGCTGGCCATTAATGTGGGAAAAGTCACCACTATTATTCCAGCGGACGCTGATTCCACCGCCAAGGAAATAAAAAACGAAGCAGACAGCGTGCGTATTGTTTCTGTTCGCGCACAGCGGATCAGCAGCCCGATGGATGAAGGGATCGTCATTAATCCGGAGAAAGTGGACGAGCTGTTGCTGACGCCCACGCGCATGGTGATGCCGGCCGGCACCAGCAATATTGTCAAATTCTACTATCACGGTAATGCCGATAACAAAGAGCGTTACTACCGCATTACCTTCACGGACGAAGGGGTGAGCGAAGAGGTGGACAGCGGTTCGCCAAAAAACGGCACCGGGATGACGCGCGCGGTGGTGAGTACCATTCTGGTGGTTCAGCCTCGTGATAAGAAGATCGACTTCGTCTATGTGGCGGGAAAAATAACCAATAAAGGGAACACCTCGTTTCGCGTCAATGCGACCGGGACCTGCCTGAAGCCGAATCCGGAATCACCGACTACGCCGTGTACCAAAAACTTCTACCTGATGCCGGATACCTCGCGCGCTATCGAGGATATCAACGTTACGGATAACCATTTTCATCTTGGAATATGGGACCTGAAACAGTTCATACCTGTTAAGTAAGGATGCATGGTGAAAAATAAATTAGTGTTGCCGGTGATGATGGCTTGCGCATCCGGCACGCTGCCCGCGCTTGCGCATGCAGCCTCAAGCTCCGTGGTTATCGCTAATTACCGTTTTCCCGACTCGCTTTATGCACTGCTGGAGCAGGGGATCAAAATTCCCGTCTATCTGGTCAATACGCGGCCACATTCAGCACAACAAGGGAACCGCGAAGGCACGGCGAGCGAATATGTTCGTCTGGGTGACGTGACGCTCTTTGCGAAGGATATGAAGCTGGGGCTGAGGGATGTTCAGGTCCAGGAGTCTGATAACGGCATTCGTCTGTCAAAAGAGATGCGAACGTTATTGAAGAGCATTAACGACAAGCAGTTCGACGATAAGATGCGCATTCCGGTCAGTGCGGGGTCCGCGTTCGAGCTGGACCAGAAAAAAATGCGCCTGTTGTTGAATCTGTCGCAAAGCGATTACGGGGTGAATATTCGCCCGCGTGAGGTGGACATTGATGCGCCGGAGTCTGACGACCTGAGCGGCACCTTTTCCTACAACCTCGGGGCGTATCACACCGAGAGCGGCTACGGCGACAGCTGGTCGTCGGGTTATCTGAACGCGAGGAACTGGATCTCAATGGGCGTTGATCATGTGCTGATCGACGGCTCTGGCTACGTCAATGAGAGCAGCAGCGACACCCAGATGAACGCGGTCATGTGGGAGCGCGACTATCAGGGTATGCGCTACGCCGCAGGCATGCTGAACGGCTGGGCAATGCAGTCTCTGGCGAGCGTCAGCGGCATTTCCGGCGGTGAAGTTTACGGCGTTTCCATGGGCAACCAGGCCAACTCGCGCAAGCGCGATAACACGCTCTCCCTGACGCCGGTAGTGGTCTATTTCCCGACGGCGGGCGAGGCCCGTATTCGTCGTGACGGGCAGCTTATCGGCATTCAGCGCTTTGACGTCGGTAACCATGAAATTGACACCAGCGGCCTGCCCTACGGGATCTACAGCATCGAAGTCGAAGTGGTAAGCGGAAGCCGCACCGTGTCGCGCAGCATGTACACCGTCAATAAGCCGTTCTCCAGCAACGTGTCGGAAACGCTGCGCTGGCAGATGTGGGGCGGGATGTATAGCCGCGATAAGTCCGTCGTCAATTATAAAAAATACGCGAAGCGCAAAAACGAGCAGGACGACACGTACTACTACGATTACGACACCAAACATAAAGACACCATGTCGCTGGTGGGGGCCTCGTTCAGCAAGCGCAGCGGGATGGTCGACTGGAATGCTTCCACCTACATGATGCGGGAACACATCGTCAGCGAGCTGTGGGCCTCCCTGAACCTGACGGGCTATTTCTCGGTGAATACCCAGACCATGGCGGCCTCCGACGGAACGTACCGCGCCAACTATGGCATGAATCTTAGCCTGCCGTGGCAGATCGGTTCGGTCTGGTACTCCCATGAACAGCTCTCCAGCGGCAAGTTCCTGGACATCTATGAGAGCAAGGGCAACACCTGGGGCGCCTCGTTTAGCCTGCCGTCGTTCGGCCTGCCCTCGGCGGGCAACCTGAGCCTGATGCGCCAGGAGGACGACCTTTATCGCTATAAACGCTATCAGCTGGACTACTCGCAGGGATTGTACGCTGGCCGCTACGGCACGGCGCGCCTGCGCGTGGGGATGTCGCGCAACAAATACGACGGGTATTACGAAGAGAAAGATCGTTACGTGATGCTCGATTTCGCCATACCGCTCGGCAATACCGTGTCGGTTGGCGTTTCCCACAACCGCGATACCGGCACAGCATTGAACGTCAGCGCCAGCCGCCAGTTTGAGGGCGATTACCTGAAATCGGCCACCGCCAACGTGTCGAAAGCCTTCAACAGCCGCCAGGATCGCAGCGTAAGCGGCGGCGGCAGCGTGAACTTCGATACGCCGTGGAACAGCAACATTCTTAGCGTTCAGAGCGGCATGAGCAAAGGCTGGAACTCCACGCTGACCAGCGACGGGAGCGTGGGCTGGTCCAAAGAGGCCATCGCCGCCGGGAAAGGCACCGAAAGCGCAGGGGTGATTGTCAGCACCGGTCTCAAACCTGATGAAGCACTGACCCTGAAGCTTAACGGCCGGGCGGAACGCATCAAAGGGGATAAAACCTGGCTGTCGCTGCCGGCATATCAGGCTTATGACCTGGAGGTGATGAACAGTGAAACCGGTACGGAAAGCTATGAGATTGGCGCGAACGCGCGTCGCCATATCACCGTTTATCCGGGCAACACCGTGGTGATGAAGCCGCAGGTGAAGAAAATCGTCACCCTGTTTGGCCGTCTTGTGGATGCAAACGGCAATCCGATTGGCGCCACGCAGATCAAAAACCACGTCGGGCTGACCCGGACGGAAAACGACGGACGCTTCGTGATCGACGTTGATAAGAACAACCCTGTCCTGAGCATCGCCACGCCGGACGACAGCGTCTGCGAAGTGCGTCTGGACATTGAGTCTAACCGCGGTGCGCTGTGGCTCGGGGACATCTCCTGCGGAAAAGGCGATTACGTCTGGCAGGAAGCAAAAGGAACGCAGGAACGTGACGATGAAAAAGATATTCGCTCTTAATTTGTTATTGATAAGCGCCGCAGCGCAGGCGGATCAGCTGCCTTATTTCGCCATCAATAACCCGGACAGTAACGGGACGGGTAACAGTGCGGCGTTGTTTAGCCTCAACGCCAGCTCGGCCTCGTTTTTACATGGGTCGCGGGAATGGCCAAGCCTGAGTAACAAGGTGAATAACGGGATTGCCACCTATATTCCGGACAACGGCTTTAGCGGACCTCCGGGCAGCGCGCTAACCATCAATTTTAGCGTAACGGGCTCCAGCGCCTCGCCATTCTTCAAGGGTACCTCGTGTTCATCTAGCTGCGGTACGGTGGGCTACACCCCGACGACCAGCTATACCGATACGTCGATGGTGGTGAAGCCACCGATCATGGAACCCGCTACCGCCTATGGCCGCTGGGTTCTGGGCGATCCGTTCTTTGACTATTTGCTCAATGCGGCTCCCGGCAACGAGGTGACCATTACCTCTAAGCCGCAAAATTCCACGTCCAGCAAGACCAATACGCTGCATAAAGTGGGCACGCTGACCATGACCAACTCCAGAGCGCTGGATCTGGGGATTGATCCGATCACCGGCGAGGTCACGATTGTGGATGGTTCAACCGGGGATACCTGTACCAAATATACTCGTAATACGGTATCGGGCGTACTGTGCAACCTGCTGGAGTATACCTTCATCGGAGAAGACGTTACCGGTTACAGCCCTGGTCTGGCGCTTACCGCATCGCGCATTAACAGCGTGCTTCAGTCGCACATGAATGGCGGAACGGGCCTTGCCGCGGAAATTACCTTCGATGAGAAAACCTGGTACAGCATCTCCGGCGGCATTTTGAGCGACACCCGCGTGCTGGCGAATACCTTTATCAGCGCGCCGCAAAAAAATGGCGGTAAAGCATATCTTAAGATCTTCATTCCTAAAGGGTTAATTCTGAGCGTAGCGCAGGCGGGGGATGGTAGTAACATCGGCAATATCGTCAGTATGTGCCTGTCGCCTGCTAACAGCACGCTGGCGGCGGACTTCTGTTTCCAGCCTGGCAGCGGCCTGGTAATTAATCCTATCCAGCCGGGCCTTGCTATCGTGCCGGATAACCCAGACTACACCGTGGATTCGAACGGCCTTGGCGGCTCCGGAAAAGGGGTAATTGGCGAAGCGCCAATTGAAATTCCCTACACCATTACCTACAGCGGCGCGCAAAAGGATGCCGCAGTGGCAGTGACGGTGAAAGTTACCGGGCCTACCCAGAGTCTGAACGGCACAGACTATTGTGCCTTTAGCGGAAACGGCTTCACCGTGCCCATTCCCGGCAACGTATTGCTGGGTAAGAGTCAGACGCTGAAGGCCCATAACTGTAAAGGCGAGGTGCTCTCCATCCCGGCGCCTGCCACCCATGCGGAAGAGTGGGATAAGATAAGCTCTGGAGTGACGGACATGTGGCTTTGGAAAACGCCGCTGGTATTGCAGTTTGTGATGAATAACCCGGTCTCGAAAACCACCTATGATGGTAATAGCTGGTTTGGTGAAGTTACTGCTCAGGGGCGAATTGATGTCAGCGCTTCCTGGAATTAAACATGTTATGACTGGAAAATTCCTGGCTATTTTTGCAATAAATTGCTTCATTTCTACAGGAGCAAATGCTTTAATTATCGAAAGTCTGAATATAGATTTTTTGCCAGAAAAAGAAGTCGTTTTTCAGCCCATAAAAAATGATACAAGCGAACGTCAGAATTATACAGTTTCACTCATTCAGGTCGATGTACCAAAAGAGCGTGGGAAAGAGACTGAAATAAAAGATGGCGAAGTCATGTATTCGCCTAAACAATTAACGCTGGAGAGCGGTGAGCGGGCAGGGTTTAAGTTTTTTTATACCGGCCCGCACGATAATAAAGAACGCTACTATCGCGTCAAATTCACCGAGACGCCGCTTCAGGCAAGGGCTGTAGTGAGCAAAGGCCAACGCATTCAGTCGGATGTGGTGGTTTCGCTTGAAGCTATATTAATAGTCCGCCCCTGGAACCGGCAATTTAGTTATACGTTTAATAACGGGGTGGTGAGTAATACCGGGAATACGTATTTCAAATACGTATCCTCACAAGGGTGCAGTACCCAATATAATGACTCAAAATTTCTTCCGCCGGGACAACGGCTGGAAATAGATGATTACGCACAGCCTGCAAGACGAATGATTATTTATGGGAATAAGATCATTCCACTTTCTAGCTGTTCGTAACAAGCGCTTTCCTTCATAAAAGGAAATTAACCTTCGGCACAAGCTGAAGATTTACTACTACAGGAGACTAAAAATGAAAGCGATTTCATTCGTAGAAGCGAAAGAAATTATCGGTGGTGCATTGAACCCAATCGATGGCCTGATTAAAGGCGCACAGCTGGGCTGGAACACGGGTGCAAGCGTTGGATTAGGTTCCATCGGTGGCATCGTTGGTGGTGTGCTGGGTGGTGCTATGGGCTTCGTGGGCGCGATTTTCGGCAGCTTTAACTAATTTATTTTTTCAAAGGAATAAACCATGCAAGTTATCGACATCAAAAAAGCACAGGCCATCGTTGGTGGTTGGGATCCTATTGCCTCTGCTATCCAGGGTGCAAGCGCGGGCTATAACGCGGGCAGCCAGATGTTAGGCGTTATTGGCGGTGCCATCGGCGGTGCGTTTGGCCTGGTTGGCGGTCTGATCGGCGGCTTCTTCAGCGCGTAAGTTGTTGACCTTAGCACTCATGGCCCGCATTGCCGGGCCATTTTTTTATTTCAGCCACGGATCACTATGTTTTCGCTCTTTCAGTATAAAAAACAGGGTAAGACCCCTGTTATTCGCCAGCATGAATTTACCGAATGTGGCCTGGCCTGCCTGGCGATGGTGTTGGGGCACTACGAACACCATGTTTCCGTCAGCCAGCTGCGCCGGGAGATTTCCGTTTCCGCCGATTCGGGAACCTCAATGGCGGAATTGTTGACCCTTGCCAGCGATAAAAATATGTCTGGCCGGGTGCTTAAAGGCGAAATCACTGAAATAGAAACGTCTGAGCTGCCGCTCATCGCCTTCTGGCGCGGTAACCATTTCGTGGTCATCGTGAAGATCGACAGCCGCAGCGTGACCGTCCACGATCCCGCCAGCGGCGTGCGTCGTTACCGCCTGAAAGAGGCGGAAAAACTCTTTTCCGGCTATGTGCTTGAGCTTAAGCCCACGCCGAGTTTCGAAAAGAAATCCCCGGATGAAAAGCTCACGCTTGGCCGGTTAGCCAATAAATCTCCGAGCCTGTTCCAGCGCCAGCTGCTGCTGTTTGTGCTCTGTATTTTTACCCTTATCACCATGCTGGCGAGCCCCACCTACGTGCAGCTGATAATGGATGAGGCCATTTCCCGCAGCGACAGCGATCTGGTGATCCTGCTCACCGCGATCTTCGCTATCGTCTTTATCTTTGAAGTCGTCGGTAAATTCCTCAAGCAGCTGCTTGAGATCCTGATGCGCAACATTGCCTATGACGATCTAAGCCAGTCCGTGCGGCACTACATGCTGCGCACCCAGACCAGCTGGTTCCGCTCGCGCCCGCCGGGCATCGTGCTGGCTATTGAAAAATCGCTCCACGCCTGCGCGGAGTTCATCAGCAATGGCTACGTACAAATTCTTTTTTCCAGCCTGATCGCCGTGACCAGCCTGCTGTTTATGCTGCTATATAACGTCAAAATTGCGGTGCTGACGATGCTGCTGATGGGCGTGTTCTTCCTGATCCGCTTTTCGCTGATCGGCCCCTATCAACGCGCCGTGGATGACTCCATCGAGCGTACCGCCCAGTATGAATCTCTGCTGGTAGAGACGCAGAAAGGGATCATTACGCTCAAGGCGAACAATATGGAGCAGGCCCGGGACGCGGTGATGGACAAATCCCAGCGCGAACACATCGCCGGGCTGATGCGTAAAGAGCGGCTGCTGGCCCGTTTTGACGTGGCTTCGCTGCTGGTGATCAATGCCGAGCAGCTGCTGGTGGTCTGCTTTGGCGCGTGGCTGATCCTGGAAGGGCAGATGAGCATCGGGATGCTGTACGCCTACATCAGCTACAAGCGCTATTTTTCCGATGCCATGGTGCAGGTGGCGCAGAAGCTGCTCGACAAAAATGCCCTCAAGGGACCGCTGGATCGCGTGGGCGATCTGCTGTATGCCCCCTCTGAAACCAGCCAGTTTGGGAAGCGGATTGTCACCTCGCCGGTCTGTCTGCAATTTGAGGATGTCTCATTTGCTTATCCAGGCCGGGAGGCCACGCTACAGCATATCAACATGACCCTGAAGCAGGGCGAAGAGGCGGTGATCGTTGGCCAGAGCGGGTCCGGAAAAACCACGCTGCTGCGTCTGATCTCCGGCATGCTGCTGGCATCGTCAGGCACGCTGCGGATCAATAAGATCCCCATTGAGGAGTGCGATCTCTCCTCGCTGCGCCAGCACATCCGCATCGTTCATGCGGACGATATTCTCTTCACCGGCTCGATACTGGACAACATCGCCTGCTTTGACAGCGCGCCGGATAAAGAGCAGGTCATCGCCGCGTGCCGGCTGGCGGAAGTGGACCACGTCGTCGCCCGTCTGCCGCACGGTTACGAAACGGAGATGCTGCCGGGGAACACCTTTTTCTCGGCCGGGGAGATGCAGCGTCTGGTCCTGGCGCGCGCCCTGTACAGCCAGCCTAAGCTACTGCTCTGCGACGAAGTGACGGCGAACCTGGATAAGACCACCGCCCAGAAGGTGCTGGCGAACCTGCGTAGCCTGGGGATTGGGCTGGTGTTTGTCACCCACTCGCCGGACGTGGTGGGCTGCCATGGTCGTCTCTATACCATGGAAAACGGAACCCTGCGGGAGAGTGCGCCATGATGTTTTTGCCGCGTCTCTATGCCCGACTCTGCGCACGCCAGGCCGGACGCACCTTAATGGCAAACCGGATTGCGCAAAACTACAGCCAGTTTATGCCCTGCCCGGAGACCGAGGTGCCGGCTGATTTTCTGCATCAGAACGCCCATGAGCTGAGCGGGTTTAACTTCGTGGAGCAGATTTTCCCGCCCGCGCTGTGGGCGCGCAACGTTCGCTTCGATCTGCATGCGTACGTGGCGCAGTGGACGCAGGAGCAGGGGTTTTACAGTTCGCCTCGCACCCTGCTTCTGGGCATGCGCTGGGCGGGCTTTGGCCTGATTATGGATGCGCTGCTCGCCACCGCGCCAGACGACGTGCGCTTTCAGTTTATTACCCGTCACCCTGCGCTGCACAAGCTGATGGCCGCGCACGACGGACGGCGCGCCGGCTCGTTTTTTGCCCCTCAGCGCCTGGTGACGGTGCTGCTGATGGACGAACGCCTGCCGGATGCGCCGCTGTTCCCAATTCAGGCAGGCGATCGCAAGGCGTGGTTAACGGACGTCTCCACGCGGTTTTTATCGCGCTATGGCTACAGCGTCCGAACGCTGCTGCCGGTCTGTTCGCTGCACGCGGTAGAGTTTGGGCTGGAGAGCCAGGCGTATGCGCCAGAGGATTACCGTCTGGCCGCCGCCGACACGCTGAACGCGCTGCGCAAAACCCCCACGCTCTGGAGTGGATGGGACGATCTTTCAGTGATTTATCATGGATGACATATCGTGAAATTAAAAAACCGAAGCCGACAGCGTCGGGCGCTAATCCCGCACCACTTTTCAAAAAGCTATCAAATCAACGCGCCGCGGCTGAAAACCGTGCTGACGCTGTTCATCGCCTTTTTTCTCTGCCTGCTGGTCTTTGCGATTGCTTTCAACTTTTCGGAAACCACGCTGGCACGCGGGGTGCTGATCCCGGCGCAGGGCGATGTGGAAGTGCGCGCCAGAGAGTCCGGAACCCTTGTTGATTTTGCCGTCCGGCCCGGCCAGTACGTGAAGGAAAACGATCCGCTGTTCACCGTGTCGCAGGACTATGGCGGCAAGCAGGGGTCGGTGGTGCAGTTTGACCGCCAGCAGATGGAAGCGGAGAAAAAGCGCAGCGAGCAGCGCATTCAGGCCATTGAGGATTCTATTGCGTCGTACCGCAAAAACCTGGCGCAGCAGCTGGCTCTCACCGACAAGCAGATAGCCGTTTCCCGCGATAAGGTGAAGAAGCTGCGCGCGCTGCTTAAAAACAGCACCGACACCTACGAGGCGTGGAAATCCGTCTCCGGGAAGGGCTATGTCTCCAAAGTGGATCTCGATAAAAGCCATAACGATGTGCTCAACGCCCAGCTCAACCTGACGCTGGAGGAGAGCACTATTCTTGAGCTTGAGGCACGCAAAACCAGCCTGACCGACAGCACCCAGTCGCAAATTGACTCGCTGAGCGAAGAGCAGCTGTACGTGAAAAACCGCATCAGCGAAATCGATCGCAACCTGTCCAGCCGGGGAAGTTCCACCATGGCTATGCTCGCCCCTTCGGATGGCTATGTGGTGGCGATTAACTTCCCGCCTGGCCGGGCCATTACGCAAAACAGCGAGGTGGTGGTGGTGATCCGTAAAAATACCGCGGCGACGATGGAGGGGTATCTGTATGTGCCAGCAACGGGGGTGGGACGCGTGGCGAAAGGCGATAAGGTTAAGCTGCGGTTCGACTCCTGGCCCGTGGACAAATACGGTTCGGTGGAGGCAACGCTGTCCGATTTCTATGAGGTCAATATTGATGCCCATTCGGCGCTGATCCCGCTACAGGAAGGGCAGAACTACTACCTTGCCAAGGTGCGCGTCCCCTCCTGGTTTACCGACCCGGACAAGAAAAAGCGCATGCTGATGGGCGGGATGACGGTGAACGCCGATATCGTTATCGATCGTAAGCCGCTTATCAATCTGCTGATTGCGCCGCTGGAAAGGGTGCGCAAACGGTTTATCGATTGACCCGATTTCATCGATCATCGCCCTTTAGCCCACATTCTTAACGGTGGTCTGTGGCTATTCTCCTTCTCATACCAACCGGAGGATAGCCCATGAACATGACGCAAATTCGCAATGCCAGCAGTGTCTTTTTAGCGTGACCCTGTTTTTGCTGTTTAATGCGTCCGTACCTGACGGGTTACAAGACGCATCTCTTCCGGTTAAGATATTCCACGTTACTTTCCAGAAGAAAAGGTAGTGGCATGAACAATATTGAAACGCAGTTACTTGAATCAGGTTTCACCGTAAAAGAGTTAGCGTATCTGAACCGAAACATTAGCCGTTATGGTTCATCCTTGCTCGAGGTCGTGCTTGAGTTAGGTAAGCGATTTATCATGGTTCTGTTTATTACTGCGGCTGTGGCTCTGATTTTCCTGGCGCTTCTTTGTTTCGCTGAACATTACAATATTGTTTCCGGGGGCATTTCTCTTTTCATCGTATTGATTATTGTCTGGTTTTTTCAACCTCCGATCATCACTTACAAAGCCTGGCGCTACAGAAGGAATTACCTTAGTTCTGACCAGACGCATTAGAAATTAAATCAAAAGAGACTTTTGCAGAGACACCCCAGCCGACAATTTTCATAGTGAGTGCTGCGCGATTCATTCCGTCGACCTTGCGGTAAAAATCCAGGGGGAGATAGCGAAACAGACGCCATGATTCGGGTTTTCGGATGGCGCCAAATACCGTATAGACGCTTGCTGCCAGGCTTACGCTATTGAATACTCCCAGTGCGGATTCGCGTTTAAATCCCATAAACTGAGCAATATCCATGACGCCATCTGCCAGCATACCTTCGGAGTTTGGTTGATGCTGAAGCGTTCTGTTAATTTCTTTTGAAATGGCATTTGCACCATCCATAACCAGAATCGCTCCTGCAAGCGCACCCACTGGATTCATTGTCATCATTGCACCAACACCTGCCACAATCTGTAACCCTGAAAGCACAACCTTAATCGACGAGATAACGTAACCGACGACTTTGTTATTTTCTTTAACCAGTTCAATCTGAGCAAAAATCTGAGCTGTACGGGAGCGAAGCATTCTGCTTTGATCAAGAAGACTTTCGTTCTCAGCCCGGATGTTTTTCAGGCATTCCATGCACTCCTCTTCACTTCTGGCCGCCCGGGTAGCGCTAAATTGTTGCATCACAAACTGCCGTATATCATCCATAAATTTAATCCGTGCGAGTCCGTCGCTAAGATGTTGCCCTCCGACAATATTCGCAGTATTGATAAGCTTCCGGGCTTCAAGATTTATCATTGTTTCAGCCCATGCACGGGTGTTCTGACCAGGGAAAAGTGCAATATCCATTTTAATTTTCTCATCTGATAACCAACGTTTACAGATTATCCTGCCAGAAGAAACTGGCAACAATAAATTGGATAATCTATCGCGAGCACAGAATTCGCCGAAGGTATATACCGACGGAAATCATCGTCGTTGATGGCGACCTTGAGAGTGGTGACTGGATAAAACGAGTGCAAGAAACATAGACTTACCCCAGCCGCTCCATCCTCGTCTCACCCTCCACCATCGACAGCTGATACAGCGAAAACGAACGGTGCTTCTCAATCAACTGCGCCAGCTCCGGCGAGTGGCTGGTGAGCCAGATCTGCGAGTAGCGGCTGGCCTCGGCAATCAGGCTCGCCAGGGCGGGCAGCATCTGCGGGTGCAGGCTGTTTTCCGGTTCGTTAAGGGCGATAAAGGCTGGTGGACGCGGGCTGAGCAATGCCACCGCCAGGCACAGAAAACGCAGCGTGCCGTCGGAAAATTCAGCCGGTTCCAGCGGTCGGCTCAGGCCTTCTCGCTGCATCATCATGCGAAAGCGTCCGCCGGTATTGTCGCTGTAAAACACGCAGCCGGGGAAGGCCTGGTCGAGAATGCGCATCAGCAGCAGCTCGTCGCCGATTTCGACAATGGTCTGAAACGCGGCGGCAAGGTTCGCGCCGTCGCTGGCCAGCACCGGCGAGCGGAAGCCCACCTGCGGCGCACGTATAGCCGAGCCGGACGAAACGGAAAATTCATGATAAAAGCGCCAGTTACGCAGGGACTCGCGCATCTGCGACACTTCGGGGTAGAGGTGCGGCTCGCCGAGCTGCCCGAACACCGACTCGTTCTCATACAGCGTACCGCTGTGGGTCACTTTTTCGTGATGCACGTTGTTCAGGAAGACCGCCTGATTCTTACGCTTCATCAGCTGTGACGACGGACGACGGTGCTGTCCGCTCAGCCAGATGGACTCCTCTTTGATCACCGGGTCGAGCTGAAACTGTGACGGATAGGGCAGCTTTTCCACGAACCCGACCTGGAGCTCATATTCATACGTTTCCGTTTCCACCGCCAGGTTCATGCGTCGCAGCTGATCGCTTCGGGTTTTTCCCGCCCAGAATACCTTCAAAATGCCGCCCTCGTTCGCCAGCGCCTGAGAGAATTGCCCCTGCGCCGCGCTGTGCATCAGGTAAATCGCTTTATAAATATTGGATTTTCCCGTGCCGTTGGGGCCGAACACGATGTTGAGCTGCTCCAGCTCAAGCGACATATCGCGAATCGAGCGGTAGTTCTGAATATGCAGGTTTTTGATCATCGGGGTACTCCGCTGTGCAATCTTAACCTGTACAGAATTACAGTATTTTGCGCTGAGCGCAAAAAAAAAGACGACAGTGAGGGTGTCGTCTAAACGGGGTACAGCTTTGGGCCTCTGTGGGTCAATGGGGCCTTCGCTTCTTTCTCATCAGGTAACGGCCAGACGCAGACCCAAATCATCAGGATAGGGATCAAAGTAGTTTTGCGTCATCAGATACCGGTCAGGGTATTCAGCCAGGTAATGCTTCAGCAGCGTCAGCGGCGCGAGGATCGGCAGCAGGCCGTCACGGTAATGCAGGATCACATCACGCAGTTCTCCGCGCTGGCGGCTGTTCAGCTGGTTACGGAAATAGCCCTGAATGTGCATCAGCACGTTGGTGTGGTTCTTCCGCGAAGCGGGGTTTTTCAGGATCGTCATCAGCTTGTCGCGATACGCCACGAAAAACGCGTCCAGATCGTCCCACTCATGCAGTGATGCCACGAACGGGCCAATTTCACGGTAGCCCGCCTGATGGTGCGCCAGAAGCTGAAGCTTATAGCGGCTGTGGAAGTCGAGCAGGGCGCGGCGCGTCACGCCATTTTTACGCAATATGTTCAGTTCATGCAGGGCGAAAACGCGCTCTACAAAGTTTTCCCGCAGCACCGGATCGTGCAGGCGACCATCTTCTTCGACGGGCAGCCAGGGGAAAGTGTCAAGGAGGGCGGCGGTGAACAGCCCGACACCCTCCTTGCGGCCCCGGTTGCCGTTTTCATCATACAGCCGCACGCGCTCCATGCCGCAGCTTGGGGATTTTGCACAGACGATAAAGCCCGACAGATCGCCGATTTTCGGCAGATAAT
Organism: Enterobacter sp. GD03975; assembly: GCF_029838645.1. Lineage (NCBI taxonomy): Bacteria > Pseudomonadati > Pseudomonadota > Gammaproteobacteria > Enterobacterales > Enterobacteriaceae > Enterobacter > Enterobacter sp. GD03975. The sequence continues at coordinate 86,629 of NZ_JAOBZC010000005.1, forward strand.
CCGCTGTGAATGCGGCCATCTTCTGCGTGACGTCATCATGCGGCGCTTTGCTAAAACGCATTTCTGTCTCGCCGCGGGTGGTCATCACCAGACGCAGCGCCGGACGAGGCGTTGGCAGGCCAATCGCCATTTCCGGGCATACCGGACGGAAAGTGACCCACTGAGCCAGCTCATCCATCACAAAGCCCATACGCTTATGCCCGCCGTCAAAGCGAACGGCGGAACCGGTCAAACATCCGCTAATACCCAGCACAGGTTTCGTTGTCATGGTGTGCACCTCCCGATCTCATATCTAAAAGTTACACAACAATGCGAGTTTGTCCAAGTATTGGCGAGATTATTTTTTAATCTGCTTTAAAATCAAGGGCAATCAGCTGCCCTTGTAGGTCGAGTAACCGTACTGGCTGAGCAGCAGCGGGATGTGCAGTTTTTCGTTGGTGCGGGTGACGGTGAACAGCACCGGCACTTCCGGGAAGAAGGATTCCAGCTTTTTACCGTGGAAATAATCTGCGGTTTTGAAGGTCACTTTATACACGCCAGGCGCCATATCCTCGTCCTGCGGATAGAGCGATTTGATGCGCCCGTCGTGGTCGGTTTTACCGCTGGCAATCTGGGTCCACTTGTTCTGCTCCTGTTTCTCCAGCGTGACGGTTACATCCGCAGGCGGCATACCGGTTTGCTGGTCCAGAACGTGCACGCTCAGGGTGCCTGCCGGCGCACTGAACGCGGCAGGAGCGAAAGCCATTGAAGCCAGCATCATCAGAGGGAGTGTCTTTTTCATCGTGTTTTCCTGTTAAGTTGTCGTTGACAGGAAAACGTTAGCACTCGCTGCGCGAAAAAATATTCAACTTTTCGTGAAGATTGCCACAGCAGAAAATAATCAGAGGATAATGACCTCAAGGGAAACCTGCTGCTGCCACTGCGCAACCTGCTTTTTCCGTGCGGCGTTAAGCTTGCCGCTGGTGACCAAAAGCCATTTGCGGTCCGGGAAAATTTCCGGGGCCAGCGCGGCAGGGGGAACCGGCAGTATGTCGATGCGGTGGCCCTGGCCGGTGCGCGTTAAGGCTTCAAGCCAGATCTCACACGGGTCGTTCAGATACCAGCCGCTGATGAGAATGTTATCGCCCGGCGCTTTTTTATCGCCTTCAAGGCAAAACGAGGTGTAGGCGATGAGGATGCCGTCGAGGATCTCACGCAGGGTCATGGCGGCGGCAACGTTGGCCGACATCTGGCCGCGCAGCGGACGCAGCACGTTAGCCACCAGCTCTGGCCGCGGGTATTCGCGCCCGGCGTCGTAAACCATCTGACGCAGGGATTCGATTTTTCCCTCCTGCAATTTTTGCAGCATGGCCTGTTGCAGGGTTTGCCAGTTATTGGCGCGGCGCGGAGCAGGGCGTTCCAGCAGGGATTTTACCTGGCCGATGGGAACGCCTTTTTTTACCCAGTCGAGGATTTTCAGCGCCTGCTGAACGTCCTCATCGCTGTACAGGCGGTGGCCGCCGTCTGTACGCTCGGGCTTGAGCAAGCCATAGCGTCGCTGCCACGCCCGGAGCGTGGTGGCGGTAATGCCGCTGAGTCTGGCGAATTCGCCAATGGAGTAAGCCATGTCTGCATCCGAAGAGGAGGAATAATCTCAATATACTACGAATATTTCCCGACGGGATGAAGCGCCGCATTGGTGCACTACACTTAACATCCAACCGCGTAAATGAAAGGAGCTCTCATGAGGCTATGGCCTGTTGTCACCGGTGTCGCCATTGCGCTGACGCTGGTTGCCTGTAAATCTCCCACGCCGCCGAAAGGCGTGCAGCCCATAACCGGCTTTGATGCCAGCCGCTATCTCGGCAAATGGTATGAAGTCGCCCGACTGGAAAACCGCTTCGAGCGCGGTCTGGAACAGGTTACCGCGACCTACGGCACGCGCAGCGACGGCGGGATCAGCGTGCTTAACCGCGGCTACGATCCGGTGAAGAACAAGTGGAATGAGAGCGAAGGGAAGGCGTACTTTACCGGCGAACCCACCACGGCCGCGCTGAAGGTGTCGTTCTTCGGCCCGTTCTACGGCGGCTATAACGTGATCAAGCTGGACGATAAGTACCAGTACGCGCTGGTCAGCGGTCCGAACCGCGACTACCTGTGGATTTTATCGCGTACGCCGACCATCCCGGATGCGGTAAAACAGGACTACCTGAACACCGCACGCGGTCTGGGCTTCCGGGTCGATCAGCTGGTGTGGGTTAAGCACTGACCTACTGATACGAAAATGTAATGCTCGCCAGGGCGTTAGCCGAGCCGGGGACCAGCTCTCCGGTTCGGATGTACTGCGCCTGGAACGGCAGCGACAGCGTTTGTGCTGCGCTGGTGGTCTGGATGAAAAACTGTCCCGTCGTGCCTGCGGCCGAGCTGTCCGGCCCCATCATCAGCGGCCCGGTGCCGTTATAGAAGAACTGCACGCCAATGCCGGATGCCGTGGAGTCGCCGGTCAGCGTCACGATCGACGAGGTATTTGACGGCGTGGTCTGATCGGTCATCACGGCGTTAACCGCCACGTTCTCATCGCAGGTCAGGCTGACATTAAACTCGCCCGACGGCGAGGTGCTGCCTACGGTGGGCAGCGTGTGAACGTCAATGGTGCCCAGTTTGACGTTGGTGCTTTTCGTTCCCACCGTGCAGCCGCTTGCCGTCACCGTGATGGTGGTCGGGTTGATGATCACCTGTGCGGTTTTCACTTCGTTGTTATAGGCCGTCAGGATCGCCGCGTTAATGGTTGGGGTCTGGTATACGCCGGATTTCAGCGGAACGCCGGTCTTGATAAACGTCACTTTTGCCGACCAGCCCAGTGCGGTGGCATACCCGCTTGTCCCCTCGGCCGGATAGCTCTGCGTAATGCCCGTCTGCATCGGGACATAGGTCGTCCCGTTATAATCTTTAAGCCCAAGAATGAAGCCGATGCCGGGCACGCCCGTTTCAAATACCATGTAACTGGCGCCATCGAGAATCACCGTGATGCCGGTGGCCGTTACGCTGCTGCTCGGCTCCAGCGTTCCTTTGGAGCAGGTAAATACCAGGCCGCACCAGAACACTTCCGATACGCTCGCGCTTGCACTCCATTCAGAGCCGATCGTCTTTCCGGGCACGATGGAATCTGCCGGGCCTGACCAGGTCATGGGCGTGGGTGAAAGTGTGATATCCGATGTCCAGGAGAGGGCAAACGCCTGAAACGTCATGAATAACAGGGCTAAAAACAGTAAACGCATTATTGGTACTCCGTCGTCCAGGTCGCCACTGCCGAAACGTCTCCGGCATTGACCGGCGCACCCGTGGCGGCCAGTCGCGCATAGAAGGTCATTTTTACGCTGTCATCCCCCGCCGCGCCGTAGGCGGTGGTCTGCGTGTCCAGCGGGATGAGCTCGCCGTCTTTATCCAGAATCTGCACCGCCACGCCGGTCGCGCCGCCGTCAGCAACTTTCAGAAGCTGCGGATTTTCGTCATCCGGCGTGCCGCTGAAGCGGATTTTCACGCCAGCAAAGGTGGGGCCGCACGCTTCCAGGGTGAGCGTGAAGGGCGTTTTAACAGGGCTGACCGCACCCGCCTCGCTAAACTGTTTCATGCCGACGGTTCCGAGCGGCACGTCTTGCTCCTTTGAATCTTCCGCGACAATGCAGGTATTGCCGATCACACTGCCGGTCACGGAAACCAGCACGTCATAGCCGCGCACGGGGACGGTGATGAATAGCAGCAGGATCAACGGGAGGAACCGAAGGGTTACTGACATAGAACCTCCTGGGAATAAAGCCCGGTGCGGGCGTGATAATTCTGCGGGTTCAACGCATAGTGGATCGTGCAACGCTGGGTGCTGTTGCGCCCCCACACGGCACGTAACGTTCCCTTCGCGGACAGGCCGGTCAGATACACGCTGCCGCCATCGCCGACGATACCGCTGGCGTTGTCATCCTCTGACGAGACCAGCGTGCCGAAGGGGAGCACGTCCCTGGCGTGACGCACGATAAACATCGCTTTTGCCCCCTGACGCGTGGTGAGGGTGGCGCGAACCAGCGCCCCGTCGGTGGGTATTTTATTGGCGATGGCGTTCTCAAGCTCCACGTCATTGCCCACGGTGGTGACATCCAGCGCAACCTGATTGACGCGATACGGCGTGGCGTACGGGATCACCGCATAGCCCCGGCTGTCGGTTTTGATGCCCTTTTGGTTGAGCACAGCGACGTTGCTGGCGCCCGGGGCTTTCACCAGGATATTGGTGTTGCCGAGCGGCTGGCTCAGCGTCAGGCCATCCTCATGCAGCACCGCAGCGCCGCTCATCCCGTAGCTGAGGTTGCGGGCGTCGCCGGAATAGCTGTAGCCCAGGTTGTAGTCTCCCCACGCGCCCTCGTATTGCAGCGCGGCATCGCCGCCGTAGTGCTGCTGCGCGCTGTAGCGCTGGTTGACGCTATAGAAAAGATCTTCCTGTCCCGGCAGATAGCCGCTTATGCCCGTACTGGCGGTGGTGCCGGCGGGATCCGCATGGGTGGTGGTAAAACGAAGGCGGGTCGACAGCGCCGGGTTACCCAGCGGTACCGACAAGGATAACGCCAGGATGTTGTCTTTCTTGTTGTCGTACAGGCTTGCGCTACGCTGGGCGCTGATGCCAAGCGACAGGTTACGAAACGTTGCGTTCCACGCGAACTGCAAGCTCTGCGTGGTTTTTGACGTATTCCAGTAGGTTTGTTGATCCCATGACAGCGACAGCGCCCCGTATTCGCCCATCGGCTGTGACAGCAGCAGCTGATTTTTTGCCTTACGCGACATATGCAGGTTGTAAACCGTGTCGTAGCGGGTGGTGACGGTGCCATCGTCTTCCACGGTCTGTTCTGGCGCTCCGCCCGTCATGCCTTTGTAAGCGGTATCGCTGAGGGTATAAAACCCTTCCGTTGAATAACGCAGCGAGAAGAAATTAACCCGCGTACCGGTATTGTTCAGCAGCTTGCTGTACCGCAGGCGCACCGAGTCACCGGTGTAGCGCTGATTATCGGCCAGCTGGCTCCGGGCATGGGTAAGGTCGAGGGAGTACGCGCCAAAGCGGCCGAGATTCTGCCCGATGCCGAAGGCCAGGCCGTTGTAGCGATCGGAAAACTGCGCCCCGCCATAAAACGTGAGGCCATATCGCCAGCCGAGGAACAGCTCACCCTGCGCGAAGGAGGGCGACTGCTGATTGCCCGTCGGACGGTATTTCCCCGCCCCCAGCGCATACTTCATCTGGCCGTTACGCACCAGATTCGGCACGCTGGCAAAGGGCAGGGTGTATTGCGTCTGGCTGCCGTCGCTCTCCTGAAGGGTGACAGCAAGATCGCCGCCTGAAGAGGTCGGATAGAGATCTTTCAGCACAAACGCGCCCGGCGGAACGGAGGTTTGATAGATGATGTTACCGTTCTGGCGAACCGTCACCGTGGCGTTGCTGCGCGCGATGCCACGCACTTCAGGCGCGTAACCGCTCAGGCTGGCGGGCAACATGTTGTCATCGGTCTTCAGGGCGATGCCACGCAGGCCAACGGCGTCAAACACCTGAGATGACGTGAACGTTTCACCGGCATAAGCCTGAGCACGCAGGGCGCGAATATCCCGCTGTAGCCAGGTCTGCACGTGGGTAAGCTCGTGACTCCCTTTGGTCCACGTGGTGAAGTCACGCAGCCGCCATGCGCCCAGGTTGGCGCCGCTGTTGAGGCTCACGAACAGCTGTTGTTCCCGCGTGCGCGTCTCGCCCCGATACGCATTATTCGCCCCATTGACCACATAGTTCAGCCACGCGGCAGTAATGCCGGATTCCCAGCTCGCCGGGTTGACGTACCCGCGCGGCAGAGTGCGCATCGCGCTTTGGGGTACGGTGAAGTTGAGGGTAAGCGTCCTCTGGTCAAAATCAAACCGGGTATCGGCGAACGACTGGGTTAAAAAAATGCAGCGCTGCGCAGGCGACAGCTCACCCCCTTTCGCCTGATGGCTATCGATGCCAAGTGCGGCGAATTGCGCAGGCGTCAGGCACGGCAGGGCTTCACCGGAGGCATTTTCAGCGGCGCGAAACGTGACGTTACCTGTGAACGCGAACTGGGTGTTGATGTACACGTTAAGGTTGTACTCGCCCGGCGGCAACGCGCTCCCGGCGTTGACCCAGGCGAGGTCGGCGCTGTTTGCCTGTTCGCCGTTAAGAAACGCAGGATTAAAGTGCAGCTCGCTTTCGGCAGCCACGGCTTGCCGAATCACCAGGGCGATCGCCGTGGCGCACAGGATTTTTATTTTCATGTGGTCACGCCTTACCGTTTTTATTATTGGGACAACGACGTGCGGGTGACGGGCGTCCAGGCCCCATAATCGTTAATGGTCTGGTAGCTCAGGCTGCTCGCCTGGCTGAAGGTGTCTGCCAGAGTCACGCTGGCTTTCGGCGGCACCATGACGGGCGACACCGGCCTGCCATCAATTTTCAGGTTAATGGTGGTGAGGTAATACGGCGTTGGGTTGGTCAGCGTGACTTTCCCCGCGCGGTATGCGCCAGCAAGGTTTTTCCATGCCTCTCCAGCGCCTTCCCGGAGCGACTCAGGGCGATAAAAGACCTTGATGCGGTTGGCTGAGGCAAATTGCAGTGAATTGCCGGAACCGTTTTTAACCTGCTGTGGGATGGCTTTGACCGTCATCCAGTACAGCGTTTCGCGATCGTCTGGCAGGGTTTTGCCGCTGAACATGATTTTCACCGCGCTTTCGCTGGCGGGCTTCATCACGTACAGCGGCGGCGTGATGACGAAGTCGTGCGTACGGCTCCCTTTCTCGTCTTCCATCCAGGACTGGATCAGGAAAGTGGCATCAGGATGGGTATTTCTTACCTGCATCATCGTCTGCGTCGTCGCGCCTGCGTAGACCAGCCGCGTTGCGCCCAACCCCACGCCGCCTGCATACACGGCGGATGAACATAACGTGCCAGCCAGACAAATCCATGTGTTTACGCGCATTGTGCATCTCCTGAAGCTGAGTCAGACCCGACCAACAGGCCGGGCCTGAAGATCACGAATAGGTCACGGTGTAGGTAGCGACCGCGCTGGCATCACCCGCCGTGGCATTGCCCTGCGGTGAGTAATATTTCGCGCTGAAGTTGAGGGTGTTTTCCCCTTTACGCAGAGGGATGGCTGCTGCCGGTTCACCCAGCCTAACGACGTTGCCCTGTTCGTCATAAAGACGGATAGCGACATGCTGCGCCGAGCCGGCACCGCCGTTTACGCCCGCGGCCAGGCTATTCACATCGGTGCTGTCCGGCGTACCGGTGAAGGTGATAGCCACGGTCGTTGCGGCAATGGGGTTCTGTTCCGTGGAAGCGGAGGTATCGGCGATTTCGCAATCCTCCAGCGTAATGGCGAAGGTTTTTGCGGTACTGGCTTCACTGCCTGCGGCGGCAAGCGTTGCGGTACGCACTTCACCCATGTCGACGTCAATATTGGCGCTGCCGGCGCTGATGGCGCAGGCGGAGGTCACCACTTTACCGCTGAAGTTGACCGTGCCGCCGCTGGTGGTAGCGGCCAGTGCTGAGCCCGCTGGCAGCAGGGCGGCAATGCTTAATGCCAGCAGAGAATGGCAAGTAAGGCGTGCTTTCATTTCATAGTTCCTTGGTTTTTTTTATTACGAGATTTGCTCTGAAAGCGGCAGGTCTAACTGGTTAAAAAGACCAGCAAATCTGTCTTATTCCTGAGCCCGAGTTTTCTTATTGCTGAGCTTTTTAAGGCGCTCACGCGGCGATAAGAAAGTTTCTCCAGTTCTGCGATGTAACGTATATCCAGTCCGTTCCTGAGTTCCTTTAATACCCTCCTTTCTCCTGGCGTCAGCGATAACGCCGCTGGCTGCTTTTGGGGCCGATAATGGCTATCAACCATTTTTGCTAGCTTCATCCGCCACTGATAAACCGTGTTCTGTAGCGAGATATAGGCATCAATATTTTCCCGGACCCATAACAGACAATGGGCAGAGGTGGAGTACAGGCAGATAATCACCTCGGGATGTGCGGCCTTGATTTTTTTTAAATATTTCAGGGAGTCATACCCTGTATGATATTTCTCTGCGCCTGATATAAATAAGATATCGATACGAATCGACGACAGTACCTTATCCAGTTCGTGATAACCTCCTTCTACGATATTGATCTGAAGGTCATCGCGAATGCTGCTTAATAACGTTTTAATACCATTTCTTGCATAATGATCGCCGCCCATCAGTGCAACTGTAATATGCTGTGTTATTTGGGTAGTGTGCGTCATGTTATCCCCTCGATTTATAATAGTAATCAGGCGAATTATATACAGCGTTATCGCCAGTATTCTCGAAGCAATGACGTATTGCATAGTGTAGGCCTACTATACGTCGGCCAATAAAGAGGTAATCTGAATTAATCTAAAATTGTATTAATTACTAAGATCGAGACCGGTTACGACGTTTCCCTCTGATTGGTCTTATTCCGCTTCGCTTTCTGTAAATTATGATAACCGCAATTTTTCATGAAAATTTAGCTTTGATAAATGTTTTGTAAGGAGTTTGTCTTCTGGTGTCAGTGCGGGTGTGAAGTTGCTGACGGGGGATAACAATTTACGAGTGTTATCATCGATAAAAACTGATGAAAAGGTGGTTGGATAGTATGCGAAACGGTTAAAAGTTATTGATATCACTGAGGTTAAGAAAAGTTAAGCCTTCAGGGCGCTGAATATTTCGGACACGGATGTCCGTGGCGTACAATCTTTTTTTATGTAGGGATTCGTCAATGTCAAGAGGCGAGCGGTGCACCAAAAGGCGAGATGCTGAATATTGAGATGCTGCTGGTAGTCAGATAATTCTCGTGAGCGAAAATTCACTTCATAAAACATCATAACGGGAGAGGATGCTGATGCGGCGGCCCTGCAAGCCGCATTCTGCGAGGGTTGAGCACTTATGCAGGTTCAGTGAAGCTTAAGAGAAGCAATATAAAATAGGATTTTTCGCCAATTGCTGAGATATACAGCGTGCCGTTAATCAGTCACATTGATCCCGACGCGACTGTCATCACATAAATGCGGTGACTCAGGTTCAACATATGTTAACCGGAGAATTCATACTGCCCCTATGCATAAGCATTACATAATAAATAATATCGTCGAATTTCATCCGGCGGCCAGCACGTTACGTGATATCAACAATCCTGACCGCGTGGTTGTGTTAAATTCGCCAGCAGGCCGATGCCTGTTGCTATTAATCGACAGAGCAGGGTCGATTGTCACTCAGCAAGAGTTCCTGGATATTGTCTGGCAAAGCCGTGGCATGCTTGTCTCCTCCAATACCTATTACCAGAACATCTCAATCCTGCGTAAAGGGCTCAAAAAGATTGGTTTTGAAACTGATCCTATCGTTACCATTCCCCGCATTGGGTTGACGCTGGCAAGCGATACGCAAATAACCGTCAGAGAGCCTTCGCCTGCCGCGGCTCAACCCGTTGATGAACAGTGCGTGGAGGCACCGGCGTTCGAGGAGGCGTCAATAACTCCCGCGCCAGCAGCCCCTGTTGCTAAAAAGCACACGCGCTGGATGGCTGTGATCATAGGGTTATTGCTCGTGCTGGCGGTGGCAGGCGTGACGGCGTATCTGAATGCCAGGGAAAATCGTTTTGTTGAGGACTACCGCTTCGCGGCATCCATCGGCGCCTGTCGCGTTTATCTTGCGAAGGACATTCAGACCCACGCTGAACGTGCCTCCGCGCTGACCTATGTAGAGCAATTCAAGGCTGAATGCGCGCAATACCCCTGGGTTTACATCAGCTGGTACGCTCTGCTGCCCCGTGCGTCGGTTATTCGCTGCGATCGGCCGATGAAAGAACCGAACCGCTGTATATCTGATTATTTCCTGAAGGATAGCTAGCATGACTCGTTTTCGGCAGATGCTGTGCCTCATTGCGACGTGCCTCGTCACGGCAGGCGTGCTGATGGGCTATTACCTGTGGCACCGTTCCTATGTTCAGCCTTTCTCATGCCAGGCTAATCTGGTACAGCACCATCCGGATGAGACGCTCACGGTCTGGCTGAATTATAACTTTGACGGGAAATTCGGCACCCTGAGCATGAATGCCCGCGCGCAGAACGATCCGGGTAAAACCATCGACAGAAAAATTTCCTTCCGGGTGGAGCGAAAGGATCACCTGTATTTGCTGACCTCAGAAAAAAACATGACGTTCCCGGACGATAATGTCGAAGACCGCTGGCTGGAAAAATACGAACCGCAATTTTTTGTGTATCCAGGAAAAAGTATTTATATGCGTATCAATGAACAACATAATGGTAACTATATCTTTACGTTAGGAACATTACCGACATATGTGTGCCGGGGAACAAAAAAAGAATGATATAAACGAGAAAAACAGTATATTTTCCTCCCGTCTCATTTATGCTTGATTTAAAATATCAGGATTACCTTAGAAATATAAAGTGCGACATCTCATGTTGCGATAATGTAATTAATTTTAAATTTGGCAAGTAAATGAAAACTGTATTTGACTCTCCCGATGGGGGGAAATCAGTACCGGCAAAGTGTCTGCATATCGGGTTGTTATTATGGCCCCGTTATTCACTTCTGGCGGTATCTGGATTGCTGGAAGCGCTGCGTTATGCAGCGAAAGCGCAGGATAAATTAGCATTTAAAATCAGCCTGATAAGTGAGTTTCCTGATATCCCGATTATCAGCAATGCGGGAATAATCATGAGACCGGATTCCCCTCATGCCCCGCCGGAAAGTTTTAACTACCTTGCGGTTATCGGCGGCGAATTGCAGTATCTGGATTTAGGGTATCGGGGAGATAAAGCATATCTGGCGTATGCCCACCATGTCGGCGTTCCGCTTATTGGCATTGGCACCGGCAGTTTTGTCCTCGCGCAGGAAGGATTGCTGAATGAACGAAGAGCCTCTATACATCCTTTCCACCTGGACGCGTTTCGACAGGCATTCCCGCTGGTCTACGCTGAGCAAGGGTATGACTTTATTGATGATGGCGATGTGCTGACCTGCCCGGGCGGCATTTCCACCCTGACGCTGGCAACTGAGCTTATCCGCGCCCATGCCGGGGATGATATCGCCAGCACCACCTGCCAGCGTTTGTCGCTCGTCCCGCATGAAATTGCCACCCCCCGCCCGGCGAACCTGGCGCTGATCCCCGACTGCCGGCTGCGTCGCGCCGTCATGCTGATAGAACAGTTCCTGACCCGGCCGCTCACAACCGCCGGGCTTGCGCGAGAAGTGGCACTGAGTGAACGCCAGCTTAACCGGCTGTTCACCGCCGAGTTTGGCAAAACGGCCCGCGAGTTTATCCGCAGCGCCAGGCTGCGCTATGCTTGCTGGCTGCTGAAGAACTCACAGCAAAGCGTGACGGATATTGCGCAGCGGATGGGGTTCAGCGACTGCGCGCATTTTATTCGTCATTTCCAGATGGAGTATGGCTGTACGCCTGGCGTATGGCGCACGTCGCAGAGCTGATTTTTATTGCGTTGCCGCTCCGAAACTCTACTCAACCGGAATTTGAACATGAAAATAGAAGCTGCACACCCCGCACAATTTGAACGCCTCGTCGCCGTCTGGGAGTCGTCCGTTCGCGCCACGCATCACTTTTTGCTGGAAAGCGATATCGCGGCGCTGCGTCCGCTATTGCTTAATGCCTATTTGTCTAATCTCACGGTTGTGGTTGCACGTGATGAAGATGGTGTTATTCACGGCTTTTTAGGCGTAGATGAAAATCGTATTGAAATGCTGTTTGTGGATGATGCAAGCCGGGGGAAGGGCGTCGGGAAAATGCTGCTGCAATATGCCATCGCAGAATTTAGCGTAAATGAAGTGGATGTGAACGAGCAGAATCCGCAGGGCGTCGCGTTTTATAGACATATGGGGTTTGAGCAGGTCGGGCGTTCGGAACGGGACGGACAGGGAAATCCGTTTCCGCTGCTGCATATGAAGTTGAGCAGAGATACCGGGATTAGCGCTTAGCCTGTTTATCCCATTTTAATAAGCCGACGATATCTTTCTCACCTTCGGCTTCTTTCAGCAGGCGCTGCTTTTTTTCAAACTCAATGTATTCTGAGCACGCCTTTTCATCAGCCGCTTTCTTGCTGATTTTTCCTGCGCCTTCTAAAACGTCCCGGTCATTAAATTGCAGGAACTGATCGAGCTTGGTTTGCCAGTCCCTTAAAAATACCTGCTTGCGTCGTTTGGCCTGATCTTCAGCAAAATCGAGCCACATATTAACGACGCGATTGAGTTCGCTCACCTCATCCTGAGACAGATAATTTTTTGCGGTGGTGACATCGCTTTTACGGACCTCTTCGCCTTTATAGCTGGTCAGCCCCATATGCGGTTGAGTGGCGTCCGCACGTTTGTGAATCAACTCAGCAGCGGTGAGTCCCGTGCAGGCAAAATGCAGTTTATTCTGGATGGTCTGAAAGAATTGCGTGGTTTCTTTGAGTGACGGCTGATAATCCGCGGCCAATGCGAAAATTTCCCTCACACGGAGATAGACCCGGCGCTCGCTGGCTCGTATGTCGCGAATGCGTTCCAGCATTTCATCGAAATAGTCAGGCACGGCGGATGAACCCACAGGCGGGTTTTTAAGGCGCTCGTCGTCCATAACGAAGCCTTTAACCAGATATTCCTGGAGCGTTTGTGTGGCCCACTGGCGGAACTGGATGCCTCGAGACGAGCGCACCCGGTAGCCGACAGCAAGTATTGCTTCAAGGTTGTAGTGCTCTATCTCTCTGGAAACCTGACGTTTTCCTTCCTGACGAACTATCCGGAATTTCCGGATAGTTGAATGTTGATCAATTTCGCCATCAGAAAATATATTTATCAGATGCTCGTTGATAGTTCGAACATCTTTACCGTACAGATCGGCCATTGCTGCCTGGGATAACCAGATTGTGTCTGATTCGAAGCGACATTCGACACGCACTCTTCCGTCACCGCTGGCGAACATAACGAATTCGCCTGCCGGGGATTGGATTACGTCTTTATCTGCCATGTCGCCTCCACATCTAATGCACCAGGCAGGTAGTATGCCAGAAACAGCCGCTACGCCAGGTGGTTTGTATTTGATTTTGCGAGGTGCTTTCCAGGAAGCTGCGTTTGAATCGCTGCAAGCGCGTCTTCTATCTCAGTGAGCTTTGCCTTCGTCCGTTTATAATCATCCTGCAACCTCTGCTCCTGCTCATTATACGCCACCAGAACGATGCACCCTTTCATGACCTTTACCGTAACCTGCTGTCCGGTATCAAACCCCGCCGCGCGCAGCCACTTGCCGGAAAGGATGATTTTCGGCGTAGATTTGTCGTAAACATTCGGGCGGTATCCCACAATTAATGAATGCTCGGTTCCGGATTGGTCGGTATCTGGGGTAAAATGCAAATCAGCCATAATCAACTCCTTGATAGTTGGTGAGGTTAGACGCCCTTTAGTGCTCCAACACTGCTGGGCGTTGTCAGAATTCCGAATCCATGTGGTAGGTACCACATGCAGATAAATTAACCGAAGTGGTACCTACCATGCAAGAGAAAAAGAAACCAAATTTTGACCGCACTAAGAGCACGATGAAGAACATTCGGTTCGAGGATGAGCTTTTGGAACAGATTGAAAAGGTTGCCGGCAAAGGGAATTTTAGTAAGTGGGTTAAAGAGGCTTGTTTATACAAGCTTGGTTATGATGCGAAAAAAAAATTGCCATAATATACGGAGAATATAATGCAAAGATATCTTACAACAAATCGCCATCGACCCTCAGTAGCAAAACATTCAACTTTGCTTGCAGCCACACAAAGTGATCGAGCCAGACTTATTTATTCAGCAGCGTTTCGGAGATTGCAACAAAAAGCACAGGTGTTTTCTCTAGAAAGTAACTCTTCTGTTCGCTCAAGATTAACTCATTCCATTGAGGTCTCCCATATTGGGAGATATATAGTAGCATCAATCACTGATATGATTGAAAAATCGAGAAAAATAAAGAAAAATGATAGGGATTGTTGGTCAAAAAATAGCTTGGCTATAGCAAATATGGTTGAGATATCATGTCTGGCACATGATATTGGAAATCCTCCTTTTGGTCATTTTGGTGAGGCAGCGATTAAGGAATGGGCTTCTGTTGATGGCATTTATTTTGCGCTAAAAGATGCTTTCGAGATTAATGACTTAGCAGAAGCAAAAAAGTTCTCTTATCTATTAAATGATTTTCATCACTTTGATGGAAACCCACAAGGGTTTAGAATTCTAACTAAACTTCAAGGAGAAGACGGGCTAAATGGGTTAAATCTGACATATAGTCAGCTAGCAAGCTTTTTAAAATACACATATTGCCCAAGTGACGATGCTAAAAATATTTTACCATCCCCTCCTTTCAGCAAAAAAATTGGTTTTTTTGATAGTGAAAAAAATATTATTCTCTGCGCTTGGAACGAGCTTGGAATCAGCCATAATAAAAGGCATCCATTAAGTTTTTTAATGGAAGCATCAGATGATATCTCATACTGCATCAGTGACATTGAAGATGGTATTGAGAAGAAAATCATAAGTACTAAAGATTTTTCCAACTTCGTTGTTAATGAGCTCTCAATACTAAAAAGTAAGCATGTTAAACATACTAGAATTATAAATGAATTAATTAGAAGCTTAAATTCTAAAGATAAAACTTATCCAATAAGCAATTTTTTATCATTCAAAACATCACTGTCTAATTATTTAGTGGAAAAAGTCTCTAGAAATTTTGTCAACGATTATTATAATTTCATGAATTTTAATGTTAATAATACATTAATTTCCAAAGGTACAATTGAATATGACTTGCTTGAAATTCTTAAGAACTATACATCAGCTTATCTTTTTACTTCCTACGAAGCAGAGAAAATGGAATTATCTGGGTTCGCAATAATAAAAGGGATATTAGATGAATATTCAAAGATCTTATCTTTAACAAAAAAAGACTTCTTATACCTCTTGAATAATAACGTTAAAAAAATTAATGAGAGTAAATTACATATAGAAAGAAGGCTCTTTAATAGATTACCCGATAAACATTTAAACGCTTATAAAACAGCTGTTGCTGAAATTTCAATTAAAGATAAGAACTGGTCTGATAGTTATTTCTCTGATAAATATGATTCTCTTAGCAAAGAAGCTGAATGGCATTTAAGAGTACATCTCATTGTGGATTTTGTATCTGGAATGACAGATCAGTTTTCAATGGATATGTATCAACTTCTTAAAGGTATAAATATCAAATGAATACCTATCATTATGGGCATATGAAAATAAATAGGCATCCAATTTTATGGGTTTATGATTTGTTAAAATCTTACTATGATTGGGGAATCTTGACATCTGATACAATTTTAAGCTTTAGCCGATACAGATATTATCCACAATCTTTCAAAGACGAAAGAGAAGTTTTTGATTTACCTTTATATAACTTAGATAAATCTAGCCTATTTGATATGTTAATGGATTTGGATGATACACAAGAGCTGTCTCTGAATTCTAACATCCAAACTTTAAATTCAACGTTACATCTCCCTTTAATCGATTTTGGTGGTAAAGATAGCAAATTACTTGAATCAGCATTCAAAGAATTTTGCTCTCTCTGGGGTATGAATTTTCAGATATATAGTAGTGGAAGATCTTATCATGCTTATGGTAATAAATTGCTGAGTGAATCTGATTGGATTAAATTCATGGGAAGCCTGTTGCTTATTAACATTCCTGGATCATCAAAGATAATTGATGATAGATGGATAGGGCATAGGATTTTAGCAGGATATTCGTCTTTGAGATGGAGTAAAAATACCTCTCAGTATAAAAAATACCCAACACATATTGGCATATTGACCCCAAATGGATTTTACGAAAGCCGAGGCGGCGATATGTTCGAAAAGAGTTGGCTGAGATAGCAATTGCAATTCATTGCTGAAATTTTGGCGGAAGATCACAGGAGTCGAACCTGCCCGGGAACGCTGGCGCCCCCAACTGGATTTGAAGTCCAGCCACCTCACCGGAGATGACGATCTTCCGCGCCTGCATTGCTACATGGAGGCGGGCGCATTATAGCTACTTTCAGGCATTTACCACATACCCCACACCACTTTTTTCACCGCTCTTTTGACCTTAACCCCCCTGTTTCAGCTAATTCTTAAGAAAATCCTCAGGTTAGCATTTTGTGCTCACCAACCTTTATCCCGATCACAAAAAACAAGAAACGTAATCTGCTAACCAGAAAACGCAATACCCGCTCCTGAAACAATGGTTTAAAAAACGGTAACCGGTCTCAGCGCCCCCTACAGCGTGAAGGATAAAAAGATGAGCGAAGTCCTGTCAGTAAAAGAGAAGATTGGCTACGGCATGGGAGACGCCGCCAGCCACATCATTTTTGATAACGTTATGCTTTATATGATGTTTTTCTACACCGATATTTTTGGTATTCCCGCCGGGTTTGTCGGCACCATGTTCCTGCTGGCACGCGCGCTGGATGCGATCTCCGACCCGTGCATGGGGCTGATCGCCGACCGCACCCGCAGCCGCTGGGGCAAGTTCCGCCCGTGGATTTTGTTCGGCGCCATTCCGTTCGGCATCGTCTGCGTGCTGGCCTACACCACGCCGGACCTCAGCCTCAACGGCAAAATGGTTTACGCCGCTATCACCTACACGCTGCTGACCCTGCTTTATACCGTGGTCAACATCCCGTACTGCGCGCTGGGCGGGGTGATCACCAACGACCCGACGCAGCGCATCTCCCTGCAATCCTGGCGCTTTGTGCTGGCGACGGCGGGCGGCATGCTCTCCACGGTGCTGATGATGCCGCTGGTGAACCTGATCGGCGGCGACGATAAGGCGTTCGGTTTTCAGGGCGGGATCGCCGTGCTGTCGGTGGTCGCGTTCCTGATGCTGGCGTTCTGCTTCTTTACTACCAAAGAGCGCATTCAGGTGCCGCCGAGCACCACCTCCATGCGGGAAGATCTGCGCGATATCTGGCAAAACGACCAGTGGCGCATCGTCGGCGTGCTGACCATCCTCAACATCCTCGCCGTCTGCGTGCGCGGCGGCGCGATGATGTACTACTGCACCTGGATCATGGGCTCGCCGGAAGTGTTCGTCGCGTTCCTCACCACCTACTGCGTCGGCAACCTGATTGGCTCCGCACTGGCGAAACCGCTCACCGACTGGAAGTGCAAGGTCAGCATCTTCTGGTGGACCAACACCGCGCTGGCGGTGGTCAGCGTGGCGATGTTCTTCGTGCCGATGCATGCCACCGTGCTGATGTTCGCCTTTATCTTCGTCATCGGCGTGCTGCACCAGCTGGTGACGCCAATTCAGTGGGTGATGATGTCCGATACCGTCGACTACGGCGAATGGACCAACGGCAAACGCCTGACCGGCATCAGCTTTGCGGGCACGCTGTTCGTGCTGAAGCTCGGCCTGGCGCTGGGCGGAGCGATGATTGGCTGGATGCTGGCAGGCGGCGGCTACGACGCGGCGGCCAAAACCCAGAACAGCGCGACCATCAGCATCATTATCGGCCTGTTTACGCTGGCGCCGGCGATCTGCTACGTGCTGAGCGCCATCATCGCCAAACGCTACTACACGCTGAAAACCCCCTTCCTGACCAAAATCCTGAGCGAGCTGGCGCAGGGCGCTCGCCGCAATCAGCAGGATTTTGAAAACCTGCCGGTCAGTAAAGAATTGCAGAACTAAGAGGACGAAAGCATGAAAATCAGTGATGGAAACTGGCTTATTCAACCGGGCCTGAACGTGACGTATCCGGTTCAGGTGTTCGACGTGGAGCAGCAGGGCAATGACCTGGTGGTGTATGTGGCGCCGCGTGACGTGCGCGAACGCACCTGGCAACTCGACACGTTGATGTTCACTGTGCGCCTGTTTGCTCCGCAGGAAGGGATTGTCGGGGTGCGCATTGAGCATTTCCAGGGTGCGCTGAATAACGGCCCGCACTATCCGCTGAACGTTCTGAAAGACGTGAAGGTCGAGATTGAAAACAACGCCGACTTTGCCGAGCTGAAAAGCGGCAGCGTCAGCGTGCGCGTCACCAAAGGCGAGTTCTGGGCGCTGGATTTCCTGCGCAACGGCCAGCGCATTACCGGCAGCCAGCTGAAAAACAACGGCTATGTGCAGGACAGCAACACCGACCGCAATTACGTGTTCGAGCGGCTGGATCTCGGCGTGGGGGAAACGGTCTACGGTCTGGGCGAGCGCTTTACCGCCCTGGTGCGCAACGGCCAGACGGTCGAAACCTGGAACCGCGACGGCGGCACCAGCACCGAGCAGTCCTACAAAAATATCCCGTTCTACCTGACCAACCGCGGCTACGGCGTGCTGGTGAATCACCCGGAAAACGTCTCGTTTGAAGTCGGCTCCGAAAAGGTGTCCAAAGTGCAGTTCAGCGTGGAAGGGGAATATCTGGAGTATTTCGTGATCGACGGCCCGACGCCGAAAGCGGTGCTCAACCGCTATACGCAGTTCACCGGGCGTCCGGCGCTGCCGCCTGCGTGGTCGTTCGGCCTGTGGCTGACCACGTCGTTCACCACCAACTACGATGAAGCGACGGTCAACAGCTTTATCGACGGTATGGCTGAGCGCGACCTGCCGCTGCACGTGTTCCACTTCGACTGCTTCTGGATGAAGGCCTTCCAGTGGTGTGATTTTGAGTGGGACCCGGTAACCTTCCCGGACCCGGAAGGGATGATCCGTCGCCTGAAAGAGAAAGGGCTGAAGGTCTGCGTGTGGATCAACCCATACATCGGCCAGAAGTCGCCGATCTTCCGGGAGCTGAAAGAGAAGGGCTACCTGCTCAAGCGTCCGGACGGCTCCCTCTGGCAGTGGGACAAATGGCAGCCGGGGCTGGCGATTTATGACTTCACCAATCCGGACGCGTGCCGGTGGTATGCCGACAAGCTGAAAGGCCTGGTGGATATCGGCGTCGACTGCTTCAAGACCGACTTCGGCGAGCGCATCCCGACGGACGTCCAGTGGTTCGACGGGTCCGATCCGCAGAAGATGCACAACCATTACGCCTACATCTATAACGAGCTGGTGTGGGACGTGCTGAAAGAGACGGTGGGTGAAGAGGAAGCTGTGCTTTTTGCCCGCTCGGCATCCGTCGGGGCGCAACAGTTCCCGGTACACTGGGGCGGCGACTGCTACGCCAACTACGAATCGATGGCGGAAAGCCTGCGCGGTGGGCTGTCGATTGGCCTGTCCGGCTTCGGGTTCTGGAGCCACGATATCGGCGGGTTCGAAAACACCGCTCCGGCGCACGTCTATAAACGCTGGTGCGCGTTCGGGCTGTTCTCCAGCCACAGCCGCCTGCACGGCAGCAAATCCTACCGTGTGCCGTGGGCGTACGATGACCAGTCCTGCGACGTGGTGCGCCACTTCACCCAGCTGAAATGTCAGCTGATGCCGTACCTGTACCGTCAGGCGGCGCTGGCCCGCGAGTTCGGCACGCCGATGCTGCGCGCGATGATGCTGGAGTTCCCGGACGATCCGGCGTGCGATTACCTCGACCGTCAGTACATGCTGGGGGATGCCCTGATGGTCGCTCCGGTGTTCTCCGAGGCGGGCGACGTGCAGTTCTACCTGCCGGAAGGCCGCTGGACCCACCTGTGGCACAACGACGAGATCGCGGGCAGCCGCTGGCATAAGCAGCAGCACGATTTTATGAGCCTGCCGGTCTATGTGCGTGACAATACCCTTCTGGCGCTGGGCAATAATAGCCAGAAGCCGGACTACGCGTGGCACGAGGGGACAGCCTTCCAGCTCTTTAACCTGAGCGATGGCGCAACGGCGTTGAGCGAGGTGCCGGCCGCGGACGGCTCGGTGTTGTTTACGCTGAAGGCGTCACGTCAGGGCGACATCGTCACCTTTACGGGCGCAGGCGAGGCGCGTAACTGGTCCGTTTGCTTGCGCAACGTGCAGAAGGTCGGCGGCGTGAAGGGCGGCTCGCACGCGGGCAGCGAGTGGGGCGTGGTGGTGAAAGCCGAGGGGGATGAGGTGGTGGTTCACCTCTGAGCCGTAAAAAAGCCCGGTGGCGCTTCGCTTACCGGGCCTACGGTAATCATGATGTTTGATGCCCTCACCCAAACCCTCTTCCCGTGGGAGAGGGAACCAAAACCTCGTAGGCCGGGTAAGGCGTAGCCGCCACCCGGCTTGTTTATTGCACAGGCGTTGCAACCACGCCGCCGGTCATCGTCTGCTGCACCTGCTGTTTATCCATATTTACCGCGCTCAGCTTCCCATTCACCGTCGGCTTCAGTGGCGCATTCGCCTGCACGCTGCCGCTGGCGGTGAGCTGAATATTGCCGTCCCCCGCAATCGGCAGCGCTGGCCAGCCCCACTGCTGCAATACGTTGAGCGGTACGCCGCGCCCGTTCAGGCTCACGGTGGTTTGCCGCTGGGGCAGCTGTGACACGGTGGCGGTCGCTTCCAGGATCCCTTTCTCGGTAAAGGCGCTCAGGTCGGTAATATTTACCGTCGCGGCGTTGGCATTCAGCGCCAGCGACGGGCGTCGCACGTCGACGCGGTTAAAGGTTGCTGCCGCGCCGTTCAGGGTTGCGTTACCGCCCCATATGCCCCATTTGCGATCTTTCGCCAGCCGCAGATTCGCGCCATAACCGTCAAGGGAGGTGATCTGCCACGGGAAGGCAGGATCGATGTCGATCACCAGGTTGCGGCTCAGGCCAAATTTTTTCAGCGTCACGCTGTTCAGCCATGCCGGGAGCGGATCCATCCACAGCGTTTTCCAGTTTTCCGGAAGCGTATATTCCAGCCCGGCAATGGCAACGTCATCCAGCACCAGCGCCTGACCCTCGCGCAGCCAGTTGCCGGAGGTGCGCACCATGCCCCCTTCCCAGCGGGAGGTGAACTGACGCAGCGCAATGCCCTGAGGCGAGAATTCCGCGTTCAGGATGGGATCAAACAGGTGCAGCGAGCCGTAAATAAACTCGCTGGCGTTCATGGATAACCGTCCCTCCTGGCTCTGCCAGTCACCTTTACTCAGGGTGAGGTTACGCAGGCTGAGATCGAGGTCGGTTACCGCCCAGTCAGGCCCCTGTAGACGGGCATCGGTCACGTCCAGCCGCCCAATCTGTAACGAAGGCAGGGTGACGATTGGGGCGAAGAAATCCAGCAGCGATTTGTCGCTCTGCATGCGGATCTCATTCAGACGCAGGGTATCAATCACCCAGCTGCCATCGGTATTACGCTGGGCAGAGCCCGTCAGGGAGCCGCGCCCCATATCGGCGCCTATGGTGTTAAGCACCACCTCATTGCCGTTCAGCTGCCCCTGAATCAGCACGTTATTCGCCGGTATGCCGTTGAGCGTGAGCGAGCCGGCGCTCATCTGAATGCGCGCGTTTTTCCCCAGCACGTTACCCGCCTCGGGCTGCCACGGGCTGACGCCGCCCGTAACCTTTTGCGCGCTGAGATCCCACGCCGTGTTCGGGCTGTTAAAGGCCATGTTATTCAGTTGCAGACGGTCGGCCTGGAACGGCAGCGGCGCTGTCTGCGGCGATAAGTTCAGCGTGCCGTCGGACAGGGTGATGGCGTCTACGTGCAGCGGGTCGGTGATTTGGCGACTGCTTAAGCCGATATCCACCTTTTTAGCGACCAGCGTGGCCGGTTTGCCATCTCGTCCGAAGGTGACGTTTTCCAGAAGGATGTGAGAAGGGGATGAAAATCGGTGATCCATCAGGTCAAAGTTGAGCTCGTAATCGGTATTCATCGTGATCCAGCTGCTGACCTGCGATGCGCCCCAGCGGGTCTGGAGCAGAAAATAAAAGGCGAGCACTACGATGAGCAGGGCTACCAGAAGATAGATGAGCAGCTTTCCAATAAATTTCATGGTCTTCCTTCCCGCGAAACGTACATAAAGGAGTTATGCACGATTTATGCGCAATGCTCAAGGCGGGAATGGTGTAAAGAGGTGTCACGGCAGGCATTGACAGCCTGCCGTGAGGGGGATCAGTTCTTTTCAGGCGGGAAAACGAGGTTCAGCACGATAGCGGTAATACCGCCCGCGGCGATGCCGGAAGAGAGCAGGTTTTTCACCCAGTCCGGAGCAAACTGCAAAATCATCGGCTGCTGGGAGACGCCCAGACCCACGGCGAGCGACAGCGCGATAATCATGATTGCGCGGCGGTTCAGCGGCTCGCGGGAGACGATACGCACGCCGGAGGCGGCAATGGTGCCAAACATGACCAGCGTCGCGCCGCCCAGTACCGGCTCAGGAATGTGCTGCACAAACCCGCTCACTGCCGGGAACAGCCCGAGGACGACCAGCATCAGCGCCACCACGAAGCCCACGTAGCGGCTGGCCACGCCGGTCAGCTGGATCACGCCGTTGTTCTGGCCAAAGCAGGAGTTCGGGAAAGTGTTGAATACCGCCGAGACAAACGAGTTCAGCCCGTTTGCCAGCACGCCGCCTTTGAGGCGTTTCATGTACAGCGGGCCAGAGACCGGCTGCTCGGAAACGTCGGAGGTGGCGGTGATATCGCCGATGGTTTCCAGCGAGGTGATCATAAAGACCAGCATCAGCGGCAGCAGCAGACTCCAGTCAATGCCCAGGCCGTAGTAGAGCGGCGTTGGCACGGTAATCAGCGCGCTGTTGGTCGGCGCGGTGTTTTCCGGCAGCATACCCAGCGCCCACGCCAGCAGGTAACCGGCCGCCATGGCGATCACCAGTGATGCAACGCGCAGGTACGGGTTACGCTGGCGGTTGAGCAGAATAATGATCGCCAGCACCACGCCTGCCAGCAGCAGGTTTTTCGGGGCGCCAAAGGTATGGTCGCTCATTGCCGCGTAGCCGCCCCCGATGGAGGTCAGGCCTACCTGAATCAGCGACAGGCCGATAATCATCACCACCACGCCGGAGACCAGCGGGGTGATCACCCGGCGCGCCAGGTGCAGAACGCGGGAGATAATCATCTCCGTGCAGCTTGCCAACATCAGGGTGCCGAAAAGCGCCGCCATCATGGTCGGCACGTCCGCGCCGCCGGTTTTCAGCGCCGTACCGCCCATGATCAGCGGTGCCACAAAGTTAAAGCTGGTGCCCTGAATCGACAGTAGCCCAGACCCCATCGGACCCCAGGCTTTAATTTGTATGATGGAGGCCACGCCGGAGGCGAACAGAGACATACTGATGATGTGCTGCGTATCCTGTGCCGGTAACCCCAGCGCCTGGCAAATCAGCAGCGCCGGCGTGATGACCGCCACGAACATCGCCAGTAGGTGCTGACAGGCGGCAAAGAGGGTTTGAGGCAGCGGGGGACGATCTTCAAGGCGGTAAATCAGTTCGCTGTTTTGCTTCTGCGCAATCGGTTGCGCATCAGAAGACTCCAGAGTGTTAACAGACATCGGCGGCAATCCCACGGTGGAAAAGCGGGCATTTTAGCTGACCACCTGGTAAAAGCAAACGATTGCCAGCAAAAAAAAGAGAGAAAATCTGCCGGTGTGAGCAGGTTTTCTACAACCAACAGGAAAAAAAAATTACACTTTTCGCGCCGGCGGCTCATGACGAGCATCACCCGGCCCAGGATAACGCCGCGTGTGTATGGAACACGCGCATAACAGGAGCCTTCTATGATTCATCTCGATACGTTGTCGACCCTTGTTGCCGCAACGCTGGTTCTTCTGCTTGGTCGCAAGCTGGTACACAGTGTTTCCTTTCTGAAAAAGTACACCATTCCTGAACCCGTCGCCGGTGGATTACTGGTGGCGCTGGCCCTGCTGGTGCTGAAAAAAAGCATGGGCTGGGAAATCGATTTTGATATGTCCCTGAAAGATCCGTTGATGCTGGCCTTCTTTGCCACTATCGGCCTGAACGCCAACCTGGCAAGCCTGCGTTCGGGCGGCAAGGTGCTGGGCGTTTTTCTGATTGTCGTGGTGGGCCTGCTGCTGATGCAAAACGCCATCGGCATCGGTATGGCGTCGCTGCTGGGGCTGGATCCGCTGATGGGCCTGCTGGCGGGGTCGATTACCCTCTCAGGCGGCCACGGAACGGGCGCGGCGTGGAGCAAGCTGTTCATCGAACGCTATGGCTTTGAAAACGCAACGGAAGTGGCGATGGCCTGCGCGACCTTTGGTCTGGTGCTTGGCGGCCTGATTGGTGGCCCGGTGGCGCGCTATCTGGTGAAGCACTCCACCACGCCGGAAGGCAGACCAGACGATGAAATGGTCCCGACCGCGTTTGAAAAACCGGACGTTGGCCGCAGCATCACCTCGCTGGTGATGATTGAAACCATCGCCATGATTGCCATCTGCCTCACCGTGGGCAAAATCGTTGCGCAATGGCTGGCGGGAACGGCGTTCGAACTGCCAACCTTTGTCTGCGTGCTGTTTATCGGGGTGATCCTGAGTAACGGTCTGGCGCAGATGGGCTTCTACCGCGTCTTTGAACGCGCGGTGTCCGTGCTCGGGAACGTCAGCCTGTCGCTGTTCCTGGCGATGGCGCTGATGAGCCTCAAGCTGTGGGAACTCGCCTCGCTGGCGCTGCCGATGGTGGCGATTCTGGCGGTGCAGGCCGTGTTTATGGCGCTGTATGCCATCTTTGTCACCTGGCGGATGATGGGCAAAAACTACGATGCGGCGGTACTGGCGGCAGGACACTGCGGGTTTGGACTGGGGGCAACGCCAACGGCCATCGCCAACATGCAGGCGATCACCGAACGGTTCGGCCCGTCGCACATGGCGTTCCTGGTGGTGCCGATGGTGGGCGCATTCTTCATTGATATCGTCAACGCGCTGGTGATTAAGCTCTACCTGATGCTGCCGATGTTTGGCTGACCGTCAGGCGTTGGAATACCGCTCGGTTTCCGGCATCCAGCGTTCAATCAACGCTGCCGCCTGTTCGGGGTAGCGTTCATGAATATGGCGCGCAAGGCGTTGTACTTCGGGGATCATGGCCTGATCGCGCAGCAAATCCGCCACTTTAAACTCGGCGTTACCCGTCTGACGCGTGCCCAGCAGTTCGCCCGGGCCGCGGATCTCCAGATCTTTTTGCGCAATGACGAAGCCGTCATTGCTGTCGCGTAAGACCTGCAACCGCATCTGCGCGGTTTTCGACAGCGGGGCTTTGTAGAGCAGTACGCAGTGAGAAGCGATCGCGCCACGGCCCACGCGGCCTCGCAGCTGGTGGAGCTGCGCAAGACCCAGGCGCTCCGGGTTCTCAATAATCATCAGGCTGGAGTTTGGCACGTCCACGCCCACTTCAATGACCGTCGTGGCGACCAACAAATGCAGCTCACCCTGCTTGAACGACTGCATCACCGCCTGCTTCTCGGCGGGCTTCATGCGCCCGTGCACCAGACCAACGTTCAGCTCCGGCAGGGCGAGCTTCAGCTCTTCCCACGTGGCTTCGGCGGCCTGGGCTTCCAGCAGCTCAGACTCTTCAATCAGGGTACAGACCCAGTAAGCCTGGCGGCCTTCCTGCGTGCAGGCGTTGCGCACACGGTCAATAATGTCGCTGCGGCGCGTGTCCGGAATGGCGACCGTGGTCACCGGCGTACGGCCCGGCGGCAGTTCGTCGATAGTGGAGGTATCCAGATCGGCATAGGCCGTCATCGCCAGGGTGCGCGGGATAGGCGTGGCGGTCATGATCAGCTGATGCGGATGGAAGCCCTGTTGCAGGCCTTTCTCCCACAGCGCCAGACGCTGATGCACACCAAAACGGTGCTGTTCGTCGATAATGACCAACGCCAGGCCGTTAAACTGCACCTGTTCCTGGAAAATAGCGTGCGTGCCGACAATCATCTGCACCAGCCCGCTGGCAATGGCTTCCTGCTGCGCAAGGCGCGCTTTGCCCTTCTGCTTCCCGGCCAGCCAGCCCACTTCGATGCCCAGCGGGGCGAACCAGTTACGGAAATTGTTGGCATGCTGCTCGGCCAGCAGTTCCGTCGGCGCCATCAGCGCCACCTGCTTGCCGTGGGCGATGGCGCGTAACGCGGCCAGCGCGGCGACCAGCGTTTTACCGGAACCGACATCGCCCTGCACCAGGCGCATCATCGGCACGTCAAGCGCCATATCGCGTTCAATCTCGGCGGTGACCCGCGCCTGTGCGCCGGTGGGTTTAAACGGGAGTGAGGCCAGCAGCTTATCCTTGAGTTCATCGCGCTGGCTTAATGGCTGCGCGTGGAAGCGCTGCGCACCTGCGCGCAGTGCCAGCATGCTCAGGTTATGAGCCAGTAATTCCTCAAGGATAAGACGCCGTTGAGCGGGGTGTTTACCGCTTTCTAAATCAATAAGCTGAAGCGTTGGCGGTGGACGGTGCAGGGTGCGTAACGCCTCCGGCAGGCTCATCATGCCCTGCGCCAGCTCCGGTGGCAGCAGCTCGTTAATGGCGCAGGTATCGAGCAGCTCCAGCGCCTGGTCGGTGAGCTTGCGCAGCGTTGCCTGCTTAATGCCCTCGGTAGTCGGATAGACCGGCGTGAGCGTCTCCTGTAGCTCAGGTGAGCTAAGATCGCCCTGCACGCGGTATTCCGGGTGGATCATCTCCGCGCCGTATTTGCCACGTTTCGCTTCGCCGTACGCAAGCACGCGTCGTCCCGTGGCAAGGCTGTTTTTCATCGCCGCGCTGAAGTTGAAAAAGCGCAGGGTAAGAATGCCGGTCCCGTCGCTGATCTGGCAGGTCATCATCCTGCGTCCGCCAAAGGTGATGTTGCAGTTCAGCACTTCCCCTTCAACGGTGGCGTAGATGGCAGGCAGCAGATCGCCAATCTTATAAAGCTGGGTGCGGTCTTCGTAACGCAGGGGGAGGTGGAGCAGGAGATCCTGCACGGTGTGCAGGCCAATTTTGGCCAGTTTACTGCTTTGTGCCGCACCCACGCCCGTCAGGCTGTTGAGCGGTATGGCGTCCAGCAGGCGGCCTTTCATCTTTTACCCTGCGTACTGCATGGTGGACCACCACTCGGCATCGGCTTCAATTTCGCCCTGCGCGTTGACGTGGGGGTAAGGCAATTTCTTCTGCTTCGCAACGCGAGCCAGCACCGGATAGCCACCTTCAAACAGCAGGCGCTGCTGCTCATCTTCCGGCAGCATGCTGTTGCTGCGCTCGTACATTCCGGCGTTCTGACGCTGGCGCTGCGCTTCGTACAGAATCAGCGCAGAGGCGACCGACACGTTGAGCGACTGGACCATGCCGATCATCGGAATGATGATGTCCCGATCGGCCAGTTCCAGAGCTTCCTGCGTGATCCCCGTTTTCTCCTGGCCCATTAAAATACAGGTTGGACGGGTATAGTCGATCTCACGGAAATCCACGGCTTTAGCAGAGAGGTTGGTTGCCAGAACCTGCATACCACGCCCTTTCAGGTGCGAGACCGCTTCACCAATGCTCTGGTGCGTTTTAACGGATACCCAGCTGTTGCTGCCTGCGGCGGTGGAGGCCATGGTACGCATACGTGCGCCTGGCCAGACGGCGTGTACTTCATGCACGCCGACGGCATCTGCGGTGCGAACGATAGCAGAGACGTTATGAGGTTTATGGACCTGCTCCATGCAGACCGTCAGATCAGGCTGACGCCTGGCGAGCATTTCGCAGATTCGCTCGTAACGTTTTGAATTCATAATGCTAGTTTCGGTTTCGGGTGACTTTAATGACGTCCGGCATCACGCGGATCTTGCGCATAATATTCGCCAGATGCACGCGGTCACGGGCGGTCAGGCGAATAAAGGCGCTGTAAACGCGGCCATCTTTTTCTTCCGTATTCAGGCTCTGAATGTTGGACGAGGCCGTGTTGATCGCTGCCGTCAGGTTCGCTAGTGCACCCTGGTGGTTAAACATATCCACCTTGATTTCAGTAATAAATTCCTGCGCCGTCTCTTTATCCCACTCGACCGCCATGAACTTCTCAGGCTCTTTCTGGTAGCCACGGATGTTGCGGCAGGATTCGTGGTGGATCACCAGCCCTTTACCTGGGCTGACGTGCGCAATAATCGGGTCGCCCGGGATAGGACGGCAGCATTTGGCGAAGGTGATGAGCACCCCGTCAGCGCCTTTGAT
Organism: Enterobacter sp. GD03975; assembly: GCF_029838645.1. NCBI lineage: Bacteria > Pseudomonadati > Pseudomonadota > Gammaproteobacteria > Enterobacterales > Enterobacteriaceae > Enterobacter > Enterobacter sp. GD03975. The sequence goes on from NZ_JAOBZC010000005.1 coordinate 114,697, forward strand.
CGGCAGGTGACCATGATTTTGTGCGTTAGCTGGAACGGCTGTCGTTTCGCCCTGTTGCAGGTTCTTCGCCACGACCACGCTCATGGCGTTGCCGAGGCCAATCTCAGCCAGCAGGTCATCCAGCGAGGCGAGCTTCATACGCTCCAGCTCATGCTGAATGTTCTCTGGCGGGATTTCAGCCAGTTTGCGGCTGCCACCCAGCGCGTGATTGAGCAGACGGCGCCCCAGGCTGACGGAGTCGTCACGCTTGAGGTTTTTCAGCAGCTGGCGGATTTTTGCGCGCGCTTTTGAGCTCACGACAAAGTTCAGCCAGGCGGCGTTAGGCCGTGCGCCCGGCGCGGTAATAATTTCTACCGTCTGTCCGCTGAAGAGCGGCTGGGAGAGCGGGTAAGGCTGTCTGTCGACGCGGGCACCTACGCAGGCATGGCCGATATCGGTATGCACGGCGTACGCGAAGTCGACCGGTGTCGCGCCCGCAGGCAGTTCGACAATACGCCCTTCCGGCGTGAAAACGTAAATCTCATCCGGGAAGAGATCGGATTTAACGCTCTCGATAAATTCAAACGAGCTACCTGCACTCTGTTGCAGCTCCAGCAGGCTCTGCATCCAGCGCTGGGCGCGGATTTGCGCGGTAGTGCTGCTTTCGCCACCGTGCTCTTTATAGGCCCAGTGCGCCGCGACACCCATCTCTGCCATTTGATCCATGTCTTCGGTACGAATTTGTACCTCAACAGGGACACCGTGCGGGCCAATCATGGAGGTGTGCAAAGATTGATATCCGTTCGCTTTTGGAATGGCAATGTAATCTTTGACGCGCCCCGGACGTGGCTTGTACAGGCTGTGCATCTGCCCCAGCACGCGATAGCAGGTGTCTGAGTCATGGACGATCACGCGAAACGCGTAAATATCCATGATCGAGTGAAAACGCTGCTCTTTGAGCACCATTTTGCAGTAGATAGAGTACAAATGCTTTTCGCGACCGCTCACGCGGCACGGAATACCGGCTTCCCGCAAACGCCCTTCGATTTCAGAGAGGATCTTTTGAATCATCTCTTTACGGTTGCCGCGAGCGGCTTTCACCACCTCTTTAATCACGCGATAGCGGTTCGGGTACAACGCCTCAAAACCCAGCTCTTCCAGCTCGGTTTTAATGTGATGTATACCTAAACGGTGCGCCAGCGGACTGTAGATTTCGAGGGTTTCACGGGCGATGCGGCGACGTTTATCCGGGCGAAGTGAGCCCAGCGTGCGCATATTGTGGGTGCGGTCAGCAAGTTTGATCAGAATGACGCGGATATCCTGCACCATCGCCATGATCATCTTGCGAAAGTTTTCGGCTTGCGCCTCTTTCTTGTCGCGGAATTTCAGCTTATCAAGCTTAGAGACCCCTTCCACCAGCTCGGCAACGCTTTTGCCAAACAGCTGTTCCATATCCTGGTAGGTGGCAGGGGTATCTTCGATCACGTCATGCAGCAGGGCGGCCATCAGCGTTTCGTAGTCGAGTTTCATCTCGGCCAGAATACAGGCTACCGCTACCGGGTGCGTGATGTAAGGTTCACCGCTTGAACGTGTCTGGCCCTCGTGAGCGTCACGTGCAACGAGATACGCCTGCTGAAGACGCTTAATCTGGTCTTCAGGCAGGTAGGTTTGAATCAGTTGATTCAGGCTTTCAAACAGATACAAGGGCGACCCGCAGGTTTAATTAACGACGACCTTCAGCAATAGCGGTAACAGCTTGTAATTCAGCGGCTTCCTGCTCTTGCTGCTCCTGGCGCTCACGCACGTCGAGGATCTGGTTGTTGATCAGACCTTCTTCGATTTCGCGAAGTGCAATAACGGTGGTTTTATCGTTTTCTTCCGGTACCAGCGGATCTTTACCGCCTACCTGCATCTGACGAGCGCGACGCGCGGCGACCAGCACCAGGTCAAAACGGTTACCAATTTTCTCTACAGCGTCCTGAACAGTTACGCGTGCCATACTTAAAATGCTCCACAGGTGAAGAAATGACTGGGCATGATACTGAAAGTGGGTTCAGTCTGCCAACAGTTTGGTGATTAATGCGTCATGACGCTGCTTCTGGCGGCTCATACGCAGACGTTCTGCGCGAAGGATAGTTTTGAGATCGCTCAGCGCGGCATCAAAATCATCATTCACAATAAGGTAATCATATTCCGCGTAATGGCTCATTTCTGCAACAGCTTGGGCCATACGCTTTGCGATAACTTCTTCGCTGTCCTGGCCGCGGCCACGCAGGCGGCGATCCAGCTCATCTTTCGATGGCGGTAAAATAAAGATACTGCGCGAATCAGGCATTTTCTTGCGAATTTGCTGCGCGCCCTGCCAGTCGATATCCAGGAACACGTTCACGCCGGTCGCCAGAACCTGCTCAATGGTTTCACGCGAGGTTCCGTAGTAGTTACCGAAAACTTCAGCGTGTTCAAGAAACGCGTCTCTGCCAATCATCGCCCTGAATTCATCGTGATTCACAAAGAAATAGTGTTCACCGTGCACTTCACCCGGACGCGGTGCCCGCGTGGTGTGAGAAACAGAAACCTGCGTATCGTACAACGGTTGGGTTTTTAACAGTGCCTGAATAAGGCTGGATTTACCCGCGCCACTAGGGGCAGAAACAATATAAAGCGTGCCTTGAGCCATGAGAGTCTTTTGTATGTGTTAACGAAGAAGTCCTACATACGGGCTTATTATACACGTCGCCGCTGTGTGACGTAGCCTTTGTCACACTTTTTCCCCTGGATTATTGATTTTGCGTGCCGTTTTCAGGTTTTACCCTCCTTTTGCTGCAATAAAAACAATGCGCTGAAGCACGCTCGTAAAATGCCTTTTTGCCGCTGGTCTGCGGCTCTTGGGCAGGGTATACCCTTCGCAAAACCGGGAGGGATGATAATGGTGAGATGGATAAGCATACTGATGTTCTTCTTAAGCAGCGGGGCAATGGCAATCTGCCCGGTCTGGTCGCCATCGAAGGCCGGGCAGGAGATCGCGGCCCTGAAGGCGCAGCTGGCCCGCTGGAATGATGCTTACTGGAAGCAGGGCAGCAGCGAGGTGAGCGACGACGTTTACGACAGGCTTAACGCCCGATTAAAACAGTGGCAGCGCTGTTTTCACGATGAGCCGCTGCACGACGATCTCCCTGCCGCCAGCGGGACGGTGAAGCACCCCTTCGCCCATACCGGCGTGCATAAGGCAGATAGCCAGCAGGGGCTTAGCCGCTGGATGGCCGCGCAGCAGGATCTCTGGGTGCAGCCAAAGGTGGATGGCGTAGCGGTCACCCTGGTCTACAAAAACGGCAGGCTGGTGCAGGCCATCAGCCGCGGCGACGGTTTGCAGGGGGAAGATTGGACGGCTCAGGCGCGAATGATCCCCGCTATCCCGCAAACGCTTTCCGGGCCGCTTGCCAACAGCGTATTGCAGGGTGAACTTTTTCTGCTTCGCGAGGGGCATATTCAACAGCAGATGGGCGGTATGAATGCGCGAGCGAAGGTGGCGGGAGCGATGATGCGCGCAACCGATCGCGCAGCGCTGAAGCAGACAGGCATTTTTATCTGGGCCTGGCCGAACGGTCCAAAAATGATGAAAGCACGCCTTTCCGCGCTGGCAAAGGCCGGTTTTACCCTGACTGCGCGTTATACCTTGCCGGTTAAAAACGCGGCTGACGTGGAAGCGCAGCAGACGGCCTGGTTTAAGGCTTCGTTACCCTTTGCCACGGATGGCATTGTGGTTCGCGCCTCGGCAGAGCCGCCGGGTGAGCAGTGGCTGCCGGGTGAAGGGAACTGGGTCATCGCGTGGAAATATCGTCCTGTGGCCCAGGTGACGGAAGTCAAAGCCATTCATTTTACCGTTGGCCGTACCGGGCGGATCACGGCGATTGCGCAGCTTGAGCCGCTTATGCTCGACGATAAACGTGTACAGCGCGTGAACCTGGGGTCGGTCAACCGCTGGCAGATGCTGGATATTGCGCCCGGCGATCAGGTGCTGGTAAGCCTGGCGGGACAAGGTATTCCCCGGCTGGATAAGGTGGTATGGCGCAATGTGGATCGCCATAAACCACAGCCGCCCTCATCGCACTATAACGGCTTAACCTGTTTCTACGCCTCGCCGGAATGCATGGAGCAATTTTTTGCCCGGCTGACGTGGCTAAGCTCCAGCCAGGCGTTAGATATCAAAGGGATGGGCGAATCGGGGTGGCGTAACCTCTATCAGGCGCATCGGTTTGAGCATCTCTTCTCCTGGCTACAGCTCACGCAGGCGCAGCTCGCTGCGACGCCAGGGATATCGGCAACGCATGGCGCTGCGCTATGGCATCAGTTTAACCTGGCGCGGGAGCGTCCTTTTATCCGCTGGATCGCCGCGATGGGAATACCGTTGTCCCGGTCAACGCTGAAGGCGGCAGGGGATCGCTCCTGGCAGGCGTTGGTTCAACGAAGCGAAGCGGAGTGGCGGAGGCTGCCGGGTACCGGACAGGAGAAGGCCCGTCAGATCGTAGACTGGCTGCATCAGCCGCAGATTGATGCGCTGGCGAGGTGGCTGGCCGCACAGCACATTGGTGGATTTTAATCTGCGTACAACGCCTGGAGCAGAGCGGCGTCAACACCAAAGGGGTTATCCTGAACGGCGTCATTAAGCGGGCAAGCAACGCTTACGGCTACGGCTATCATCACTACGGCTACACCTATTCGAGTAACTGATAATCCGGCGCCTGCCCGTTCTGACATTAATGCGCATTGTGTTTGTAATGAAAAACGGGCAGGCCAAGCTTCAGGCGCAATGCGAGCATGCGCGCGGTGAAACCAAACAGCAGCGTGGAGATAACCACCACATCGTGACTGGTGACATAGTGCTGCAAGGCAACATACAGCACTGCGGCGGCAAAGGAGATTCCGGCATACAGTTCCTTCTGGAAAACCAGCGGGATACGTTTACAGAACATATCGCGCAGCACCCCGCCAAACACGCCCGTAATCACCGCCGCAATGGTGGCGATAACCGGGCCTTCACCCATATCGAGAGCGATTTGCGCACCAATGATGGAAAAAACAATCAGCCCAAGCGCATCAAGCACGAGGAATAAGCGGCGCAGATGAGGCATCACCGGAGCCACAATCGTGGTGAGTACGGCTGCCGTTGCCACGATAATGACGTACTCAGGGTTTTTGACCCAGCCGAGTGGATAATGGCCAAGCAGGATATCGCGTACGGACCCGCCGCCGAGCGCAGTGGCTGTGGCAATAATGATCACGCCGAAGGTGTCCATACGGCGACGTCCGGCAGCGAGCGCGCCGGTCATGGCTTCTGCGGTAATGCCAATGAGATAGAGTACGTGAAGCAGCATAAAACCTCCGGAATGAAGAGGGGGAGATTAACGATTTGCGCGGAAGATCACGATTGAGATTTTCTAAGGCGAGGTGGTTTTCCCTAAGGGAATTTATCAGCGCACGGCGGGCAGGCTTGATTTAAGGCGGGAGAGAGAGAAAGTAAGGCTAAATAAGGATTAGAAAAAGTAATGGGTGGCGTGCGAGGCAGCACCACCCGGAAAGGGATCACTCGATATTCTGGATCTGCTCGCGCATCTGCTCAATCAGAACCTTCAGTTCAATCGCTGAATTGGTCACCTCTGCATTGATAGACTTAGACGCCAGCGTGTTCGACTCGCGGTTGAACTCCTGCATCATAAAGTCGAGACGGCGGCCTACAGCTTCTTTCTTCTTCAGAATGTTGTAGGTCTCTTTAACGTGCGCTTCCAGACGATCCAGCTCTTCAGCCACGTCCACGCGCTGCGCCATCAGCACCAGCTCTTGTTCCAGACGGTTGTTTTCGAGCTGGACTTCCGCCTCTTCCAGTTTGGCGACAAGTCGCTCACGCTGCCATTGCAGCACTTCTGGCATATGAGCGCGAACTTTAGCCACTTCGGCGCTCACGCCCTCAAGACGCTGTTCAATCATCGCTTTCAGCGCCTGGCCTTCGGTTTCGCGGGCAACGATAAAGTCATCCAGCGTGCCGTCGAGTGCCGCGAGGATTTCGGCGGTAATCGCGTCCAGATCCTGCTCTCCGGCGGCCATCACGCCAGGCCAGCGCAGAATATCAACCGGGTTGATCTCGCCTTCGTCGCTTTGCATTTTGACCCAGTTCGCCGCATTAACGAGCTGTTTTGCCAGCTTTTCGTTAAGGATCAGTTCACCCTGCGCGCTGGCATCGGGCTCAAAACGCAAATTACATTCCACTTTCCCGCGGGTCAGACGCGTACGGATACGCTCACGCACCACAGGCTCCAGGCTGCGGAACTGTTCCGGCATACGGAAATATGTTTCCAGATAGCGCTGGTTTACCGAGCGCATTTCCCAGGTAGCGCTACCCCAGCTACCCTTGATTTCACGCCGGGCGTAGGCGGTCATACTGCGGATCATAGACATTCCCGTTTTTAAAGGAGAGATGGGGGAATTATAGCTTTCAGGGGCTTCTCAGGATAGGAATAAGCGTCCTTTATCCGTATAATGCGCAGCCACATTCGTTTCAAGCCGGAGAATCCATCATGCGTCCAGCAGGTCGTAGCGCCAATCAGGTGCGTCCCGTCACCCTGACCCGTAACTATACAAAACACGCTGAAGGCTCCGTGCTGGTTGAGTTTGGTGACACCAAAGTGCTTTGCACCGCGTCCATCGAAGAGGGCGTGCCTCGCTTCCTGAAAGGTCAGGGCCAGGGCTGGATCACCGCCGAATACGGCATGTTGCCGCGTGCAACCCATACCCGTAATGCCCGTGAAGCGGCGAAGGGTAAGCAGGGCGGTCGTACTATGGAGATCCAGCGCCTGATCGCGCGTGCGCTCCGCGCCGCGGTTGACCTGAAAACGCTGGGCGAGTTCACCATCACCCTGGACTGCGACGTGATCCAGGCCGATGGCGGCACGCGTACCGCCTCCATTACCGGCGCCTGCGTGGCGCTGGCAGATGCGCTGAATAAGCTGGTTGCCGCCGGTAAGCTGAAAACCAACCCGATGAAAGGGATGGTTGCCGCTGTCTCCGTCGGTATCGTTAACGGCGAAGCACTTTGCGACCTGGAATACGTTGAAGATTCTGCCGCAGAAACCGACATGAACGTGGTGATGACCGAAGATGGTCGCATCATTGAAGTGCAGGGCACGGCGGAAGGCGAGCCATTCACCCACGAAGAGCTGCTTACCTTGCTGGCGCTGGCCCGAGGGGGTATCGAATCCATTGTAACGACGCAGAAAGCGGCGTTAGAAAATTGATTTTAAGGCGACCAATGAGTCGCCTTTTTTTTGCCTGTAAGACAGAAAAAACTAAAGGAGCAAATCCATGAAATCGTATCAGCGCCAGTTTATTGAGTTTGCGCTTAACAAGCAGGTACTTAAGTTTGGCGAGTTCACGCTGAAATCGGGGCGTAAAAGCCCGTATTTCTTCAACGCCGGGCTGTTTAATACCGGGCGCGACCTGGCACTGTTAGGCCGTTTCTATGCCGAAGCGCTGGTGGATTCCGGGATTGATTTCGACCTGCTGTTTGGCCCCGCGTACAAGGGCATTCCGATTGCAACCACCACGGCGGTGGCATTGGCGGAGCACCATGACCGCGACGTGCCGTACTGCTTTAACCGTAAAGAGGCCAAAACCCACGGTGAAGGCGGCAATCTGGTAGGCAGTGCGTTGCAGGGCCGCGTGATGCTGGTCGATGACGTGATCACCGCAGGCACCGCGATCCGTGAATCAATGGAGATTATCCAGGCTAACGGTGCAACGCTTGCGGGCGTGCTGATTTCGCTCGATCGTCAGGAGCGCGGGCGCGGCGACATCTCTGCTATTCAGGAAGTGGAACGCGATTATGGCTGCAAGGTCACGTCGATTATTACCCTGAAAGACCTGATTGCGTATCTGGAAGAGAAGCCTGAGATGGCGGACCATCTGGCAGCGGTAAAAACGTATCGCGAAGCGTTCGGGGTTTAATTGCGTTGCCCGGTGGCGCGACGCTTACCGGGCCTACCCGTTCGTAGGCCGGATAAGGCGAAGCCGCCATCCGGCGGCGGCGTTACTGCAATTGTGCTGCCACTAACGGCCAGCGGGCGTCAAAATCGTCCGTTGGTCGGTATTTAAATTCGCTGCGCACAAACCGAGAGAGCATTCCCTCGCAAAATGCCAGGATCTGGCTTGCCAGCAGGGTCTCATCAGTAGTATATCCCTCGCCTTCCCGCATTTTTTTCTCGCGCAGAACCTGACGCAGCTGGGCTTCGATACGCTCAAAAAGCTGGTTTATACGGCCTTGCAGACGATCCTGTTCAAACATCAGCGCGTGGCCGGTCAGAATACGGGTCAGACCCGGGTTACGTTCACCAAAGCCCAGAATCAGCAGCACAATCAGACGCAGACGCGCGCTGGTGTCTTTTTCATCCTTCAGAATCAGGTTGATGCGCGTGATCAGGCTATCTTCAATAAACTCGATCAGGCTGTCGAACATCCGGGTTTTACTCGGAAAATGACGATACAGCGCCGCTTCTGACACGCCCACAGAGGCCGCCAGCTTTGCGGTGGTGATGCGTTGACTGCCGTCGCTGGATTCAAGCATCAGAGCCAGAGATTGAAGTATTTCTTCGCGACGATTCCTTTTCGCGGTTTGTTTTTCTGCCATGTTACAAAATACCCCTGAAAATAAGCACTTGTCAGGCTGGCAACCACACAGCGACCCGCAAACTGACGTTTGCGGTTTGTTATTGCATTATGGCGCTGTGAGATGCGTGTTTGTCGGGCGGTTATTTGCGCCCGGAATGGCCGAAGCCGCCTTCGCCACGGTCGGTGGCGTCGAAGTCTGCCACCAGGTTAAATTCTGCCTGCACCACCGGTACAAACACCATCTGCGCGATACGCTCGCCCGGCTCAATGGTGAAGCTGTCCTGGCCACGGTTCCAGACGGAGACCATCAGTTGACCCTGATAGTCAGAGTCGATCAGGCCGACCAGATTACCCAGCACGACGCCATGCTTATGGCCCAGGCCAGAGCGCGGCAGGATCACTGCTGCCAGTGACGGGTCAGCAATGTGAATCGCCAGTCCGGTCGGGATCAGGGTCGTTGCACCCGGCGCCAGTTCTACGGCGTCGTCGAGACAGGCGCGCAGGTCAAGACCGGCAGAGCCGGAGGTGGCATACGTTGGCAGCGGAAATTGCTCGCCAACGCGCGGGTCCAGAATCTTAACGTCGATTTTTTTCATCATAACGGGTAACGATCTCGTCCAGTAATTGTTGGCCCAGGAGTGCTTTGCGCTCAAGCGGTAAGACTTTATCTCCATCCTGCCAGAAAAGGTGCAATGCGTTGCTGTCGCTGTTAAATCCTTGCGTGGACAGCGATACGTCGTTCGCGCAAATTAAATCGAGGTTTTTGCGGGTACGTTTTTGCCGGGCATATTCTTCCACATTATTCGTTTCTGCGGCAAACCCAACAACGTAAGGACGATGAGTTTTCAATGCGGCGACACCGGCAACGATATCCGGGTTCTTCACCATTTTTATTGTTAATTCATCGCCTTGCTTTTTAATTTTGGCGTCAGCAATGGTTTCAGCACGGTAATCAGCGACGGCCGCACAGCCGATAAAAATATGCTGCTGTTGTGCATGCGCCTGTACGGCAGCGTTCATTTCCAGCGCGGTCGTCACATCAATACGCTGCACAAACGCCGGTGTGGTAAGCGACACCGGGCCGCTTACCAGCGTGACGTTCGCGCCGCGTTTGGCCGCCGCGGCGGCAATGGCAAAGCCCATTTTGCCGGAGCTGTGGTTGGTGATGTAACGCACCGGATCCAGCGGCTCGCGCGTTGGGCCCGCGGTAATCATGATGTTGAGATGTTGCAGATCGTTGACAGGCGAGAAATGGGCGGCGGCCATATCAACAATCGTCAATGGGTCGAGCATACGGCCCGGCCCCACGTCGCCACAGGCCTGGCTGCCGCTGTCCGGTCCCCAAATCAGCAGGCCGCGCGCGGCCAGCGTTTCCAGATTATGCTGGGTGGCGGCATTGCGGTACATCTGCTGGTTCATGGCGGGCACAACCGCGACGGGCGCAGGCGTGGCGAGGCAAATGGTCGATACCAGATCGTTCGCCATACCGGCCGCCACGCGGGCAATTACATCTGCCGTGGCGGGGGCAAGGATAACCAGATCGGCCCATTTTCCCAGCTCAATGTGGCCCATTGCGGCTTCGGCCGCCGGGTCGAGAAGGCTGTCGGATACCGGGTATCCCGAGACGGCTTGCAGGCTTAGCGGGGTGATAAAGGCTTTGCCGCCTTCGGTGATCGCGACCCGTACGTCGGCCCCGCGCTCGCGCAAACGGCGCACCAGGTCTGGCGTTTTATAGGCAGCAATACCGCCGCTTACGCCAAGAACGATTTTTTTACCGGCCAGGCTCATCATGATTCTTTCCTGTTGGGTTCACCAGAGAGCGGGCATTTTATCACAATCCCTAAAACGGGGTGATGATGTCCTTTATTCACTTTGCGAGGCGTTACGCAAGAACGAAACGTCAGCGTCGAGCCCCGAATTTGCCTGTGGCAGCATAATGGCAAACAGAAGGAGGCCGGGCATGGAAGAGACTGAACTGCTGCTACCGCGTGAAAAAATGCTGCGCCATGGCGTCACGTTGCTGAAAGACGACGAGCTGCTGGCGCTTTTTTTACGCACCGGCACGCAGGGAAAAACGGTATTTACGCTGGCGAAAGACCTGATAGACCATTTTGGTTCACTGCATGGTTTGCTGACCGCCGAGCTGGAGGCGTTTACGCACGTGGAGGGCATCGGCGTGGCGAAATATGCCCAGCTGCGGGGCATTGCGGAGCTTGCCCGGCGATTTTATAACGTGCGTATGGAGGAAGAAGACCCGATCCTGACCCCGGACATGACCCGCGAATTTCTGCAAAGCCAGCTCTCCGATCTGGAGCGGGAGATCTTCATGGTGATCTTTCTCGACAACAAAAACCGGGTACTGAAACATACCCGCCTTTTTTCGGGAACATTGAGCCATGTTGAGGTGCATCCGCGTGAAATTGTGCGGGAAGCGATAAAAGTGAATGCAGCCGGCGTGATCCTCGCGCATAATCACCCCTCTGGCTGTGCAGAACCAAGCAGAGCTGACAAAGCCATTACCGAACGTATTATCAAATGCTGTCAATTCATGGACATTCGTGTGCTGGACCATCTGATAATTGGCCGCGGAGAGTACATTTCTTTTGCCGAACGTGGCTGGATTTAGGCCTTTTCTCGCGATCCATCGGGATCTTTGTCTGTTCGGGACTTGAGCACACCGCCGAGTCAGCGTATACTACGCCACCTTTGAGAATCTCGGGTTTGGCATTTGGGCCTGGCAATCGAGAGTTCAATAGAACTATGCGATGACCGGGCTGTAAAGCCTGACGAGGCGCCGATACCCCATACGAAGCTCGAGCTAATTTGATTTTTGGAGAATAGACATGTCCCGAGTCTGCCAAGTTACTGGCAAGCGTCCGGTGACCGGTAACAACCGTTCCCACGCACTGAACGCGACTAAACGCCGTTTCCTGCCGAACCTGCACTCTCACCGTTTCTGGGTTGAGAGCGAGAAGCGTTTTGTCACCCTGCGCGTATCTGCTAAAGGTATGCGTGTAATCGATAAGAAAGGCATCGATACAGTTCTGTCCGAACTGCGTGCCCGTGGCGAAAAGTACTAAGTACTTAAAGAGGAAATAAATCATGGCTAAAGGTATTCGCGAGAAAATCAAGCTGGTTTCTTCTGCTGGTACAGGTCACTTCTACACCACCACGAAGAACAAACGTACTAAGCCGGAAAAACTGGAATTGAAAAAATTCGATCCAGTTGTACGCCAGCACGTACTGTACAAAGAAGCTAAAATCAAATAATTTTAGTCTCCTTGTATTGAAAAACCCCGCATCTGCGGGGTTTTTTGCATTCTGCATCTCAACGGAGGAACCATGCCTGAATTACCTGAGGTAGAGACCAGCCGCCGCGGTATTGAGCCGCATCTGGTCGGCGCGACTATTCTTCATGCTGTCGTTCGCAACGGGCGTCTGCGCTGGCCGGTTTCCGATGAGATCCACGCGTTAAGCGATAAACCCGTCCTGAGCGTGCAGCGCCGCGCGAAATACCTGCTGCTGGAGCTGCCTGACGGCTGGATCATTATCCATCTGGGCATGTCGGGCAGTCTGCGCATCCTCACCGAAGAATTGCCTGCGGAAAAGCACGATCACGTTGACCTGGTGATGAGCAACGGCAAAGTGCTGCGTTATACCGACCCGCGTCGCTTTGGCGCATGGCTGTGGACCAAAGAGCTGGAAGGGCACAACGTGCTGGCGCATCTCGGGCCTGAGCCGCTCTCAGAGGCGTTTAACGCGGATTATCTCAAAGAGAAGTGTGCGAAGAAGAAGACCCCGATTAAACCCTGGCTGATGGATAATAAGCTGGTGGTAGGCGTGGGGAATATCTATGCCAGCGAATCGCTGTTTGCCGCCGGGATCCATCCCGATCGGCTGGCCTCTTCGCTGTCGGCGCAGGAGTGCGAGCTGCTGGTCAGAGTGATTAAAGCGGTACTGCTGCGCTCAATTGAGCAGGGCGGGACGACGCTGAAGGATTTCCTGCAAAGCGACGGGAAGCCGGGCTATTTTGCGCAGGAGTTGCAGGTTTATGGCCGTAAGGGTGAGCCATGCAGGGCCTGCGGAACGCCGATTATTGCCACGAAGCACGCCCAGCGGGCCACGTTCTACTGCCGTCAGTGCCAGAAGTAAGGTTACTTTAGCTTTTCCATCAACGCCTGGTGGACGTTAACCGGCAGGAAGTGGGTAACGTCCCCGTGATGGCGCGCCACCTCTTTCACCAGCGAAGACGAGATGAAGGACCACTCTTTGGAGGGCATCAGGAATACGCTCTCCAGCTCCGGCATCAGATGGCGATTCATGTGCGCCAGCTGCATCTCGTATTCGAAGTCTGCTACCGCGCGAAGACCGCGGATCAGAATATTGGCCTGCTGAGCACGGGCAAAGTTTGCCATCAAATCGCTGAACCCGACGACTTCAACATTCGGCAGGTGCGAAATCGCATCGGTGGCCAGCTGCACGCGTTCGTTCAGGTCGAACATCGGCTTTTTGCTCGGGCTGGCGGCGATAGCCAGAATCACCTTGTCGAACATACACGCCGCACGGGTGATGATATCAAGATGACCGTTAGTGATTGGATCGAAGGTACCCGGATAAATCGCTTTTGTGCTCATGGCTCACGTTTTCTCTGAGTAGCCGCGGTTCAGCGCCCACAGCTCGGTGTATTTGTTGAAAGTATACTGGGCATTGACCACCGCCAGTAACCAGCCCTGTTTGCCGTCCAGCACGCCGCCGCGCAGCAGCAGCGTTTTCAGAAACGCGCCCAGCGTGTGGGTGAAGATACCCGTCAGCGTGGCCTTCTTGCCGCGCTGATGGCGTTCCTGCGCCCATGCGGTGGCATAGTTGAGCTGTTTGCGCTGGAAGCTGGCGAAATCACGGCAGGTCAGATGAAGCAGATCGCCCGTCAGGGGGATCACCTGAGCGTTATCGCAGGCCAGCGACTCATGAACAAGGTTATCGTTGTACTGGTAACGCTCGCGCGCATAGAGGCGCATCACGCGGTCGGGATACCATCCGCTGTGGCGCATAAAGCGGCCCAGGAAATAGTTACGGCGCGCGATGCTGTAAACCGCGCCAGGCTGCGGCGCGGCAAGCACCGTTTGAATGGCCTGCCGGAGTTCCGGGGTGACGCGCTCGTCGGTGTCGATCATCAGCACATAATCGCCCGTGGCGAACCCCTGCGCACGCTGGCGCTGAATGCCGTAGCCCTGCCAGTCGGTGTCGGTAAAGACTTTTGCGCCCGCTGCACGGGCAACGTCCACCGTGTTGTCCGTACTTCCGGAGTCGAGAATGACGATTTCGTCAGCCCAGGCAACGGAGGCCAGGCAATCCGGAAGCAGGTCGGCGGCGTTTTTGGCGATCATCACGACCGACAGACGCGTTGACATCAGTGGCTCCGCTGCGGCAGATAAGGTTGCAGAAGTTGCAGCAGACGGGTCAGTGCGCCCTGGTTCTGATGCAGGACTTCAACGGCATGTCGACCGTACCACAGGCGGTAATCTTCGTCAGTCAGAAGGGTCGAGACCTCTTTGACCACCGAATCCGCGTCGGTCACAGTGATTAAGCCATCGGCTTGCTGCAATTTAGCGCAGATATCTTTGAAGTTAAACGTGTGCGGCCCCATCAGAACAGGGATGGCGTGGGCCGCCGGCTCCAGCGGGTTATGGCCACCGCGCTCTACCAGGCTGCCGCCGACAAAGGCGAGATCCGCAATGCCGTACAGCAGCATCAGTTCGCCCATCGTATCGCCAATCACCACCTGCGTACTGCCTGAGGGGATTTCCCCGCTGCTGCGCAGGGTGAAGCTGAAACCGCCTTTTTGCACCATCTCGCGGGCATCTTTGAAACGCTCCGGATGGCGAGGAACCAGAATCAGCAGTAAATCAGGGAATTTTTCCAGCAGCTGGCGGTGAGCCTGAAGAATAATCGCTTCTTCGCCGTCATGAGTGCTGGTGGCAATCCAGACCTGGCGACGCGGCGCCCACTGTCGACGCAGCGTGACCGCACGGGCGGCGAGTTCTGGAGTGACGGAAATATCGAACTTCAGGCTACCCGTGACCGCAAGCTGGTTGCGTTTCAGCCCGAGGGCGATAAAGCGCGCGGCATCTTCTTCGTTCTGCGCGGCAATCAGCGTGATTTTGCTGAGCAGGCGACGCATAAATTTACCCAGCTTGCCGTACCCTTTCGCCGAGCGTTCTGACAGACGCGCGTTGGCGATAACCAAAGGGATTTTACGGGCATGCAGGGCGGAAATCATATTCGGCCACAGTTCGGTTTCCATGACGATCACCAGTTTAGGGCGAACGGTATTCAGGAAACGGTTCATGGCGCAGGGAAGATCGTACGGCAGATAGACGTGATGCACGTCTTTGCCGAAAGCAGACATCACACGCTCTGAGCCGGTTGGCGTCATCGTGGTGACGGTGATGGGCAGCGACGGATAGCGGTGGCGCAGGGCACGCACCAGCGGAATGGCCGCCAGCGTTTCCCCGACTGACACGGAATGCAGCAGAATACCGTCCGGCGCCACTTTATTGCGGCAGTAGCCATAGCGTTCGGCCCAGCGTTTACGGTACGCAGGCGCTTTACGGCTACGGAGCAACAGTCGCAGCCACACCAGTGGCTGAATGATGTAGAGCAGGGCGGTATACAACAATTCCAAGCGATTATCCGTTTTTTTAGTTTCGGCCGGGAAATTCTAAGCATTTAAGCGTGCTAAAGCTATCTCTTATGCCAGATACCGTTTTAAACGGAAGTAGCGGCGGCCCAGGCGCCAGCGCAAACGCGGGCTTTTGGCACTTTTCCAGATGAGCTTCCAGATCCCGGTGTCGAAGAACTCTTTGATTATCATTGATTTCTTCGCCTCATCCTTCATGTTGTCGAAGGTATGAATAATTCCCAGCCCCTCTTTGGCGATTTGCCAGTGGCAGGCAGGGATATTTTTCACTTTATCCGGGTAACGCTGGTTAATGGCATCAAGCATCTTCAGGATCTTCATGTAATGACGCGCGGAGCGAATAAGCGTGTCGTCATTATCCGGGGTGTGCGATACCGAGGCGGAGTGTATGTAGTAGTCGTAAAAGCGTTCGCTGGTGTATTGAACGCGTTCCGCAGCAAGCAGCACCTCGGTAGTCCACGGGATATCCTGATGGCGCAGGCCAGGCTCGAAGCGGAAACCGTTCTGACGGATAAAATCGTGGCGATAGATATTCAGCCAGGTCACATGGAGGAACTTACGTGAATCCAGCGCCTTTTTTAGCCATGCCGCGCCATTCATGACGCCCGTTGAGGCGAGCTTATCTTCAGGGAAGATAGGGCGAGACGGTTTTTTGTTATTTTCCCAGACGTAGTTGCCATTGCAGGTGGCGACGTCCAGGTTCTGCGTGACGGCCATATCCAGCAGACGCTGGTACATGCCGGGTTTAAAGACGTCATCAATATCCGGGAAAGAGAGATATTGGCCGGTCGCAACGGCCAGGCCGGTATTACGCGCGATGGACACGCCCTGATTAGGTTGTTCAATAACCTGCATCTGTGGCAGCGTTTCACGCCATTTTTCGACAATCTGCATCGAGCGGTCAGTAGAGCCATCATTGACGATGATGACTTCCATACTGTCGATATGTTGATTGACAAGGCAGGTAAAGAACTGATCGAGAAAATCTTCACCGTTATAAACGGCAACCACCACGCTTAATAAAGGCGCTGAATTTTGCATATGAAACCTGATTATTTTTGGTTGTCGACCAAAGCAATGTATTGCTGGCAAATGGCGTTGATACCAAACGATGCGATCGTTTCGCGATCAACAACCGGCGGAGAGGCATACAGTTCTGCCAGTGTTTTCGCCAGTGATTCGTCGGTTAACGCTGTCAGACCACGTGCCAGGGGGCCAGTAAGGATCTCAGCAGGGCCGCCAGGGCAGTTTGTACTCACCGGTGGGGTCTGACAGATAATGGACTCCACCAGTACATTACCAAAACCTTCGCAGTCGGAACTTAACACTAAAAGGCGAGCCCCTTTGATCCACGGATAGGGGTTGGTTTCGAACGGGCGGAAAATAATCTTATTTTCGATTCCAAGCTCAGCGGCTAATTGTTTGAGCTGGTCTATTTTGGCGTCAGAGCCTTTGCCCATTAACACCAGCGATGCGTCAATCTTGCTCAGCGCGAACGCGCGCAGAAGCCGGTCGTGTCGCTTGTGTTCATGAAAACGGCCAACGTGGATAATGTAATCCTGCCCCTGCATCTCAAAGGGCGCTTCTGCCAGACGCTGAATTTCAGGGATATCGAAGGGGTTATGGATAACCGCTTTGCGTCGCAGGGGGATAGCGAGTACTTC
Organism: Enterobacter sp. GD03975; assembly: GCF_029838645.1. NCBI lineage: Bacteria > Pseudomonadati > Pseudomonadota > Gammaproteobacteria > Enterobacterales > Enterobacteriaceae > Enterobacter > Enterobacter sp. GD03975. Next base: position 131,692 of record NZ_JAOBZC010000005.1, read on the forward strand.
AGCGAGATCGTGCAGCACGGCGCCGGATACCGCCACAACATTGCGGTTTTCATAGGTATGGCGAATTTTATAATGCTTAAACCAGCGGGAAAGCCCGCTGCGATGGCGTAAATAGGAGAAGGAGAACATCCCGTGTACGCAGAACCAGACCTTATCCCGATCCAGCGCGCGGCTGTGCGCCACGATACGGTCGGTTTTATGCAGATGGGAGAAGACAACGTCAAATTTACCGCTGCGTTCTGCCTGCTCAATGGCGCGATCCAGCAAACGGGCGCGACGCGGGATCTCGGTCAGCTTCCGCCAGGGTTTTTTACAGGTATCCTGCACAACCTGAAAATCGATGCCTTCCGGAATGGCGTAGTCGCACACCTTCCGTAAGGAGAAAAGGGTAACCTGATGCCCCAGTTCTGTCAGTCCGCTGGAGAGGGTGAGAACCGTTTTTTCAGCTCCTCCACCGGGTAAACCATCAATAATCATTAGGATGCGCATTATTAATCCAGTAATTTTTGATAAAGCGAAATAAGCTGACTTGACAGTTTTTCAGGGGTTGCTTCTCTGACGCGTTCACGCGCCGCAAGCCCCATATTGTTATTTTTTGCCAGTGAAGGAATGGACACGACGGCCTCCTTCAATGTGCGGATATCAAGTGCATCACAGTAAAACCCGTTCTGGCCTTGCGCAATAAATTCTGATCCACCGCAACTCTCTGACGTAATGACGGGCAGTCCGCAGGCCATTGCTTCAAGTATGACGTTAGGAAAAGGATCATACAGCGTCGGCAGCAGTAAACCATCAGAAAGCTGATAAAATGGCAGCGTCTCTTTTTGCATCCCCAGGAAACGGATTTGCCCCTCACAGCCTAATGAACGGGCGAGGTCGCGATAGCGGCTTTCCGCTTTATCCTGACCGACCACAATCAGCCACGCCGATGTTCCTGCTATCGCCTGAATAGCGCTTGCCAGACCCTTGCGTTCAAACCCTGAACCCACGAAGCAGAAAATGACGGCATCAGCGGGTAAGCCAAATTGCTTACGCAGTACAGCACGCTGACGCTCTTCTGCCGGAACGAAGCGGCTGGAATCTATTGAATTATAAATCACATGTATCTTTTTTGCGTCAATATCAAAGTCTTCGACGATTTCGCGTTTGATCATCTCCGCATTACAGATAACGGCTTTCAGCTCGGGCGCCTGATACATTTCACGCTCTGCATGCATTACGTAGCGGTGATAGCGATCGTGCATAAGCAGCTTCGCGCGCCAGGCGGGGAGAATACGCGACCGCTGTAGCAGCCAGCGTCGATGCACGCCATCTCCGGCGCGGTAAATATCACAGCCCGGAATGCGTTCGTGGCTCTGCACAATATCAAACTGCTGTTGCTGCCAGAGCGCGCGCGCGGCATGTGCGAAGCCGCGTTCACGGCTGATGCGACCCCATTTCCGTGGATCGCAAATATGAATGTGCCAGTCGTCCTGCTTTTCGCCCTGCCACTCGCGAGTGATGACGTTGAGCTCAAGATTTTGATTACTCAGCGCGGTGAGTGCCCTGGAGACAAAACGTTCCGCCCCCCCATCCGGACGATATTTTTGGCGCACGATGGCCAGACGATGAAGTTTCATTGCAGGTATCTCCTTGCGGCGGAGACGACGGCATCAACGGGTATGGCGTCGAGATAACGTTCCGTCGTTTTTGTATCAATGGCGTCAGGGTTGGGAAGCGGGCCGTAGTTACCTGCCCAGATGACCTCGCCGTTAACCTGCCATGGCGACCAGAACGTCAATTTTGACGGGCCAAACAGCGCCACGCAGGGCGTCTGAAGGGCGGCGGCCATGTGCATGGGTACGGAGTCAACGCCGATGAACAGGTTCGCATGATCGATAAGCGCGGCCAGCTGGCGCAGGGTTAACTGTCCTGCCAGCGAAACAACACCCGTTTGCGGGGAGGCGGCAAGAATGCGGTCAATCATCGCCAGCTCTTTTTTATCCGGACCTGCGGTAAGAACGATGGTATAGCCGTCCTGCTGTAACGCGGCGATAGTTTGCGCCATTTTGCCTTCGTCCCAGCACTTAAAGAACCAGCGTGAAGTGGGTTGAATAACGATGAAGCCTTCTCCCACGCCCTTTTGCATAAGCTTTTGCTGAGCATGGTGCCAGTCATCCGCGCTGTAAGCCATGGTGACGGTAGGGTTGGACGCTACCGGCAGCGCTGACAGTATGGAGAGATTTTGTTCAACGGTATGCAGCGACTGATGGCTGGCCACAGAGACCAGTTCACTGTGACAAAAACGCCAGAATGCATTATTGCGCTTGTTAAAGGCAAACCCGAGCCGAACCGGTGCGCCGGTGAAGCGGGTGACAATCGCGCTGCGCCACTGATCGGCCAGATTAATCACCAGGTGATAATGCTGAGCGCGCAACGCACGAAGCAGTTGCCACTCTTTTTGCAGGTGCTTCAGCGTCCCCAGCTGCTTCCATTTACGATCGATACCGTAGATCGTACCGATTGCCGGATGCGCGGCGAGCATGTCTCGCGTCTCCTCATAGAGAAGCACGTCGATTTGGGCTTCAGGCCATTTTTGGCGTAATGAATTGATGACGGGGGTAGTGAGTAACATGTCACCATGATGGCGAAGTTTGATCAGTAAAATGCGCAAATCAGGCGTGTCAGGTAAGTTATTCATCATCATCTTATCGGCGTTGTACTATTGGCAATTCTAATAGACCTGGTAACGACTTGCACTCTTTCTCCATAATGTCGGGAATTTCCCTGGAAGGGTTTACTCCTGCTTTCGGGCGTGCGTAACATAGCGCTAACTATTTTGTCTTGCGGGCTCCTTATGAAAAAACCAGCGTTTATCATCACGATCGATACCGAAGGGGATAATCTCTGGCAGAACCACCGGGTGATCAAAACGGAAAACGCGCGCTACCTGTCGCGGTTTCAGGCGCTTTGTGAACGTTTCGGCTTTAAGCCCGTCTGGCTGACCAACTACGAGATGGCGGTCGAACCGGTATTTATTGCGTTCGCTAAAGAGGTCATAGCCCGCGGCCAGGGTGAGGTGGGGATGCATCTCCATGCCTGGAACAGCCCTCCGGAGCACGATCTTACCGGTGATGACTGGCGCTGGCAGCCTTATCTGATTGAGTTTTCAGACGAGGTGATGCGTGAGAAAGTGGTATTTATGACCCGCTTACTGGAAGAGACCTTCCAGACAAAAATGCTCAGCCATCGCGCCGGGCGCTGGGCATTTGACAGCCGTTACGCCAGGCTGCTGATCGAGCTGGGGTATCAGGTAGATTGTTCCGTCACGCCGCGCGTGAACTGGCGCAACGCGAAAGGTGCCCCTCAGGGAAGTGGCGGAACGAATTACCAGCATTTTCCCGATCGTGCTTACTTTCTGGACGCAGACGATATTTCCCGTCCTGGAAATAGCCCGTTACTCGAAGTGCCGATGAGCATCCAGTATAAACACCCGGCATGGCTGAATTCCCTGAAGCAGGGTTATGATCGTCTTCGCGGTAAATACCGTTCTCCGTCAGTTAACTGGTTACGCCCGTCCGGCGGGAACGCGGCGGAGATGATTAAGGTTGCGCAGCAGTGTTTGTCTCAGGGGAATGACTACGTGGAGTTTATGCTTCATTCGTCGGAATTTATGCCTGGCGGCAGCCCGACGTTTAAAGATGAGGCGGCGATTGAAGATTTATATCAGGATTTGGAACAGCTGTTTACCTGGTTATCAGATAAAACGGTGGGAATGACGCTGGCGGAGTTTTACCAGTACAAAAAAGCATAATGCCCGCCAGGCGGGCATATTTGCTATTGCTGCTTTGTTTGCGAGAAAGGTGTACTCAACGCAAAGATAATCATAAAGAAGATGAGGGCTTCTGAGCTGAGCAGTATGACATCCGTCAGTCCATACAAAAGCAAAAGAAGCATCGACGTTAGCAGCAGCGCATTTCTGTTTCGCAGGGCATACGCAATCATCGAAACAAAGAAAAAGAGCATTACCGCCACGCCGGGGATCCCCTGCAAAGAGAACTTCTCAATGAATTCGTTGTGCAGGTGGACTTTGATGTATTCGAGCGCGCTGCCAAGGTTTGGATGTCCGTCTTTAATATACTGCCGCGTCCATGCTTCACGCTCCTCCAGTGATTGCCCTAACGGATGGGCAAGTCCATTCTGAATACCTACCGTCCACATGGAAAAACGAGCGCCGAGTGACGTGCGGTCAATACCCTGTTGATATCTCTGATATTCAAGCTGTGTTTGCGATATTTTAGGCGATATTAACGGCTTGTAGCTAACGATGATAATACCAGCCACAATACATAAAAAGATGAGGGTGGATTTAAGGTGAATACGCCTGAAGTGATAGAGCGTCAGCACTATCGCCAGGAGCAGATAAAGCCCCATTGCAGCGCGCGTGCCCGTGAGCAGTATGACGAAGTAAGAAAGTAAAATGGTTAAACCAGCAACAACGTAAAGCGTCACGTTCTTCTGTAGGTAAAGACTGTATACGAATGCCAGCGATAACACGGAATACACATAAGCTGAAACGGTGGCTCGGTTAATCGCCATCTCGACGCGAGCCATCCCTTGCGTTGCCTGCCACAGGCCATATCCCGTTGCGAGTACAAACCCCGCAGCTGAGGCGTAAAGGAAATATTTTTTAAAGGTCTCTTTATCGAGATAGGATTTAAAACGGTCAATATAGAATATCAGAACGCTCGCCAGGATTAATTTTTTACTTGAATCGAGATAATCGCTGTAAAGATTCATCCCCTGATTATGGTACTCATAGATGACATACCAGCTAAGGTTCAGTAATCCAATCAATAAAATCGGCAGCGCTATGGTAAAGGGACGCAGCGTGATTTTTTTATATTCAAAAGCCAGGCCAATAATGCTGACGTAAATAGCAATATAGAAAAACTCTCTCTGTTTTCCTGAACTAACCAATGCCAACATCAAAGAGATGAGGCTCAAAATGAGTGTCAGTTGATACAGTCGTGGTCTTATTTTTTCCATAACGCCTCAATAACCCTTTTTTTGTAGCTAAAACGAACATCAGTGGAAAGGAAAAACGACAATGTATACATGGATTTTACGCGTTGCGTAACGAGCGCCAGGTGTTGGTCTGAAAGATATGTCCGATGATTGCTGTAGATATCAAACCAGTGGCAATTGACGAGATGCCTGTAGGAGGATGGAAATGTGTTTTCCATCTGTAGCGTACACTCGACCAGCGTAGATATTTTGCTGGCATCCAGAACGCTCGATAAACTGTCGCTGCGTTTAATATAATAATAGTGGCCCTGGCGCTGATAAGCTATTTTACTCGACTGCATTAGCATGCCGGGAAAAACAGCGAAATCCTCATAGCATTGCAGAGAGGGAATCGGATTGTTTTCATATAGCTTACGATGAACAAACTGACCGATGAGATGCGCCTGAAAATCTTTGTGGCGTAAGAAACGGGAGATTGCTTCATGCTGTGACAAGGAAATAGGGTTAAATCCCCGCCACTCTGCGCTTATTTTCCGGGGATCGCGAATCTCAAGCAAACGCGTCAGCAGCATGTCCGGGCGCTGTGCTTTCAGGAAGGTGATTGCGTCTCTCAGGCTACCCGGCTTTAAGCAATCGTCACTGTCGAGCATCGTAATGTACTCTCCCGATGCCAGCGCGACGGCACTGTTTCGGACCTGGCCTACGTTACGAAAGTTCACGGTCCGGGTTATGACCTGCGGAAATTTAGGCGACCACTCGTCAATTATTGCCTGCGTGGCATCCTCAGAACTGTCGTTAAAAATAATGATTTCTGTGTCTTGGTCTGTTGCTGCCAGCAGGCTCGAAAGCGTGGCGGGCAGCGTATCTTCAGCGTTATGCGCAGCAATGATGACGCTTAAAAAAGCCATAAAAATTAGTTTCCTTGAGCGTCGGTAGCGCGATCCAGTGAGCGGGCTTTCGGCAAGCGTCGAATAAACTGCTGGAGTTCGTCTAAAGCGGGTTCAGTCACCGCGAAAAGCTCTTCCCTCTCCTGAGGGAAATAATAACGTGTTTCAAAGACATAAGAGCAAATGTTGTCGTCATTACCAATCAGCATCACGTTGCCAAGCGGACGCTGTTCATAGTGGCAGCAAGGCCCAAACAGCAGAACCACCGGCACGCCGACAGCGTCTGCAATGTAGACATTGCCCGAATCAGACGCGATGTAGCAGTCCATTTTAGAAATGGCCCAGGGAAGCTCTTCGAGCGAAATTTTGCCAATCAGATTGATAAAATTCGGGATGTCACCGTAAAGGCGGGTGATATCGTCCATCCACGACTGTTCGTTTGGCGCGCCGAAGACATAAAACTCGCAGGGTAAATCGGCGAGACGATCCACAATCCGCTTCCAGATAGCAGGCGGCACCGTTTTGGCTTTATTACCCGCCGCAATGCTGATGCCGATGCGGATAACGTCTGGTTTATCAAGAATGGCCGGGTAAGTCGTCGGTTTGAAGAGCGGCTTTGTGGCGTGCTTGGGAGAGTCTTGCCAGGTGAGCGAGCGGTCGGCCAGTTTCAGGTAGTTCGTCACCGAAAGCGTTTTTTTGCCATGCTCAACGGTACCGTCGGCCGCGAGATAGAAAATCCCGTGATACCACCTGCGAGTGTAAATGCTTAGAAATTGTTTGTTTTTTGCATTACAGACGGCGGCAAAAAAGAGGTTCACGCTGTTGGGCTGTAGAAGGTAGACGTTGTCGTAGCGGTTCATTATCCTGCAAGCGAAGCAGAGCTTACGCCACAGGCTGCGCTTATGCTGCTCAATAAAATAGATCTGCTCGATAGTCTCATCATGCTTCGCCAGCGCGCCAACGCTGCGACTGACCAACACATCGCTTTTTTGCAGATGTGCCAGAAGAGGTGTCGCATTAATAAAGTCACCGATTTTGGCTGTCTGAATGACAAGGTTTTTGCCCGTGTCTTTCCGAAACAGCTTCCGGAGGAGCTTCACCGGAAAGAGTAAAATCAGCAGAAATACATAACTCATGGGTTAAATATCCCTGTTGGAAAGCCGATGGCTGCCCTGTAAAAATGAAAAAATAGCATCTGCGCTAATATCCTTCGTTTGTTGCGTAGGGCTGACCATCTGATGCTGGTTTTTACCGTAACCCCCGATCAACCCCGGATCGGTCGGGCCGAAAATCGTGATATTAGGACGATCCAGTGCGGCGGTTAAATGGCTTAACCCTGTATCCACAGAAACGACGGCGTTAGCGCCCGCCAGCTGTGCGGCAACTTGCGCCAGCGTGAGTTTGGGTAACACCTCGACGTGGGAAAAGCCTGCTGCCAGACGCTCCGCGCGCTGCCGCTCATGTTCAGCACCCCACGGGAGTTTAATATGGATACCGCAAGGTTGCATTAGTTCAATCAGTCTTCGCCAGTGCGTTTCCGGCCAGTGCTTGTCGTCGCGCGTTGTGGCATGCAGGAAGACCAGATACGGCTCGCTATCCTTCTCCGTTTCGCGCAAAAAGTGCTGCGCAATAGCGTAGTCGCCCTGCGCTTCCGGTTTCGCATAGCCGAGGCTTTTCGCAAACAGCTCGCGGGTGCGTTCTACGGCGTGCTGCTGCTTTGCGATGTGGTGGCGGCGGTTATAGAACAGACTCGCCAGCGGTTCGCGGGCGGTGTGCCAGTCCATGCCGTGCTTTATGCCGTGCGCCAGACGCGTGACCAGCGCCGCGCTTTTCACCAGCCCTTGGGCGTCGATGATGGCGTCGTAACGCTGCGCCTGTACCGCTTCGCGGAAGGCTTTACGCTCGGCTTTAATCGGTGCGGAGAACCACGCTTTGCGCCAGCGGCGAATGGCCACCGGGATCACGCGGTCAACGGCTTCATGCCAGGTGGGGATTTGCGCGAAGCCTTCTTCCACCACCCAGTCAAAACGGATGCCGGGGATGGCCCGCATCGCGTCCGTCAACGATGGCAGCGTATGCAGAACATCACCCATTGAGGAGGTTTTAACGATCAATACCCGCATCCGTTATCCTTCTTCGCTCAACAGCAGTTCGTTGAGTTCTTCGAGAACGCGCTGCGGCGTAATGTCGATCAGGCTCTGATGGTAACCTTCTGCCGCATCGCCTTTGCGGACTTTGTGATAGCCGGTAATGAGACGGATAACGCGCGCCTTGTGCGACAGCGGCGGCGTGAAGTCCGGGCTGCTCGGGCCATACAGCGCGACCAGTGGGCGATCCAGCGCGGCGGCGACGTGCATTAAACCGGAGTCGTTCGTTACCACGGCCTTACAGGCGGCAATCAGGATAACCGCCTGCTCAAGCTGCGTTTCTCCAGCCAGGTTGCGGCACCAGGCCTGTTGCTCGGTGCTGAGCGTGGCGAGGATTTCATTGCCCGCCTCGTGATCTTTCGCCGAGCCAAAGAGCACAATCTGATAGCCCTCGTCGATCAGCTGTTTCGCCAGTTCGGCGTAGTGGTAGTGCGGCCAGCGTTTAGCCGGGCCAAACTCCGCGCCGGGGCAGAAGCCAATCATCGGGCGTTCAGAGGAAATGCCAAACGCATTGCAGGTGTGGGATTTCTCCCCGTCGTTAACCTGAAGCTGCGGCCACAGCAGCGGCTGAGGCAGGTCTTTCGCGCTGCGCATGACGCCTTTGTCGTAGGCCAGCGCCACGTAGCGCTCCACCATCAGCGGCCAGGCTTCTTTATCCAGCACCCGGGCATCGTTCAGCAGGCCGTAGCGCATTTCGCCGCGCCAGCCGGTACGGTGCGGGATGCCCGCAAAGAAGGGCACAAGGGCAGATTTGAAGGAGTTAGGCAGCACGTACGCGCGATCGTAGCGCTTCTCACGCAGGCTATGGCCGAGCTTGCGGCGTTCGCCGATTTCCAGCGCCCCGTGGCCGAGCGGCATCGGGATCGCCTCGTTCACTTCCGGCATGCGCGATAACAGCGGTCGGCACCAGGCGGGTGCCATCACGTCGATTATCGCCTGGGCATAACGCGCCTTGAGCGTGCGATAGAGACTTTGCGACATCATCATGTCGCCCACCCATGACGGGCCGATCACCAGAATCTTCATGCTTATGCGTCGCGGTTCAGCCAGGCCATATATTCCGTCACGCCTTCGGCAACGGTCTTGAACGGCTTGTCGTAGCCTGCGGCGCGCAGGTTGGTCAGGTCCGCCTGCGTGAACGCCTGGTAGCGGCCTTTCAGCTTATCCGGGAACGGAATGTACTCAATGCTGCCTTTCTTATGGTACGCCAGCGTTGCGTCAGCCACCGCCTGGAAGGATTCCGCGCGGCCCGTGCCCAGGTTGAAAATGCCGGAGACACCGTTTTCCAGGAACCACAGGTTTACGGCTGCAACGTCGCCCACGTAGACGAAGTCGCGCTTGAAGCCGTCGCTGCCTTCGAACAGTTTTGGACTTTCACCGTTATTCAGCTGCGTGTTCAGGTGGAACGCCACGCTCGCCATGCTGCCCTTGTGCCCTTCGCGCGGCCCGTAAACGTTGAAGTAGCGGAAGCCGACAATCTGCGAGTTCGCTTCCGGCAGGATCTGACGCACGTACTCGTCAAACAGGAACTTGGAGTAGCCGTAGACGTTCAGCGGCTGCTCGTATTCGCGAGATTCGATGAAGTCCGAGGTGCGCCCGCCGTAGGTTGCTGCTGAAGAGGCATACAGGAACGGAATTTCACGCTCCAGGCAGTAGTGCAGGATCTCTTTAGAGTACTGATAGTTGTTATCCATCATGTACTTGCCGTCCCACTCGGTGGTGGAAGAGCACGCACCTTCGTGGAAGATGGCTTCGATCTCGCCGAACTCTTCACCCGCCATAATCTGGATAAGGAAGTCTTCTTTATCCATGTAGTCAGCGATGTTCAGATCCACCAGGTTAACGAACTTGGTGCCGTCTTTCAGGTTGTCCACCACCAGAATGTCGGTGATGCCCTTATCATTGAGGGCCTTAATAATGTTGCTGCCGATAAAGCCCGCGCCGCCGGTAACGATGATCATAACTGTAACCTTTGAAGTGTTGAGCCCGGGGACAATCCCGGACGCTAATAGTCATATCATATCATCACAATGCCCGGTCTTCAGCCATTCACCGATATGCAGCAGGGGTACACGTGATTTATGCTGCAAAAACGAGAAGAGATACGGCGTCATCTCGTCATGAACTATAGGTTTGGGTAATATGTGCCAAAATTTGCCGAGTCTGGAGAATTGCAATGCGTGGTGATTTTTACAAACAGTTAAACAGCGACCTCGACACCGCACGTGCGGAAGGGTTGTTCAAAGAAGAGCGTATTATCACGTCTGCCCAGCAGGCGGACATCACCGTTGCCGACGGCAGCAAGGTGATCAACTTTTGCGCGAACAACTACTTAGGTCTTGCGAATCACCCTGAGCTGATTGCCGCCGCGAAAAACGGCATGGACACCCACGGCTTCGGCATGGCCTCCGTGCGCTTCATCTGCGGCACCCAGGACAGCCACAAGCAGCTTGAACAAAAGCTGGCGAACTTCCTCGGAATGGAAGACGCGATTCTGTACTCCTCCTGCTTCGACGCCAACGGCGGTCTGTTTGAAACCCTGCTCGGCGCAGAAGATGCGATTATCTCCGACGCCCTGAACCACGCCTCCATCATCGACGGTGTTCGCCTGTGTAAAGCGAAGCGTTTCCGCTACGCCAACAACGATATGGTTGAGCTGGAAGCCCGCCTGAAAGAGGCCCGTGAAGCGGGGGCCCGCCACGTGCTGATCGCGACCGACGGCGTGTTCTCCATGGACGGCGTGATCGCCAACCTGAAGGGCGTGTGCGACCTGGCGGATAAATATGACGCGCTGGTGATGGTCGATGACTCCCACGCGGTCGGTTTTGTCGGCGAAAACGGCCGCGGCTCCCACGAATACTGTGATGTGATGGGCCGCGTGGACATCATCACCGGGACGCTGGGCAAAGCGCTCGGCGGCGCGTCCGGCGGTTATACCGCTGCGCGTAAAGAGGTGGTTGAGTGGCTGCGCCAGCGCTCCCGCCCGTACCTGTTCTCCAACTCCCTGGCGCCGGCGATTGTGGCCGCCTCCATCAAAGTGCTGGAGATGGTGGAGTCCGGCGCCGAGCTGCGCGACCGCCTGTGGGCAAACGCCCGTCTGTTCCGCGAAAAAATGAGCGCCGCAGGGTTCACCCTGGCCGGCGCTGACCACGCGATCATCCCGGTGATGCTGGGCGACGCAGTTGTGGCGCAGCAGTTTGCCCGCGAGCTTCAGAAAGAAGGGATTTACGTGACCGGGTTCTTCTTCCCGGTGGTACCAAAAGGTCAGGCGCGTATCCGCACCCAGATGTCTGCGGCGCATTCGCCTGAACAAATTGAGCGTGCGGTGGAAGCCTTTACCCGCATCGGCAAACAGCTGGGCGTAATTGCCTGAGGACGTGTGATGAAAGCGTTATCCAAACTGAAAGCGGAAGAAGGGATTTGGATGACCGACGTGCCGGAGCCGGAAGTCGGTCATAACGATCTGCTGATCAAAATTCGTAAAACCGCCATCTGCGGTACTGACGTTCACATCTACAACTGGGATCAGTGGTCGCAAAAAACCATTCCTGTCCCAATGGTTGTCGGTCACGAATATGTTGGTGAAGTGGTCGGCATAGGCCAGGAAGTAAAAGGCTTTAGCATTGGCGATCGCGTCTCGGGTGAAGGCCATATTACCTGCGGTCACTGCCGCAACTGCCGCGGCGGTCGCACCCACCTGTGCCGCAACACCGTCGGCGTGGGCGTGAACCGTCCGGGCTGCTTCGCAGAATACCTGGTGATCCCGGCGTTTAACGCCTTCAAAATCCCGGACAATATCTCTGACGATCTGGCCTCCATCTTCGACCCGTTCGGCAACGCGGTACACACCGCGCTCTCCTTCGACCTGGTCGGTGAAGACGTGCTGGTCTCCGGCGCTGGCCCAATCGGTATTATGGCGGCAGCCGTGGCGAAACACGTGGGTGCGCGCAACGTGGTGATCACCGACGTGAACGAATACCGCCTGTCGCTGGCGCGCAAAATGGGCGTCACCCGCGCGGTGGATGTCTCGAAAGAGAGCCTGACCGACGTGATGGAAGAGCTGGGTATGACCGAAGGCTTTGACGTCGGTCTGGAGATGTCCGGCGCGCCGCCGGCGTTCCGCACCATGCTCGACACCATGAACCACGGTGGCCGTATCGCAATGCTGGGCATTCCGCCGTCAGATATGTCCATCGACTGGAACAAAGTCATCTTCAAGGGGCTATTCATCAAGGGCATCTATGGCCGCGAGATGTTCGAAACCTGGTACAAGATGGCGGCGCTGATCCAGTCCGGCCTGGATCTGTCCCCGATTATCACTCACCGATTCTCCATCGATGAGTTCCAGCAGGGCTTTGACGCGATGCGTTCCGGCCAGTCAGGGAAAGTGATCCTGAGCTGGGATAAGTAAACAAAAAGGGGCCTCAGGCCCCTTTTTTTACTGATTCTTTTTCTCTTCATCCGTCAGGTAGCGCACCTTGCGGGTGTAATCCTGGCCTTTGAACAGCAGCTTATTATCTGGCGATTCAAGATACTTCTGCCATTCGGAAAGCGGGAAACCCCCGTGCGCGCCAATCACCTCTTTCGGCACAACGGCTTCCTGTCCGCCGATCTTCTTGGAGACCGGCCAGTTCATCCAGTCGCCCAGGTTAACCGTTTTTACATCCAGCATGTCCAGCAGCGCAGCGAGCGGCAGCTGATCGGTCGGCGGCTGCGTGTCGTCCATCAGCTCCCAGGTATCCTGGAACAGCGTCAGCCACAGCGGGCAGATGCGGCGCCAGGTTTTTTGGGTTGCGGCAAGAAACGCGCCGTTAACGTGATCGACCAGATACGGGCGCACCGTTTCTTTGTAATAGGCCGGCACTTTTTCCGCGGGGGCGCCGTCCAGCTTGGCAATCATTTTGCCCTGACGGAAGCTGGAGTAGATGTGCATATCCGCCATGTTGATCTGGGGCATCTTCAGCAGGTTGAGATCGGAGTCGATCATCAGCACCCCTTCACCGCGCGCCTGAAGCGGAGCGTTAAGCTTCACCAGACGGCTGAGGTAGATCTGCTTATAGCGGTATCCCTCTTCACGTTTTGGCAGCGTGAGGGTCACAACGCGGGTTTTTGGCGGCAGCTCGCCGAAAGCGGATTCAGGCTGATCGCTGACGATAACAATCTCGCTGACGTCGGTGGCGTAACGCGCTGCAAAGGTCGCTGACAATAACGCTTCTTCGACGAAATCCGCGCCCGTACAGGGGATCACAATGGAATCAACCGCAACGAGATCGCGCGTGGCCGGAAGGGAAGCGTAAGGAATGTTATGACGCCCGGTAATGTGGCGGTAGCGAGCATTCAGGAATTTAAACATGTTCTTCTCGTTTGGTTATTGCGCGCCAAGAACGGCCTCGACACCGTTAACATAGCTTTCAATTGCATACGCGTTGCAGACATTCTGGTGCGCGGCTGCGGCGAGCCGGGCGCGCAGAGCAGGATCCTGCCAGATATTATCCAGATGTTGAGCAAGTTGCGACACATCGCTCCACGGGAACAGAAGCCCGGTCGACTCATGGTCGATCAATTCTGCCGTGCCGGTCACCTTTGAGCCAATCACCGAGATGTTCAGCAGCATTGCCTCCAGCACGACGCGGGGCAAACCTTCGCTCTTTGAAGCCAGAATAAACGCGTCAAAGGTGGCGAGATAGTCAAAAGGCGTATTCTGGAAACCGGTAAAAATGACGTGCTCAGCAATCCCCAGCGCGTCAGCCTGCGCCGTCAGCGCGCCGCGTTCAGCCCCTTCACCGACCAGCACCATCTTCCATTTTGCCTGCGGGTGCTTCTGGTTGAACTGGGCCAGCGCCTCCAGCGTGTGGTGGTTGGCCTTGCGGGGGATTAACGATCCAATGCTGCCGAACACAAACGTGTCGTCATCGATGTTCAGACGCTGGCGCATGGCGCGTCGGTCGGGCAAGGGCTGGTGGATGTCGATGGCGTTGTTGACCGTGGTGCACAGCGCTGGCCGGACGCCATGCTGAAGAAGCACGCGTTCAACGCCGTGCGAGACGGCGATGATTTTTGTGGCGTGGGCATTCACCAGCTTCACCAGCGGCGGGGTCAGCACCGGTTCAATCCGGCAGTGCTGGATTATCCGCGCATGCAGGTTCGCGCCCGCCAGATACCCTTCTTCGTTAGAGCCCGGCTGGTTGTTCATGTACAGCGTATCGAAACCGCCTTCCCTGAAAATCGTCTCGATCTTGCTGACGTTGGGCCGGATGCGCCAGAGCGTATCAATATGTCGGGTAAACGCCTTGCGGGCGCTGCGCGAGAAAAACAGCAGGCCACGGCCCAGCTCTTTCGCAACCTTCGCCCAACCGGGCTGCTTTTTCTGCGGAATGACAATTAACGGGATGCCAATGCCGTTCAACACCTGGCCGATGGTTTCCCCTCCGGCCCGGCTGTAATCGCTGTAAAAACAACAGGTAATATCAAACTTCTCGCGGTTAATCCGCTTCAGAAGCTCGAGCATGCTGTTGGTGCCTCCTCCCCACTCTTTACCGGTATCGAGGAGCAGAATTTTGTGTCGTTGCGGCATCTTTCTACCTTAATCGCCTGTCACTGGGTTGGGCTCGCTGCTGTTTTTTCCCCCCAGCCCTGCCACTGGTGCTGGAAGTACTGCACCAGCGTACTCTGGCTTACGCTTTCGCCAATTACCGTAAAGAAGCGGGTGGCATACACCGGTTCAGGCGGCTGCTTCAGCGTGCAGTTCTTCACGCCACGGAACGGGTTACGCGGCTGCGTTGCGGGCGGTTGCGCACTACCCGGGCGAGAGGTATCCACCTGAGGTTCGTTGAGCAGATCGCTCGGACGCACCAGCGTGATATCGGCGGGTAAGCTCGGTAACATTTGCTGCAAAACGCGAACGGTAGACGGATGCGGGTGCCCGATGGCAATCGCCGAACCGTTACGGCGCGCCAGCTGAACCGCGCGGTTGAACTGCACGCGGATATCCGCTTCGTTCTGGGAGTCGTCCAGGAAGACTTTGCGCTTGATGACCTTCACCCCCGTACCCTGAGCGGCACGCATCGCCTGGCTGTTGCCAATGGTCATGCTGTCGAGGAAATAGAGATTGTAACGCTCCAGCGCCTGCATCACCTTCAGCATACCGTACAGGCTGGAGGTCATCGCGCTGCCCATATGGTTATTCAGACCCACGGCATACGGCACTTTATTGTACGCATCGCGGATGATGCGATCGATCTCGTCGCTGCTCATGTCCGGGCGCAGGGTATCTTTTTCCAGCGGCTGCTTGCTGAGGGGAGCCATCGGCAGATGGATGAGCACCTGATGGCCGCCATTGTGTGCTTTGGTCGCCATTTCATGCGCGTGAGGCGCATTCGGCAGGACGGCAACAGAGATGGCTGACGGCATCGCCAGCACCTGATTTTCATAGTGTGGTCGATAACCGAAGTCATCAATCACAATCGCGAGTTTGCCTGCATAAACCGGTGCAGCCAGCGCCAGTGCGCTGACGACGGAAAAAACAATTCGACGAAATTGAAGCAAAACTTATCTTCCCAACCACGGCTGTGGATTGACCGCCTGACCCTGACGACGAATTTCGAAATAGAGTGACGGGCGGCCCTGACCGCCACTGCTGCCCACAAGGGCAATGGGTTGACCGGCGCGCACCTGAGTGCCGACGCTGACCAGCGCGCTCTGGTTGTAGCCGTAAAGACTCATGTCGCCTTTACCATGCTCGACCACCACCACGAGCCCGTAACCCTGTAGCCAGTCGGCCAGGATCACGCGGCCATCGGCGATGGCTTTCACTTCGCTACCTTCAGACGCACCGATAACGATCCCCTTCCAACGTAGCTCACCCTGCAACTGTTCGCCATAGCGATGCAGGATCGTACCGCGAACGGGCCAGTAGGCCTGACCACGAGGGGAACCGAGGCCGCCGGTGCGCGACATCAGGGAACGTTCATTTTCAGTCGGCTTGTAGGTGGTGCCTTTCCGGGAGGCTTCCTGCTGCTTATTACGCACCGCCTGCGCTTCGCGCGCTTCTTTTTCGGCGCGCGCTTTGGCTGCGGCTTCTGCCCGGGCGATGCTGTTACGCAGTTTCGATTCGTTGGCGCGCATTTCGCTCAGCTGGCTTTGTCCTGCCTGGATAGAGGACTCCAGCCCGGCGAGCGTCTTCTTACGCTCATTGCGCGCCTGCTCAAGCTTCTCCTGCTGCGCCTGCTGATCGTAGAGTAGCGTTTGCTGCTGGCTCTGCTTCTCTTCCAGCTCGGCTTTTTGCGTGGTGACTTCTTCGCGCGTCTGTTTCAGCTGCGCAATGGTCTCCTGACGAGCCTGGTTGAGATAGCCGAAATAGGCCTGTAAACGCTGACCGCGCTGGCTCTCTTCACCGCTGAGGATCAGCTGAAGGCCAGTGTGTTCACCCTGACGGAAAGCGGCATCAAGCTGTGCAGCCAGGTTGCGTTCCTGGGCGTCACGCTGGCGCTCCAGTTTCGCAATCGATGCGTTCATTTCATCGATTTGCTTATTGAGCTGGGCAAGGGTGTTTTGCGTTTCACGCAGCTTACGCGCAGCGGCGGAAATGGCCTCTTCCTGCTTTTTAAGCTGGGCAAGCAGGGCAGAACGCTGCTGCTGCTGCTGGCGTACCGCACGCTCTTTAGCGGCGATATCGGCCTGAATGGATTTGAGCTGGTCGCGGTCATCCGCGTGGGCGGATGCGGCGCACAGCAATACGCCAGCGCTGAGTGCGCTGGCGCAAAGCAGAGGTCTGACTGATAACCGAAGCGGCTTCACGACCCATGTGATTGAAAAAATCGCCTTTCCCCTCATGGGGAGCGATTATTCCACGATGAACAGCGGCTTGCCAGTCATCTCTTCAGGGATTTCCATACCCATCAGCGACAACATGGTTGGCGCGATGTCGGAAAGCTTGCCGCCTTCCACTGCTTTCACTGATTTATCACCCACATAAATCAGTGGAACAGGCAGGTTGGTATGGGCGGTATGCGCCTGACCGGTTGCCGGGTCACGCATCTGTTCTGCGTTACCGTGATCGGCGGTGATCAGCAGCTGGCCTCCCACGGATTCAACCGCTTTTGCGACCTGCTCTACGCAGTGGTCCAGCGCCTCAACCGCCTTAACGGCGGCTTCCATCACGCCGGTGTGACCTACCATGTCACCGTTCGGATAGTTACAGATGATGGTGTCGTATTTACCGCTTTCGATCGCGGCCACCAGTTTTTCGGTCAGCTCCGCAGAGCTCATTTCTGGCTGGAGATCGTAAGTCGCGACTTTCGGCGAGTTGATCAGGATGCGGTCTTCGCCTTTGAACGGCTCTTCTACGCCGCCGTTAAAGAAGAAGGTCACGTGCGCATACTTCTCCGTTTCAGAGATACGCAGCTGGGTTTTATCGTTTTTCGCCATCCACTCGCCGAAGGTATTTTCCAGCGACGCTGGTGGATACGCGCAGGGGGCCTTGATATCCGCTGCATACTCGGTCAACTGGATGAAATCGAGCTTCGCCACTTTCTTACGGGCGAAACCGTCGAAATCACTGTTGACGAAAGCACGGGTGATTTCGCGCGCGCGGTCAGCGCGGAAGTTCATGAAGATCAGCGCATCGCCATCTTCCATGGCGGCATCGGCCTGGCCTTCAGCGCGGATCACGGTTGCTTTCACGAATTCGTCGTTTTCATCACGCGCGTAAGCCGCTTCCAGACCTTCGACGGCGGTCGGGAACTGGAATTCACCTTTTGCCAGGGTCAGCAGATCGTAGGCTTGCTCAACGCGGTCCCAGCGGTTATCGCGGTCCATCGCATAGTAACGGCCAATGATGGACGCCACGCGGCCTTTGCCCAGTGCGGTGAATTTCTCTTCAAAGGCTTGCAGCGAGCCCTTAGCGCTGCGTGGCGGCGTATCGCGACCGTCCAGGAAGGCGTGCAGATAGATTTTTTCCGCACCGCGTTCAGCGGCCAGTTCAACCATCGCCATGATGTGATCTTCGTGGCTGTGAACGCCGCCCGCAGAGAGCAGGCCCATAATGTGAACGGCCTTGCCTGCGGCGACAGCTTTATCCACTGCTCCGGTGAGCGTTGGGTTGGCAAAGAATGTACGTTCTTTGATTTCAACGTCCAGGCGCGTCAGGTCCTGATAAACGATACGGCCTGCGCCCAGGTTCACGTGACCCACTTCAGAGTTGCCCATCTGACGGTCCGGCAGCCCGACTTCCAGACCAGACGCGTCAATCAGGGTGTGGGGACGTTTTGCCCATAGCGCATCCATTACCGGGGTTTTGGCGTTGAAAATGGCGTTATCCTGCTGATCTTCACGGTAGCCATAGCCATCCAGAATCACCAGTACCATAGGTTTTTTAGAAACCGACATTGCGACAACCTCATGCTCAAGAGACAAAAAATTTGCGTAATTTTACTACAGCTGAATCGATAAAATAGCCGCAGAAGATCAAAGAAAGCGTGGAGGCAAGGCCGTTCTCGGGCCATTTTGAGGCTTTTTTTTCGTGGCATGCCGCAGAAAATAGATTAGCTTTATGTCGCTGGCTGTATTTGCCACAGCGCACAGGTATACTCCTGTCCTGGTTTTTTTAATCACTTAGTCGGGAGTTGTTACCCCCCATGCAAGAAATTATGCAATTCGTTAGCCGCCACCCGGTTCTGAGCATCGCGTGGATTGGCCTGCTGGTCGCTGTACTGTTCACCACATTTAAGGGACTGACGTCTAAAATTAAGGTGATCACCCGCGGTGAAGCGACACGTCTGATCAACAAAGAGGACGCCGTTGTGGTTGATCTGCGTCAGCGCGACGATTTCCGCAAGGGCCATATCGCAGGTGCTATCAACCTGCTGCCAGCGGAAATCAAAGCGAACAACATTGGTGAGCTGGAGAAGCATAAAGCCCAGCCGATTATCGTTGTTGACGGCACAGGCATGCAGGCGCAGGAATCTGCCAACGCACTGCATAAAGCAGGCTTTGAAAACGTAACGGTGCTGAAAGAAGGCATCTCCGGCTGGAGCGGGGAGAATCTTCCTTTAGTGCGCGGTAAATAAGGAGTTAAGTGATGGCCAATATTGAGATCTACACCAAAGCAACGTGCCCGTTCTGCCACCGAGCGAAAGCGCTGCTGTCCAGCAAAGGCGTAACGTTCAAGGAACTGCCGATCGATGGTGACGCGATTAAACGCGAAGAGATGATCCAACGCAGTGGTCGCACAACGGTTCCACAGATTTTTATTGATGCGCAGCACATTGGCGGCTGTGATGACTTGTATGCGCTCGACGCCCGCGGTGGACTCGATCCGCTGCTGAGCTAGAGACTTTAGGACAATTAAAAAGGGTTTTTCCATGTCAGAACAAAACAACACCGAGATGACTTTCCAGATCCAGCGCATCTACACCAAGGATGTCTCTTTCGAAGCGCCAAACGCGCCGCACGTTTTCCAGAAAGACTGGCAGCCAGAGGTTAAACTTGATCTGGATACCGCATCCACCCAGCTGGCGGATGACGTGTATGAAGTCGTACTGCGTGTCACCGTGACCGCCTCTCTGGGCGAAGAAACTGCATTCCTGTGCGAAGTACAGCAGGGCGGTATCTTCTCCATCGGCGGCATCGAAGGCAACCAGATGGCGCATTGCCTGGGTGCATACTGCCCGAACATCCTGTTCCCGTATGCGCGTGAATGCATCACCAGCCTGGTTTCTCGCGGTACATTCCCGCAACTGAACCTTGCGCCAGTTAACTTTGATGCGCTGTTCATGAACTATTTGCAGCAGCAGGCTGGCGAAGGTGCCGAACAACATCAGGATGCCTGATGAGCACTGTTAATGCGTCAATGACTGTGATCGGTGCCGGCTCTTACGGCACCGCTCTTGCCATCACGCTGGCAAGAAATGGTCACGACGTGGTCCTGTGGGGCCACGATCCAAAACATATCGCGACGTTGCAACACGACCGCTGCAACGTGGCGTTTCTCCCGGACGTTCCGTTCCCTGACTCTCTCTATCTGGAAAGCGACCTCGCGACCGCGCTGGCGGCCAGCCGCAATATTCTGATTGTGGTGCCGAGCCATGTGTTTGGCGAAGTCCTGCGTCAGATTAAGCCGCTGATGCGTGCGGATGCGCGTATTGTGTGGGCGACGAAGGGGCTGGAAGCCGAAACCGGACGTCTGTTGCAGGACGTTGCCCGCGAAGCGCTGGGAACGGCGATCCCGCTGGCGGTGATCTCCGGGCCGACGTTTGCCAAAGAGCTGGCTGCCGGTCTGCCGACGGCGATCTCGCTGGCGTCCACCGACCAGGCATTTTCCGACGATCTTCAGCAACTGCTGCACTGCGGCAAGAGCTTCCGCGTCTACAGCAACCCTGATTTTATCGGCGTACAGCTGGGCGGTGCGGTGAAGAACGTCATTGCCATCGGGGCCGGGATGTCTGACGGCATCGGTTTCGGCGCGAATGCGCGTACGGCGCTGATCACCCGTGGTCTGACCGAAATGTCCCGTCTGGGCGAAGCGCTGGGTGCCGATCCGGCCACCTTTATGGGGATGGCTGGGCTGGGCGACCTGGTGCTGACCTGCACCGACAACCAGTCGCGTAACCGCCGCTTTGGCATGATGCTCGGACAGGGCAGCGATGTAAAAAGCGCGCAGGAGAAGATTGGTCAGGTGGTTGAAGGCTATCGCAATACCAAAGAAGTCCGCGAATTGGCGCACCGTTTCGGTGTCGAAATGCCAATAACCGAGGAAATTTATCAGGTATTGTATTGCGGAAAAAATGCGCGCGAGGCAGCATTGACCCTATTAGGTCGTGCGCGCAAGGACGAGCGCAGCAGCAATTAGCCGGGAAGTATCGTCACCTGAATGACCCAGCCAGCGCAGAACTGGCTGGTCATTAACTATCGTCTGGAGCAAGCAATGCCGTGTGAAGAACTGGATATCGTCTGGAATAATATTAAAGCCGAAGCCCGCGCTTTGGCCGACTGTGAGCCTATGCTGGCCAGTTTCTATCACGCGACGCTACTCAAGCACGAAAACCTCGGCAGCGCCCTGAGCTATATGCTCGCCAATAAGCTGGCTTCCTCCATCATGCCTGCTATCGCCATTCGTGAGGTGGTGGAAGAGGCCTACGCCGCAGACCCGGAAATGATCGCCTCTGCCGCCTGCGACATTCAGGCCGTACGCACGCGCGATCCGGCGGTGGATAAATATTCCACGCCGCTGCTGTATCTCAAAGGTTTTCACGCCTTACAGGCGTACCGCATCGGCCACTGGTTATGGAATGAGGGACGCCGCGCGCTGGCTATCTTCCTGCAAAACCAGGTTTCTGTGACTTTCCAGGTCGATATTCACCCGGCGGCGAAAATTGGCCGTGGGATCATGCTCGATCACGCCACCGGCATTGTTGTCGGTGAAACGGCGGTGATTGAAGATGATGTGTCGATCCTGCAATCAGTTACGCTGGGCGGTACCGGTAAAACCAGCGGCGATCGCCATCCGAAAATTCGTGAAGGGGTGATGATTGGCGCAGGCGCCAAAATTCTCGGCAATATTGAAGTCGGACGCGGCGCGAAGATTGGCGCGGGGTCGGTTGTACTCCAGCCCGTACCGCCGCATACCACCGCCGCTGGCGTCCCGGCGCGCATCGTCGGTAAGCCAGACAGCGATAAACCGTCGATGGATATGGATCAGCACTTCAACGGTATTCACCACACCTTCGAATACGGCGACGGCATTTAAACGCGGAATAGCCAGATAAAAAAAGCCCGGTGAGTCAATGCACCGGGCTTTTGATTAGTTGCGGTATAACACTTTGATAATGTGATAGCCGAACTGCGTATGCAGGGGACCGGTTGGCTCCAGCACCGGGCAGGAGAAAACCACTTTATCAAACGCCGGAACCATCTGGCCCTGGCGGAACTCGCCTAAGTCACCGCCGCGTTTGCCTGACGGGCAAATCGAGTGTTTCTTCGCCAGTTTGCCGAAATCGGCGCCGTTTTTAATCTGTTCGAGAAGATCCTGTGCCAGTTTCTCTTCTTTAACAAGGATATGCAGTGCTGCTGCTGTTTTTGCCATGATCGTGCCTTGAGTCAACGAGTTTACGATCGGTATACTACCACGCGTTTTTCCTCCTCTCCCCACTTTCATTGAGCGATCACTTATGCGTTTAAACCCCGGACAACAACAAGCTGTCGAATTCGTCACCGGACCCTGCCTGGTGCTGGCGGGAGCGGGATCCGGTAAAACACGTGTGATCACCAACAAAATTGCCCACTTAATTCGCGGTTGTGGCTACCAGGCGCGCCATATCGCGGCGGTCACCTTTACCAACAAAGCGGCGCGTGAGATGAAAGAGCGCGTCGGCCAGACCCTGGGCCGTAAAGAGGCGCGTGGGCTGATGATCTCCACTTTCCACACGCTGGGCCTGGATATCATTAAGCGTGAGTACGCGGCGCTGGGCATGAAGGCCAACTTTTCGCTCTTCGATGACACCGACCAGGTGGCGTTGCTTAAAGAGCTGACGGAAGGGCTGATCGAAGATGACAAAGTGCTGTTGCAACAGCTGATCTCGACGATCTCGAACTGGAAAAACGATCTCATGACGCCGGCCCAGGCAGCGGCGAGTGCCAAAGGCGAGCGCGATCGTATCTTTGCCCACTGCTACGGTCTGTATGACGCGCATATGAAAGCCTGCAACGTACTGGATTTCGACGATCTGATCCTGCTGCCGACGCTGCTGCTTCAGCGGAATGAAGAGGTGCGCGAGCGCTGGCAGAACAAAATCCGCTACCTGCTGGTGGATGAATATCAGGATACCAACACCAGCCAGTACGAGCTGGTGAAGCTGCTGGTAGGACAGCGTGCGCGTTTCACCGTTGTTGGCGATGACGATCAGTCCATTTACTCCTGGCGCGGCGCACGTCCGCAAAACCTGGTGCTGCTGAGCAAAGACTTCCCGGCGTTGCAGGTGATCAAACTGGAGCAGAACTACCGTTCTTCCGGACGCATCCTGAAGGCGGCGAACATCCTGATTGCCAATAACCCGCACGTCTTTGAGAAGCGCCTGTTCTCCGAGCTGGGTTACGGAACCGAACTGAAAGTGCTCAGCGCCAGCAATGAAGAGCACGAAGCGGAGCGCGTAACGGGTGAGCTGATTGCCCATCACTTCGTCAACAAAACCGACTATAAAGACTACGCGATCCTCTATCGCGGTAACCACCAGTCGCGCGTTTTTGAAAAGATGCTGATGCAAAACCGCATTCCCTACAAAATCTCCGGCGGCACGTCGTTCTTTTCGCGTCCGGAAATCAAGGATCTGCTGGCCTACCTGCGCGTGCTGACCAACCCGGATGACGACAGCGCTTTCCTGCGCATCGTGAATACGCCGAAACGCGAAATTGGCTCTGCGACGCTGCAAAAGCTGGGCGAGTGGGCGATGACCCGCAACAAAAGCCTATTCACCGCCAGCTTCGATATGGGGCTGAGCCAGACCCTGACCGGGCGCGGCTATGATGCCTTAACCCGCTTCACCCACTGGCTGGGTGAAGTGCAGCGTCTGGCCGAGCGCGAGCCGGTGGCGGCGGTACGCGATCTGATCCACGGCATTGATTACGAATCCTGGCTCTATGAAACCTCCGCCAGCCCAAAAGCGGCTGAGATGCGCATGAAAAACGTTAACCAGCTCTTCAGCTGGATGACCGAAATGCTTGAAGGTTCAGAGATAGACGAGCCGATGACCCTGACGCAGGTCGTCACCCGCTTCACGCTGCGCGATATGATGGAGCGCGGCGAAAGCGAAGAAGAGGCCGACCAGGTCCAGCTGATGACGCTTCACGCGTCCAAAGGGCTGGAGTTCCCGTATGTCTATCTGGTGGGGATGGAAGAGGGCCTACTGCCGCACCAGAGCAGCATTGATGAAGATAACGTCGACGAAGAGCGCCGTCTGGCCTACGTGGGGATCACCCGTGCGCAGAAGGAGCTGACATTTACGCTGTGCAAAGAGCGCCGTCAGTACGGTGAGCTGGTGCGCCCGGAGCCGAGCCGTTTTCTGCTGGAGTTGCCTCAGGACGATCTTATCTGGGAGCAGCAACGTAAGGTCATTACCGCGGAAGAGCGCATGCACAAAGGCCAGGCCAACGTGGCAAACATTCGCGCGATGCTGGCAAAAGCCAAAGAGAAGGGATAACGGTTTGTAGGCCGGGTAAGGCGAAGCCGCCGCCCGGCACGCTTCAAAGGGTCACTTCACCTCAAGCGCCCAGTGCACATAGCTCTGCCACTGGAACTCCTGCTCAACCAGTTCTGCGCCAAGCGGGTGATTTTCAAGCCAGTTTTTCGGCAACGTCAGCGTCAGTTTCTCATCGTCTGCCACCAGCGTAATGTCTGGCAGCAAATCATCACGACGGCGGCTGGCAAACAGGATCGCCAGGCGCAGCAGACGGCACAGATGCTCGGCCACGCGCGGCGGCACGGCGTTCTGCTGGTGAAGTGAAGAGAGATCGACGGCGTTGGTCTGGTTCAGCAGCAGGGTGGCCAGCAGCTTTTTCTGTGCGGGCGTATAGCCGGGTAAATCGAGATTTCGTACCAGCCAGGCCGCGTGCAGCGGTGCCTGCTTGTACTCCACGCTTAGACCAATTTCATGTAGCGCACAGGCGCTTAGCAACAGATCGCGGCTTAACGGTTCAATATCCCAGCTATTTTTCACCTGATCGGCAAAAAGTGACGCCAGCTGGCTTACTCTTTGCGCCTGGTCGGTATCAACAATAAAGCGTCGCTGAACGTTACGCAGCGTACGGCTACGGATGTCCTGATCGACCGACTGGTGTAGCATTCCGTAAACCAGACCTTCACGCAGCGCACCGCCTGCCAGCGTCATACACTGGATATTCAGCTCGGTGAAAATGGCGATCAGGATGGCGAGCCCGCTAGGGAAAACCAGCGCGCGTTCGAGTGTCAGCCCCTCAATTTCAAGCTCTTCCAGGCGTCCACACTGAATGGCGCGCTGTTTAAGCTGCTGGAGCTTGGCAAGGGTGATCCGCTCGTCCATGCCCTGCGCCATCATGATTTCCTGCAACGCCTGAACGGTGCCGGAAGCCCCGACGCAGACTTTCCAGCCGTGATAGCGCAGCTCATCCATGACCGGGCGCAGCACTTCACGCGCTGCGTTTTCCGCCTCGTCGAAATTCTCTTTGGCAAGGTTTCGATCGGTAAAGTAGCGTTCCAGCCAGGTCACACAGCCCATCGACAGGCTAAAGAGCGAGGTCGCCTGTGCGCCTGTGCCCGTGACCAGTTCGGTACTGGCGCCACCGATGTCCACCACCAGACGGCGATCGTCGCCACCGGTCGTGTGCGCCACGCCCTGATAAATCAGACGCGCTTCTTCTTCACCGCTGATGACCTGCACCGGACAGCCCAGAATTTCCTGCGCTTTGGCAATGAAATCGCCAGCGTTAACCGCCAGACGAAGGGTCGCCGTGGCAACAACGCGAATTTGACTGAGCGGGATATCCTGCAAACGTTCTGCAAACAGACGCAGGCACTGCCAGCCACGTTCCATGGCTTCAGGGGAGAGGTGGTTGTCGCTGCTCAGGCCCGCCGCGAGGCGGACCTTGCGCTTAATGCGCGTCAGCGTTTGTATGCTTCCCGCCACCTCGCGCACAACCAGCATATGAAAACTGTTGGAGCCGAGATCGATTGCCGCATAGAGCGAGGTGGAGCTGAGCATATTTTCTTAACCTGAACGACGACGGTTACGCGGTGCGCCGCCGGAACGACGCGGACCATTGCCGGGGCGTGGGCGGGTAAGGCGCTTAGGCGGCGGCAGTTCGCTTAACAGCGCGTCCGGATTGTATTTGCTCTGTGGAATAGAGTGACCGATGTAGGTCTCAATGGCCGGAAGATTCAGCGCATACTCTTCACACGCCAGGCTGATGGAGTGACCGCTTGCGCCGGCACGACCGGTACGACCGATACGGTGTACATAGTCTTCACAGTCATCTGGCAGATCGTAGTTAAAGACGTGCGTCACGGCTGGAATGTGCAGGCCACGGGCCGCCACGTCGGTCGCGACCAGAATATCGAGATCGCCACGGGTAAATTCGTCAAGAATGCGCAGGCGTTTTTTCTGCGCCACGTCGCCGGTCAGCAAACCTACGCGGTGACCATCTGCCGCCAGGTGGCCCCAGATATCTTCACAGCGATGTTTGGTGTTCGCGAAGATGATCGCGCGATCCGGCCACTCTTCTTCGATCAGCGTTTGCAGGAGGCGCATTTTCTCTTCATTAGAGGGATAGAAGAGCTCTTCTTTAATGCGGTGCCCGGTTTTCTGCTCCGGTTCCACTTCCACATACTCGGCGTTGTTCATCTGCTCGAAGGCGAGTTCACGCACGCGGTATGACAGGGTTGCGGAGAACAGCATGTTCAGACGCTGGTTTGCGGCAGGCATACGACGGAACAGCCAGCGGATATCTTTAATGAAGCCCAGATCGTACATGCGGTCTGCTTCATCAAGCACGACAACCTGGATTGCGCCGAGGTTGATATGGTTCTGTTTGGCGTAGTCGATAAGACGGCCGGTGGTTCCAATCAGGATATCCACGCCGCTTTCCAGCACCTTAAGCTGCTTATCGTAGCCGTCGCCGCCATAGGCCAGGCCGAGTTTCAGGCCGGTGGCTTGCGCCAGAGGCTCAGCGTCTGCGTGGATCTGTACCGCCAGTTCTCGCGTCGGGGCCATAATTAGCGCGCGCGGCTGGTTAACTTTGCGGTCTGCAATCGCTGGGTGAGAAAGTAAATAATGAAACGTTGACGTTAAAAACGCCATCGTTTTGCCAGTACCGGTTTGCGCCTGCCCTGCAACGTCGCGACCGGCCAGCGTCAGCGGCAGGGCGAGAGCCTGAATGGGCGTGCAGTTATGAAACCCTTTAGTTTCAAGGGCTTCGATCACCTTTGGGTGCAGGGCGAAGTCGGAAAACTTCTGTTCTGTTAAATGTGTTTTGCTCATAGTGTGGTAGAATATCAGCTTACTATTGCTTTACGAAAGCGTATCCGGTGAAATAAAGTCAACCTTTAGTTGGTTAATGCGACATCAACACGTCGTTGGTGGTGACAAAACCAACGTACCAGGCTTATTCCTGTGGAGTTATATATGAGCGATAAAATTATTCACCTGACTGACGACAGTTTTGACACGGACGTACTTAAAGCTGACGGGCTGATCCTCGTTGATTTCTGGGCTGAATGGTGTGGTCCTTGCAAAATGATCGCTCCGATTCTGGATGAAATCGCTGACGAATATCAGGGCAAACTGACCGTTGCCAAGCTGAACATCGACCAGAACCCGGGCACCGCGCCAAAATACGGTATCCGTGGCATTCCGACCCTGCTGCTGTTCAAAAACGGTGACGTGGCGGCGACCAAAGTGGGCGCACTGTCCAAAGGTCAACTGAAAGAGTTCCTGGACGCTAATCTGGCGTAAGGTTTCTCAGCTGAGCGTTCAGAGCGCCTAATTAATGGCGAGCTCTGGACGCCCGGCTTTAGTCGTGCTAAGTTAGCTATGACTACGTTTTAAACATATCTTGTTGTTTGAATCTTGTTTTACCCGATACTTCCCGTTGTTAATGTAAACAGTGCGTGAAGTTGCTAGATTCCGGGCTTGTCACTCAATCCGTCTTGTCGTTTCAGTTCTGCGTTCTTTCCCTGTGACCAGACAGCGAACAGACATGAGGTGATGGCCGCTAAACAGGCATGGATGACCCTGCCATACCATTCACAACATTAAGTTCGAGAATCACCCCGAGTTTAAGAACCCACACCATTATGAATCTTACCGAATTAAAGAATACGCCGGTTTCTGAGCTGATCACTCTCGGCGAAAATATGGGACTGGAAAACCAGGCTCGTATGCGCAAGCAGGACATCATTTTCGCCATCCTGAAGCAGCACGCTAAGAGTGGCGAAGATATCTTTGGCGACGGTGTGCTGGAGATACTGCAAGACGGATTTGGTTTCCTCCGCTCCGCAGACAGCTCCTACCTCGCCGGCCCTGACGACATCTACGTATCCCCTAGCCAAATCCGCCGTTTCAACCTCCGCACTGGTGACACCATTTCAGGTAAGATTCGTCCTCCTAAAGAGGGTGAACGCTACTTTGCGCTGTTGAAGGTTAACGAAGTTAACTACGACAAACCGGAAAACTCCCGCAATAAGATCCTGTTCGAGAACTTAACGCCGCTGCACGCGAACTCTCGCCTGCGCATGGAGCGTGGTAACGGGTCTACTGAAGACTTAACCGCTCGTGTGCTGGATCTGGCATCGCCAATTGGTCGTGGTCAGCGTGGTCTGATTGTGGCACCGCCAAAAGCCGGTAAAACCATGCTGCTGCAAAACATTGCGCAGAGCATTGCTTACAACCATCCAGACTGTGTGCTGATGGTGCTGCTGATTGACGAACGTCCGGAAGAAGTAACCGAGATGCAGCGTCTGGTGAAAGGTGAAGTGGTTGCGTCTACCTTCGACGAACCGGCTTCTCGCCACGTTCAGGTTGCGGAAATGGTTATTGAGAAGGCGAAACGCCTGGTTGAACACAAAAAAGACGTGATCATCCTGCTCGACTCCATTACCCGTCTGGCTCGTGCCTATAACACCGTGGTGCCGGCTTCCGGTAAAGTACTGACCGGTGGTGTGGACGCCAACGCCCTGCACCGTCCGAAGCGTTTCTTCGGTGCGGCGCGTAACGTGGAAGAGGGCGGTAGCCTGACCATTATCGCGACGGCGCTGATCGATACCGGCTCCAAAATGGACGAAGTTATCTACGAAGAGTTTAAAGGTACAGGCAACATGGAACTGCACCTTTCTCGTAAGATCGCAGAGAAACGCGTCTTCCCGGCCATCGACTACAACCGTTCCGGTACCCGTAAAGAAGAGCTGCTTACCACTCAGGAAGAGCTCCAGAAAATGTGGATCCTGCGCAAAATCATCCATCCAATGGGCGAAATCGACGCAATGGAATTCCTCATTAACAAACTGGCGATGACCAAAACGAACGACGATTTCTTCGACATGATGAAACGCTCGTAACGCAAATAATCCCAGTAAACGCCACGTTTTTACGTGGCGTTTTTTATTTATGGACTATACGCTATTACCACACACTCCCAATTTAGACCTGTCGGTGCGACAATAAGAAGGTTTGCACAGTCAAAGAAATAATTGATTGAAAAACATACAAAGGGAGTTGTGAGAAGCCATCTTTAATCCTTCTGAGGCAGAGGCTTCATGGTTATACTTCCGGGACTAACATTTGTTGAGAGCAATCCATTGTGAATCTACTCACTGCAGTAACTGAGCTGATCAGTATTTTTTTATTCACAACCTGTTTTTTGTTCATTGCGCGCAAGGTAGCAAAAAGAATTGGGTTAGTGGACAAACCGAATTTCCGTAAACGTCATCAGGGGCTTATTCCGCTGGTGGGCGGCATTTCGGTATACGCAGGCATCTGTTTCACATTCGGGATCGCGGATTACTATATCCCTCATGCCGCACTCTACCTGGCGTGTGCCGGTGTGCTGGTACTGGTCGGCGCCCTTGACGATCGTTTTGATATCAGCGTGAAGTTCCGCGCGACGGTACAGGCGGCTATCGGCATCATTATGATGGTGGTGGGCGGTCTCTATCTCAGAAGTCTGGGCTACGTGTTTGGTCCCTGGGAGCTGGTGCTTGGGCCATTCGGCTTCTTCCTGACGCTGTTTGCCGTTTGGGCGGCCATCAACGCCTTTAACATGGTTGACGGCATAGACGGCCTGCTCGGTGGGCTGTCCTCTGTTTCATTTGGCGCTATCGGCATCATTTTATGGTTTGACGGCCAGTACAGCCTGTCAATGTGGTGCTTTGCCATGATCGCCGCCATCCTGCCTTATATCTGCCTGAACCTAGGTGTGTTAGGGCGTCGCTATAAAGTGTTTATGGGCGATGCGGGCAGCACCCTGATTGGCTTTACGGTGATCTGGGTTCTGCTGGAGACCACCCAGGGCAAAACTCACCCGATAAGCCCGGTAACGGCTCTGTGGATTATCGCCATCCCGCTGATGGACATGGTCGCCATTATGTACCGCCGTCTGCGTAAAGGGATGAGCCCGTTCTCTCCCGATCGCCAGCATATTCATCATCTGATTATGCGTGCTGGCTTCACGTCTCGTCAGGCATTTGTGCTGATTACGCTTGCGGCTGCTATTCTGGCTGCGATTGGCGTTGCCGCAGAATACGCACATTTCATTCCTGAATGGGTAATGTTGGTATTATTCTTGCTAGCATTTTTCATGTACGGTTACTGCATTAAGCGTGCATGGAAAGTCGCGCGTTTTATTAAACGTTTAAAACGCAGGATGCGTCGGAACAGTGGCAAAAACACAACATTAACTAAGTAAAACCGGGACTATGATGACTCAACCGTTGGCGGGAGCGAAATCAGTGGGCACTGAGAACGAGCTGGATATTCGTGGTTTGTTTCGAGTGTTATGGCAAGGCAAACTGTGGATTGTGGGTATTGCATTGGGGTTCGCACTGTTAGCGCTTGCCTACACCTTCTTTGCAAAACAAGAGTGGAGCGCCACGGCAATTACAGACCGACCAACGGTGAATATGCTTGGAGGCTACTACTCCCAGCAGCAATTCCTGCGTAATCTTGATATCAAGGCCAATCTGGCGACCCCGGATCAGGCCTCGGTGATGGATGAATCCTACAAAGAGTTTGTGATGCAGCTGGCGTCGTGGGATACACGTCGCGATTTCTGGTCCCAGACGGACTACTACAAGCAGCGCATGGTCGGGAACAGCAAAGCGGATGCCGCGCTGCTGGATGATTTAATTAATAACATTCAGTTTATGCCTGGCGATATGCTCCGTAATGTTAGCGACAGCGTGAAGCTGATTGCGGAAACGGCGCCGGACGCCAATAACCTGCTGCGTCAGTACGTTGCTTTTGCCAGCCAGCGCGCGGCGAGCCATCTGAATGACGAGCTGAAAGGCGCCTGGGCGGCACGTACAATCCAGATGAAGGCACAGGTAAAACGTCAGGAAGAGGTCGCAAAGGCCATCTTCGCGCGACGCGTGCATAATATTGAGCAGGCGCTGAAGATTGCGGAACAGCACAATATTTCCCGTAGCGAAACGGATGTTCCGGCTGACGAACTCCCGGATTCAGAAATGTTCCTCCTGGGTCGCCCAATGCTTCAGGCACGTCTGGAAAATATCCAGGCGGTTGGCCCTGACTTTGACCTTGATTACGACCAAAACCGCGCCATGCTCAATACGCTCAACGTCGGTCCAACGCTGGACCCGCGTTTTCAGACCTATCGTTATTTGAGAACGCCTGAAGAGCCTGTAAAACGCGATAGTCCGCGTCGCGCCTTCCTGATGATCATGTGGGGGATTGTGGGCGCACTGACTGGCGCTGGCGTAGCGTTATTGCGTCGCCGCACAAACTAAGAACGCCGTCTACGATGAAGGCTGCGGCCTTCATCGTCTAATCGAAGAGAATCGATGTGAAAGTACTAACCGTATTTGGCACCAGGCCGGAGGCCATCAAGATGGCACCTCTGGTTCATGCGCTGGCCAGAGATCCTGACATTGAAGCGAAGGTGTGCGTAACTGCCCAGCACCGTGAGATGCTCGATCAGGTCTTAACCCTCTTTTCTATCGTCCCGGATTACGATCTCAATATAATGAAACCGGGACAGGGATTGACGGAAATTACCTGCCGTATTCTGCAAGAGTTAAAGCCTATTCTGGAGTCGTTCAGGCCTGATGTGGTCCTGGTGCATGGCGACACCACTACCACCGTGGCGACCAGCCTGGCCGCGTTCTATCAGCGTATCCCTGTAGGCCATGTCGAAGCGGGGCTGCGTACCGGCAATCTCTATTCTCCCTGGCCGGAAGAGGCCAACCGTACCCTCACCGGCCACCTGGCGATGTACCATTTTGCGCCTACCGAGAACTCACGTCAGAACCTGCTGCGAGAAAATATCAGCGACAGCAAAGTTTTCGTCACCGGCAATACCGTTATTGATGCGCTGATTTGGGTGCGTGACCGCGTGCTGGCTAACGGCGAACTTCAGGCAGAACTCGCTGCGCGTTATCCGTTCCTGAATAACGGCAAGAAAACGATCCTGGTGACGGGCCACCGTCGCGAAAGTTTTGGCCGTGGTTTTGAGCAAATCTGCCACGCGCTGGCTGAAATTGCCGCGCAGAACGAGGATGTGCAGATTGTCTATCCGGTACACCTCAACCCTAACGTCAGCGAACCGGTCAACCGTATCCTCGGCCACGTGGAAAACGTGCTCCTGATTGAGCCGCAGGACTATATGCCGTTTGTCTGGCTGATGAACCACGCCTGGCTGATCCTGACCGATTCTGGCGGCATTCAGGAAGAAGCGCCTTCTCTTGGCAAGCCGGTACTGGTGATGCGCGAAACCACCGAACGTCCGGAAGCGGTAACTGCCGGGACCGTCCGTCTGGTCGGAACAGACCCGCGTCGTATTGTCGAAGAGGTCACGCGCTTACTGCATGACGATGAAGAGTATCAGGCGATGAGCCGCGCCCATAACCCGTACGGGGACGGGCAGGCTTGTGGCCGTATTTTGCACGCACTTAAACACAATCGGGTAACGCTATGAGTTTTACTACCATCTCTGTTGTTGGTCTTGGCTATATCGGACTGCCTACTGCGGCGGCCTTTGCCTCTCGTCAAAAGCAGGTTGTTGGCGTAGATATCAACGCGCACGCGGTGGAAACCATCAACCGTGGCGAAATTCATATCGTGGAGCCTGACCTCGATCGCGTGGTGAAAAAAGCGGTGGACGGTGGCTTCCTGCGCGCCAGCACGACGCCGGTAGAAGCCGACGCGTACCTGATTGCGGTACCAACCCCTTTTAAAGGCGATCATGAGCCTGACATGGTTTACGTCGAGGCGGCGGCAAAATCCATTGCGCCGGTGCTGAAGAAAGGGGCGCTGGTTATCCTTGAGTCCACTTCACCTGTTGGAGCCACCGAGCAGATGGCCCAGTGGCTGGCCGAGGCGCGCCCCGATCTCAGCTTCCCGCAGCAGG
Source organism: Enterobacter sp. GD03975 (assembly GCF_029838645.1). NCBI lineage: Bacteria > Pseudomonadati > Pseudomonadota > Gammaproteobacteria > Enterobacterales > Enterobacteriaceae > Enterobacter > Enterobacter sp. GD03975. Next base: position 164,834 of record NZ_JAOBZC010000005.1, read on the forward strand.
CGGGCGAGCAGGCTGATATCAATATCGCCTACTGCCCTGAGCGCGTGCTGCCGGGCCAGGTAATGGTTGAGCTGATTAAAAATGACCGCGTGATTGGCGGCATGACCCCGGTCTGCTCCGCGCGCGCCAGCGAGTTATATAAGATTTTCCTTGAAGGCGAATGCGTGGTGACCAACTCCCGCACCGCCGAAATGTGCAAGCTGACCGAAAACAGCTTCCGCGACGTCAACATCGCGTTTGCGAATGAACTGTCGTTGATTTGCGCCGATCAGGGAATTAACGTCTGGGAACTGATCCGCCTTGCCAACCGTCACCCGCGCGTAAACATTCTTCAGCCGGGGCCGGGCGTGGGTGGGCACTGTATCGCAGTCGATCCGTGGTTTATCGTGGCGCAAAACCCGCAACAGGCACGCCTGATTCGCACCGCGCGCGAAGTGAACGACCACAAACCGCACTGGGTGATCAACCAGGTGAAAGCCACGGTCGCGGATTGCCTGGCCGACAGCGGCAAACGCGCCAGCGAGCTGAAAATCGCCTGCTTTGGTCTGGCATTCAAACCGAATATTGACGATCTGCGCGAAAGCCCGGCGATGGAAATTGCCGGGATGATCGCTGACTGGCACAGCGGTGAAACACTGGTGGTTGAGCCGAATATTCATGCGTTACCGGCAAAGCTTGCCGGTCACTGCACCCTTACCGCACTGGATGACGCGCTGGCGACGGCGGATGTGCTGGTACTGCTGGTAGATCACAATGCGTTTAAAGCGGTCTCCGCTGATGCCGTACGTCAGCAGTATGTTGTTGATACTAAAGGCGTGTGGCGTTGAGTATCCTCAACGGCGTGCTGGAGCCCCTTGAGTGGGAAAGCACATTCTTTGCGCGCCCCTCAGCGATAGTGCGTCTGCGCGAAAATGCCCCTGCGTTGCGGGAAGCAGACTTCGGCGCCTGGCCGCGCGTGCAGGCTAAGATCCCGGCAGACCGGGCCGATATGCTGGACGCGCTCCAGCAGCACGGATTCCGGCTGGTTGAGGGTGAGGTTGATCTCTCTATTACCGTGGCCCGCCACGACTCACCGGGCGCGGAAATTGCATCAGAGCAGGATATTCCCACGCTGCGCAACATGGCGGCGCTGGCATTCGCTCAGAGCCGTTTCCGGGCGCCCTGGTATGCGCCCGATGACAGCGGCCGTTTTTATGCCCAGTGGATTGAGAATGCGGTAAAGGGCACGTTTGACCACGTCTGTCTGGTGTTTCGTGCGGCGGAAGGTCCGATTGAAGGTTTTGTTTCGCTTCGCAGGCTCAACGAGCACGAGGCGCGCATCGGTTTATTAGCCGGACGCGGCATGGGCGAAAAACTCATGCAGGCGGCGCTGCACTGGGCGGAGCAACAGCGAGTATCAACGCTGCGGGTCGCGACCCAGATGGGCAACACCGCTGCGCTTAAACGTTATATTGCGAGTGGTGCCAGCATCGACGCCACCGCCTACTGGTTATACAGGTGACAAGATGATTCCATTTAACGCGCCTCCGGTCGTGGGCACTGAACTTGATTATATGCAGTCTGCTATGGGCAGCGGCAAGCTCTGTGGCGACGGTGGGTTCACCCGTCGCTGCCAGCAGTGGATGGAGCAACGCTTCCACAGTGCCAAAGTTCTGCTGACGCCGTCCTGTACCGCATCGCTCGAGATGGCGGCGCTGCTGCTGGATATCCAGCCCGGCGATGAGGTGATCATGCCGAGCTATACCTTCGTCTCCACGGCGAACGCCTTTGTCCTGCGCGGGGCGAAAATCGTGTTTGTGGATATCCGCCCGGATACCATGAACATTGACGAAACGTTGATTGAAGCGGCGATCACCGACAAAACGCGGGCCATTGTCCCGGTGCATTACGCGGGCGTGGCCTGCGAAATGGACACCATCATGGCCATCGCCAAAAAGCACAACCTGTTCGTGGTGGAAGACGCCGCGCAGGGCGTGATGTCCACCTACAAAGGACGCGCGCTGGGCACCATCGGTCATATCGGCTGCTTTAGCTTCCACGAAACCAAAAACTACACCGCAGGCGGTGAGGGTGGCGCGACGCTGATTAACGATCGCGCTCTGGTAGAGCGTGCGGAAGTGATCCGTGAGAAAGGGACCAACCGCAGCCAGTTCTTCCGCGGCCAGGTGGATAAGTACACCTGGCGCGATATCGGCTCAAGCTACCTGATGGCGGATTTGCAGGCCGCATACCTCTGGGCGCAGCTGGAAGCGGCAGAGCGAATCAATCTGCACCGCCTCTCCCTGTGGCAAACCTACTACGACGCGCTGGCGCCGCTGGCTAAGGCAGGGCGTATTGAGCTGCCGACCGTACCGGCCGACTGCGTCCACAACGCCCACATGTTCTACATCAAGCTGCGCGATAACGACGATCGCAGCAAGCTGATTGCCTGGCTGAAAGAAGCGGAAATTATGGCGGTATTCCACTATATTCCGCTGCACTCCAGCCCGGCGGGGGAAGCCTTCGGCGCGTTTGCCGGTGAAGACCGCTACACCACCAAAGAGAGCGAACGTCTGCTCCGTCTGCCCCTGTTCTACAACCTCGCGCCGGTGAACCAGCGTACGGTGATCAATTCGCTTCTGAGTTATTTCGCCTGATATGTCTCTGGCAAAAGCGTCGGTGTGGACGGCAGCGTCCACGCTTGTAAAAATTGGCGCCGGGTTACTGGTCGTCAAGCTGCTGGCCGTCTCATTTGGTCCGTCAGGCGTTGGGCTGGCCGGGAATTTCCGCCAGCTGGTCACGGTGCTTGGCGTGCTGGCGGGGGCCGGGATATTCAACGGCGTCACCAAATACGTAGCGCAGCATCATGACGATGCCGGAAAGCTCCGCACGGTGGTGGGTACCTCATCTGCAATGGTGCTGGGCTTCTCTACGCTGCTGGCCGTCGTCTTTTTGCTGGCGGCGGCACCCATCAGCCAGGGGCTGTTCGGACATACGCACTATCAGGGGCTGGTACGCCTGGTGGCGCTGGTTCAGATGGGCATCGCCTGGGCGAACCTGTTGCTGGCGCTGATGAAAGGCTTCCGTGATGCCGCCGGGAATGCACTGGCGCTGATCTTCGGCAGCGTCATCGGCGTTATCGCCTACTACTTTTGCTACCGGCTGGGCGGCTATGAAGGCGCACTGCTGGGGCTGGCGCTGGTGCCTGCCCTGGTTGTCATCCCGGCGGCGTTTATGCTGATGCGCAGAGGCGATGTTCCGCTGAGTTACCTGAAACCGCAGTGGGACAAGTTACTGGCAGGCCAGCTGGCGAAATTTACGCTGATGGCCCTCATCACTTCCGTCACCATTCCGGTAGCCTACGTGATGATGCGAAACCTGCTGGCGGCGCATTACAGCTGGGAAGAAGTGGGGATTTGGCAGGGCGTGAGCAGCATTTCCGATGCCTACCTCCAATTTATTACGGCTTCCTTTAGCGTCTATTTGCTGCCAACCTTATCGCGCCTGACGTCCAGGCAGGATATTACCCGCGAGATTTTTCGCTCCCTGCGTTTTGTGTTGCCGGCTGTTGCTGTCGCCAGCTTTACCGTCTGGTTGCTGCGTGACTTCGCTATCTGGCTGCTGTTTTCGGCGAAGTTTACCGCCATGCGCGATCTGTTTGCCTGGCAGCTGGTCGGCGATGTGCTGAAAGTGGGGGCGTACGTTTTCGGCTATCTGGTAATTGCGAAGGCCTCGCTGCGGCTGTATATCCTGGCAGAGATTAGCCAGTTTGCGTTGCTGACGGCATTTTCTCACTGGCTGATCCCTACCCACGGAGCGCTGGGGGCGGCTCAGGCCTATATGGCAACCTATATCGTTTATTTCGCTGCCTGTTGCGGCGTATTTTTACTTTGGCGTAAACGCGCATGACTGCACTGATACACATTCTGGGATCGGACATCCCGCATCATAACCAGACCGTTCTGCGGTTTTTCAACGATGAGCTGGCATCCGGTACGCCCGACGCGCGCGAGTTTATGGTTGTTGGAAAAGATAATGGCCTGAGCGCGGCCTGTCCGGCACTGAACATGACTTTCTGGCCAGACAAAGCGGCCCTGACCAAAGCCGTTGTCGCGAAAGCCAAAGCGGATCGAAGCCAGCGTTTCTTCTTCCACGGGCAGTTCAATACCGGCCTGTGGCTGGCGCTGTTGAGCGGCGGGATCAAACCCTCCCAGTTCAGCTGGCATATCTGGGGAGCGGATCTCTATGAAGTCTCCCACGGCTGGAAATTCCGCCTGTTCTACCCGCTGCGCCGCCTGGCGCAGGCGCGCGTGGGCTGCGTTTTTGCCACCCGCGGCGATCTCACCTATTTTGCTAAACAGCATCCGAAGGTGCGCGGCGAGCTGCTCTATTTCCCGACCCGCATGGATCCGGCGCTGAATACGATGGCGAATGACGCGGTTCGTGAGGGCAAGCTGACCATCCTGGTGGGGAATTCCGGCGATAGCAGCAACGAGCATGTCGCGGCGCTCCGGGCTGTGCATCAGCAGTTTGGCGACACGGTGAACGTGGTGGTGCCGATGGGCTATCCCGCCAATAACGACGCCTACATCGACGAGGTCCGCCAGCAGGGGCTTGCGCTGTTTAGCGCAGACAATCTGCACATTCTCAGGGATAAGCTGGATTTTGATGACTATCTCGCGCTGCTGCGAAAATGCGATCTGGGCTATTTCATCTTTGCCCGTCAGCAGGGGATTGGCACGCTGTGTCTGCTGATTCAGGCGGGAGTACCGTGCGTGCTCAACCGCGAAAACCCGTTCTGGCAGGACATGGCCGAGCAGCACATTCCGGTGCTGTTTACCTCTGACACGCTTAATGTCGGGGTGGTACGGGAAGCACAGCGCCAGCTCGCGCTGGTGGATAAAAATAGCATCGACTTTTTCAGCCCGAACTACCTTACGCCGTGGCACCGCGCGCTGCGTATTGCTTCAGGAGACAACGCATGAGCCAGTTGCAGTTTAGCGGCTTGCTCGTGGTCTGGCTGCTGAGCACGCTGTTTATCGCCACGCTCACCTGGTTTGAGTTCCGGCGCGTACGTTTTAATTTCAACGTCTTCTTCTCGCTGCTGTTTTTGCTGACCTTTTTCTTTGGTTTCCCGCTGACCAGCATCCTCGTGTTCCGCTTTGATGTGGGCGTCGCTCCGCCGGAAATCTTGTTGCAGGCGCTGCTCTCTGCGACCTGCTTCTACGCGGTGTACTACGTTACCTATAAAACGCGCCTGCGCGCGGCGAAAGACACCGCGCCCCGTCGACCGCTGTTTACCATGAACCGGGTAGAGACCCATCTGACGTGGGTTATGCTGATGACCATCGCCTTGGTCAGCGTGGCGATTTTCTTCATGCATAACGGTTTTTTACTGTTTAAGTTGCAGTCCTATAGCCAGATTTTTTCTGCCGAAGTCTCCGGCGTCGCGCTCAAGCGCTTCTTCTATTTCTTCATCCCGGCGATGCTGGTGGTCTTCTTCCTGCGCCAGGACAGCAAAGCCTGGTTGTTCTTCCTGGTCAGCACCGTCGCGTTTGGCATTCTGACCTACATGATCGTCGGCGGTACCCGCGCCAACATCATTATCGCCTTCGCGATTTTCCTGTTTATCGGCATTATTCGCGGCTGGATCTCCCTGTGGATGCTGGCGGCGGCAGGCGTCTTTGGGATTGTGGGGATGTTCTGGCTGGCGCTGAAGCGCTACGGTCTTAACGTAGCCGGTGACGAAGCGTTTTATACCTTCCTGTATCTGACGCGCGATACCTTCTCGCCGTGGGAAAACCTGGCATTGCTGCTGCAAAACTACGACAAGATCGAATTCCAGGGGCTGGCGCCGATTGTTCGCGATTTCTATGTCTTTATTCCGACGTGGCTGTGGCCTGACCGTCCCGGCATTGTCCTGAACACGGCAAACTACTTCACCTGGGAAGTGCTGAATAATCACTCGGGCCTGGCGATTTCCCCCACCCTGATTGGCTCGCTGGTGGTGATGGGCGGAACGTGGTTTATCCTGCCCGGCGCCATCGCGGTCGGACTGATAATAAAATGGTTCGACTGGCTGTACACGTTGGGTAACGAAGAGACCAACCGCTACAAAGCCGCTGTTTTGCACAGTTTCTGTTTCGGTGCCATTTTCAATATGATCGTTCTGGCGCGCGAGGGGCTGGATTCGTTCGTCTCGCGCGTGGTGTTCTTTATGGTTGTTTTCGGCGTCTGTCTGCTGCTGGCAAAACTCCTGTACTGGCTGTTTGACAGCGCAGGGCTTGTGCACAGACGTGAGCCACAGGGCAGCACAACGCTGTCGCAAGTCTGAGTAGGGATTATCATGACGGATAAAACTTCAGCCCCGCGTTATGCGCTGCGTGGGCTACAGCTGATTGGCTGGCGTGACATGCAGCACGCGCTGGATTTTCTGTTCGCGGACGGGCAGATGAAGTCGGGCACGCTGGTGGCCATCAACGCAGAAAAAATGCTGGCGGTTGAAGATAACGCGGAAGTGAAAAGCCTGATCGAAGCCGCGGAGTTTAAATACGCAGACGGTATTAGCGTGGTGCGTTCGATCCGGAAAAAGTTTCCTGACGCTAATGTGTCTCGTGTGGCGGGAGCCGATCTTTGGGAGCGGCTTATGGAGCGCGCAGGCGCTGAAGGCACGCCGGTATTTCTGATTGGCGGCAAGCCCGAGGTATTGGCACAGACCGAACAAAAGCTGCGTAGCCAGTGGAATGTCAACATCGTGGGCAGTCAGGATGGCTACTTCAGGCCGGAAGATCGCCAGGCGTTATATGAGCGCGTGCGCGACAGCGGGGCGAAAATCGTCACCGTTGCCATGGGATCGCCGCGCCAGGAAATACTGATGCGCGATTGCCGTCTGGTCAGCCCGGATGCGCTCTATATGGGCGTTGGCGGCACCTACGACGTCTTTACCGGCCACGTTAAGCGTGCGCCGAAAGTCTGGCAAAACCTGGGGCTGGAGTGGCTGTACCGCCTGCTTTCCCAACCGACGCGTATCAAACGACAGATTCGCCTCCTGCGCTACCTCGCCTGGCACTACACCGGGAAAATGTAATCAATATGCAGCGCGATCTACCGTTCGCGCTGCAACGCCCCCCGCAAAACTGCTGAGTTTATGTGCAATGCATTCATTTTTTTAATGCATTGTTTGCCATTTGCCAGAATTTAAGAAACCATTCGCTCCGTATTTCAGTACCCCTCAAAAATAATAACCGGCAACAAGTCGGGAAACAGCAAACACAACCGAGGAATTATGGCAGAGAAAAAACCGGAGCTTCAGCGTGGGCTGGAAGCTCGACATATTGAACTGATTGCGCTGGGCGGGACTATCGGAGTTGGCCTGTTTATGGGCTCGGCAAGCACGCTGAAGTGGGCGGGGCCTTCCGTCCTGCTGGCGTATATTATTGCCGGGCTGTTCGTCTTCTTCATCATGCGCTCAATGGGCGAAATGCTGTTCCTGGAGCCGGTGACGGGCTCTTTCGCCGTTTACGCCCACCGTTATATGAGCCCGTTCTTTGGTTATCTCACGGCCTGGTCGTACTGGTTTATGTGGATGGCCGTGGGGATTTCGGAGATCACCGCCATCGGGGTCTACGTGCAGTTCTGGTTCCCGGAGATGGCCCAGTGGATACCCGCGCTTATTGCCGTAGGGCTGGTGGCGCTGGCGAACCTTGCCGCCGTTCGTCTTTACGGCGAAATCGAGTTCTGGTTTGCGATGATCAAAGTCACCACCATTATCGTGATGATTGTCGTTGGCCTCGGGGTCATCTTCTTTGGCTTCGATAACGGCGGGCACGCCATCGGTTTTGGTAACCTGACCGAGCACGGCGGCTTCTTTGCGGGCGGCTGGAAGGGCTTCCTGACGGCGCTCTGTATCGTGGTGGCATCTTATCAGGGCGTAGAGCTAATCGGGATCACCGCAGGTGAAGCGAAAAACCCGCAGGTGACGCTGCGTAGCGCGGTAGGCAAGGTGCTGTGGCGTATCCTGATTTTCTATGTAGGCGCCATCTTCGTTATCGTGACCATTTTCCCGTGGAACGAAATTGGCACGACCGGCAGCCCGTTTGTTTTAACCTTTGCAAAGATTGGCATCACGGCGGCGGCCGCGATTATCAACTTTGTGGTGCTGACGGCGGCGCTTTCCGGCTGTAACAGTGGGATGTACAGCTGCGGGCGCATGCTTTACGCGCTCTCGCAAAACAAACAGCTGCCGGCAGTGATGGGCAAAGTCTCCCGCGTGGGTGTCCCCGTGGCGGGTGTGGCGGTATCGATTGTCATTCTGCTGATCGGCTCTTGCCTGAACTACATCATCCCCAATCCGCAGCGCGTGTTCATTTACGTCTACAGCGCCAGCGTGCTGCCGGGGATGGTGCCGTGGTTTGTGATTCTGATCAGCCAGCTGCGTTTTCGCCAGGCGCACAGGCAGGCGATTGCCAGCCATCCGTTCCGCTCCATTTTGTTCCCGTATGCAAACTATTTAACGATGGCGTTCCTGATTTGCGTATTAATTGGAATGTACTTTAATGAAGATACCCGCATGTCGCTGTTTGTCGGGATGATCTTCCTGGCCGCCGTGACGGCTGCCTATAAGCTTTTTGGCCTGGGTCGCCGCGGCTCCGCCCATAAAGTGGAGGAATAAGCGGCAAAATGTGCAAACCATAACCAAACACGCTTTTTTTTCAAAAAAGCACTAGACAGCGGGGGCGGAGGTACGTAATATCCAGCCCCGCAACGGCGCTAAGCGCCCGTAGCTCAGCTGGATAGAGCGCTGCCCTCCGGAGGCAGAGGTCTCAGGTTCGAATCCTGTCGGGCGCGCCATTTTAGTCCCGGCGCTAGAGCTGCGGTGGTCTGAGAAGTAGTCAGAACCGCGTGAAAGAATACAGTGGTGGCTATAGCTCAGTTGGTAGAGCCCTGGATTGTGATTCCAGTTGTCGTGGGTTCGAATCCCATTAGCCACCCCATTATTGAAAGAGTTGTGAATTGCGAAGGTGGCGGAATTGGTAGACGCGCTAGCTTCAGGTGTTAGTGTTCTTACGGACGTGGGGGTTCAAGTCCCCCCCCTCGCACCACGACTTTTAATGAATTGAACTAAAAATTCAAAAAAGCAGTACATCGGCGAGTAGCGCAGCTTGGTAGCGCAACTGGTTTGGGACCAGTGGGTCGGAGGTTCGAATCCTCTCTCGCCGACCAATTTTGAACCCCGCTTCGGCGGGGTTTTTTGTTTTCTGCGCTTTTTTATCCTGTAGCCATCCCCCGACAACACCCTGCATCCTTGTCGCGATTCAGCGACATATAAATTATTAATAATAAAGAAAATTTTATTTTGTCACTTTAAGCGTCTCCTGCTGACGACAGATCGCCGCCCTCAACGCAATGTTGTACGGCGTAAGGCGGTTCTTAACAGCATAATTTCCTTTTATCTTAAAATGTTGCGTGATGTAAAAGTTCTGTGTGTAAACCTGGCACAATACGTGCAATAATACAGGGGTAGATGCTCATTCCATCTCTTATGCTCGCCTCAGGGCCTCATAAACTCAGGAATGACGCAGAGCCGTTTACGGTGCTTATCGTCCACTGACAGATGTCGCTTCGGCCTCATCAAACACCATGGACACAACGTTGAGTGAAGCACCACATATGTTGTCTTACAGACCTGTTTTAACGCCTGCTTTTATAGCAGGCGTTTTTTTATGCCTAAAAAAAGGAGGCCATCTGGCCTCCTTGTGAATTACTGCTGCGTTCCGTTGTTCTGTAGCGTCAACAGAAGTCCATCACGTCGCATGGCTGCGGCCTCTTCCGGCTTGTGCTGCTTGTCCAGCGAATCAGCAAGCCAGGCGTAGTCAAATGCGTCCGGGCGCTGCTTCAGCGCCGCGCGGAAGGCGAGGCTCGCCTCCTGCCACTCGCCGTGTTTCATCAGAGACTGGCCCAGCGTACTCCACAGCAGCGGACGATCGCCGACGGTTTTGATCTGCTGGCGCAGTACTTTTTCGATCTGCTCAGGATTATTGGTCTTCAGACGCGGGATCACCATTACCAGGCGGTCATCATACTGTCGCTTGAGACCGTCGAGGAGGATCTCCTGCGCGGTGTCATGGTCGTCACACTCAATCAGATGTTCGGCCATCGCCACCTGGAGAGGGACCTGCTGGCGCGTTTTACGGCTCTGGTTTTTCCACCAGGCCTTCAGCCCGTCGCTGCCAAGATCGGCACGCGCCTGATCCATCAGGCCAATCCACGCCAGACGCTGAAGTTCATCACGGTGTTCATCGTCGCCCACGTCGGCTTTCGCCATGGAAGGGATAATGTCCAGCAGCGATCCCCACGCACCGGTCCGAATGTATGCCTGCTCAGCAAGACGCAGCACTTCCGGATGGCGAGGCGTAATTTCCAGCAGGCGGTCAACGCCGTGGCGTGCCGCATGGTTTTCATTCCGCGCCAGTTGCAGACGAACGCGGGTGATCTCAACCGGAATCGGATCCTTAGTAGAAAGCTCAGAGGCGCGTTCAAGATGCTGATTGGCGCGGGCCTCATCGCCTCGCTGCTGCGCCGCCTCAGCGGCCAGCAGATAGTTCACAACCGGCTGTTCTGCATGGTCGGCGTTTTTCGACATCAGCTTTTCAACCTGCTGATAATCGCCTTCGGCCAGCTTCAGCAGCGCCTGCTCGGTCTGCTTACGGGCGCGACGGCGCTTACGGCCAACGAACCAGCCGCGGGTATGCGCGCCGGTACGGAAAATACGACGCAGGATCCACTCCACGGCCAGCAGGACTACCACGCCCAGGATCAGGATAATCACCAGCCCGGTCACGCTGGTTTCGATGTTGTAGTTATCGGTCTGGATCAGTACGTAACCCTGGTGACCCGCGAGCATCGGCCCCAGCACAATCCCGGCGATCAGCAGGATGAAGAGTAAGAAGACTTTTAGCATCATTACTCTCCTTGCGGCGCGCTTTCAGGCGCTGGCGCGGCGGCAGGTGCTTCAGCCGGGCGCTCTGCCGGAACGCCCGGCTGGGCCAGCAGGTTACGCACGCGCGTCTGCATGATCTTCTCCAGAATCGGCTGGCTCTCCAGTTTGTCCGGCACGTTCATGGTGATGTTTTGCTGGCTCAGCTTGTCGATATCCTCAAGGAACGCGGTCGTGGTTGCGTCATTGGTATCGTAGTAAGCGCGGACCCAGGTGGATACGTTATCCAGAGCCTGTTTGTAGGTCTCTTCCTGATGACGCGGTACGGCCTGAGCAGCCACCAGCAGGCGGGAGCGAATGTTTTCGCGCAGATAGACGTCCTGGTTCGGCGCCAGCAGCGGCACGGCAGTTTCATCGCGGCGGCGAACGGTAATGAAGCTGTCCATAAAGTTCTGCCAGCTCTTTTGCAGGTTGATACGCCACTCGCTCAGGGAGCTGGACAGCTCGGTGCCGTCGGAATCCATAGGGGAGTCGTCGTCGTTGTTATCGGCCAGCTGAAGGTTATCAATCTGGTTCGAGAGCTGATTCACCTTAAGAATGATACCGTCGTAATCGACCTGAGAAACCGCAGACAGGCTGGCGATATCTTCCGTAATGGCGCGGCGTGCGCCGATCAGGCTCGGATCGTTCATGTCGGCCAGGCTTGCGTCGGCGCTTTTCAGCAGCGCGGCGGCGGTGGTGACATCCTGATCGCTCCAGAGCTTACGTCCGGCCAGCTTCACCAGAAAATCGGCCTGTGAAAGCAGCCAGGTTTTGGCATCGGTCCCGGAAATCGTGGCGACTTTTTCCTGCACTTCGCTCAGCTGTTTGGTCAACGCTTCACGCTTGCTGTTCGCGTCGGCGAGGGCGGCAGCCTGCTGCTTAATCACGCCTTCCAGCTCGGCTTTTTGCGTCTCCTGCGCTTTTTGCAGGGCGGTGATTTGGTTAACCAGCGCGTCGCTGGTGGCCGTCTGGTTGGTGCCCTGTTTCTTCACCAGCCCGTAAAGTCCCACGCCTGCGGCCAGCGCAATCGCGATGGCAATCACGCTCAGCGTAAGGCTGGTTTTGTTGCTGCCGTTTTTCTTCTCAACGGTTTTGTCTGTCGTCTCTGGCTGTGACGTGGTGTCCACAGTCTCCCTGGTCTCTTCAACCACGGCGGAGGATTTTTCGTGTTCCGTCATTATGGCTTCCCATTTGAGAGTTATTGTAATGCGCGCAGCAGCGCATCGTTGTCGGCGTTATCAGCGATCCGAATATCCTGCCAGCCCAGTTCCCGGGCGTGGTTCGCCAGACGCTCGCTGACGACCAGAAGCCGACAGCGGAGTAACCAGTTTTCGCGATACCAAAGCGGGATCAGCGACCAAAGCTGTTGTAACATTTCACCGCTGGTGACCACCAGCGTATTAATGCCGCGCGCGTGCCAGCGCATTGCTTCTTCCGCGCCATCGTAATGTTTCGCACAGCGCTGATAGCACTCCAAAAACGTCACGTCTGCACCGCGTTCCCGCAACGTTTCACCCAGCAGTTCGCGGCCACCGTTGCCGCGCAAAATGAGCGCACGCTTTCCGGCAATGGTTTGTAATTCAGGTAATTGTAGCAAGACTTCGCTGATTTCCCGATCTAACGGATAACGAACGTCAATTCCGCTGGCGGTGTGTAAGGCCAGCGCGGTGGTGCGCCCGATGGCGAAATAGCGGGGTGCACAGGGCCAGCTAGCGCCCTGCTGTTGCAGCTGCGCATGGGCAAACTCAACGGCATGCTGCGACAGGGCAAAGAGCAGATCGCCTTCCTGCAAGGCACGCATCTGGTCAGCGAGCATAGACAGCTCGCGACCGGGGGAGAATTCAATCAGCGGAAAACTCCAGGCCACCTGCCCCAGTGCGCGCAGACGGCTCACTAACTGCTCTCCTGCGGGAGAAGGGCGGGTGACAAGAATACTCATGCAGGGGGTTCTCCGTTATAGACCTCGGCCAGAATTTCATGCGCGCCGTTATTCAGCAGCTCTTCCGCCAGCGATACGCCAAGCGCTTCGGCATCCTGCGGCCTGCCGCGACGTTCACCGCGAACCATCTGCGAGCCGTCCGGCGCGCCGACCAGCGCACGCAACCACAGTTCACCGTCGGTTAATTCAGCATAGCTGCCAATGGGCACCTGACAGCCGCCTTCGAGACGAGTATTCATCGCACGCTCGGCTTTTACGCGAATGGCGGTGTCGTCATGATTCAGCGGCGCGAGCAGGGCCTGGGTGCGCGCATCATCCAGACGGCATTCAATGCCGACGGCACCCTGACCGACGGCGGGCAGCGACAGCTCCGGCGGCAACGCCACGCGAATGCGTTCCTCCAGCCCCAGGCGTTTCAGGCCCGCAACCGCAAGAATAATGGCATCGTAGTCGCCGTTATCCAGCTTGCCAAGGCGCGTGCCGACGTTACCGCGCAGCGAACGAATCACCAGATCCGGGCGACGCTCCGCCAGCTGACACTGGCGGCGTAAACTTGACGTGCCGACCACGCTGCCCTCTGGCAACGCGTCGAGCGACGCATAGCGGTTAGAGACAAACGCATCACGCGGATCCTCGCGCTCGCAGATGGTCACCAGCCCCAGCCCTTCGGGGAACTCAACGGGCACGTCTTTCATCGAATGCACGGCGATATCGGCGCGGTTCTCAAGCAATGCCAGTTCCAGCTCTTTGACAAACAGGCCCTTGCCGCCCACTTTCGCCAGCGGCGTATCGAGGATTACGTCACCGCGCGTGACCATTGGTACCAGCTCAACGCGTAATCCGGTGTGGCAGGCTTCCAGGCGCTGCTTAACATAATGTGCCTGCCAGAGCGCAAGGGGACTTTGGCGTGTGGCAATTCTCAAAACATTGTCTAACATGCTTGTTACCGTCATTATCAATCGCTAACCATCCTAACATTGTTGACACTCGGATGGCAGTTTTACGGTTGATGAAGCGCGAGAGGGACAGGGCGGCGTACGCGTCAGCCACCGCCGTATTCAGGAATTTACACGTACAGAACGGTGCTACACTTGTATGTAGCGCATCTTTCTTTACGGTCAACCGGCAAGGTGTTAAATTGATCACGTTTTAGACCATTTTTTCGTCTGTACCACCAGAAAAGCAAAAGACGAAAGAAGGGTAACGGTTATTTTTTGAAATACTGCGGGTCCGCTGCTTTTTCTGTTTTGACTGGCGTGCGACACCCGGAAACATCAGGCGATACGTCTTGTACCTCTATATTGAGACTCTGAAACAGAGACTGGATGCCATCAATCAATTGCGCGTGGATCGCGCGCTTGCTGCCATGGGCCCTGCTTTCCAGCAGGTATACAGTCTACTGCCGACATTGTTGCACTATCACCATCCGCTAATGCCGGGTTACCTCGATGGTAACGTTCCCCAGGGCATTTGCCTCTTCACGCCTGATGAAACCCAACAGCATTACCTGACCGAACTTGAGCTCTACCGTGGTATGCCGCCGCAGGATTCGCCGAAAGGCGAGCTGCCGATTACCGGGGTTTACTCCATGGGCAGCACCTCATCGGTTGGGCAAAGCTGTTCTTCTGACCTGGATATCTGGGTCTGCCATCAGTCCTGGCTCGACAATGAAGAGCGCCAGCTGTTGCAGCGTAAATGCAGCCTGCTGGAGAGCTGGGCGGCGTCGCTCGGCGTGGAAGTGAGCTTCTTCCTGATTGATGAAAACCGTTTCCGCCATAACGAAAGCGGCAGTCTGGGTGGTGAAGACTGCGGCTCGACTCAGCACATTCTGCTGCTGGATGAGTTTTACCGTACCGCCGTTCGCCTGGCGGGGAAACGTATTCTGTGGAATATGGTGCCGTGCGATGAAGAAGAGAATTATGACGACTACGTCATGTCGCTTTACTCGCAGGGCGTTCTGACGCCAAACGAGTGGCTGGATCTGGGCGGCCTGAGCTCCCTGTCCGCCGAAGAGTACTTTGGTGCAAGCCTCTGGCAGCTTTATAAGAGCATTGATTCACCGTACAAAGCGGTGCTGAAAACCCTGCTGCTGGAAGCCTACTCCTGGGAATACCCTACGCCGCGTCTGCTGGCGAAAGACATTAAGCAGCGTCTGCACGACGGGGAGATCGTCTCCTACGGGCTTGATGCCTACTGCATGATGCTGGAACGCGTTACCGAATACCTGACGGCCATTGATGACACCACGCGTCTTGACCTGGTGCGTCGATGTTTCTATCTCAAAGTCTGTGAAAAACTGAGCCGTGAGCGCGCCTGCGTTGGCTGGCGTCGTGAAGTGGTCAGCCAGTTAGTCAAAGAATGGGGATGGGACGAAGCGCGTCTCGCCATGCTCGACAACCGCGCCAACTGGAAGATCGATCAGGTGCGTGAGGCGCACAACGAGCTGCTTGATGCGATGATGCAGAGCTACCGCAACCTGATCCGCTTTGCCCGCCGTAACAACCTTAGCGTTTCTGCCAGCCCACAGGATATCGGGGTGTTAACCCGTAAGCTGTACGCCGCGTTTGAAGCGTTGCCGGGCAAGGTTACGCTGGTTAACCCACAGATTTCGCCTGACCTGTCTGAGCCGAATCTGACCTTTATCTACGTGCCGCCGGGCCGCGCAAACCGCACCGGGTGGTATCTGTACAACCGTGCGCCAAGCATGGATTCAATCATCAGCCATCAGCCGCTGGAATATAACCGCTACCTGAACAAGCTGGTGGCCTGGGCCTGGTTTAACGGCCTCCTCACCTCACGCACCCGGTTGTTTATCAAGGGCAACGAGGTAGTCGATTTAGCCAAGTTGCAGGAGATGGTGGCGGATGTCTCGCACCACTTCCCGCTGCGTCTGCCTGCGCCGACGCCAAAAGCGCTCTACAGCCCGTGTGAGATCCGCCATCTGGCGATCATCGTCAACCTGGAGTACGACCCGACGGCGGCCTTCCGCAATCAGGTGGTCCACTTTGACTTCCGCAAGCTGGACGTATTTAGCTTCGGCGAGCAGCAAAACTGCCTGGTGGGCAGCGTGGATCTGCTGTACCGCAACTCGTGGAACGAAGTGCGAACCCTGCACTTCAACGGCGAGCAGGCGATGATCGAAGCGCTGAAAACCATTCTCGGCAAGATGCACCAGGACGCCGCGCCGCCGGACAGCGTGGAAGTGTTCTGCTACAGCCAGCACCTGCGCGGCCTGATTCGTACCCGCGTGCAGCAGCTGGTGTCTGAGTGCATCGAACTGCGCCTCTCCAGCACCCGCCAGGAAACCGGGCGCTTTAAAGCGCTGCGCGTCTCCGGCCAGACCTGGGGCCTGTTCTTTGAGCGCCTGAACGTGTCGGTCCAGAAGCTGGAAAACGCCATTGAATTCTACGGCGCGATTTCGCACAACAAGCTGCATGGCCTGTCGGTTCAGGTGGAAACCAACCACGTTAAGCTGCCACAGGTGGTGGATGGCTTTGCGAGTGAAGGGATCATTCAGTTCTTCTTTGAAGAGTCGGGCGATAACGCCGGGTTTAATATCTACATTCTGGATGAAACCAACCGCGCCGAGGTGTATCACCACTGTGAAGGCAGTAAAGAGGAGCTGGTGCGCGACGTCAGCCGCTTCTATTCGTCCTCGCACGATCGCTTTACCTACGGCTCAAGCTTTATCAACTTCAACCTGCCGCAGTTCTACCAGATTGTGAACGTAGATGGCCGGGCGCAGGTGATCCCGTTCCGTACGCAGGCAATTACCCCTGCGGCGCCTGCGAATCAGGATACCGCACCGCTGTTGCAGCAGTATTTCTCCTGAGCCTTTATCCCGGGTGGCGCTCACGCTTACCCGGCCTACGGTCCTGAGCCGTGGCGCTCACGCTTACCCAGCCTACGGTCCGAGCCGTTGTAGGCCCGGTAAGGCGTAGCCGCCACCGGGCAACAAAACTACCTGAAACTCACGTTCTCTCCCGCCTGCGCGGTTGCAGCCTGTTCCAGCAGATCCCAGAACGTTTCGCCGCTGCGATCGCAAACCCACTCGTCACCTTTCAGGTCAAAGTGATAACCGCCCTGTTTAGCCGCCAGCCACACCTGGTGAAGCGGCTCCTGACGGTTAATAATAATTTTGCTGCCGTTTTCGAAGCTTAAGGCCAGGATCCCGCCGTTGATTTCACAATCGATATCGCTGTCGCCGTCCCAGTCGTCGATACGCTCTTCGATGGTCATCCACAGGGTATCGGCGAGGCGATGAAATTCACTGTCGTTCATGGTTTTATTCCTGTTTTTCGTGATGGCGGCAGTATAACGCTAAATAATTCCCGTTGCAGGAAAGCGGCAAACTCTTGCTTTTGTGTCTTCTCCTGCGATGATAGAAACAGATTTGAACTTACGGGCAACCTCTACATGAAAAACGTCTTTCGAACGCTTGCCGTTCTTGTCACTCTGTTTAGCCTGACCGGCTGTGGACTGAAGGGACCACTTTACTTCCCGCCAGAGGATAAAAACGCACCACCGCCGACAAAACCGGTGCAAAGTGGTATCGAGTCATCTACGCCGGATACCAACGATCGCGGCAATAACGGTGGCCCGACTCAGGTCAATCTCTGACGATTACGTTCTGTACCCGCGCAATGGAGCAAATGATGCAGTTCTCTAAAATGCATGGCCTTGGCAACGACTTTATGGTCGTCGACGCGGTAACGCAGAATGTCTTTTTCTCCCCGGAGCTGATCCGTCGTCTGGCGGATCGACACGTGGGCGTCGGGTTTGACCAGCTGCTGGTGGTGGAGCCTCCTTACGATCCTGACCTGGACTTTCACTACCGCATTTTTAACGCCGACGGCAGCGAAGTGTCCCAGTGCGGCAATGGCGCGCGCTGTTTTGCCCGCTTTGTTCGGCTAAAAGGGCTCACCAACAAGCGCGATATCCGCGTCAGCACCGCCAACGGCAGGATGGTGCTCAGCGTCACCGACGACGAACTGGTGCGCGTGAACATGGGCGAGCCAAACTTCGAGCCTTCTGCCGTGCCGTTTCGCGCCAACAAAGCGGAAAAGACCTATATTATGCGCGCCGCCGAGCAGACAGTATTGTGCGGCGTTGTCTCAATGGGTAACCCGCACTGCGTGATTCAGGTGGATGATGTGCAAACTGCCGCGGTCGAAACGCTCGGCCCGGTACTGGAAAGCCACGAGCGCTTCCCGGAGCGGGCGAACATCGGTTTCATGCAGGTGGTGAAGCGTGAACACATTCGCCTGCGGGTTTACGAGCGCGGCGCGGGCGAAACCCAGGCCTGCGGAAGCGGTGCCTGTGCGGCGGTGGCCGTGGGCATCTCGCAGGGGTTACTGGCAGAAGAGGTTCGCGTGGAATTACCGGGCGGGCGTCTTGATATCGCCTGGAAAGGAGCGGGTCATCCACTGTACATGACTGGCCCGGCGACACATGTTTATGACGGGTTTATCCATCTATGAAGCAACCAGGGGAAGAACTGCGGGAACCCTTAACGGAGCTGGACGACAGCGCCGTTGTGGATTACCTGCTGCACAATCCTGAGTTTTTTATCCGCAATGCACGCGTCGTCGAACGGATGCGCGTGCCGCATCCGGTTCGCGAGACCGTGTCGCTGGTTGAATGGCACATGGCGCGCTCGCGCAATCACATCCATCAGCTCGAAGAGAACATGACGCTGCTGATGGAGCAGGCCAGCAATAACGAAAGCCTGTTCCACCGTCTTCTGCACCTCCAGGCGCGTCTGGCGTCTGCGCACAGTCTCGAAGAGTTTCTCAATCGCTTCCACCGCTGGGCGCGGGAGCTGGGGCTGGCAGGCGCAACTCTCCGCCTGTTCCCTGACCGCTGGCGCATTGGCGCGCCGTCCGGGTTTACCCATCTGGCGCTTAGCCGTCAGGCGTTTGAGCCGCTGCGCATTCAGCGTCTGGGCCATGAGCACCACTATTTGGGGCCGCTTAATGGACCAGAGTTGCTGGTGGTGTTGCCGGAAGCCAAAGCTATTGGCTCGGTGGCGATGTCGCTGATGGGGCGTGATGGTGACCTGGGCGTGATGTTATTTACCAGCCGCGACGCGCATCATTATGAGCAGGGGCAGGGCACGCAGCTGCTACAGGAAATCGCCCTGATGCTGCCTGAGCTGCTGGAGCGCTGGATTGAGCGCGTATGACGGACGCACTGCTCGCCACTGACGTCTCGCGCTTTCTGCGCTATCTGGGCGTAGAGCGCCAGCTTAGCCCCATTACGCTGCTCAACTATCAGCGTCAGCTTGATGCCATCATGCAGATTGCCGATGAAATCGGCCTGAAAAGCTGGCAACAATGTGACGCCGCCACGGTACGCGGGTTCGTCGTGCGTAGCCGTAAAAAAAACTTAAGCCCGGCGAGCCTGGCGCTCCGGCTCTCTGCCCTGCGCAGCTTTTTCGACTGGCTGGTCAGTCAGGGCAAGCTGAAAGCTAACCCGGCAAAAGGGATCGCCACGCCAAAAGCCCCACGCCATCTGCCGAAAAATATCGACGTCGACGACGTAAACCGCCTGCTGGATATCGATCTTAACGATCCGCTGGCCGTGCGCGACCGCGCGATGCTGGAGGTGATGTACGGTGCCGGGCTGCGTCTGTCCGAGCTGGTCAATCTCGATATAAAACATCTCGACCTGGAAACGGGCGAAGTGTGGGTAATGGGCAAGGGCAGCAAAGAGCGCCGCCTGCCGATTGGCCGCAACGCCGTCTCCTGGATTGAGCACTGGCTGGATCTGCGCGGGCTGTTTGGCGCCGAAGAAGATGCGCTGTTTTTGTCGAAGCTTGGCAAGCGGATCTCCGCGCGTAACGTGCAGAAACGCTTTGCGGAGTGGGGCATCAAGCAGGGGCTGAACAGCCACGTGCATCCGCACAAGCTGCGCCACTCCTTTGCGACGCACATGCTGGAATCAAGCGGCGACCTGCGCGGCGTGCAGGAGCTGCTCGGCCACGCGAATCTGTCGACCACCCAAATCTATACCCATTTAGACTTCCAACACCTTGCCTCGGTGTATGACGCGGCGCATCCACGCGCCAAACGGGGGAAATAATGCGTTTTTACCGCCCACTCGGTCAGATCTCAGCCCTGACCTTTGACCTTGATGACACTCTTTACGATAACCGTCCGGTGATCCTGCGTACCGAGCAGGAGTCGCTGGCGTTTGTGCAGAACTACCATCCTGCGCTGAAAGCGATGCAGAACAAAGACTTCCAGCAGCTGCGTCAGTCCCTGCGGGAAACCGAACCGGAGATTTACCACGACGTGACCGAATGGCGTCGCCGGGCGGTTGAGCAGGCGATGCTCAACGCCGGCCTGAGCGCGCAGGATGCGGCCACGGGGGCCGAAGCGGCCATGGAAAACTTCGCCAAATGGCGCAGCCGCATCGATGTGCCGCAGGAGACACACGACACGCTGGCGAAACTGGCCAGTAAGTGGCCGCTGGTTGCCATCACCAACGGCAACGCTCAGCCCGAGCTGTTCGGCTTAGGTGACTATTTTCAGTTCGTGCTGCGCGCGGGCCCGCACGGGCGCTCGAAGCCGTTTAACGATATGTATCACCTGGCGGCGGAAAAACTGGATTTGCCGCTCGGCGAAATCCTGCACGTGGGCGATGACCTGACCACGGACGTCGCCGGGGCGATCCGCTGCGGCATGCAGGCCTGCTGGATCAAGCCGGAAAACGCCGATCTGATGACCACCCTGGACAGCCGTCTTCTGCCGCACGTGGAAATTTCACGGTTGGCATCCCTCACGACGCTGATATAATCATCAATTGTTCTGTATAAATTAACAGGGTTTTGGCGAATGGAAACATTTGCCTGCCCGACATGACGTGACGGTGCCAATGGACGTTTCTTACCTGCTCGACAGCCTTAATGATAAACAACGTGATGCGGTTGCCGCCTCGCGTACAAACCTGCTGGTACTGGCTGGAGCGGGCAGTGGTAAGACGCGCGTGCTGGTTCACCGTATCGCCTGGCTCCAGAGCGTGGAGAACTGCTCGCCGTACTCGATTATGGCCGTGACGTTTACCAACAAGGCAGCGGCAGAGATGCGCCACCGTATCGCACAGCTGATGGGCACCAGCCAGGGCGGCATGTGGGTTGGCACCTTCCACGGCCTGGCGCACCGTCTGCTGCGCGCGCACCATATGGACGCTAACCTGCCGCAGGATTTTCAGATCCTCGACAGTGAAGATCAGCTCCGCCTGCTGAAGCGCCTGATCAAGGCGATGAACCTCGACGAGAAGCAGTGGCCTCCGCGTCAGGCGATGTGGTACATCAACGGTCAGAAAGACGAAGGGCTGCGTCCGCACCATATCCAGAGCTTCGGTAATCCGGTCGAGCAGACCTGGCAGAACGTCTACAAGGCCTATCAGGAAGCGTGCGACCGCGCCGGCCTGGTGGATTTCGCCGAGCTGCTGCTGCGCGCCCATGAGCTGTGGCTCAACAAACCGCATATCCTGCAACACTACCGTGAACGCTTCACCAACATCCTGGTGGACGAATTCCAGGATACCAACAACATCCAGTACGCGTGGATCCGCCTGCTGGCCGGTGATACCGGCAAGGTGATGATCGTCGGCGATGACGACCAGTCTATCTATGGCTGGCGCGGCGCGCAGGTGGAAAACATCCAGCGCTTCCTCAACGATTTCCCCGGCGCGCAAACCATCCGTCTGGAGCAGAACTACCGCTCAACCAGCAATATTCTGAGCGCGGCCAACGCCCTGATTGAGAATAACAACGGGCGCCTGGGTAAAAAGCTGTGGACCGACGGCGTCGACGGCGAACCTATTTCGATTTACTGCGCCTTCAACGAACTCGACGAAGCGCGCTTCGTGGTGAACCGCATTAAAACCTGGCAGGACAACGGCGGCGCGCTGGAGCAGTGCGCCATTCTCTATCGCAGCAACGCCCAGTCGCGCGTGCTGGAAGAGGCGCTGTTGCAGGTGAGCATGCCGTACCGTATTTATGGCGGTATGCGCTTCTTCGAACGTCAGGAGATCAAAGATGCGCTCTCGTATCTGCGTCTGATTGCCAACCGTAACGACGATGCGGCGTTTGAGCGCGTGGTGAACACGCCGACGCGCGGCATCGGCGATCGCACGCTGGACGTGGTGCGCCAGGCCTCGCGCGATCGTCAGCTTACGCTGTGGCAGGCGTGCCGCGAGCTGTTGCAGGAAAAAGCCCTCGCCGGACGCGCCGCCAGCGCGTTGCAGCGCTTCCTGGAGTTAATTGACGCGCTGGCGCAGGAAACCGCCGACATGCCGCTGCACGTACAGACCGACCGGGTGATCAAAGATTCCGGCCTGCGCACCATGTACGAGCAGGAAAAAGGCGAAAAGGGGCAGACCCGTATAGAGAACTTAGAGGAACTGGTCACGGCAACGCGCCAGTTCAGCTACAACGAAGAAGACGAAGATCTGATGCCGTTGCAGGCATTCCTCTCCCACGCCGCGCTGGAGGCGGGAGAAGGGCAGGCCGATACCTGGCAGGATGCGGTTCAGCTGATGACCCTGCACTCTGCCAAAGGTCTGGAGTTCCCGCAGGTGTTTATCGTCGGGATGGAAGAAGGCATGTTCCCGAGCCAGATGTCGCTGGATGAAGGCGGGCGTCTGGAAGAAGAACGCCGTCTGGCCTACGTGGGCGTGACCCGTGCGATGCAGAAGCTGACCCTGACCTACGCGGAAACCCGCCGCCTGTACGGGAAAGAGGTGTATCACCGTCCGTCGCGCTTTATCGGCGAGCTGCCCGAAGAGTGCGTGGAAGAGGTGCGCCTGCGCGCCAGCATCAGCCGTCCGGTCAGCCATCAGCGTATGGGGTCGCCGATCTCTGAAACCGACACCGGGTACAAGCTGGGCCAGCGCGTGCGCCACGCTAAATTTGGCGAAGGCACCATCGTCAACCTGGAAGGCAGCGGCGAGCACAGCCGCTTGCAGGTGGCGTTCCAGGGGCAGGGGATCAAATGGCTGGTGGCAGCCTATGCCAGGCTGGAAAGTGTGTAACTTTCAGAAAAATATCACTATTTTGTAATATTCTGCTAGCCTTATACGCTGAAGGTCAATTAATGCCCTTCAGCGTTCCGTTGCGTGTTGACGCCACAGTTATTGCTGGCGTAACATGCGCGCACGATTACGCTAAGAGGACATTCGCCTTGGACACACCCAGTAGATACTGGCTCAATTCCCTGTCATCCAGGAACAACTCCTAAGGCTATCTCCTCTTGCTGATGGCCTTAGTGGTTGTCAGCGACTGCATTTTTCCCGTCGCGCTGAGTCAGGCTGTTTAATGGTCTGAAACCCAATTTGTTTCTGTGTGCCCACCGAACTGTCCGATATTTTTTGCATTGGGAGTCCCGGTCATGTTGAGCGCATTTCAACTCGAAAATAACCGACTGACTCGGCTTGAAGCCGAAGAGTCACAGCCCCTCATTGATGCCGTATGGGTGGATCTGGTCGAGCCGGACGACGATGAACGCCTTCGCGTACAATCTGAACTGGGGCAAAGCCTGGCGACACGCCCGGAACTGGAAGACATCGAAGCATCCGCCCGTTTTTTTGAAGACGAAGACGGCCTGCACATTCACTCTTTCTTCTTTTTTGAAGATGCCGAAGACCACGCGGGGAACTCTACCGTGGCGTTCACCATCCGCGATGGCCGCCTGTTCACCCTGCGCGAGCGCGAACTGCCGGCGTTTCGTCTCTACCGCATGCGCGCCCGCAGTCAGGCGATGATAGACGGAAACGCCTATGAGCTGCTGCTGGATCTGTTCGAAACCAAAATCGAACAGCTGGCGGATGAAATTGAAAACATCTACAGCGACCTGGAAAAGCTGAGCCGCGTGATCATGGAAGGCCATCAGGGCGATGAATACGACGAAGCGTTGTCCACGCTGGCAGAGCTGGAAGATATCGGCTGGAAGGTGCGTTTGTGTCTGATGGATACCCAGCGCGCGCTGAACTTCCTGGTGCGCAAGGCGCGTCTGCCTGGCGGTCAGCTGGAGCAGGCGCGTGAGATTTTACGCGATATCGAATCCCTGCTGCCGCACAACGAATCCCTGTTCCAGAAGGTCAACTTCCTGATGCAGGCGGCGATGGGCTTTATCAACATCGAGCAGAACCGCATCATCAAGATCTTCTCGGTGGTCTCCGTGGTGTTCCTGCCGCCGACGCTGGTGGCGTCCAGCTACGGAATGAACTTTGAGTTTATGCCGGAGCTGAAGTGGAGCTTTGGTTACCCGGGGGCGATTATCTTTATGATCCTCGCCGGGCTGGCGCCGTATCTGTACTTTAAGCGGAAGAACTGGCTTTGAGAATTCGCCCGGTGGCGCTACGCTTTCCGGGCCTACAGCTCTTGTAGGCCGGATAGGCGCAGCCGCCATCCGGCAAAAAAGCACTACATCCCTCTGCGGGTCCTGCGCTGGGTATAGATCGCATCCGCAACAAAGATGGCCAGCGCTACCCAGATAAAGGCGAAGGTCACCATCTTATCCGCACCCGGCACTTCGCCGTAAAATACCACCGCCAGCAGGAACATCAGCGTCGGGCCAATGTACTGGAAGAAGCCCAGCGTGGAGAGGCGTAGACGTGTTGCCGCGCCGGTGAAGCACAGCAGGGGAATCGTCGTGACCACGCCTGCGGCCATCAGCATCAGGTTTAACGACCATGGGTTGCTGCCCATGTGGCTGGTGGCGCTGTCGGCAATACCAAACAGATAGATTGCCGCGACCGGCAGCAGCCACAAGGTTTCAAACAGCATGCCCGTCTGCGCTTCCACCGCAATCTTCTTACGCACCAGGCCGTAGAAGGCAAAGCTGAACGCCAGGCCGAGGGCGATAATCGGTAGCGAGCCAAAGGTCCACAGCTGCACCAGCACGCCGCAGAAGGCCAGAATCACCGCCACCCACTGCATCCGACGGAAGCGCTCGCCGAGGAAAATCATCCCCAGCACGATATTCACCAGCGGGTTAATGAAGTACCCCAGGCTCGCTTCGAGCATATGATGGTTATTCACCGCCCAGATGAACAGCAGCCAGTTGCCGCCGATCAGCACTGCGGAAAGCGCGAGCAGGAAGACCTTCTTCGGCGTTTTCAGCAGCGTTTTGACGCCTGACCACTGACGGCTGATGCTCATCAGCGCGATCATAAAGAAAAACGACCAGATGACGCGGTGGGTGAGGATTTCGTCCGCCGGGACATAGGCGATAAGCTTGAAGTACGCCGGCGCGATACCCCAAATAAAATAAGCGGCAAGGGCGAGTAAAACGCCCTGCCGCGTCTGTTTAGCATCCATCGGGAAAATCCGTTACAAAAAAGTGAATCAATTTTACCCGAATTTGCCGCCTCAACCCACCATATAAGTGGCGGTTGCGCTGGCGATATAAACCTGCTCTTCGTTATGCAGCTCAACGCGGGCAACGGCAACTTTATTCCCGGCACGCAGCAGGCTGCTGGTGCAGGTAAAGCGGTTTCCTCGTCCTGGACGCAGGTAGTCGACGCGTAAATCGATGGTTCCCATGCGCGACAGGCGCTGGCGTAACTCATCTTCGTTGATAGTGTCGTGGCGCGTCAGCGTGCTGCCCACGCATACCAGACCGGCCGCCACGTCCAGCGCAGAGGCAATCACCCCGCCATGCAAAATGCTTTGCGCCCAGTTGCCCACCATCATTGGCTGATTATTGAAGCTAAGCTGAGCAAAGTCTTTTTCGTATCGTTCCAGCTCAAGACCCAGTGCACGGTTAAACGGCATGTGGTACACAAAAATCTCGCCCACGAGTTTTAATGTTTCTTCGGCGGTTAGCGTGGCTGACATCAGACGTGGCATCCTTATTGTTAATAAAATGTTGATTTTATGCTTCAGGATAAAGGAATGCCACTTTAAGAAACGAGGAAGCGGAAGTTATCGCAGAAGTCTGTAGAATGCGCAGACAAAACTATTCATTAAATGTCACAATTTCAGGAGAACACCACCGATGCGGACGTATCTGGGTTGGTTACTGGCGGCGGTTGCGCTGCCCCTCACAGCATATGCGCAGGAAGCGACGATCAAAGAAGTGCATGATAAACCTGCCGTTCAGGGCAGCATCATCGCCAATATGCTTCAGGAGCATGACAATCCGTTCACGCTGTACCCCTATGACACAAACTACGTGATCTACACCCAGACCAGCGATCTCAACAAAGAGGCGATAAGTTCCTATAACTGGTCTGATAATGCGCGTAAAGATGAAGTGAAGTTCCAGCTCAGCCTCGCCTTCCCGTTCTGGCGCGGCATCCTGGGGCCGAACTCGGTGCTTGGCGCGTCCTACACGCAGAAGTCATGGTGGCAGCTCTCCAACAGCGGCGAATCTTCACCGTTCCGCGAAACCAACTATGAGCCGCAGCTGTTCCTCGGTTTCGCCACCGATTATGAGTTTGCAGGCTGGACGCTGCGCGACGTAGAGGTGGGTTATAACCACGATTCCAACGGTCGTTCCGACCCAACCTCACGCAGCTGGAACCGCGTCTATACGCGTCTGATGGCGCAGAACGGCAATTTCATGGTGGAAGTGAAGCCGTGGTACGTGGTGGGCAGCACCGATGACAACCCGGATATCACCAAATACATGGGCTACTATCAGCTCAAGGTGGGCTATCAGTTGGGTGACGCGGTGCTGAGCGCCAAAGGTCAGTATAACTGGAACACCGGATACGGCGGCGCTGAGCTGGGCCTGAGCTACCCGGTGACGAAACACGTGCGTCTCTATACCCAGGTGTATAGCGGCTACGGCGAATCGCTGATCGACTACAACTTCAACCAGACCCGCGTCGGTGTGGGCGTCATGCTGAACGATATTTTCTAAGCTGCTCGAATGTTTTTGCGTTAAACGTTGAAGTTTCTCTCTCAGGCGCTGAAAATAGCGCCTGTTTCATTTCTGGCATATGGGGTTAACGTGGCGCAGGCGGAAGTATTGAATCAGGAATCGCTGGCTAAACAGGTTTTGCATGAAACCTTCGGCTACCAGCAGTTCCGTCCTGGCCAGGAAACCATCATTGAAACCGTGCTGGAAGGCCGCGATTGCCTGGTGGTGATGCCGACCGGCGGCGGTAAATCCCTCTGCTATCAGGTGCCCGCGCTGGTGCTTAACGGCCTGACGGTCGTAGTATCGCCCCTTATTTCCCTGATGAAAGACCAGGTCGACCAGCTGCTCGCCAACGGCGTGGCGGCGGCCTGTCTTAACTCAACGCAAACCCGCGAGCAGCAGCAAGAGGTGATGGCCGGGTGCCGCACTGGACAGGTTCGTCTGCTGTATATCGCGCCAGAGCGCCTGATGCTGGACAACTTCCTCGAAAACCTGGCGCACTGGAACCCGGTCCTGCTGGCGGTGGATGAAGCGCACTGTATCTCCCAGTGGGGGCACGACTTCCGTCCGGAATATGCCGCGCTCGGCCAGCTGCGTCAGCGCTTCCCCGAGCTGCCGTTTATGGCGCTTACCGCCACGGCGGATGACACCACGCGTCTGGATATCGTTCGCCTGCTGGGGCTGAAAGATCCGTATATCCAGGTCAGCAGCTTCGACCGGCCGAACATCCGCTATATGCTGATGGAAAAATTCAAGCCGCTGGATCAGCTCTTACGCTACGTGCAGGAGCAGCGCGGCAAGTCCGGCATTATCTACTGCAACAGCCGCGCGAAGGTGGAAGACACCGCCGCGCGTCTGCAAAACCGCGGCTTTAGCGCCGCGGCCTATCACGCCGGGCTGGAGAACCACATTCGCGCCGAGGTGCAGGAGAAATTCCAGCGCGACGACCTGCAAATCGTCGTCGCGACGGTGGCGTTCGGGATGGGGATCAACAAGCCCAACGTGCGCTTTGTGGTGCACTTCGACATTCCGCGCAACATTGAATCCTACTATCAGGAAACCGGCCGCGCGGGGCGTGATGGCCTGCCAGCGGAAGCGATGCTGTTTTACGATCCGGCGGATATGGCGTGGCTGCGCCGCTGTCTGGAGGAAAAACCGCAGGGGCAGTTGCAGGATATCGAACGCCACAAGCTCAACGCGATGGGGGCCTTTGCCGAAGCGCAAACCTGCCGCCGTCTGGTGCTGCTCAACTACTTTGGTGAAGGACGACAGGCGCCGTGCGGCAACTGCGATATCTGCCTCGACCCACCAAAGCAGTACGATGGCCTGATGGACGCGCGCAAAGCGCTCTCGACTATCGGACGCGTGAACCAGCGCTTCGGGATGGGCTACGTGGTGGAAGTGCTGCGCGGTGCCAACAACCAGCGTATCCGCGACATGGGTCACGACAAGCTGCCGGTTTACGGCATCGGTAAAGACCAGAGCCACGAGCACTGGGTGAGCATCATTCGCCAACTGATCCACCTCGGCTTTGCCACGCAAAATATCGCCCAGCACTCTGCGCTTCAGCTCACCGAAGCGGCGCGGCCGGTCCTGCGCGGCGAGGTGGAGCTGAAGCTCGCCGTTCCGCGCGTCGTCGCCCTCAAGCCGCGGGTGATGCAAAAATCCTACGGCGGCAACTACGATCGCAAGCTGTTCGCCAAGCTGCGTAAGCTGCGCAAGGCCATTGCGGATGAAGAGAACATCCCGCCATACGTGGTGTTCAACGACGCGACGCTGATTGAAATGGCCGAGCAGATGCCGCTCAGCGCCAGCGAAATGCTCAGCGTCAACGGCGTCGGTACGCGCAAGCTGGAGCGCTTTGGTAAAGAATTTATGGCGCTCATCCGCTCTCACGCCGATGGTGATGATGAGGAGTAGTCAGCCGGGCGAAAAAGTGCCAGGATGATGACTCACTGAATTATTTCCCCGCGAGCTAATTATGTTAATGCTATTTCTCACCGTGGCGTTAGTGCACATCGTTGCGCTGATGAGCCCTGGCCCTGACTTTTTCTTCGTGTCACAAACGGCCGTCAGCCGCTCCCGTAAAGAGGCGATGATGGGTGTGCTCGGTATTACCATGGGCGTTATGGTCTGGGCGGCTGTTGCGCTGCTCGGTCTGAACCTGATCCTGGCGAAGATGGCGTGGCTGCATAACATCATCATGGTCGGCGGTGGACTGTACCTGTGCTGGATGGGCTATCAGATGCTGCGCGGGGCGCTGAAGAAAGAAGAGAAAAAGCCGGAAGAGCCAAAGGTTGAGCTGGCAACGGGCGGACGCAGCTTTGTGAAAGGGCTCCTGACCAACCTGGCGAACCCGAAAGCGATTATCTATTTCGGCTCCGTGTTCTCGCTGTTTGTGGGTGACAGCGTCGGCGCGGGCGCGCGCTGGGGGATCTTCCTGCTGATCGTGGTTGAGACGTTCGCCTGGTTTACTATCGTCGCCAGCCTGTTCGCCTTACCGGCAATGCGTCGCGGCTACCAGCGCATCGCGAAGTGGATCGACGGCTTTGCCGGCGCGCTGTTCGCCGGCTTCGGTATTCATCTCATTATTTCTCGCTAAGCATGACGCGCTGACGCAAGCAGCGCGCCAACCAGCATAAACAGCGAACCAAAGACTTTGTTCAGGGCCTTCATCTGCTTAGGCCCTTTGATCCACGCCGCAATTCGCTGCGCCAGCGTCGCGTAACCAATCATCACAATGATATCGACAATAATGGTGGTCGCGCCGAGCACCACATACTGCATGACTTGAGGCTGATGCGGCACGATAAACTGCGGGAACAGGGCGGCGAGGAACACGATGCTTTTTGGGTTGGTCAGGTTAACGAACACCGCGCGCTTAAACAGATGGCCGCGTGTTTGCGTCCGGGAGAGCGTATTCAGGTCAATTGAGCCTGCCGCGCGCCACTGCTGAATGCCCAGCCAAATCAGATACGCCGCACCGGCCCACTTCAGCACTTCAAACGCCAGCACCGAACGGGAGAACAGCGTCCCCAGGCCAATCCCCACCAGCACAATGTGAATGCCAAGCCCGGTCTGTAAACCGGCAATCGACGCCGCCGCGCCGCGATAGCCGTGGTTGATGGAGGTGGTCATGGTATTGATGGCCCCGGAGCCGGGTGAAAGGCTGAGGATGATGGATGTCAGCAGGTAAGCGAACCACCACTCGAAGGTCATTTGAAACTCCCGGATCGTCTGTTTTTATGCCACAATACGCTATTGTTGAGTCATTTTGTGACCGATGACGAAAAAAACTATATTCCCTGGATTACGGGGGGTGGAAACCCAATGTTTCAGCAGAAAAAGGACTGGGAAACACGAGAAAACGCATTTGCGGCTTTCTCCATGGGGCCGCTGAGCGATTTCTGGCGCCAGCGAGAGGAAGATGAATTTACGGGCGTCGGAGGGATCCCGGTACGCTTCGTTCGTTTCCGTGATGAAAAAAATGACCGGGTGATTGTGGTCTGCCCCGGCCGTATCGAAAGTTACGTCAAATATGCCGAGCTGGCGTATGACCTGTTCCATCTGGGCTTCGACGTATTAATTATCGACCATCGCGGGCAGGGGCTTTCAGGCCGGTTGCTGCCGGATACCCATCGCGGCCACGTGGATAACTTCAGCGATTACGTCGACGATTTCGCCGCGTTCTGGGAGCAGGAAGTGCAGCCAGGCCCGTGGCGCAAGCGCTATATACTGGCGCACTCCATGGGCGGTGCCATTTCCACGCTGTTTTTGCAGCGCTACGATCACCAGTGCGATGCCATCGCGCTTACCGCGCCGATGTATGGCATTGTGATTCGCTTCCCTGACTGGATGGTACGCCATCTTCTCGACTGGGCTGAGGGCCATCAGCGCATTCGAGAAAATTATGCCATCGGGACAGGGCGCTGGCGGGCGCTACCGTTTGCCATCAACGTGTTAACCCACAGTCGGCAGCGCTATCGCCGTAACCTGCGCTTCTATGCCGATGAGCCGCGCTTACGCGTCGGTGGCCCGACCTGGCACTGGGTGCGGGAAGGCATTCACGCCGGCGAGCAGGTGCTGGCGGGCGTGGGTGATGATGACACGCCGACGCTTCTGATTCAGGCGGAGGAAGAGCGTGTGGTGGATAACCGCATGCACGATCGATACTGTGAATTGCGCGCCGCGGCGGGCCACCCGTGTGAAGGGGGTAAACCGCTTGTCATCAACGGCGCGTACCATGAGATCCTTTTCGAAAAGGACGCTATGCGCTCAGTCGCGCTCAACGCTATTGTTGAATTTTTCAACAGGCATAACTGATTACTGTTTTCACCAGAGGTTTAAATCCCTATGTACCAGGTTGTTGCATCTGATTTAGATGGCACGCTGCTTTCCCCCGACCACACCCTGTCGCCTTACGCGAAAGAGACCTTAAAACTCCTGACCGCCCGCGGCGTGAACTTTGTCTTCGCCACCGGCCGCCACCACGTGGACGTGGGGCAGATCCGCGATAACCTGGAAATCAAATCGTACATGATCACCTCCAACGGTGCTCGCGTACACGACACGGACGGCAACCTCATTTTCACCCATAACCTGGATCGTGATATCGCCGCCGATCTGTTCGGCGTGGTGCATAACAACCCGGATATCGTCACCAACGTTTACCGTGACGACGAATGGTTTATGAACCGTCATCGGCCGGACGAAATGCGCTTCTTCAAGGAAGCGGTATTCAACTACTCGCTGTATGAGCCGGGTTTGCTGGATCCGGAGGGGATCAGCAAGGTGTTCTTTACCTGCGAAAGCCACGAAGCGCTGCTGCCGCTGGAGCAGGCGATCAACGCCCGTTGGGGCGACCGCGTCAACGTGAGCTTCTCCACGCTGACCTGTCTGGAAGTGATGGCGGGCGGCGTGTCCAAAGGTCACGCCCTGGAAGCGGTGGCAAAACGTCTGGGCTTTGACCTGAAAGACTGCATCGCGTTCGGCGACGGCATGAACGATGCCGAGATGCTCTCCATGGCGGGCAAAGGCTGCATCATGCAGAACGCGCACCAGCGCCTCAAAGACCTGCACCCGGAGCTGGAAGTGATCGGCACCAACGCCGATAACGCGGTGCCTAAGTATTTGCGCAAGCTGTTCCTTGAATAATCTTCATTTGATTGTTTATTGCTCAGATGTCAACTAAAGAGTTCGCTACAATGCCTGTCCTTCTTTCTGAGAGACAAGCATTGTGGCGCTACTCATTATCACCACTATCCTGTGGGCCTTCTCCTTTAGCCTGATTGGCGAATACCTTGCCGGATCGGTCGACAGCTACTTCTCGGTGCTGATGCGCGTAGGGCTGGCGGCGCTGGTATTCCTGCCGTTCCTGCGCACCCGCGGGCAATCGCTGAACACCATTCTGTTGTACATGCTGGTGGGCGCGATGCAGCTCGGCATCATGTATCTGTTCAGCTTTCGGGCTTACGTTTACCTGTCCGTCTCGGAATTCTTGCTCTTTACCGTCCTGACGCCGCTCTATATCACGCTGATTTACGACCTGCTCAGCAAGCGCCGCCTGCGCTGGGGATATCTGCTGAGCGCCGCGCTGGCGGTGATTGGCGCGGCGATCATTCGCTACGACAAGGTGAGCGATCACTTCTGGACCGGGCTGATGTTCGTCCAGCTCGCCAATATCAGCTTCGCCATCGGGATGGTGGGTTACAAACGCCTGATGGAAACCCGCCCGATGCCGCAGCATAACGCGTTTGCATGGTTCTATGTGGGCGCGGCGATTGTCGCGGTGGCGGCGTGGTTTCTGCTCGGCAATCCGCAAAGGCTGCCGACCACTACCGTGCAGTGGAGCGTTCTGGTCTGGCTGGGCGTGGTGGCGTCGGGGCTGGGGTACTTTATGTGGAACTACGGCGCTACGCAGGTAGACGCCGGAACGCTGGGGATCATGAACAACGTACACGTCCCGGCGGGGCTGCTGGTAAACCTCGCCATCTGGCAGGAACAGCCGCACTGGCCGAGCTTCCTTATTGGGGGAACGGTGATCCTGGCTTCGCTGTGGGTACATCGCCGCTGGGTCGCTCCGCGCTCCGCACAAACGGAAGATGGTCGCACGCGTGGTTCCGCGCTGAGCGAATAAACGCTTCCGTAATCGGCTGACGCTGCTCGCCGTCGCGCACGGCAGCGTACAGCCGGCTCCACAGTCCTTCACCCAGGGTTTTGGTGACCACCAGACCCTGGCGTTCAACCGTCTCGACTACCCAGTGCGGCAGCGCCGCGATCCCCATTCTGGCTGCCACCATCTGGATCAGCAGCAGGGTATTGTCCACGCTTTTCAGCTGAGGGCTGATGCCCGCGGGTTGCAGAAAATGGCGCCAGATATCCAGACGACTGCGCTGTACCGGGTAAATCAGCAGCGTTTCGCTGGCAAGATCTTCCGGCGTAATGCGCGTTTTGGCGGCCAGCGGATGATCCGGAGCCAGCACCAGACGCACCTCAAAATCAAACATCGGCGAATAGTGCAGGCCGCTGCGAGGCAGAATGTCTGAGGTCATCACCAGATCCAGCTCACCCTGCTGAAGCGACGGCTGCGGATCAAACGTAACGCCGGATTTAAAGTCCATCTCCACCTGCGGCCACTTCTGGCGGAAGTTCTCAAGCGCGGGGGTCAGCCACTGAATACAGCTGTGACACTCAATGGCGATGCGCAGAGTGGTCTGCTGCGGCTCGTTGCAGGACTGCAACGCGCTGGCAATCTGCGGCAGCACCTGGTTCGCCAGCTGAAGCAAAATTTCGCCCTGCGGCGTAAAGCGCAAGGGCTGGCTCTTACGCACAAAAAGACGAAAACCGAGGCGTTGTTCCAGATCGCTGAACTGGTGAGAAAGGGCAGACTGAGTCTGGTGCAGCGTGGCCGCTGCCGCCGCAAGAGAACCGCAGTTCCGCAACGCTTGTAGCGTTTTCAGGTGTTTTATCTCGATCATGAAAGTCCTTCACTTCGCCATGAACATTTTGCGCTTGAGGAATATACAGTACCTGCCAATTATAGAAGTGTAAACATCTGGACGTCTAAATGACGAATTTCTACAAGGGGTATGCCATGACAATCCGCTCTCACACTCTCGGTTTCCCTCGCGTTGGCCTGCGTCGCGAGCTGAAAAAAGCGCAAGAAAGCTACTGGGCGGGTAACGCCACCCGTGAAGAACTGCTGGCGGTGGGCCGCGAGCTGCGCGCCCGTCACTGGGATCAGCAAAAACAGGCGGGCGTTGACCTGCTGCCGGTGGGCGATTTCGCCTGGTACGACCATGTTCTGACCACCAGCCTGCTGCTTGGCAACGTGCCGGCTCGTCATCAGAACAGCGATGGATCGGTAGATATCGACACCCTGTTCCGCATCGGCCGAGGCCGCGCGCCAACGGGTGAGCCCGCGGCAGCGGCGGAAATGACCAAATGGTTTAATACCAACTATCACTATATGGTGCCGGAGTTCGTTAAGGGCCAGCAGTTTGCGCTGACCTGGACGCAGCTTCTGGATGAAGTGGACGAAGCGCTGGCGCTGGGCCATCAGGTGAAGCCCGTATTGCTGGGGCCGGTAACCTACCTGTGGCTGGGCAAAGTGAAAGGCGAACCGTTTGACCGCCTCAGCCTGCTGAACGATATTCTGCCGGTTTATAAGCAGGTGCTGATCGAGCTGGGCAAACGCGGCATCCAGTGGGTGCAAATCGACGAGCCGGCGCTGGTGCTTGAGCTGCCGCAGGCGTGGCTGGATGCCTTTAAACCAGCGTATGATGCGCTCACCGGCCAGGTGAAGCTGCTGCTGACCACCTATTTCGAAGGCGTGACGCCGAACCTCAACACCATTACCGCGCTGCCGGTTCAGGGCCTGCACGTGGACCTCGTTCACGGTAAAGACGACGTGGTGGAGCTGCATAAGCGTCTGCCTGCGGACTGGCTGCTCTCCGCCGGTCTGGTCAACGGTCGTAACGTCTGGCGCGCCGATCTGACCGAGAAATACGCGCAAATTAAAGACATCGTCGGTAAACGCGAGCTGTGGGTGGCTTCGTCCTGTTCTCTGCTGCACAGTCCGATCGATCTGAGTGTGGAGACCCGCCTGGACGCAGAAGTGAAAAGCTGGTTTGCCTTCGCCCTGCAAAAATGTGAAGAGCTGGCGCTGCTGCGCGATGCGCTCAACGGCGGCGATACGGCGGCGATTGCCGACTGGAGCGCCCCAATCCAGGCGCGTCGTCACTCGGCTCGCGTGCACAACCCGGCGGTGGAAAAGCGTCTGGCGGCCATTACCGCCCAGGACAGCCAACGCCAGAGCCCGTACGAGGTACGTGCCGAAGCCCAACGTGCCCGCTTCAACCTGCCCGCGTGGCCGACCACGACCATCGGTTCATTCCCGCAGACTACCGAGATCCGCGGCCTGCGTCTGGACTTCAAAAAGGGCAATCTGGACGCGAATCATTACCGCACCGGCATTGCGGAACACATCAAGCAGGCGATCATCGAGCAGGAACGCCTCGGGCTGGACGTGCTGGTGCACGGTGAAGCCGAGCGTAACGACATGGTGGAATATTTTGGTGAGCACCTGGACGGCTTCGTCTTTACCCAGAACGGCTGGGTGCAGAGCTACGGCTCCCGCTGCGTGAAGCCGCCGGTAGTGATCGGTGACGTCAGCCGCCCGGCGGCGATTACCGTGGAGTGGGCGAAGTATGCCCAGTCTCTGACCGATAAACCGGTAAAAGGCATGCTGACCGGCCCGGTGACCATTCTCTGCTGGTCGTTCCCGCGCGAAGACGTGTCGCGCGAGACGATTGCCAAACAGATCGCGCTGGCGCTGCGTGATGAAGTGGCGGATCTGGAAGCGGCGGGGATTGGCATCATTCAGATCGACGAACCGGCGCTGCGGGAAGGTTTGCCGCTGCGTCGCAGCGACTGGGATGCGTACTTACAGTGGGGCGTGGAAGCCTTCCGCATTAACGCCGCCGTTGCGAAGGATGACACGCAGATCCACACCCACATGTGCTACTGCGAATTTAACGACATCATGGACTCCATTGCCGCGCTGGACGCCGACGTCATTACCATCGAGACCTCGCGTTCAGACATGGAGCTGCTGGAGTCGTTTGAAGAGTTCGACTATCCGAACGAAATTGGGCCGGGCGTGTATGACATTCACTCCCCGAACGTGCCGAGCGTGGAGTGGATTGAAGGGCTGCTGAAGAAAGCCGCCCAGCGCATCCCGGCGGAACGCCTGTGGGTAAACCCGGACTGCGGCCTGAAAACCCGCGGCTGGCCGGAGACGCGCGCCGCGCTGGCGAATATGGTAAAGGCAGCGCAGAATCTGCGTCAGGCGTAGTGGTGCTGGATTGCCGGGTGGCGCTATCGCTTACCCGGCCTGCCTGTAGGCCCGGTAAGGCGCAGCCGCCACCGGGCTTTTTTATGCTTTCTTCCCGCCGTACTGGCTAAACCACGCCAGCATTCTCTGCCAGCCATCTTTCGCCGATTCCGCGTGATAGCTCGGACGATAATCGGCATTAAAGGCGTGTCCGGCATCGGGATACACCACGATTTCGGCCTTCGCGTTTGCCGCCCGCAGCGCGTGGCGCATGGTCTCGACGGTATCAAGCGGAATGCCGGTATCCTGGCCGCCATACAGCCCTAACACCGGGGCATTGAGATCGGTAGCGATATCAACCGGATGCTTCGGCGAGTTCAGGGTCTTTTCACCCACCAGCTTGCCGTACCAGGCAACGGCGGCTTTCAGCTGCGGGTTATGCGCGGCGTACAGCCAGCTAATGCGCCCGCCCCAGCAGAAGCCGGTCACCATCAGACGGTGCGGATCGCCGCCGTTGCGCGCCGCCCAGCTGGCAACGTGGTCAAGATCGGCAAGCACCTGCGCGTCCGGCACCTTGCTGACCAGGTTGCTGAACAGCGTCGGGATGTCGCTGTAATCGTTCGGATCGCCCTGGCGGAAATAGAGCTCTGGCGCAACGGCCAGATAACCCTCCAGCGCCAGGCGGCGGCAGAGGTCACGAATATGTTCATGAACGCCAAATATTTCCTGAACCACAATCACGATAGGCAGCGGGCCCTCGGCGGATTTTGGCCGCGCGTGGTACGCCGGCATGTTCTCTCCCTGAGAGGGAATCGACGTTTCGCCTGCGGTGATGGCCTCTTCAGGGGTTGAGACAATGGTTGAGGCATGCGGGACAGCAGCAGGTGCAAAACCGGTTTTTTCAGTCATGGCATTCTCCGTACCAATGAATGGATTAGCGCAAAGATAAATATAGACACCAGGTTAACAATCCACAGTGCCTTATAGCGTCTATCTTTTGTGCAGCACCCGTCGATATAACTTGTTAATGTGATGTGAATCACTATTTGATGGAAATTAACTGCAATCATTTTCATTCATGGTGAGATGCGTCACGAAATAATGCACATTGCTTCTGTAAAGTACCTTTTTACTTCTTCTGACTAACCGACCCACAGAGGAGTCACCTATGTCTAAGTCTGATGTTTTTCATCTCGGCCTCACTAAAAACGATTTACAAGGGGCTACGCTGGCTATCGTCCCTGGCGATCCTGAGCGTGTGGAAAAGATCGCCGCGCTGATGGATAAGCCGGTTAAGCTGGCAGCCCATCGCGAATTCACCACCTGGCGCGCAGAGCTGGACGGCAAAGCGGTGATCGTGTGCTCTACCGGTATCGGTGGTCCGTCTACCTCAATCGCCGTTGAAGAGCTGGCGCAGCTGGGCATTCGTACTTTCCTGCGTATCGGCACCACGGGCGCCATTCAGCCGCACATCAACGTGGGCGACGTGCTGGTCACGACGGCATCCGTGCGTCTGGACGGCGCAAGCCTGCACTTTGCACCGATGGAATTCCCGGCAGTGGCTGACTTCGAGTGCACCACCGCGCTGGTAGAAGCGGCGAAATCCGTTGGCGCAACCACCCACGTGGGCGTGACGGCCTCCTCCGACACCTTCTATCCGGGCCAGGAGCGTTACGACACCTTTTCTGGCCGCGTGGTGAGCCGTTTCAAAGGCTCAATGGAAGAGTGGCAGTCCATGGGCGTGATGAACTATGAAATGGAATCTGCAACGCTGCTGACCATGTGCGCAAGCCAGGGTCTGCGTGCCGGTATGGTGGCGGGCGTGATCGTCAACCGTACCCAGCAGGAGATCCCGAACGCCGAAACCATGAAGCAGACCGAAAGTCATGCGGTGAAAATCGTGGTTGAAGCGGCTCGTCGTCTCCTCTAATCCTCTCCTTTGAGATAAAAGGCCGACGCGTTCGGCCTTTATTTTTTGCGTAGCGCCTCGCAGGAAAACCCTTTCAAACTGGACGTTTATACAGCACAATTCTATTTTGTGCGGGTTATACGTGGATGCAGGGGGGCATTGTGGATATCTCAATCCTGGTTTATGCGGTAGTGGCGCTGGCGAGCGTGGGGATTGGCTGGCTCATTTCCAGCTACCAGCACGCGCAGCAGAAAGCCGAACAGCTGGCAGAGCGCGAAGAGATCGTGGCTGAACTCAGCGCGACCAAACAGCAGCTTGCGCTGAGCGACCACTGGCGCGAAGAGTGTGAACTGCTCAATAACGAACTGCGTAACCTGCGCGACATCAATACCTCGCTGGAGGCCGATCTCCGCGAAGTGACCACCCGCCTTGAATCCACCCAGCTGCACGCCGAAGACAAAATCCGCCAGATGATCAACAGCGAGCAGCGCCTCAGCGAGCAGTTCGAAAACCTCGCGAACCGTATTTTTGAGCACAGCAACCGCCGCGTGGATGAACAAAACCGCCAGAGCCTGAACAGCCTGCTGACGCCGCTGCGCGAACAGCTGGACGGTTTCCGCCGTCAGGTGCAGGACAGCTTTGGACAGGAAGCGCGCGAGCGCCACACCCTGGCGCACGAGATCCGTAACCTCCAGCAGCTGAATGCGCAGATGGCGCAGGAGGCAATCAACCTGACGCGGGCGCTCAAAGGCGATAACAAAGCGCAGGGAAACTGGGGCGAAGTGGTCTTAACTCGCGTGCTGGAGGCCTCGGGCCTGCGCGAAGGGTATGAATATGAGACGCAGGTCAGCATTGAAAACGACGCGCGCTCGCGAATGCAGCCGGATGTGATTGTGCGTCTGCCTCAGGGCAAAGATGTGGTTATCGACGCCAAAATGACGCTCGTCGCCTATGAGCGCTACTTCAACGCTGACGATGACTACACCCGAGAATCAGCGTTGCAGGAGCATATCGCCTCCGTGCGTAACCATATTCGTCTGCTGGGCAGGAAAGATTATCAGCAGCTGCCGGGGCTGCGATCGCTGGATTACGTGCTGATGTTCATTCCTGTCGAGCCTGCATTCCTGCTGGCGCTCGACAGACAGCCTGAGCTTATTACCGAAGCGCTGAAAAATAACATTATGCTGGTCAGTCCTACCACGCTGCTGGTGGCGTTACGTACCATTGCCAACCTGTGGCGCTATGAGCACCAAAGTCGTAACGCGCAGCAGATTGCCGATCGCGCCAGCAAGCTGTACGACAAAATGCGGCTCTTCGTTGACGATATGTCCTCGGTGGGGCAAAGCCTGGATCGCGCCCAGGATAATTACCGCCAGGCGATGAAAAAGCTCTCCTCCGGGCGCGGCAATTTGCTGGCACAGGCGGAGGCGTTCCGCAGCCTGGGCGTGGAGGTGAAGCGCGAGATTAATCCGGAACTGGTGGAGCAGGCGACCGCTCAGGACGAAGAGTTCCGCCTGCGCGAAGGCGACGTTGAGCAAAATTCCCGCAATGAAGACAACGATTTAGCGGCGAGTTTATCGCCAGATGAGCAGCCGGCACGTTTCTTTCACGGTGGTTGAAACGTAGGGCAAATGCGCCCAATCTGTTACACTTCACGAACATTTGACTGATTAGCAGGCTCTGAGATGGTTGACGATTCACAAGACACAACGCACTTTGGCTTTCAGACTGTCGCCAAAGCGCAGAAAGCTGACATGGTGGCCCACGTATTTCATTCCGTGGCGGCGAAGTACGATGTGATGAATGATTTGATGTCATTCGGCATTCATCGCTTGTGGAAGCGCTTTACTATTGATTGCAGCGGCGTGCGCCGTGGACAAACGGTGCTGGATTTAGCCGGAGGCACGGGCGATCTGACCGCAAAATTCTCCCGTCTGGTAGGCGAAACGGGCCGCGTGGTGCTGGCGGATATCAACGACTCCATGCTGAAAATGGGCCGCGAAAAGCTGCGCAACATCGGCGTGGTGGGGAACGTGGAATATGTTCAGGCGAACGCCGAAGCGCTGCCGTTCCCGGACAATACGTTCGACTGCATCACCATCTCTTTCGGTCTGCGTAACGTGACCGATAAAGACAAGGCGCTGCGCTCCATGTACCGCGTGCTGAAGCCGGGCGGTCGTCTGCTGGTTCTCGAGTTCTCAAAACCCATTATCGACCCGTTGAGCAAAGCTTACGATGCCTATTCCTTCCACGTTCTGCCGCGCATTGGCGAGCTGGTGGCGAACGATGCCGAAAGTTACCGTTATCTGGCCGAATCCATCCGAATGCACCCGGATCAGGACACGCTGAAAGCGATGATGCAGGATGCGGAGTTTGAAAACGTGGAATACTTCAATTTGACGGCGGGTGTCGTCGCGCTGCATCGTGGTTACAAGTTCTGAGTGGAGGTTTCCCGTGCCCATTAAACCCTTAGTCACCGCTGGCATCGAGAATGTACTGAATGCCTTTCTGTATCGCGCACCGGCGCTGAAAACCGCACGTCAGCGGCTTAACGGGAAGGTACTGCGTATTGTATTAAAGGAGTTCTCGACGCCGCTTGTGCTGGTCTTTAGCGAACGCCAGCTTGACGTTCTGGGAGAATGGGAAGGCACGGCTGACTGCTCGGTGATTACGCACATGAGCGTACTGCCAAAACTGCGTGACCGTCAGCAGATGACGGCGCTTATTCGCAGCGGTGAGCTGGAGGTCGAAGGCGACATTCAGGTGGTGCAGAACTTCGTTGCACTCAGCGATCAGGCCGAATTCGACCCGGCGGAACTTCTGGCACCCTATATCGGCGACATCGCGGCCGAAGGGATAAGCAAAACGCTGCGCACGGGCTCCGCTTTCCTGCGCAAAGGTCTGCTCCGTCAACAGCGCTATGCTGCCGAGGTGCTGACCGAAGAGTGGCGTATGGCGCCGGGGCCTTTAGAGGTCGCCTGGTTTGCTGAAGAGACCGCGGCAGTTGAGCGCGCAGTTGATGCGTTAACCAAACGGCTGGAAAAACTGGAGGGCAAATGACGCCTGGTGAAATTCGGCGCCTCTACTTTATCGTTCGCACCTTTTTGAGCTACGGGCTCGACGAGCTTATCCCCAGAATGCGTATCACCCTGCCGCTTCGGCTTTGGCGGCGCACGCTGTTCTGGATGCCGAATCGCCATAAGGATCAGGAGCTGGGCGCACGCCTGCGTCTTGCGTTGCAGGAGCTCGGTCCTGTCTGGATCAAGTTTGGGCAGATGCTCTCAACGCGTCGCGACCTTTTCCCGCCGCAGATTGCCGATCAGCTCGCGCTGTTACAGGACCGCGTCGCCCCGTTTGACGGGGAGAGAGCAAAGCAACAAATCGAAGAGGCGATGGGTAATATTCCCATCGACACCTGGTTTGATGATTTCGACATCCAGCCTCTGGCCTCAGCGTCTATTGCGCAGGTTCACACCGCGCGCCTGAAGGAAAATGGCAAAGAGGTGGTCATTAAGGTGATTCGCCCGGATATCCTGCCGGTTATCAGAGCGGACATGAAGCTGATCTATCGTCTGGCCCGCTGGGTGCCGCGTCTGTTGCCGGATGGCCGCCGTTTGCGTCCGCTGGAAGTGGTGCGTGAATACGAAAAAACGCTGATTGACGAGCTTAACCTGCTGCGTGAATCGGCGAACGCCATTCAGCTGCGTCGTAACTTTGAAGACAGCCCGATGCTGTATGTTCCTGAAGTCTACTCTGACTATTGCAGCCAGAACATGATGGTGATGGAACGTATCTACGGCATTCCGGTCTCGGACGTGGCGGCGCTGGAAAAGCAGGGCACCAACATGAAGCTGCTGGCCGAGCGCGGCGTGCAGGTCTTCTTCACGCAGGTTTTCCGCGACAGCTTCTTCCACGCTGACATGCATCCGGGCAATATTTTCGTCAGCTACGAGCACCCGGAAGATCCGAAATACATCGGCATCGACTGCGGAATTGTTGGCTCGCTGAATAAAGAGGACAAGCGTTATCTCGCCGAGAACTTTATCGCTTTCTTCAACCGCGACTACCGTAAGGTGGCCGAGCTGCATGTGGATTCAGGCTGGGTTCCGCCAGATACCAACGTGGAAGAGTTTGAGTTTGCGATCCGTACCGTCTGCGAGCCGATTTTTGAAAAGCCGCTGTCGGAGATCTCCTTCGGTCACGTTTTACTGAACCTGTTCAACACCGCACGCCGTTTCAATATGGAAGTGCAGCCACAATTAGTTTTACTTCAGAAAACATTACTTTACGTTGAGGGCGTAGGCCGCCAGCTCTATCCTCAGTTAGACTTGTGGAAAACCGCGAAACCGTTCCTTGAGTCCTGGATTAAGGATCAGGTCGGTATTCCTGCGCTGGTTCGTTCGCTTAAAGAGAAAGGCCCGTTCTGGATTGAAAAAATGCCTGAAATTCCTGAACTGGTTTACGACAGTTTGCGTCAGAGCAAGAACCTTCAGCACAGCATGGATAAAATCGCGCACGAGCTTCAATCCAGTCGCGTGCGTCAGGGGCAGTCCCGCTATCTCTTCGGAATTGGCGCGACGCTGCTGATAAGCGGCACGTTGCTGTTGATCAATCGTCCGGACTGGGAAATGATGCCAGCCTGGATTATGGCTGCCGGCGTGGTTGTCTGGCTTGCTGGCTGGCGAAAAACGCGCTGAATTAGCGTCGCTATCGATGGATTGCATACGTATAATGCGATCTGACTAATTAATCGTCTATCACTGGGGAACACGCATGGGTGGTATCAGTATCTGGCAGTTAGTGATCATTGCCGTCATCGTTGTGCTGCTGTTCGGCACGAAAAAACTGGGATCGATTGGTTCCGACCTGGGCGCGTCAATCAAAGGCTTCAAGAAAGCCATGAGCGATGATGAGAATAAGCAGGAAAAAACCGGTCAGGATGCTGATTTTACCGCTAAATCTATCGCCGATAAGCAGGACGAAGCCAAAAAGGAAGAGGCCAAACGTCACGATAAAGAGCAGGTGTAATTCGTGTTCGACATTGGTTTTGGTGAGTTACTGCTGGTCTTTGTGATTGGTCTGATCGTGCTGGGGCCGCAGCGTTTACCCGTTGCGGTGAAAACCGTCGTGGGCTGGGTGCGGGCGCTCCGCTCGCTGGCAACGACCGTGCAGAACGAGCTGGCGCAGGAATTGAAGCTTCAGGAATTTCAGGACAGCCTGAAAAAGGTTGAAAAGGCGAGCATGGACAACCTGACGCCGGAGCTGAAAGCGTCGATGGATGAGCTGCGCGAAGCGGCTGAATCCATGAAGCGCTCATACAGCATTAACGATCCTGAGAAGGCGAGCGATGAAGCAAACACCATCCATAATCCGGTGGTGAAGGGCAGCGAAGAGCAGCGCGAGGGTGTGACGCCTTCCAGCGCGGAGCATCAGGCCGCTTCGCCAGAGCAATCGCCGCAGGAGCCCGAAGTGAAAAAGCAGGTGCCGCCGGAAGAGCCCGTGGTCAAAACGGCTGAGGTAAAACCCGCCGCGCCTGTTTCCGAATCATCCCCCTCGTCGAGTGATAAAGCGTAAACATGGCAGTAGATGATACTCAACCGCTGATTGCGCACCTCATTGAGCTGCGTAAGCGCCTGTTAAACTGCATTATTGCGGTTTTCCTCATTTTTTTATGTCTGGTCTATTTCGCCAACGATATCTATCAGGTGGTTTCTGCGCCGCTGATTAAACAGATGCCGCTGGGCGCGACGATGATTGCAACGGACGTTGCTTCACCGTTCTTTACCCCCATCAAGCTGACCTTCTGGGTATCGTTGATTGCATCTGCACCGGTCATTTTGTATCAGGTCTGGGCATTTGTGGCGCCCGCGCTGTACAGGCATGAACGTAAGCTGGTTATTCCGCTGCTGGTATCCAGCTCGCTGCTGTTTTACATCGGCATGGCGTTCGCCTACTTCGTGGTCTTCCCGCTGGCCTTTGGCTTCCTGACGCATACCGCGCCGGAAGGGGTACAGGTTTCGACGGACATCGCCAGCTACCTCAGCTTCGTCATGGCGCTGTTTATGGCCTTTGGTGTCGCCTTCGAGGTGCCCGTCGCGATTGTCCTGCTCTGCTGGGTGGGCGTGACCACGCCTGACGACCTGCGCAAGAAGCGTCCTTATATCCTGGTGGGTGCGTTTGTCGTAGGTATGCTGTTGACGCCACCGGACGTTTTCTCGCAAACCTTACTGGCGATACCCATGTACTGCCTGTTTGAGGTCGGCGTGTTCTTCGCACGTTTCTACGTAGGAAAGGGACGTACCGGGGACGAAGAAGACGAGCCGTCTGAAGAGACCACCAAAGAATAAAACCAACCGCCCGTCAGGGCGGTTGTCATATGGGGATACGTATGTTTGATATCGGGCTTAACCTGACCAGTGCGCAGTTTGCGAAAGACCGCGATGAGGTGGTGGCGCGCGCCTTTGCCGCCGGCGTGAACGGGCTGTTACTGACGGGAACGAACCTGCATGAGAGCGAGCAGGCACGGCAGCTGGCGCATCGCT
Organism: Enterobacter sp. GD03975; assembly: GCF_029838645.1. NCBI lineage: Bacteria > Pseudomonadati > Pseudomonadota > Gammaproteobacteria > Enterobacterales > Enterobacteriaceae > Enterobacter > Enterobacter sp. GD03975. Next base: position 209,392 of record NZ_JAOBZC010000005.1, read on the forward strand.
ATCAACACTGCTGGTCCACCGCCGGCGTGCATCCGCATGACAGCAGCCAGTGGACGCATGAAAGCGCTGAGGTGCTTCATCGTCTGGCACAAACGCCAGAAGTGGTTGCCATTGGCGAATGCGGGCTTGATTTCAACCGTAATTTCTCGACGCCTGAAGACCAGGAGAGGGCATTTACCGCCCAACTCGCGCTGGCCGCAGAGCTGGGGATGCCGGTGTTTATGCACTGTCGCGATGCGCATGAACGTTTTCTGGCGCTGCTGGAACCTTGGCTGGAGAAGCTGCCCGGTGCGGTATTGCACTGCTTTACGGGCTCCCGTCAGGAGGCGCTGGATTGCCTGAACTGCGGGCTTTATTTGGGTATCACGGGCTGGGTTTGCGATGAGCGGCGTGGGCTGGAGTTGCGCGAGCTGTTGCCCGTTATCCCGGCCGATCGTTTGCTGCTGGAAACGGATGCGCCGTATCTGTTGCCCCGGGATATGCAGCCCAAACCGGCATCACGACGTAATGAACCGGCTTATCTGGGGCATATTGCTGAGCGAGTGGCGCACTGGCGCGGAGAAGATGCGCAGTGGCTGGCAGCACAAACCGATGATAACGTGCGTCGTCTGTTCGGCGTGCAGTTCTAAACTTTGCGGAAATCGGTGTTTTTAACGCTCTGCAACACCTCTTTGTTGAGCAGGTTGAGCAGCAGCATGGAACGCGCTTCACCGTCCGGCTCAGAGAAGATGGCCTGTAACCCTTCAAAGGCACCTTCGGTGATCACCACGCTGTCTCCGGCGTACGGGGTTTCAGGATCGGTAATATCGTCAGGCTGCTGATAGACAGAAAGCTGATGAATAACCGATGACGGTACTCTTGCCGGATGGGCGCCAAAACGCACAAAATGGCTGACGCCGCGGGTAGCGCTGATCGTCGTGGTGTGGATCACTTCGGGGTCGAACTCAACGAACAGGTAGTTCGGGAACAGAGGCTCACTGACGGTCGTGCGTCTTCCACGCTGCATTTTTTCAAGCGTGATCACGGGCGTCAGGCAGTTAACAGACTGACGTTCAAGATGTTCCTGCGCGCGCTGAAGTTGCCCGCGTTTGCAATACAGTAAATACCAGGCCTGCATAATCACTCTTCCCATTGTTCGGGGCGCAAGCATACCAAAACCCTGGCGGGATCGCTAAGGTGATTATAATGGCGAAAAAGAGAGTAAGTCGTGGAAGTTCACGCTAATTTAACAAAATTACAGCATCACGCGGTCTTACGCCGTATAATGAAGCGCTTACAGAGAGGCCATGATTAACTGCATGAAATACCACGATCTACGCGACTTCCTGGCGCTGCTGGAAAAGCAGGGCGAACTCAAACGCATTACGCTTCCTGTTGATCCGTATCTGGAAATGACAGAGATCGCCGACCGTACCCTGCGCGCGGGCGGCCCGGCGTTGCTGTTTGAAAACCCAAAAGGCTACGTCATGCCGGTACTGTGCAACCTGTTTGGCACACCTCGCCGCGTGGCGATGGGCATGGGGCAGGAAGATGTCACGGCGCTGCGTGAAGTGGGCAAACTGCTGGCCTTTCTGAAAGAGCCGGAGCCGCCAAAAGGGTTCCGCGACCTGTTCGACAAGCTGCCGCAGTTTAAGCAGGTGCTGAACATGCCAACTAAGCGCCTGCGCGGTGCGCCGTGCCAGCAAAAAGTGCTGGAAGGCGATGCGGTTGATCTGACCAAAATTCCGATCATGCAGTGCTGGCCTGAAGATGCCGCACCGCTGATCACCTGGGGCCTCACCGTGACGCGCGGGCCGCATAAAGAGCGTCAAAACCTCGGCATTTATCGTCAGCAGCTGATTGGCAAGAACAAGCTCATCATGCGCTGGTTGTCCCACCGCGGCGGCGCGCTGGATTTCCAGGAGTGGTGCGCGGCCCGTCCGGGCGAACGCTTCCCGGTATCCGTCGCGCTGGGTGCCGATCCGGCAACGATTCTGGGCGCAGTGACGCCCGTTCCGGATACGCTGTCTGAATATGCCTTTGCCGGGCTGCTGCGCGGCACCAAAACCGAAGTGGTGAAGTGCATCTCCAATGACCTGGAAGTGCCCGCCAGCGCGGAGATCGTGCTGGAAGGTTACATTGAACAGGGCGAGCTGGCACCCGAAGGGCCGTACGGCGACCACACCGGCTATTACAACGAAGTGGATAACTTCCCGGTATTCACCGTCACGCACATTACCCAGCGTGAAGATGCCATCTATCACTCCACCTACACCGGCCGTCCACCCGACGAACCGGCGGTGCTGGGAGTGGCGCTGAACGAAGTGTTCGTGCCGATCCTGCAAAAGCAGTTCCCGGAAATAGTGGATTTCTATCTGCCGCCGGAAGGGTGTTCGTATCGCCTGGCGGTGGTGACGATGAAGAAGCAGTATGCCGGTCACGCTAAGCGCGTAATGATGGGCGTATGGTCCTTCCTGCGCCAGTTTATGTATACCAAGTTTGTGATTGTCTGCGATGATGACGTCAATGCCCGCGACTGGAATGACGTGATCTGGGCCATCACCACGCGTATGGATCCGGCGCGTGACACAGTGTTAGTGGAAAACACGCCGATTGATTATCTGGACTTTGCCTCGCCGGTTTCCGGCCTTGGCTCAAAAATGGGACTGGATGCCACGAACAAATGGCCTGGCGAAACCGACCGTGAATGGGGTCGCCCGATCGTAAAAGATCCTGCCGTGACCGCGCGAATTGACGCGATCTGGGACGAGCTGGCCATAATGAGTAACGGTAAGGCAGAATAAGACCGTTTAGCCCTATAGACTTCCCGACAGAGAGAGCGAATGACAACCTTAAGCTGTAAAGTGACGTCGGTAGATGCTATTACCGACACCGTATATCGCGTCCGTTTGGTTCCTGAAGCGGCATTTTCATTCCGTGCCGGTCAGTACCTGATGGTCGTGATGGACGAGCGTGATAAGCGTCCTTTCTCTATGGCCTCAACGCCAGCAGAGCAGGAATTTATTGAGCTGCATATTGGTGCGTCTGAGCTTAACCTGTACGCGATGGCCGTGATGGACCGCATCCTGAAAGAGCGTGAAATCGTGGTCGACATTCCTCACGGTGAGGCCTGGCTGCGTGAAGACGAAGACCGTCCGCTGATCCTGATTGCCGGCGGTACGGGCTTCTCCTATGTCCGTTCTATTCTGTTAACGGCGCTGGCGCGTAATCCAAATCGCGATATCACCATCTACTGGGGCGGCCGTGAAGAGAAGCATCTTTACGATCTGTCTGAGCTGGAAGCGCTGAGCGTCAATCATCCAAACCTGCGCATCGAGCCGGTTGTCGAGCAGCCGGAAGAGGGCTGGCGCGGGCGCAGCGGTACGGTGCTGACCGCGGTATTGCAGGATCACGGGACGCTGGCGGGGCACGATATCTACATCGCCGGTCGCTTCGAAATGGCGAAAATTGCCCGCGACCTGTTCTGCAACGAGCGTGACGCGCGGGAAGATCGTCTGTTCGGCGATGCGTTTGCGTTTATCTGATTGAGAGACCCGCTTCGGCGGGTTTTTTTCACGCTGACAATCGTGTTGGTGAAAATTTAACCTTGAAACGGGCGGCGCATTGCCGTTATTCTTGTTCCCGTTAACTTTCGCCCTCAGGAGCGCCCCCAAAAATGAACAAACACGACTGATGAATTTCGATCCTTGCTAAACGCACCGCGTCGGCAGGGGATGTTTTGATTTCATTCAGGAGTGCTTATGGCTCATTTTGCGCAGTCCCCCTCTTTTATTTTGCATCAGGTCACCTGTCAGTTTGCGACGGGCGATATCCTTTTTGGCCCTCTGTCTCTTTCTCTGGATGCGTCAGTGTGCGCGCTGGTTGGCCGCAACGGCAGCGGCAAAACGCGCCTTCTGCGGCTGCTGGCAGGTATTGATGAGCCCGCCAGCGGTCACATTGAGCGCTTTGCTACACACGCCTGTGTGGCGCAGCAGCAGGATATTTCTGCGAATACCACGCTTGCCGAACTGCTTGGCTACGGCGCGATCTTTGCGGCGCGCACGCGCATCGACAGCGGTCATTATGAACCCGACGATCTGGACACGCTCGACGGGCACTGGGATCTGGCTGAACGGCTGAGCCAGGCTTTTATCGCGGCCTCGCTTCCACCTTTTGACCCGAATAAACCCGCAGCAGAGCTGAGCGGTGGCGAGCGCATTCGTGCCTTGCTGTGCGGTGCATTCACCGCAGATGCTGATTACCTGTTGCTGGACGAACCGACCAACCACCTCGACAGGCAAGGCCGCATGTGGTTCTACGAGCAGCTTGCCCGGTATCAGGGCGGGGTGCTGGTGGCCTCTCACGATCGGGAATTGCTGGCGCAGGTGCCGCGTATACTTGAACTGAGTGCTTCGGGCTTGCGCAGCTACGGCGGGAATTATGCTGACTATCGAACCCAGCGTGATGCCGAGCAGCAGGCCGCCCGCGCCGCGCTGGAGCATGCTGCCACCGAGCGCAAACGTACCCGAGCCCGCATGCATAAAGAGCATGACGACAGCCAGCGGCGTTCAGCCAAAACGCTTCGTAAGGTCGACAGCCTTAACATTGCCTCGTTTGAACGGGTCAAATACAAAGCAGCGGCGAAAGAGCGTATTGGTTCCTGGAAAAAACAGCATAGCGATCAAAATCATGCCCTGAACGCTGCGGTTAACCAGGCACGCGAGCGGGTTGAAGAGGATAACGCGGTGATGTTTACCCTGCCGGGCAGTCAAATTCCGGAAGGGAAACAGGTGCTGGTGCTGGAAGAACTGGTGCTTCCGCACGTGCCTGTCCCCCCGATCGGCTGGCGAATGGATGGCCCGATGCGTGTGGCGCTACGCGGGCCGAACGGCTGTGGAAAATCCACGCTGTTGAAAGTGATCCTGGGCGAAACCGCCCCTGTTGCGGGAACCTGTAAGGTCTCCGTCAGGCACGCCTGTCTCGATCAGCATCTTTCCCGGCTGGATCTGTCGCAGTCGGTAATGACGCACCTCAGCCTTAGCAATACGCCGCTCGAAGAGGGGGCGCTGCGTACCCGTTTAGCGCAGCTTCAGCTGGGCGCGGAGAAAGTGACGCTGCCTCTGGCCGCGCTAAGCGGGGGCGAGCGCCTGAAGGCCGCGCTGGCCTGCGCGCTGTGGCGTGAAGAGGCGGCGCAGCTGTTGCTGCTGGATGAACCGACCAATCACCTCGATCTGGCCTCCGTGCAGGCCATTGAAGCGGCCCTGGCCGATTTCCCCGGCGCGCTGCTGGTAGTGTCCCATGATGAAGCGTTTTTGGCAGGATTAAAGCTGACGCATGAGCTGGTGTGGGAGGAGTCGGGATGGCGATGTGAAAGGCTCTAAACACAAGCCCCCGCAAGGGCGGGGGCAAACAAACTTAATCAGGCTAACTGCTTGCGAAGGTCAGGGTTTGCCTGGATCAGGCGCATCAGCTTTAGCTCGGCTGGGGTAGGTTTTTCACGTTTTGACTCCCACTCCAGCACCATCGCTACGCTGACACCCATCGCTCTTGCGAATTCATCTGTTTTCAGGCCCGACCCTTTACGTAAACGCTCAAATTCACTAAAAGGATTGGACTTTTGATTCAGGGTAATCGTCGGCGGTACATCTTTAAAAATAATCTGTTCCAGGCTGCTCAGCAGCTCAAACTCAGGATCTTTTAATTCCATTGAGAACTCCTCATAAATCACACATCGGGATCATGAACATCAGAGAGCATGTTAAGAATAGTCCCTAAACCAAACACAGGATCGTCACGGCTGTGATTAATTGTGCGATCACGATCGCTTTACCCGTTTCAGCTATATGGATAGTTATGCTAATTACCTGATTAGTCATATGTAGGAATGAACAGGTATTTTTTTGTAAATAGTCAGTACAAAAACGGGAATACCCGTTTTGCATGAAAACTCTATCTTGCAAGGCTGACCTGGACTATCCTTGTCAGCGTTGGGCACGCGTGTGCCGGTGTGCGCTTTTTTGGGTGAAAGGAGTAATAAAATGGCGACAGGAAAGTCCTGCTCTCGCTGGTTTGCGCCTATTGCGGCGTTGTTGATGGTTGTTAGCCTGAGTGGGTGTTTCGATAAAGAAGGCGATCAGCGCAAAGCGTTTATCGATTTTCTACAGAATACAGTGATGCGTAGCGGCGAGCGTTTACCAACGCTGACTGCGGATCAGAAAAAACAGTTTGGTCCATTCGTGTCGGATTACGCCATTCTGTATGGCTATTCACAGCAGGTAAGCCAGGCGATGGATTCCGGTATCCGCCCGGTAGTGGATAGCGTGAACGCCATCCGCGTTCCACAGGATTATGTGACCCAGCGTGAACCGCTGCGCCAGTCCAACGGCGCGCTCGGGGTGCTGAGCCAGCAGCTGCAAAATGCCAAAATGCAGGCTGATGCCTCGCGTTCCGCGTTGAAGCAGGGTGAAGATCTGAAGCCGGTTTATGACCAGGTGTATGAGAAAGTGGTGACTAAACCGTCAAACGCCTTGCAGCCGTTGATCCCAGCGGCGCAGGTCTTTACTCAGCAGCTGGTTCAGGTGGGTGACTTTATCAGTGAGCAGGGTACGCAGGTGAGCTTCGTCTCTAACGGTATTCAGTTCCCGACCTCCCAGCAGGCGAGCCAGTACAATACGCTGATCGGGCCGCTCGCGTCCCAGCACCAGGCCTTTAGCCAGGCGTGGAGCGCAGCGGTCGCTGCAACCGAATAAGAAAAATCCCCGCTTCTGGCGGGGTTTTTTTATGCTTAATGAAAATAACGCTTGTCATTCATCTACCACATCGGTATAACTATGTTCGTCGGTTTGTTACACAGACCTAAAGCAGTTTAGTAAAGCAGTCCAGATTGTTATCCATAGATACCCTTCGTAGTGACCCTTCCTTCATCGCTTAAAAATCTGTAACGCAATCCATCAAGCCGGAAGGCACAATATATTTGTTAATAAGGTAATTTCTATGTCTGCTAAAATGACTGGTCTGGTAAAATGGTTCAACGCTGATAAAGGTTTCGGCTTCATCACTCCTGACGATGGCTCTAAAGACGTGTTCGTACACTTCTCTGCTATCCAGAACGATGGCTACAAATCTCTGGATGAAGGTCAGAAAGTTTCCTTCACCATCGAAAGCGGCGCTAAAGGCCCAGCAGCTGGTAACGTTGTAAGCCTGTAAGCTTCCAACCCAGTAGCACAAAATTCAAAAACCCGCCTTCTGGCGGGTTTTTTCGTTTCTACTGTTGTATCTGTGGGTTAACGCAGTTCTTATCCACTTTACCGCTAAGCGCGGCAATCAGGTTTTCCACTGCGGTCGCCGCCATGTTGTAGCGTGTTTCGTGTGTCGCAGAGCCGATGTGAGGCAGGGCAACGACGTTGGGCATGGTCAGCAGCGGTGAATCCACCGGCAGCGGCTCCTGTTCAAACACGTCCAGCCCGGCGGCGTGGATCTCACCGTTTTGCAGTGCCTCAATCAGCGCCTTTTCATCTACCACCGGGCCGCGACCCGCGTTGATGAAAATGGCCGATTTCTTCATCTTTTCAAACGCCGCTTTGCCGATGAGATGACGCGTTTCATCCGTCAGCGGCAGGATCAGGCAGACAAAGTCGGCTTCCTGCAACAGCGTATCAAGCTCGCAGTAGCGGGCGTTGAAACGTTCTTCAGCTTCAGCGTGATGACGGCGTGCGTTATACAGAATGGGCATGCTGAAGCCGAAATGGGCGCGCTGTGCCAGCGCCAGGCCGATACGCCCCATCCCCACAATCCCCAGCGTTTTGCCATGTACGTCCACGCCGAACCAGTCCGGGCCAATGCTTTTCGTCCATTCGCCCGCTTTCACGCGCTCGGCCACCTCCACCACGCGACGGGCGGTGCTGAGCGCCAGCGCCATCAGCGTGTCGGCGACGGTTTCCGTCAGGGCATGAGGCGTGTGCATCAGCAGAATGTTGCGCGCGTTAAGCGCATCCACGTCGAAATTATCGTATCCCACAGAAACGGTTGAGGTGGCACGAAGTTTCGGCATTTTCTCCAGCAGCGCTGCATCCACCTTTTCGCTTGAACCCAGCAGGCCTTCGGCGCTGGCAAACGCGTCGGCGTGCTGTGCCACGGTTTCCGGGCTGAGGTTCTTCACCCGGGTAACGGTAAAGTGTTCCTCCAGGCGTTTTTGCAGATCTTCAGGCAGTGCTTTGTACAAAATGACGGACGGCTTCATGCTAATCTCCGTTGATTTTAAAAGGATTCAGGCGTGGCGTGCGCCGACGGGTAGCTGTTGATTATTAGCAGGCTTAACGATCAGAGTAAGCCATACCGAGGCAAAAAGCGCCACCCCCATAAAGATGTAAGAGGCCGACGGGCTGCCGGTTGCGCCGTTCAGATAGCCAACAAACCACGAGCCGAAGAACGAACCCAGCGCGCCCATACTGTTGATCAAGGCCATCGCGCCCCCTGCGACGTTACGCGGCAGCATTTCCGGAATGATGGCAAAGAACGGACCATACGGGGCATACATGGCTGCACCCGCAATCACCAGCAGGGTATACGAGGCCCAGAAGTGGTTCGCGCCCACGGCCCAGGAGCCAATGAAGGCAAAAGCAGCGATCAGCAGCAGCGGCCAGACGAACAGCTTACGGTTTTGCAGCTTGTCCGATGCCCAGGAGACGATAATCATTGCGATGGTCGCAGCCAGATAAGGCACCGATGACAGCCAGCCCACTTCCACCATGCCAAGGTTTTCACCGCCGCTGCGGATAATTGACGGCAGCCACAGCACAAAGCCGTACACGCCAATACTCCAGGTAAAATACTGCGCGCACAGCAGGATCACGTTGCGGGAGCGGAAGGCTTCACCGTAGTTACGCACCGCTTTCAGCCCCTGCTGTTCTTTATCCAGCTGTGCCTGAAGTGCAGCCTTTTCGTCCTCTGAAAGCCATTTCGCCTGGGCTGGCTTATCTTTCACCAGCACCCACCAGCAGAAGGCCCAGATGATTGCGGGAACCCCTTCGATGATGAACATCTCGCGCCAGCCGAAGGACTGGATCAGGTAGCCGGACACCACCGACATCCACAGCACCGTGACCGGGTTACCGAGTATCAGGAAAGTATTGGCACGTGAACGCTCAGATTTTGTGAACCAGTTGCTGATGTAAATCAGCATTGCCGGCATCACTGCCGCTTCCACCACGCCGAGAATAAAGCGAATGGCAGCCAGTGCAGGAATGTTATTCACCACGCCGGTGAGGGAGGCGCAGGCACCCCATAAGATCAGGCAGATGAAAATGAGCTTTCGCACGCTGCGGCGTTCAGCGTAAATCGCGCCGGGGATCTGGAAGAAGAAATAGCCCAGGAAGAAGAGGGCGCCTAGCAGGGAGGAAACCCCTTTGGTGATCCCGAGGTCTTCGTTGATCCCGGCGGCGGATGCAAAACTGAAGTTGGCACGATCAAGGTACGCCAGGCTGTACGTGATAAACACGATGGGCATGATGTACCACCAGCGTTTGACTGCATTGGTCGAACTGTTCATAGGCTTGCCTCTGTTGTTGAGGTTGTTACCGCCGTTGTCTGTAGGGTACACGGTGGCTTAATTATCTGGTGCGGATTGCTGCCCTCACCCTGGACCTCTCCCACCGGGAGAGGGAATTCAGACGCCGAGCTCTGCTCGTGTCGGTAATCCTTCGCTATCGCCCTGCACCTGGATCGCCAGCGAACCAATTTTGTTGCCCCGCGCCACGGCCTGCGACAGCGGTTCGCCTTCCAGCAGGGCGCTAATGACTCCGACGGCAAACCCATCGCCCGCGCCCACGGTATCGACCACGTTGTCGACTTTTACCGCTGCGACAGCGCCTTGCTCACCGTCGGCGGTTTTAAACCACGCGCCGTCGGCACCGGTTTTCAGCACTACAGCTTTTACCCCTCGGTTGAGGTAAAAATCCGCAATGCCTTCCGGTGTGGTCTCGCCAGTGAGGATCATTCCCTCTTTTACGCCCGGCAGTACCCAGTCCGCCTGAAACGCCAGTCGGTTGAGTTTCTCAACCATCTCCGCTTCGCTTTTCCACAGCACCGGACGAAGGTTCGGATCAAAGGAGATCGTTTTGCCCTGCGCTTTCATCGCCGACGCAGCATGATCCAGTAAATCGTACGAACCGGCCGAAAGCGCCGCCGCCACGCCGCTCAGGTGCAGATGGCGCGCGGAGGAGAAATAAGGGGCATGATAATCATCGACGGAGAGATGGCTTGCTGCTGAGCCTTTGCGGAAATACTCAACGGTGGGATCGGTTCCATTTTCAACTTTCGATTTCAGCTGAAAGCCCGTCGGGAAGCGTCCGTCGAGCGTGACGCCTGCGGCATCAATGCCCTCTTTTTTCAGCGAGTCGAGAACGAAATGGCCAAAGCTGTCATTGCCCACGCGGCTCACCCAGCCGACATTCAGCCCCAGCCGCGCAAGGCCGGTAGCGACATTCAGCTCGGCGCCTGCCACGCGTTTGATAAAGTGTTCTACTGCGCTCAGCTCGCCCGTTTCGGTGGCGACAAACATCGCCATGGCCTCGCCGATGGTGATAACGTCCAGCGTCTTGTGCATGGTTTACTCCTCGCGCAGCAGGTTGACGTAATGGCGGGTGACGGCGGTGAGATCCGTCCCTTCGAGCGGAAATTCGATACCGCGCGGCGCGTCGGCAGGCAGTTGATTAAGCAGATCCTGCCAGCGAGAATCGGTTTGATCCGGCGCGACGGCGCGGAACTGCGCCTTATGCGGGACCGCGGCTTTCACGTGAATATAGCTCACGGCGGGTGCCAGCTGACGCGCAGCCTCTTCCGGGGAGTCCCCGACCCACAGCCAGTTGCCCATATCGAACGTCAGCGTTACCGGCAGCGCCATCACCCGACAGGCGGCTTTGAAACGCTGCATCGGGGCGAGCTGCCCGCAGTCGGTCTGGTCGTTTTCCACCACCAGCGTCATGCCGCTTTCATCCAGCAATGTCCGCAGATCTTCAAGGGGGTGTTTGTCGCTGAAATGACCCAGCGAGACCTTAAGCCATAGCGCGTTCAGGATGCTGGCTTCGCGGAGGTAGCGGGGGAGATCCGGGTTGAGCGTGCCGTCGGGCATAAACAGGGGGGCCGGGGCGGAGTAGCATGCCAGTAAACCCAGCAGCTCAATGGACTCGCCGAGCGCAGGCAGCGCCATTAACTCGTCGCTGCTGAAGAGCTCGCGGCGGATTTCAACGCCATCAGCCCCTGCGCCAGCAATAACGGGAAGCATCGCCCGTTGCCCGCCTGCCTGTCGCACCCGATCCGCGCCATACGCGGCGGTGACCACCATTATTTTCCTGCTCATTTCCTGACTCCAACGCGTAATCGATAGTATTACGCTAGATGGAACCGGTTCCAAAGAAAAGAATGGGATGTTGAATTTATGATCGCTGTCACGAAGGGGAATTTAGCGAGCGGTAGAGCCGCGAACGATCAGCTCGCCGGAAAAAACCTGTTCGCGTACGGCATCGCGGGTGCCTTCAATACGGCGAACCACTTGCTCAACCGCGGCATAGCCGATTTGCCAGGTGGGTTGTTTGAGGGTGGTAATGCCCACGCCTGCAAGTTCTGCCCACTCCAGTTCATCAAAGCCGAGTAAGCCGATGTCGCTGCCCCAGTGCAGGCCGATGCGTTGAAGCGAGCGGGCAACCTGTAGCGTGAGCGCCCCGTTCGCGGAGATCACCGCCTTACGCATTCCCCGATGGCGGGTATGGAACTGGCGCAGGGTGTTATCCAGCAGCCCGGCTTCGTGCAGGGGAATTTCGGCATTTTCGGCGATCGCGCCGGGATATCGCGCCAGCGTAGCGCGAAATGCAGCCAGGCGGTCGCGACGGGTGTTAACCATGCCAAGCGGTTCGCTCAGGAACAGAATGGCTTCGAAACCCTGTTCGATAAGGTGCTCGGTGGCGGTGGTGGCGGCCTGGGTGTTATCCAGCCCGACCACATCGCAGGCAAATTCCGGGATTTTGCGGTCAATAAGCACCATCGGGAGAGACGATTGTTGCAGACGATTTAGCCCCTCTTCGCGCATCCCGACGGCATTGACCACGATCCCTTCCACCTGGTAGCTGCGCAGCAGATCAAGGTAATGCAGCTCCTGATCAACTTCGTTATTGGTGTTACAGACCAGCGGGGTAAAGCCTTTTTCCCGGCACGCCGCTTCGATGCCGCTGAGTACGTTAACGGAGTAGGGGTTAGTGATATCGGCGATGATAAGCCCAATCAGGCGGGTGCGACCACGCTTGAGGCCGCGCGCCATCAGGCTGGGACGGTAGTCGAGATCGGCAATGGCCTGTTCGATCCGCGCCAGCAGCGCATTGGAAAGCAGGTGTTTCTCGCCGTTGAGGTAGCGCGAAATGCTGGTTTTACCGGTTTTGGCGGCTTTCGCCACGTCGCTGATGGTGGCCCGGGCTGGTTTGCTCATCGCTGATTTCCCTGAATTTAGTGAGAATACCTTAGCGGGAAAATCAACGATGGCAAGTGGTTCATGCCGGGGTGTGCGGTCTGTTGCCCTCACCCCGGCCCTCTCCCTCGGGGATTACTGAATCGGGCTCAACGTAATCTCTACGCGACGGTTTTGCGCTTTACCTTCCGCCGTGCTGTTGCTGGCGATAGGGTTGGCAGGGCCCATGCCGCTGGTGCGGATGCGGTTCGCTTCTACGCCCTGGGCGATCAGCGAGCTGGCCACGGAATCAGCGCGCTGCTGTGACAGACGCATGTTCAGATCCTGGCTACCGGTGCTGTCGGTGTAGCCAATCACGTTCACGGCAGTTTTACTGTACTCTTTCAGCACCGCGGCCACACCGGTGAGGGTGTTCGCGCCCGCGGGTTTCAGCGTCGCGCTGCTGCTGTCAAAGGTCACGTTGTTTGGCATGTTCAGGATGATATTGTCACCGCTGCGCGTCACGCTCACGCCCGTACCTTTCATTTTGTCACGCAGCTTCGCTTCCTGCACATCCATGTAATACCCTACGCCACCGCCCAGGGCTGCGCCTGCCGCTGCGCCAATCAGCGCGCCTTTGCCGCGATCCTTCTTGGAGGAGGAGAGCGCGCCAACGCCAGCGCCGACAAGGGAACCAATACCCGCGCCAATACCGGATTTACCCGCTTCGCGTTCGCCGGTATAAGGGTTGGTTGTGCAGCCTGAAACAGCCAGTGCGCCGCTTACCAGAGCGGCAATTACGAGTACGCGTTTTTTCATCTTATTTCCTTAATCCTTTTTATTCTTTGCCACGACGGACGTGGCAGTGGATTATGACGTCCGAATACGGAGAAAATTCAGTGTATAACTCTGAAATTTGTCACAAACGATAAACTGCCTCAACGAAAGGCCGTCATACCTGCACGCAACCAGGAGCGCACGCTTTGAGCACCTCAACAAAAACCATTCTGACCGCCGCCCACTGGGGGCCGATGCTGGTCGAAATTGATGGCGACACAGTGCTGTCGTCTCGCGGGGCTTTGCCTTCGCGCCATCTCAACTCTTTACAGACCGTCGTTCGCGATCAGGTACACAGCAAAACCCGCGTACGCTGGCCGATGGTGCGTAAAGGCTTTCTGGCGTCACCGGATAAACCGCAGGGTGTGCGCGGGCAGGATGAGTTCGTTCGCGTGAGCTGGGACGATGCGCTGGCGCTGATCCATACGCAGCATAAACGCATCCGCGACAGCTATGGCCCGTCGTCCATTTTTGCCGGCTCCTATGGCTGGCGCTCGAACGGCGTGCTGCATAAGGCCGCAACCCTGCTGCAACGCTACATGAGCCTGGCCGGGGGCTATACCGGCCATCTGGGTGATTACTCAACCGGCGCAGCGCAGGCGATCATGCCTTACGTCGTGGGCGGCAATGAGGTTTATCAGCAGCAGACCAGCTGGCCGCTGGTGCTGGAGCATACCGACGTGGTGGTGCTGTGGAGCGCCAACCCGCTCAACACCCTGAAAATTGCCTGGAATGCGTCCGACGAGCAGGGCGTTTCCTACTTCGACGCGCTGCGCAAAAGCGGCAAGCGCATCATCTGTATCGATCCGATGCGTTCTGAAACCCTGGATTTCTTCGGCGACAGCGCCGAGTGGATCGCGCCCCATATGGGCACCGACGTGGCGATGATGCTGGGTATCGCCCATACCCTTGTGGAGAACGGCTGGCACGATACGGAATTCCTTACGCGCTGCACCACGGGCTTCGATAGATTTGCCGACTACCTGACGGGCCAAACCGACGGTGTCGCCAAAACCGCAGAGTGGGCCGCTGCGGTTTGCGGCGTTGATGCCGCTAAAATCCGCGATCTGGCGGCGTTATTCCATAGCAACGTCACGATGCTGATGTCCGGCTGGGGAATGCAGCGCCAGCAGTTTGGCGAGCAAAAACACTGGATGCTGGTGACGCTCGCCGCGATGCTTGGGCAGATTGGCACGCCCGGCGGCGGTTTTGGGCTTTCCTATCACTTTGCCAACGGCGGTAACCCAACGCGTAAAGCGGCGGTGCTGGCGTCCATGCAGGGCTCAGTGCAGGGTGGCGTGGACGCGGTGGATAAAATTCCCGTGGCGCGCATTGTTGAGGCTCTGGAGAATCCGGGCGGGTTTTATCAGCACAACGGTCAGGATCGCCATTTTCCGGATATTAAGTTTGTCTGGTGGGCGGGCGGGGCCAACTTCACCCATCACCAGGATACCAACCGCCTGATCCGCGCCTGGCAGAAGCCGGAGCTGGTGGTGATCTCGGAGTGCTTCTGGACCGCGTCAGCGAAACATGCCGACATCGTGTTGCCCGCCACGACCTCGTTCGAGCGTAACGATCTCACCATGACCGGGGATTACAGCAACCAGCACATGGTGCCGATGAAGCGCGTCGTGGCCCCCCGGGATGAAGCGCGTGATGATTTTGACGTCTTTGCTGACCTGAGTGAATTATGGGAAGCGGGCGGGCGCGAGCGTTTCACCGAGGGCAAAACGGATCTGCAATGGCTCGAAACGTTTTACCAGATAGCCAGCCAGCGCGGGGCTGCGCAGGGCGTGACGCTGCCGCCATTTGCTGAATTCTGGGAGGCGAATCAACTCTTCGAAATGCCGGAAAGCGAGCAGAACGCGCGGTTTGTGCGCTTTGCTGACTTCCGTCGCGACCCGGAAAATCACCCGCTTAAGACCGAGAGCGGGAAGATTGTGATCTACAGCGAACGTATCGCCAGCTTTGGCTACGCGGACTGCCCGCCGCACCCGGCGTGGCTGGAGCCGGACGAATGGCATGGCAATGCGCAGCCGGGGCAGCTTCAGTTGCTGTCTGCCCATCCTGCCCATCGCCTGCACAGCCAGCTTAACTATTCGGCTCTGCGCGAGCAGTATGCGGTGGCTGGACGCGAGCCGATCGCGCTGAATAGCGATGACGCAAAGGCGCGGGGAATTAACGACGGCGATCTCGTGCGCGTCTGGAACGCGCGCGGGCAGGTGCTGGCTGGCGCCGTGGTGAGCGACGGGATCCGCCCTGGCGTGTTCTGCATTCATCAGGGCGCATGGCCGGATCTGGCGCTGGACGAGGGCGGTATTTGTAAGAACGGTGCCGTAAACGTGCTGACCAAAGATCTCCCCAGCTCGAAGCTGGGGAATGGCTGCGCGGGGAATACGGCGCTGGCATGGGTGGAGAAATATGAGGGGCCGGCGCTTACCCTTACGGCGTTTGATCCGCCTGCCAGCTCATGATCCACGTCGGGTGTTGGGTATCATCCTGCCAGGCGCTGTCTTCAATGCGAAAACCCTGAGCATGATAGAAATTCACCGCCCGCACGTTTTTCTGATACACCTCCAGAGTTAAATACGGGTAGTGCTGCTGAACGTGGTTCAGCAGCGCACGCCCGATCCCCTTTCCGATGAACGCCGGGGCGACAAACAACGCCCCCACGAACTGGGACTGCATGACGCTGATAAAGCCGCGCAGCGTGCCGTTCTCCTCCCAGACCCAGGTTTCGGCGGCGGGAAGGTATTCATCCCGCACCAGCGCTTCGTTCGCTTTCCAGTAGCCAGCGTCGATAAACGGATGCGCCTCGGTAGTGCTCTCAAGCCACAGTTTCAGGAGCTGAGTGGTATTCTCACTGTGCCATTTGCGGATCATGGTGGCCCTCCGGGTGGCAGATGCAGCCCGTAATATGGTCGTTGACTAGCCCGCAGGCCTGCATAAAGGAGTAACAGATGGTGGTGCCCACAAACTTAAAGCCGCGTTTTTTCAGCGCTTTCGACAGGGCATCCGAGGCGGGGGTCGAGGTTGGGATCTCCGCAAGCGTGGCGGCCCGCGTCACCTTTGGCTCGTTATCCACAAACGACCAGACAAATGCTGAGAAGGGTTCGCCGTTTTGCGCCATCGCCAGATAAGCGCGCGCGTTACCAATAATGGCCTGAATTTTACCGCGATGGCGGATGATACCGGGGTCCAGAACCAGCCTTTCCACGTCGTCTTCGGTCATGGCGGCCACCGCAGCCGGATCGAACCGGTGGAAGGCATTGCGGTAGTTCTCACGCTTTTTCAGAACGGTGATCCACGACAGCCCGGCCTGCTGGCCTTCAAGGCAAATCATTTCAAACAGTTTTTTACCGTCGGTTTCCGGTACGCCCCATTCCTTGTCGTGATAATCGATATAAAGCTGATCCTGGCTTACCCAGCCGCAACGTTGCATAGGTCATCTCCCTTCCTGATACGGTAAACGCAAAAATTTCAATCTGCCCGGCTTGACGTGTCTGCTAAAGAGACAATAGTTAATACAGGGCTATACGCCCTAATACCTCTTCGAACAATGACATATATCGCCGAACTCGGCTCTTTCTGGAGTCGCTTTGATGATGATAAAAAAAATCAGTGGTCGCCATGCTGCTTCTGGCCTGGTGAGTGTCTCAGCCTGCCTGCTTATAGGTAACACCGCTTTTGCGTGGCAACAGGAATATATCGTTTCAGATGCACAAAGTAATACGACAGAACGCTATACATGGGACGCCGATCACCAACCTCGTTATGAAGATATTCTCGCGGAACGTATTAACCATTCGCAGAATGCTGCGGGCTTTGCCCTGAACGACCCCTCCGGTTCGGATGCGGTAACTGTGCTGAGCGTTGGCTGGAATTTTCCCGTGACGGGACATTTCACGACCGGGCCGGTCATGGCGTGGCGCTCTGATGGCACGCCTCCCGCAACGGTGATTGCGTATGGCGATACAACCACCACGCAGACGCTTACCGACCCCCTCTGGCATGCCAGCGTGAACTCGCTGGGGTGGCGTGTGGATACCCAGTACGGTGATATACACCCCTGGGCGAAGATCAGCTACAACCAGCAGTCGGAGGAAGAATATTTATATACCCTGGGCTTAAGCGCCAAATTTTAGGCTTGTTACTTTTTTAAACGCTGCGGTAACATATTTAATACAATAATGGCGCGGGTTGTGGCGATAGTGGTCACTCACCTTTAAGCGTTTTCTTCTCCGGCAAGGTCGTTCATTCCCGCTTCCAGGCATTTCATTCCGTTTCTCCTGCATTTCATGCCGTTTTCCCCCTGGCGTTTTGGGGTTTTGTTTATCGTGTCCTCAGCGAATTTCCTTAATTTCTCTTGCAGGACACTGCCATGAACACATCAACCTATAACCGCACGCGCTGGCTGACGCTCTTCGGCACCATCGTGACCCAGTTCGCACTGGGCTCGGTCTATACCTGGAGCCTGTTTAACAGCGCCCTGTCTGATAAGCTCGGCGCGCCGATAAGCCAGGTGGCATTCTCCTTCGGCTTGCTGAGTCTTGGATTAGCGATTTCCTCTTCCGTGGCGGGCAAACTTCAGGAGCGCTTCGGCGTGAAGCGCGTGACCATGGCCTCCGGGATCCTGCTGGGCGTGGGCTTCTTCCTGACGGCACACTCCAACAACCTGATGATGCTGTGGCTGAGCGCCGGGGTGCTGGTGGGGCTGGCGGACGGCGCAGGTTACCTGCTGACGCTGTCGAACTGCGTGAAGTGGTTCCCGGAGCGTAAAGGGCTTATCTCCGCGTTTGCCATTGGTTCATATGGCCTGGGCAGCCTGGGGTTCAAATTCATCGACTCCCATCTGCTGGCCTCGGTGGGGCTTGAGAAAACCTTTATGATCTGGGGCGTGATTGTGCTGGTGATGATCCTCTTCGGCGCCACGCTGATGAAAGATGCCCCGCAGCAGGAAGTGAAAACCGTAAACGGCGTGGTGGAGAATGATTTCACCCTCGCACAGTCCATGCGTAAGCCGCAGTACTGGATGCTGGCGGTGATGTTCCTGACGGCCTGCATGAGCGGTCTGTATGTTATTGGCGTGGCGAAAGATATCGCGCAGGGGATGGTAAAACTGGATGCGGCGACGGCGGCGAACGCGGTAACGGTCATCTCCATCGCTAACCTCTCGGGTCGTCTGGTACTGGGTATCCTGTCTGACAAAATCGCCCGCATCCGCGTGATTACGCTGGGGCAGGTGATCTCCCTGGTGGGCATGGCGGCGCTGCTGTTTGCACCGCTGAACGAGGCGACCTTCTTTGCGGCGATTGCCTGCGTCGCCTTTAACTTCGGCGGCACCATTACCGTCTTCCCGTCGCTGGTGAGCGAGTTCTTTGGCCTGAACAACCTGGCGAAAAACTACGGCGTCATTTATCTCGGCTTCGGTATCGGCAGTATCTGCGGGTCGCTGATCGCCTCGCTGTTCGGTGGCTTCTACGTGACCTTCTGCGTGATATTTGCCTTGCTGATTATCTCGCTGGCGCTGTCGACCACCATTCGTCAGCCGCAGCGCGAGGCTTATAAAGAAGCGCATGCATGATTCGATGAAAAGGGGCCCCAGGGCCTCTTTTTTTATCTCAACATCACTTCCGGACTTGTTATTTTGTAAAAATCTTCATCAATCACACTCTCTGCTGCCACTTTTCTTTCCCGCTGTGGTCTACTTATCGCGCTTGTAGACGTTTCTGATAACGGTTTCGCTCGCATCTACTTACTCTGTCAGCTTTCTCACTGAGATTCGGCGGGTCTTTATACCCCTTCCCCCAGGGTTGTTTGCATGAAATATATTAGGTCTCTTACCCAGCAAAGATTGTGTCTGATGCTGGCTGTCTATATCGGTTTGTTTCTGAATGGCGCGGTACTGTTCAGACGCGTGGAAGGTTATTTCGAACACCTCACCGTAAGAAATGGAATTTTTGCCGTCATTGAAGTGTTTGGCTCTATCCTGGCAACCTTCTTCCTGTTACGCCTGCTCTCGCTTTTTGGCCGACGGACATGGCAAATTCTGGCCTCGCTGGTGGTGATTATCTCTGCCGCCGCAAGCTATTACATGACATTCATGAACGTGGTCATTGGCTACGGTATTGTCGCCTCGGTGATGACCACGGACATCGATCTCTCGAAAGAGGTGGTGGGCCAAGGGTTCATCATGTGGACGATTTTGACCTGCCTGATCCCGCTCTTCTTTATCTGGAGCAATACCTGCCGCTATACCCTGTTACGCCAGCTGCGTACCCGGGGACAGCGCATCCGCAACGTCGCCGTCGTTCTGCTGGCAGGCCTGCTGGTGTGGGCGCCGATTCGCCTGATGGAAAAACAGCAAAAACGCATCGAAAAAGCGACGGGCGTGGATATGCCAAGCTATGGCGGCGTGGTGGCTAACTCGTATCTGCCGTCCAACTGGCTGTCCGCGTTAGGTCTTTACGCCTGGGCACAGGCGGACGAATCCAGCGATGTGAAATCGCTGATTAACCCGACCAAAAAGTTCACCTACCAGGCGCCGGCTGACGGGCTGGATGATACTTACGTGGTCTTCGTTATCGGCGAAACGACGCGCTGGGATCATATGGGTATGCTCGGCTATGACCGCGATACCACGCCGAAACTGTCGCAGGAGAAGAATCTGGTGGCTTACCGCGGCTATTCCTGCGATACCGCCACGAAGCTCTCGTTGCGCTGTATGTTTGTGCGTGAAGGCGGGGCGAGCGATAACCCGCAGCGTACCCTTAAAGAGCAAAACGTGTTTGCGGTTCTGAAGCAGCTTGGATTTAGCTCCGATCTGTTCGCCATGCAAAGTGAAATGTGGTTCTACACCAACACCATGGCGGATAACATCGCCTATCGTGAGCAGATTGGCGCCGAGCCGCGTAACCGCGGTAAGAACGTTGATGACATGCTGCTGCTCTCCGAGATGGAACAGTCGCTGAAAAACCATCCGCAGGGTAAGCACCTTATCGTTCTGCATACCAAAGGATCACACTACAGCTATTATCAGCGTTACACGCGTGATTTCGCCAAATGGACCCCTGAGTGCGTCGGCATTAACAAAAACTGTAGCAAGCAGGAGCTGATTAATGCCTATGATAACTCGATTCTGTATGTGGATACCTTCCTCAGCCGGGTGATCGACCAGCTTCGCGATAAGAAAGCGATTGTGATTTACGCGGCCGATCACGGCGAATCCATCAACGAGAAAGAGCATTTGCACGGCACGCCGCGCAAGCTGGCGCCGCCTGAGCAGTTCCGCGTGCCGATGATCATGTGGATGTCGGATAAGTACCTGGAAAACCCGGACAAAGCCAAAATGTTTGCCCATCTGAAGCAGCAGGCAGAGATCAAGGTTCCGCGCCGTCACGTTGAGCTCTACGACACCATTATGGGCTGTCTCGGCTACACCTCACCGAACGGTGGGATTAACGAAAACAACAACTGGTGTAAACTCCCTGATAACACCACAAAAGCCGCGCAGTAGCTGGTCTGGCGAGAATATCGCCAGTTGAATGGCTTTTTGAAAATAAGGGATTGACGAGGGGCGCACCTCAGCAGTAAGATGCGCTCCGCATTCGGCGAGTAGCGCAGCTTGGTAGCGCAACTGGTTTGGGACCAGTGGGTCGGAGGTTCGAATCCTCTCTCGCCGACCACATTCTAAAAAGGGCTAACCGCAAGGTTAGCCCTTTTTGCATTAACGCGTTATCCCGCGCAAGTCCTCAAAATACCCCTTAGCCCTGCTTCCCCCTGCCTGCTTGCGGTTTTGTGACATAATCCATTGTATTTTTTTATATATAGTTTGATCTTTTTTCGCGTTGCTTATGGATAACCTCAGCATTTTTCGCTGTGCGTTTTAACGTTCGCGGTATTTAGTGCTCAGATAATCACCATTCCGTAAGAAAATTTACCCAATCTGAATAAAACTTAATCACTGAGTGTTGCGAAATATGAAGTTAATTGTGCTGCATCATGGCGAGTAGCATAAATTTCTCTGCTGAAAACTGGCATTCAGGGTTTTTTTAATCTTTGTTTGCGGTTTCTCACACTCCACGTAAATCCCCGCCACCTGTATTGACGTTTTCACATTCTGTTGACAGATTGTAGGGCACGAGGGGCATTTCAGGGAGGATCTGCGCTGCAACTCAAACGCTCTTCTGAAAGGATTCTCTATCCCTTTTAACGCCTTCGGGCATCACCGACCGGACCGGGTAAAAAATAAATAAAGGTCAGGCGGCGTAACACAACAAAGCAAAACATCACATTGGAGCACAATAATGAGTATTTCCTTGAAGAAGTCAGGGATGCTGAAGCTTGGTCTGAGCCTGGTGGCCATGACCGTTGCAGCAAGCGTACAGGCAAAAACCCTGGTTTACTGTTCTGAGGGCTCTCCGGAAGGCTTTAACCCACAGCTCTTTACCTCTGGTACGACTTACGACGCAAGCTCTGTACCGATCTATAACCGTCTGGTTGAATTTAAAACCGGCACCACGGAAGTCATTCCTGGCCTGGCTGAAAAGTGGGATATCAGCGAAGACGGTAAAACCTATACCTTCCACCTGCGCCAGGGCGTGAAGTGGCAGGACAGCAAAGAATTTAAACCTACGCGCGACCTTAACGCCGACGACGTGGTGTTCTCCTTCGACCGTCAGAAAAATGCCCAGAACCCGTACCATAAGGTCTCTGGCGGCAGCTATGAATACTTCGAAGGGATGGGCCTGCCGGACCTGATCGCTGAAGTGAAGAAAGTGGACGATAAAACCGTTCAGTTCGTGCTGACGCGTCCGGAAGCGCCATTCCTGGCTGACCTGGCCATGGACTTCGCCTCTATTCTCTCTAAAGAGTACGCGGACAACATGCTGAAAGCCGGCACCCCGGAAAAAGTGGACCTGAACCCAATCGGTACCGGCCCGTTCCAGCTGCTTCAGTACCAGAAAGATTCGCGTATTCTGTATAAAGCCTTCCCGGGTTACTGGGGCACCAAGCCACAGATCGACCGTCTGGTCTTCTCCATCACGCCTGACGCATCCGTGCGTTATGCAAAATTGCAGAAAAACGAATGTCAGGTGATGCCGTATCCAAACCCGGCTGACATCGCGCGCATGAAGCAGGACAAAAACATCAACCTGATGGAGCAGGCGGGCCTGAACGTGGGTTATCTCTCCTTCAACACCGAGAAGAAACCGTTCGATGACGTGAAAGTGCGTCAGGCGCTGACCTACGCGGTGAACAAAGAAGCGATCATCAAAGCCGTTTACCAGGGCGCGGGCGTTGCAGCCAAGAACCTGATCCCACCAACCATGTGGGGCTATAACGACGACATCAAGGACTACACCTACGATCCTGAGAAAGCGAAAGCGCTGCTGAAAGAAGCGGGCCAGGATAAAGGCTTCACCGTGGAGCTGTGGGCGATGCCGGTACAGCGTCCATACAACCCGAACGCACGCCGTATGGCGGAAATGGTTCAGGCTGACTGGGCGAAGATTGGCGTACAGGCCAAGATTGTGACCTACGAGTGGGGCGAGTACCTGAAGCGCGCCAAAGCGGGTGAGCACCAGGCGGTCATGATGGGCTGGACCGGTGACAACGGGGATCCGGACAACTTCTTCGCCACCCTGTTCAGCTGTGCGGCAGCGAAAGACGGTTCCAACTACTCTCGCTGGTGCTACAAGCCGTTTGAAGACCTGATCCAGCCGGCGCGTGCGACCGACGATCACAACAAACGTATTGAACTGTACAAGCAAGCGCAGGTTGTCATGCACGATCAGGCTCCGGCGCTGATTGTTGCTCACTCCACGGTGTACGAGCCAGTGCGTAAAGAAGTCAAAGGCTACGTGGTTGATCCACTGGGCAAACACCACTTCGAAAACGTGTCTGTTGAATAATTAAAAGCAACGCCAGGCGGCGCTGCGCTTGCACTGGCCTACGGTATGTAGGCCGGGTAAGCGTAGCGCCACCCGGCAGCAGTGCTTTATTCCCTCCCCATCAGGTGAGGGGATAAGATTTGTGAGCAATACAGACGTCACGCCACTGGGCGTGCGTCATCAGAGAGAATCCGGGTTATGTTGCAGTTCATCCTCCGACGTCTGGGACTGGTTATCCCGACGTTTATCGGTATCACCCTTCTCACTTTTGCCTTCGTCCATATGATCCCGGGTGATCCGGTGATGATTATGGCGGGCGAGCGTGGTATCTCCCCTGAACGTCATGCGCAACTGCTGGCTGAACTCGGCCTTGATAAGCCGATGTGGCAGCAGTACCTCCACTATATCTGGGGCGTCTTGCACGGCGATTTAGGCATTTCACTGAAAAGCCGACTTCCGGTGTGGGACGAGTTCGTGCCGCGTTTCCAGGCGACGCTTGAACTGGGCATCTGCGCCATGATCTTTGCGACCGCGGTGGGGATTCCCGTTGGCGTACTGGCTGCCGTTAAGCGTGGCTCTATTTTCGACCACACCGCCGTTGGCCTGGCACTGACCGGCTATTCCATGCCTATCTTCTGGTGGGGCATGATGCTGATCATGCTGGTATCGGTGCAGTGGAACCTGACGCCGGTCTCCGGACGCGTCAGCGACATGGTCTTCCTTGATGACACCAACCCGTTAACCGGTTTCATGCTGATTGATACGGCGATCTGGGGCGAAGAGGGCAACTTCATTGATGCGGTTGCGCACATGATCCTGCCTGCAATGGTGCTGGGCACCATACCTCTGGCGGTGATCGTGCGTATGACCCGTTCTTCCATGCTGGAAGTGCTTGGCGAAGACTATATTCGTACTGCCCGCGCCAAAGGCCTGACCCGTATGCGCGTCATCATCATTCATGCCCTGCGTAACGCGATGCTGCCGGTGGTTACCGTTATCGGTTTGCAGGTGGGTACGCTGCTGGCGGGGGCGATCCTGACCGAAACCATATTCTCCTGGCCGGGCCTCGGACGCTGGCTGATTGACGCGCTGCAACGCCGTGACTATCCGGTGGTGCAGGGTGGTGTACTGCTGGTCGCGACGATGATTATCCTCGTCAACCTGCTGGTCGATTTGCTGTACGGCGTGGTGAACCCGCGTATTCGTCATAAGAAGTAAGGGGCCATCATGTCACAAGTTACTCAAAATAAAGCGGTCTCTGCGCCGGTGCCTATGACGCCAATGCAGGAGTTCTGGCACTACTTCAAGCGCAACAAAGGCGCGGTCGTCGGGCTGGTGTATGTTTCCATCATGATCCTGATTGCGGTGTTTGCGAACTTCCTCGCCCCGTATAACCCGGCGGATCAGTTCCGTGATGCGCTGCTCGTGCCGCCAGTCTGGCAGGACGGCGGCAGCGTTGCCCATCTGCTGGGCACCGATGACGTGGGCCGCGATGTGCTGTCGCGCCTGATGTACGGTGCGCGCCTGTCGCTGCTGGTTGGCTGCCTCGTGGTGGTGTTGTCGCTGATCATGGGCGTGGTGCTCGGCCTGGTGGCGGGCTACTTCGGCGGCATCGTTGATAACGTCATCATGCGTATCGTCGATATCATGCTGGCATTGCCTAGCCTGCTGCTGGCGCTGGTGCTGGTGGCGGTCTTCGGCCCGTCGATAGGTAACGCTGCGCTTGCGCTGACGTTTGTTGCGCTACCGCACTACGTGCGTTTAACCCGTGCGGCGGTGCTGGTGGAAGTGAACCGCGATTACGTTACCGCGTCTCGCGTGGCGGGTGCCGGTGCGATGCGCCAGATGTTCATTAATATCTTCCCGAACTGCCTTGCGCCGCTGATCGTTCAGGCGTCGCTCGGTTTCTCTAACGCCATTCTCGATATGGCCGCTCTTGGCTTCCTTGGCATGGGTGCGCAGCCGCCAACACCGGAGTGGGGGACCATGCTCTCCGACGTGTTGCAGTTCGCGCAAAGCGCCTGGTGGGTCGTCACCTTCCCGGGTCTGGCGATTCTGCTGACGGTGCTGGCATTTAACCTGATGGGTGATGGTCTGCGTGATGCGCTTGATCCCAAACTGAAGCAGTAAGAGGCACGAGATGGCGTTATTAAATGTAGATAAATTATCCGTGCACTTCGGCGACGAAGGCACACCGTTTCGCGCCGTGGACCGCATTAGCTACAGCGTAAATCAGGGCGAAGTGGTTGGTATTGTTGGGGAGTCTGGCTCGGGTAAATCCGTCAGCTCGCTGGCGATCATGGGGCTGATTGATTACCCCGGCCGCGTAATGGCGGAAAGTCTGGCGTTCAACGGTCAGGATCTGAAGCGTATTTCCGAGAAACAGCGCCGCCAGCTGGTGGGCGCGGAAGTGGCAATGATCTTCCAGGACCCCATGACCAGCCTGAACCCGTGCTACACCGTCGGTTTCCAGATTATGGAAGCCATTAAGGTGCATCAGGGCGGCAATAAGAAAACCCGACGTCAGCGCGCTATCGATCTGCTGACGCAGGTGGGTATTCCCGATCCGGCATCGCGTCTGGACGTTTACCCGCATCAGCTCTCCGGCGGGATGAGCCAGCGCGTGATGATCGCCATGGCTATCGCCTGTCGGCCAAAGCTGCTGATTGCGGATGAACCGACAACCGCGCTGGACGTGACCATCCAGGCGCAAATCATCGAGCTGCTGCTGGAGTTGCAGCAGAAAGAGAACATGGCGCTGGTGCTGATTACGCACGACCTGGCGCTGGTGGCGGAAGCGGCACACAAAATCATCGTGATGTATGCGGGCCAGGTGGTGGAGACCGGAAGTTCGCACGATATCTTCCGCGCGCCACGTCATCCGTATACGCAGGCACTGCTGCGCGCGCTGCCGGAGTTTGCTCAGGACAAGGCGCGTCTGGCGTCGCTGCCGGGCGTGGTTCCGGGCAAATACGACCGTCCGCAGGGCTGTCTGCTTAATCCGCGCTGCCCGTATGCCACGGACAAATGCCGGGCTGAGGAGCCAGAGCTGAATCTTCTGGCCGACGGTCGACAGTCAAAATGCCACTACCCACTCGATGATGCCGGGAGGCCAACACTATGAGTACGCACCAGGCCACCACGCAACAGCCGCTGTTGCAGGCTATCGACCTGAAAAAACATTACCCGGTGAAGAAGGGGATTTTTGCCCCTGAACGCCTGGTAAAAGCGCTGGACGGCGTCTCCTTTAGCCTCGAACGCGGTAAAACGCTGGCGGTCGTAGGGGAGTCAGGCTGCGGGAAATCCACGCTGGGCCGTCTGCTGACGATGATTGAAACGCCCACCGGCGGCGAGCTTTACTATCAGGGCCAGGATCTGCTCAAGCACGATCCACAGGCGCAGAAGCTGCGTCGTCAGAAAATCCAGATCGTGTTTCAGAACCCGTACGGCTCTCTGAACCCGCGAAAGAAAGTCGGGCAAATTCTGGAAGAGCCGCTGCTGATTAACAGCAGTCTGAGCAAAGAGCAGCGTCGTGAAAAAGCGCTGGCGATGATGGCGAAGGTGGGCCTTAAAACCGAGCATTACGATCGCTACCCGCACATGTTCTCTGGCGGCCAGCGCCAGCGTATTGCCATCGCCCGCGGTTTGATGCTTGATCCGGACGTGGTGATTGCCGATGAGCCCGTCTCGGCGCTCGACGTGTCCGTGCGCGCGCAGGTGCTTAACCTGATGATGGATTTACAGCAGGATCTGGGGCTGTCGTACGTGTTCATCTCGCACGACCTGTCCGTGGTTGAGCACATTGCCGATGAGGTAATGGTGATGTACCTGGGGCGCTGCGTGGAGAAGGGAACGAAAGATCAGATCTTTACTAATCCGCGTCACCCGTACACCCAGGCGCTGCTGTCTGCGACGCCGCGGCTTAACCCGGATGACCGCCGTGAGCGAATCAAACTTACCGGCGAGCTGCCGAGCCCGCTGAACCCGCCGCCGGGCTGTGCGTTCAACGCCCGCTGCCGTCGCCGCTTTGGTCCGTGCACGCAGTTGCAGCCACAGCTGAAGGATTATGGTGGACAGCTGGTGGCCTGCTTCGCGGTCGATCAGGATGAAAACGGCGAAAAGCCACATGCATAAAGAAAAAAACCGGCGTTAAGCCGGTTTTTTTTACGTCTGAGGTCTACTTCCGTAGCCGAATCTGGTCGACGGCGTGTTTCTCGCTCTTGGTGAGGATCAGGCTTGCACGTTCGCGCGTCGGCAGGATGTTCTCTTTCAGGTTTACGTAGTTGATCTCATTCCATAGCCCTGTCGCCACGTTGATAGCCTCTTCTTCAGAGAGCTGGGCGTAGTTATGGAAGTAGGAGTCCGGGTCGGTGAACGCCCCTTCACGGAACTTCAGGAAGCGGTTGATATACCAGCGTTGCAGCAGTTCTTCCGGCGCATCCACATAAATTGAGAAGTCGACAAAGTCAGAGACAAACACGTGATGCGGATCGTGAGGATAATCCATCCCGCTTTGCAGAACGTTTAACCCTTCCAGAATCAGGATGTCGGGCTGCACAACCGATTTGTCGCCATCCGGGATACGGTCGTAAATCAGATGCGAGTAAACCGGTGCGGTGACGTTAGGCACGCCCGATTTTAAATCAGAGACAAACTTCACCAGGCGGTGCATATCATAAGAAAGCGGGAAGCCCTTCTTCTTCATCAGGCCGCGTTCTTTCAACACCTCATTGGGATGCAGGAAGCCATCGGTGGTGATCAGCTCCACGCTGCGGTGCTCCGGCCAGCGGCTCAGCAGCGCCTGTAGCACGCGCGCGGTGGTACTTTTACCCACTGCCACGCTGCCCGCAATACTGATGATATAAGGTATACGTTGACCGTTCGTGCCGAGGAACTGTTCCAGCACGGCCTGACGACGCAAATTGGAGCTGATATAGAAGTTAAGCAAGCGGGAGAGGGGGAGATAGATTTCTGCCACCTCTTCCAGGGAGAGATCTTCGTTTATCCCTTTTAGCCGTGCGATTTCACCTTCCGTCAGCGTCATAGGGACGGAGTCACGCAGGGCTGCCCACTGGCTACGGTTAAACTGAAGATAGGGCGTCATTAACGTTTGCTCTTTTTTGCTCATAAGCATGCTTCTGTGAACCATCACGAAACGGCGGGTGCGGGCTCATCACATAGTTAATTTTGGACAATGGGCAGGAGGTTAACACCAGATGAGAGGAATAATAAGAAAAAATATGGGAAAGCGATGCTTAACCGGATAGGTATCACCTGGGGCTATAGCGTGCCGAAATCAGCCGTTCATGTTGAATTTTTAACCGTGAGCGGATGAATTTACAGCGGTTAGCCCTGGTTTCGAATAAAATGTGAGCGAAAGAACGTTTTATGCAATTTTTTAGTTGCATGACTGCGCAGGTCTCCATAGAATGCGCGCTACTTGATGCCGACTTAGCTCAGTAGGTAGAGCAACTGACTTGTAATCAGTAGGTCACCAGTTCGATTCCGGTAGTCGGCACCATCAAGTCCGGTGGGGTTCCCGAGCGGCCAAAGGGAGCAGACTGTAAATCTGCCGTCACAGACTTCGAAGGTTCGAATCCTTCCCCCACCACCACTTTCTGGCAGCGTCAACGCCGCCGGAGCTGGTTGGAAAAATTGACCAGCTCGAACAGAAAAGAGAGAAATCTCTTTTTTTGTTACAGAAAGAACTGGGTAGCCGAGTTTCAGGATGCGGGCATCGTATAATGGCTATTACCTCAGCCTTCCAAGCTGATGATGCGGGTTCGATTCCCGCTGCCCGCTCCAATACGTGCTGATATGGCTCAGTTGGTAGAGCGCACCCTTGGTAAGGGTGAGGTCCCCAGTTCGACTCTGGGTATCAGCACCACTTCACTTCTCCCTCCCTTTCTCTCTGTTTCAATGTAAATGTATTCAACAGTTCAGGCATTTTCGCCTGGTTGATGTGGTGATATCACCGATTTATCCGTGTCTTAGAGGGACAATCGATGTCTAAAGAAAAGTTTGAACGTACAAAACCGCACGTTAACGTCGGTACTATCGGCCACGTTGACCATGGTAAAACAACGCTGACC
>NZ_JAOBZC010000006.1:0-210545 GCF_029838645.1 Enterobacter sp. GD03975
ATTTAGCGTGCTGATATGGCTCAGTTGGTAGAGCGCACCCTTGGTAAGGGTGAGGTCCCCAGTTCGACTCTGGGTATCAGCACCACTTTATACTTAGGTTAAAGTTCGGCAAGAAGTAAAAGAATTTGTCTGGCGGCTTTAGCGCGGTGGTCCCACCTGACCCCATGCCGAACTCAGAAGTGAAACGCCGTAGCGCCGATGGTAGTGTGGGGTCTCCCCATGTGAGAGTAGGGAACTGCCAGACATCAAACAAGTAGAAAGGCCATCCGAAAGGATGGCCTTTTTGCGTTATGCGTACTGTTAAATCCCTCACTTCGTTAATCCCTCTCTCGAAATTCGCACATATCGGCGTATACCTATGCGTTTAACTGGCAAAATAGTGCGTATACATAAAGTAATCGAAACGCAGCAGGAGTGAGGTTACTGGCAGGGTTAACTGTGTAAAGCAGGAAGCATAGTAGGGTATTAAATAGAGTTAATAGCGGGTAAAGCCAGGATGGAAAATATAAGCGCTTACATCACAACAAAATAAAAGCGCGGACATTGCCGCGCTTTTAAAAGCCTTATTTAGTCAGAGCAACAATACCCAGCGTCAGGCCCGCTATTGCCGCAGCGCCACCGGCTATCGCACCTGCTGTTTCCCAGTTATCCTGGGTGGTGCCCTTCATGCAGGTATTGGTGTGAACCAGTCGGCCCTGATCGTCGTATACCGGTACACATGGAGAGTCGTGCGCACAGCCAGCAAGCAGCGCAGCGAGGAGTGCAACGGAAAGGAATTTTTTCATGATGTTACCTCAAAATAATCGCTTATTCGCTTCAGAGCCGATGCGGCAATTAACGAATTGATGATTATTTTACCACCGTAATACCATGCAGAACGGTGAATAATCTCAATTTGTGTGGATTGTAAAAATCATGGAGAAAAGGAGCGGGTGGAGATAATTAATGGAGAAAATGTGAAGGACCGATATATTTATTCTGTTGTTTTCCGTAAATAAAAAAAGGCACCCGAGGTGCCTTTTAATTTTTCATTAATCCTTGTGCTTTGTAAACCGTCTTCGGACAACCACAAAGAAAACAGGAACGAAGAAAATGGCCAGCAGCGTAGCTGACAGCATCCCGCCCATCACGCCCGTACCGACAGCGTTTTGTGCCCCACTTCCTGCACCACTACTGATTACCAGAGGCATAACGCCAAGGATGAATGCCAGGGAAGTCATCAGGATAGGACGCAGACGCATACGTGAGGCTTCCAGCGTGGCTTCGATAATCCCTTTGCCTTCTTTATCCATGAGATCCTTGGCGAACTCAACGATCAGTATGGCGTTCTTAGCGGATAAACCAATTGTCGTAAGCAGGCCAACCTGGAAGTAAACGTCATTGTTCAGCCCACGCACCGATGCAGCCAGAAGCGCGCCGATCACCCCCAGGGGCACAACCAGCATGACCGAGAATGGAATTGACCAGCTTTCATAGAGGGCAGCCAGACACAGGAACACCACTATCAGCGAAATGGCGTACAGCGCTGGAGCCTGATTACCGGAAAGACGTTCCTGGTAAGACATCCCCGTCCAGTCGTAGCCGATGCCGGAAGGCAGTTTCGACGCAAGGCTTTCCATCAACGCCATTGCCTCACCGGTACTTTTGCCTGGCGCAGACTCACCGAGGATCTCCATTGACGGCATCCCATTGTAACGTTCCAGACGGGGTGAACCGTATACCCAGTGAGAGCTGCTAAAGGCAGAGAAAGGCACCATTTCGCCGTTAGCGCTACGCACATACAGGCCGTTAATGTCTCCTGGTAGCATACGGAAGCGAGCGTCAGCCTGTACGTAAACTTTTTTCACGCGTCCATGATCGATAAAGTCATTCACATAGGTGCCACCCAGTGCTGTTGAGATGGTCTGATTAACATCAGATACGCTCACACCTAACGCCTGTGCTTTCTCCTGATCGACATCCAGCTTGAATTGAGGCGTATCCTCCAGGCCGTTAGGACGCACGCGGACCAGTAATTCCGGATGTTCTCTCGCCATGCCAAGCAGCTGGTTACGCGCCTGCGTTAGCTGCGTATGCCCCAGGTTTGCCTGGTCAATCAGTTCGAAGTCAAAGCCTGTCGCCGTGCCCAGCTCAATAATCGCGGGCAGGTTAAACGGAAATACAAGGCCATCTTTGATCTGGCTGAACGCTTTCGTCGCACGGCTGACAATGGCGCTAACGCCGTTTTCATCGCCCGGACGTTCTTCCCAGGGCTTCAGGCTGACGAACGCGATACCGGCGTTTTGGCCCTGGCCGCTAAAGCTAAAGCCGTTTACGGTGAAGACCGATTCAACGTTCGCTTTCTCTTTCGTCAGATAGTAATCCTGAACCTGATCGAGCACCTGCTGGGTGCGCATCTGCGTCGCCCCTGCCGGCAGCTGAACCATCGTCATAAACACCCCCTGATCCTCTTCCGGCAGGAAGGAGGAAGGCAGGCGCAGGAACAAGACTGCCATGCCGCCGACGATGATGACGTATACCAGCAGATAGCGCCCGGTCTTACGTAAAATACCGCTTACGCTGTTGCTGTAGTGCTCCACGCTCTTATCAAAAAGCGCGTTAAACCAGCCAAAGAAGCCACCTTTCTTTTCATGATGCTCGCTGGCAACGGGTTTGAGCAGGGTTGCACAAAGCGCTGGCGTTAATATCAGCGCAACCAGCACCGATAAGGCCATCGCGGAGACGATGGTTAGCGAGAACTGGCGATAGATAGCCCCGGTAGAGCCTCCAAAAAATGCCATCGGTATAAACACCGCCGAAAGCACCATGGCAATGCCCACCAGAGCGCCCTGGATTTGTTCCATCGACTTCTGCGTCGCCTCTTTTGGCGGCAGCTTGTCCTCCACCATCACGCGTTCTACGTTCTCGACCACCACGATGGCATCATCGACGAGCAAACCTATCGCCAATACCATCCCGAACATCGTCAGGGTGTTAATGGAGAAACCGAACGCAGCCAGTACCGCAAAAGTACCCAGCAACACCACGGGCACCGCGATAGTCGGTATAAGGGTTGCCCGCAGGTTTTGCAGGAACAGGTACATCACCAGGAACACGAGAACGATCGCTTCAAACAGCGTCTTCACCACTTCATGTATTGAGATCTTCACGAAAGGTGTGGTGTCGTATGGATAGACAACTCTCAGGCCCTGCGGGAAGAAGGGCTGCAACTGCGCCAGTTTGCTCTTGATGGCGGCAGCGGTATCCAGCGCGTTTGCGCCTGTCGCCAGCTTGATCCCGAGCCCCGTCGCGGCCTGCCCATTGATTTTGGTGACCATGTTGTAGTTTTCGCCACCCAGCTCAATGCGGGACACGTCCTTCAGGTGGACCATTGAACCGTCCTGGTTCACCTTCAGCGTCACACGGCCAAACTCCTCCGGCGATTTCAGGCGCGTTTGAGCAATAATTGAGGCGTTCAGCTGCTGACCCGGTACAGATGGCGTCCCCCCCAGCTGGCCCGCCGCAATCTGGTCGTTCTGGGTTTTCAGCTGGTTAATGACGTCCAGCGGCGTGAGCTGGTACTTATTCATTGCGTTGCTGTCCAGCCAGATGCGCATGGCATACTGCGCACCGAACAGCTGCACGTCACCGACGCCGGAAGTACGGCTGATCGCATCTTTTACGTTAGAAGCAACATAGTCGGAGATATCATCCTGAGTAAGGTTTTTATTATCCGACACGAAGCCCGCAACCAGCAGGAAGCTGCTGCTCGATTTTTCCACGCCGATCCCCTGTTGCTGCACTTCCTGCGGCAGCAGCGGCATGGCGAGCTGAAGCTTGTTCTGAACCTGCACCTGCGCGATATCAGGATCCGTACCCGACTCGAACGTCAGGGTGATGGTGACGTTACCGGCAGAATCGCTGGTGGACGACATGTACATCAGATTGTCGATTCCGTTCATGTTCTGTTCGATAACCTGCGTCACCGTGTCCTGTACCGTCTGGGCATCCGCGCCAGGGTAGGTTGCTGTCACCGCAACCGCGGGTGGCGCAATGGTCGGATATTGCGCGACCGGCAGTTTTAAAATGGCCAGCCCGCCCGCAATCATCAGAATGATGGCGAGTACCCAGGCGAAAACAGGCCGTTGAATAAAGAAATTAGCCATGTCGATATCCCTTAACTGGCTGGAGTAGCGGCGGTATCAGGAATAGCCACGACGGTGACGCCAGGGCGAACTTTTTGCAGACCGCTGGTGATGACGCGGTCGCCGTTTTTCAGACCTTCCGTGACCAGCCACCGATCGCCAATCGCCTGCGGTGCAACGACAGTGCGAGATTCCACCTGGTTTTTATCGTTTACCACAAGCACGGTGGCATCCCCGCGCGGTGTACGGGTTACCCCCTGCTGGGGAACAAGAATGGCATCCGGCTGCGTACCTTCATCGATGCGCGCACGGACAAACATACCCGGTAACAGCATATGCTGAGGGTTAGGGAAGAGGGCGCGAAGGGTGATTGAGCCGGTACTTTCATCTACCGTGACGTCAGAGAACTGTAGCGTTCCTTTTAACGGATAAGGCTGGCCGTTTTCCATCAGCAGCTCGACGCTGCTGGTGTCGCCCTTTTGCAGGCTCGTCTGCTTCAGACGCATAAAATCGCTGCTGGACTGGGTCACGTCGACATAAATTGGATCGAGCTGCTGAACCGTTGCCAGCGCAGTTGACTGACCATTCGTGACGAGCGCCCCTTCAGTAACGCTGGATTTACCAATTCGACCGCTGATTGGCGATGTGACTTTCGTGTAGGCTAGGTTGATCCGCGCGCTTTCAACGCCAGCCTTCGCGGCAACGACGCTCGCATCCGCCTGCTGAGCGGTTGCCACCGCCTGATCGTACTCCTGCTTGCTCACATATTGCGTACCGACCAGCGGAACGTAACGTTTCACCGTCAGATGGGCAATATTTGCCGCCGCCTGCGCTTTTACCAGTTCACCTTTCGCATTGTCGTAGGCTGCCTGATAGGTGGCAGGATCGATCTGATAAAGGGATTCACCCGCTTTGACATCGCTGCCTTCGGTAAAATTACGGTGCAGAATGATACCACTGACCTGGGGACGAACCTCCGCAACACGATACGCATCTGTTCTGCCTGGTAATTCCGTCGTTACGGCCAGCGGCGCGCTTTTGACAATATGAACATTCACCTGAGGGGCTTGCGCATGCTGCTGTGAGTTTTCCTGCCCATCGCACCCGGCGAGCAGTGCGGCACAGACAATGAAACCGGATAAGGGTAAGCGTCTGAAATGAGTCGTCATTACTGTTCCTTAAACTACCCCTAAACCGATAATTGCCGTGAATCGGTGAGAGGGTATGAGGCAAAAATAAAAATGTAGCTGCGTATAATAATGAGGGTATTTAATGTTTTTTAATTTATACGTGCTGGAGGGGCATTAAAAAGTAAAAATCAGAATCTGGCCCAGTACTTTCAATATGCAATTTCTGTCAGGATAACCAGCGCAAATGTTTTGGGTTCGCTTTATTCATATATTTTGTGAATGCAATGCATTGAACTTATTTGGCTGAATTATAAATTAAGCAAATTGACTTTTTTTGTGCAAAATGAAAATCGGTTATGATGAATACTTTTATTTATCCGACCCCATCATTACGTTTGGTAGTGTATTAATCATATGAGCAATGAGTAGCAGGCTATGGCGCGTAAAAAGAAAGAAGAGGCTCAAAAGACCCGTCAGCAGTTGATTGAAGCCGCTATCGGGCTATTCGCGACGCGGGGCGTGGCTAACACCACGCTCACCGACATCGCCGATGCTGCGCAACTCACACGCGGGGCAGTTTACTGGCATTTTTCGAGTAAAGCGGAAATATTTAACGCCATCTGGGAACAGCAATTACCGCTGCGTGAGATGATTCGTGACAGGTTAATGCTTTCTGAAAAAGATGACCCGCTGTTAATGCTTCGTGAACAATTTATTGTTGGGTTGCAATATATTGCAAGCAATCCCCGACAGTATGCTCTTCTACAGATTTTGTATCATAAGTGTGAATTTCATGACGATGTGATTTCAGAATGTGAAATACGAAAGCGGATCGGTTTAAACGATGATTATCTTCGCAGGACGCTGAGGCAATGCATTGCTCGTAACATCATCTCGTCACAAACGAATATTGAACTTGCGGTAATAGTTTTCCACGCCTTTTTTAGCGGAGTCATCAAAAACTGGCTCATGAACAGCAACAGTTTCAATCTGTACCAACAGGCGCCGGCGCTGGTGGATAATATTCTGGCGACGCTGCATATCACCCGAGTGACGCCAGTGGTTTACGATACGGCCTCATGACGGCGTCCGGGGTGGCGACATCTCCCCGTGCTGGCACTGTTCCGTAATCGCTTGCGCGGTAATCGGTTTGCCCAGCAGATAACCCTGTAGCTTATGACATCCCAGTTCTGTCAAAAACGCCTGCTGCGCTGCGGTTTCCACCCCTTCCGCCACAACCTTCAGATTCAGCGTTTTTGCCAGAGCGACAATCGCCGAGACAATCGTTGCATCTTCGCTCTCACCACTTAACTCTTTCACGAAAGCGCGATCGATTTTTAACTCACAGGCGGGGAGCCGCTTAAGATAGAGCAGGCTTGAGTAACCTGTACCAAAATCGTCTATCGAGGCTTTTACGCCCGCATCCGTCAGCGCTGTCAGGACGCGAACGCTTTCGTCTGGATTGTTCATCGCCGTGGTTTCGGTCACCTCCAGGATCAACATACCGGGCGGTACGCTATGGCGCGACAGACAATCGAGAACCGTTTTAACCAGCGTTGGCTGTTCGAACTGCAACGTAGAAAGATTCACCGCCATTGACCAGTCCGTGTGGCCCTGAAGATGCCATTCACGCAGCTGGCGGCAGGCCTCGTCGATGACCCAGTTTCCAATGGGAATAATCAGCCCGGTTTTCTCTGCCAGCGGGAGAAACAGCTCGGGAGACAATAATCCCTGTTTTGGATGCTGCCAGCGTAACAGCGCTTCAAACCCAAGTACTGGCCCGGCAGGGGCGTGGAATTTAGGTTGATATAGCAGGCGTAACTCATTACGGTCGATGGCCTGCCACAGATCGTTCATCAACTGAAGATGCGTTTGCGCCAGCGTATTCATTGACGGCTGGAAGAAGTGATAACCGTTGCGACCCATATGTTTTGTGTGATACATCGCCGCATCAGCGTTAAACATCAGTTCACGATCGGTGTTGCCGTCGTGCGGATAGAGCGCGATGCCAATGCTCAGGGTGACCATCAGCTCGTAAGGATCGAGATGGAACGGGCTATCAATAACGCGCACCAGTGAATTGGCCAGTGAGGCTGCATCATCCGGGCTGTCAGTTTCGGCCAGCAGGACGAATTCATCCCCACCGATACGCGCCAGCGTGTACTGACCTTTCAACTGCAACAGCAAGCGCTGAGTCACGGCAATCAGAAGCTTGTCACCGACGTCATGACCGTAGGCATCATTAACGGTTTTAAAACCATCGAGATCCATAAACATCAGCGCGAAGGCGCTCCCCTCGCGATCGGCCTTGCTGATAGCCTGATCGAGACGATCCTCCAGCAGAATGCGATTGGGCAAACGCGTCAGCGTATCATGTAACGCCAGCTGTGCGAGCTCGCGGTTAGCTTCTGCCAGCGATGAGGCCAGCAGCGAGGTACGAGCCTGAAGGCGGGCATCGAACATCGACACCAGTAATGTGATCCCCAAAATAGCAAGCGCGACCACGCTTACCAGTACCGCCAGCCAGCTACCGTTAATGCCATGATGGTGGACCATCGTCGACACCGGAAACTGGGCGGCTTCCATGCCGGCGTAATGCATACCAGCGATAGCGATGCCCATGGTGATCGCCGCCCCCAGCCGCATCAGCGCCATTTGTGCGGCTTCCTGTCGTAAACGGAACGTCAGCCAAAGAGCGGCCAGTGACGCGGCCAGGGCAATGATCACAGAGACGGCCACCCACGTATTATCCCAGACAATACCCGGTGTGACTTCCAGTGCAGCCATTCCGGTGTAGTGCATGGCAACAATGCCCACTCCCATCACGGCTGCGCCGGGGAGCAGCCGGTGCAGACGCAACTGCTCACCGCTAACGAGCCACAGGGCGAACATCGACGAGCTGATGGCGATAACCATCGAAAGCACGGTCAGGGCCGCGTTGTAGCTCATGCTCATGGAAAGATCCATCGCCAGCATACCGATGAAATGCATCGCCCACACGCCAATCCCCATCGACACCCCGCCGCCTGCCAACCAGACGCGCGCAGCGACGCCCTGGCTACCGGCAACGCGCGCAGCCATATTCAGTGCGGTATAGGCGGCAAGAATGGCGACAACAAAGGAGATGACGACGAGGATTTGGTTGTATTGGCTAACCAGCATGGTCTGTTCACTCGTTGGGGGATGTTAAGCAAGAGCGGTTGGAAAGGGCACAGACATTATCATCGTCAGGAAATGACGAAAAGTGATTTAAATCCCTGTTTTTATTAGGTGATAGCAGGGATGGCGCAGGGGGTAGCGGTTAGTCCAGCTCTGAACAGTTCACCAGTTTTAGCGGATTTACGGAATTCATATTGCGACATTTATCGGTTTCAGTGCTCATCAGTTCAATCCACTGCATCAGCAGCGCATCGAAAAGGAAAACAGAGACAGCAAAAACGACCAGCCACCAGTATTTACGAATCATGTGTCATTCCGGGAAAAGAGAACCTGTAAGGTGCTGGAAATATACACGAAAAGCGGGCGTTGAAAAGTGGGGAACGAGAAGGTTTACAAAGGTTGACGGTCGCCCATTTTGGCGATAAAAAAGGCGCTTCCCCATGCCGAAGAGCGCCTTTTTAAACAAGCAGTTAGCTAATCGAAATTAGTTCATGCCGTATTTTTTCAATTTCTTACGCAGGGTACCACGGTTGATGCCCATCATCAGGGCAGCGCGGGTTTGATTACCACGGGTGTATTGCATCACCATGTCCAACAGTGGCTGTTCAACTTCAGCCAGTACCAGCTCATACAGGTCATTAACATCCTGACCGTTCAGTTGAGCAAAATAGTTCTTCAGTGCCTGTTTAACCGAGTCACGCAGGGGCTTTTGAGTCACCTGATCCTGAGAGTTAACGGTAGATACGGTCAGTACGTCAGAATTTACGCGTTGTTCGAACATAGTTCTGTCAGCTCTTTATTTCATTACGCAAGATTTTCGAAGTATGCCTCCAACGCCTCCAGCTGTTCGCTGGCATCCTCAATGGCGTTGAATGTGCGCCGAAACTGGTCATTTGGAGCGTGCTCCTGGAGATACCAGGAGACGTGTTTACGCGCAATTCGGTACCCTTTTGCCTGGCCGTAGTGGTCATGCAGTTCCCGAACATGCGAACAAAGCAAGCGCTTAACCTCTGCCAGAGGCAGCGGGGCAAGCAGCTCCCCAGTGTCCAGATAATGCTGGATTTCCCGAAAGATCCAGGGTCTTCCCTGAGCGGCACGTCCTATCATCAGAGCATCAGCTCCCGTATAGTCGAGCACAGCTCTGGCTTTAAGCGGGTCAGTAATGTCGCCATTCGCGATAATCGGAATGGAAACTTTCTGCTTAACTGCCCGAATGCTGTCGTATTCAGCTTCACCGTTGAACAAACAGGCGCGAGTGCGTCCATGAATGGTCAGGGCCTGAATGCCACAGTCTTCGGCCAGTTGGGCAATCTCTACGCAGTTACGGTGTTCCGGCGACCAACCCGTGCGAATCTTTAACGTAACAGGAACGTCCACTGCGCTGACAACCGCCGTCAGGATTGACTTCACCTGGTCGGGGTATTGCAGAAGGGCTGAACCTGCAAGCTTGCGATTCACCTTTTTGGCCGGGCAACCCATATTGATATCAATAATCTGGGCGCCACTTTCCACGTTAATACGCGCGGCATCTGCCATTTCTTCAGGCACGCTTCCGGCAATTTGCACGGTGCGAATACCTGGCTCATCAACGTGCACCATCCGTAGGCGGGACTTATCGCTTTCCCAAACCTGCGGGTTAGACGACATCATCTCGGAAACGGTCAGTCCTGCTCCCATCTCGTAGCACAGCGTCCTGAACGGCCGGTCGGTAATACCTGCCATGGGTGCTGCGATCAGGCGATTTCTGAGCTGGTGGTGTCCGATGCGCATGAGTTAAGAAATGACCATACTGTGACTGCAAGGCGGCGTATATTACGCATTTTTTGCACGAGATGAAAGGCCAAACTTTGAACAATCCACTGCTGTAGATCAATGAATCGCCAGTCATACTTTTGGGATAAGATTATTCGCTATTTAAATCATTGGGTTATGAATAAATGAACGTTTTGTGGGCTCTTACAATTTCCCGTAACTTCTCATCATTTCTGAATAAATGAATCAATTGTCCGGGATAATCTGCTGCTATATGCAGCAGATTAGGGTGCTTCTTGCGATCTGTGTCGCCTTTCAGCACAGGATATCAGCGCAAAAAATCGACTTATTCAACCACCAGGCGGCCATGAAGCGGCTGGACCGGACGGTTGTTATCGTGATGCATTGTGTGAGTGAATTTTTGCAGCTGTTCAGCAGAGACGGTCAGCGGCTGCTTAAGCACCAGCCACGTTACCCCTTCTGAGCACGGCGGCGTGGTCAGAGAGCCGCTGAAGCGCCAGTAGGTCTTATCCGCGGGCAGGAGTTTATTGATATTGAGGGTTGGCTTGATCGTGACGTTCTGGTCAACCTGTCCCGGCATCACGCTCCAGAGTTTATCCAGCTCAGCGTTTGCCGCACCCTGGTCGAACATAACGGCAACGACCGTCAGTTCGCCGTCAGCATTTTTGTGTACCAGATGCATTTCCATCGCGTATTTTTTACCGTGCACCGTGTTTTCGGACGGGGCATGGAAATGGAACTGTTGTAACGTCCAGGTCTGTTTATCAAGCGTGATGCTGTCGCGTGTATCGGCGTTTTCACTCGCCTGGATAGTATGGCCGTTGTTTGTCAGGGTGACCGGGCCGTCGATGTAGTGCGTTTCCAGCGGAGAGATATGGGCTTTGACCGTGCTATCAATGTTAATCGGCGACTGATACATCCCGCTTTTACACGTTTTATACGCCTCGTCCAGTTCGCCCCAGTGCTCCGGTGCGCCTTCTCCCTGATAGCTCCAGTGTGATGCGTAAGCCGAAGCCGACATCATGCTCAGCGCCAGCAACGCTGCCTTGCCTGCAATATGTTTCATCGTATTCTTCCTGTGAATTTTATTATCCAAATCAATAATTAACATTATGATTTGCAGGGTTATTTTATCGGAGAAAGGATGAAGGCGGGAGGGAAAACCGAAGGGGAAAGGCGTGGTCAGAGGACCACGCCAAATGCTTATTTTTTACGACCGGTGATGCGGCACCACTCTTCTTTCTCGACGACCGGGTCAAGCGCAAAGAGATCGGCGTAGGCTTCGCAGACGCTGTCTGCCTGGCTTGCCAGAATGCCGGACAGGCCCAGCAGGCCGCCCTCAACCGGCAGGACGCTGATTAACGGCGCCAGCTCGCGTAACGGGCCAGCCAGGATATTCGCGACCACCACATCGGCTTTCATGGCCTCTGGCTGTGCATCGGGCAGATACAGTTCAAGGCGATCGGAAACGCCGTTACGCTCGGCGTTATCACGGCTGGCCTGAATCGCCTGCGGATCGATGTCGATCCCGATGGCTTTGGCCGCGCCCAGCTTCAGCGCCGCGATAGCGAGGATCCCGGATCCGCAGCCGAAGTCGATCACGGTTTTGCCTTCCAGATCCAGACCATCCAGCCATTGCAGGCACAGGGAAGTTGTCGGGTGAGTACCGGTTCCAAACGCCAGACCCGGATCAAGCATCACGTTCACCGCGTTTTCATCGGGAACCTCGCGCCAGCTTGGGCAGATCCACAGACGCTGACCAAACTGCATCGGATGGAAGTTGTCCATCCACTCGCGTTCCCAGTCTTTGTCTTCCAGCTGTTCGATTTTATGCGCGAAGCCTGCGCCCAGCAGCGGATGGTTTTCCAGAATCGCCACCACCTCTTTCATGTCGGTTTCTGCATCAAACAGGCCGATAACGTCGGTATCGCCCCACAGGCGCGTTTCGCCCGGCAGCGGCTCAAAGACCGGCGTGTCATGGGTATCCTGGAAAGTGATAGAGACCGAACCGGCTTCCATCAGCGCATCACTCAGTTCTTCGGCGTTCGCACCGGTTGTGTTCAGTTTTAATTGGATCCACGGCATGGCAAAACTCTTTATTTATCAGTAGACATCAGGGTGGCGGGTGGTACGGGGCGGCCGAAACGGTTACCCACCACAAACGCCAGTAAACTTAACAGCAGCGAGGGCACAATCGGGTGAAAGCCCAGATACTGAATTTTAAACGTTGCGAGAACGGCATACAGAACGCCCCCGACAATCATGCCGCTTAACGCACCCGCGGCATTAGCGCGTTCCCAGTACAGGCCCAGCACCAGCGGCCACAGGAAAACGGCCTCCAGCCCGCCAAAGGCGAGCAGGTTCAACCAGATGATCATCTCCGGTGGACGCCACGCGGCCAGCAGCAGCAGCGCACCCAGCACCAGGGTGATCGCGGCCGACATACGCTTCAGGCGACGCTCATTTTCAACCTGTTCAGGGCGCAGGTTCAGGTAGAGATCTTTAATGATCGTAGCGGAACTTTGCAGTAACTGGGCGTTGATGGTCGACATAATGGCCGCCATGGGCGCGGCGAGGAAAATCCCGGCGGCAAACGGCGGCAGCACTTTTACCATCAGGGTCGGGATGACCAGATCCGGCACAGTAAGGTCAGGGATCACCGCGCGTCCCAGCGCGCCCGCCAGGTGCATGCCAAACATCAGGATCGCCACCACAATCGTCCCGATGATGATCCCCCGGTGCACGGCTTTGCTGTCTTTATATGAGATGCAGCGCACGGCGGTATGCGGCAGGCCAATGACCCCAAAGCACACCAGCACCCAGAACGAAGTCATGAAGGTTGGAGAGAGAATATCATCCGCCCCCTGCGGCGAGACCAGCTTCGGATCGATCGCTTCCAGGGTTTCAACCGCATGGCCCAGGCCACCCGCGGCATGCACGATGCCGACCAGAAGAACGAGGGTGCCTACGAGCATCACCAGCCCCTGCATCGTGTCGTTTAGCACGCTGGCGCGGAACCCGCCAAACGCGGTATACAGCGCAATACTGACGCCGAAGATGACCAGACCCGTCTCGTAGGGGATCCCGGCCGCCGTTTCCAGCAGGCGCGCGCCGCCGATGAACTGCACGGTCATCGCCCCGATGAACGCCACCAGCAGGCTCAGGCTTGCCAGCCATACCAGCAGGCGGCTCTGATAGCGGGCAAACAGCATATCGTTCAGCGTCACGGCATTGTAGCGGCGGGCCAGAATGGCAAATTTTTTACCCAGTATGCCAAGCGAGAGCCAGATGGCAGGAAGCTGGATCATGGCCAGCAGTACCCAGCCCAGTCCGTACTTATAGGCCGCGCCGGGGCCACCGATAAACGAGCTGGCGCTGATGTAGGTGGCGGTCAGCGTCATCGCCAGCACGACGCCACCCATTGAGCGGCTCCCGAGGAAATACTCGTTCAGAAAGGTGCCGGTCGAACGTTTACGCATCGCATAAACTGACAGGCCAAACACCAGGAACAGGTAAGCGATAAGGGGCAGAATGACTTCAAGCTGCATCATCGTCCTCCAGAGAAATATCGCGATAGATGAATTTCACCATCGCCCAGCACAGCACAATAAACACCAGCGGCAACAGCAGGCAGGCCATTTCAAACCAGTGCGGAAGGCCGGTTATGCCGATAGCCGAATCAGGTAAGTAAGCAGTTACTAACCAAGCAGCAAGATAGAGAAGGGTCAGCCACAGCGCCCAGCGCGCTTCTTTATGGGCCTGAACAAAACGCTTGTCCATTTTTTGTCCCTTGTGGATGAAGAAAGCGGGGATTGTACATGATGGGGCTTTGCGATCCCCAGAAATAAAAAAGGCCGGATTATCCGGCCTTTTAGCAACGCTGGTCTGTTACTTCTCGTTCAGACCGAGTTTTTTCTCCAGGTAGTGGATGTTAGTTCCACCATTCTGGAAGTGCTCGTCGCTCATGATGCGCATCTGGAGATCAACGTTGGTTTTGATCCCATCGATGATCAGCTCCTGTAGGGCGTTCTTCATGCGGGCAATTGCCACGTCACGGTTTTCGCCGTAGCAGATCAGCTTACCGATCATTGAGTCATAGTACGGCGGTACGGTGTAACCGGCGTAGATATGGGACTCCCAGCGCACACCAAAGCCACCCGGCGCGTGGAAACGCGTGATTTTACCCGGGCTTGGCAGGAAGGTGTTCGGGTCTTCGGCGTTGATACGGCACTCTACCGCATGGCCTTTCACCACAACTTCTTCCTGCTTGATGGACAGCGGCTGACCGGCTGCGATACGCAGCTGCTCTTTGATCAGGTCAACGCCGGTGATCATTTCGGTTACCGGGTGTTCAACCTGAATACGGGTGTTCATCTCAATGAAGTAGAACTCGCCGTTTTCGAACAGGAACTCAAAGGTACCCGCCCCGCGATAGCCGATATCAACACAGGCTTTAGCGCAACGCTCGCCGATGTAGCGACGCAGTTCCGGGGTAATGCCCGGCGCTGGCGCTTCTTCCACGACTTTCTGGTGACGACGCTGCATGGAGCAGTCACGTTCTGCCAGATAGATCGCGTTACCCTGACCGTCGGCCAGCACCTGAATTTCGATGTGGCGTGGGTTTTCCAGGTATTTTTCCATGTACACCATGTCATTGCTGAAAGCCGCTTTCGCTTCCGCTTTGGTCATGGAGATGGACTGCGCCAGTTCGGCATCGCTGCGCACGACGCGCATACCGCGACCGCCGCCGCCGCCGGACGCCTTGATGATAACCGGGTAGCCAATGCGTTTAGCATGAGCACGGTTAGCATCCATGTCGTCGGTCAACGGGCCGTCAGAGCCTG
This sequence comes from Enterobacter sp. GD03975, assembly GCF_029838645.1. Taxonomy (NCBI): domain Bacteria; kingdom Pseudomonadati; phylum Pseudomonadota; class Gammaproteobacteria; order Enterobacterales; family Enterobacteriaceae; genus Enterobacter; species Enterobacter sp. GD03975. The sequence goes on from NZ_JAOBZC010000006.1 coordinate 15,031, forward strand.
GTACGGTTGGAACACCGGCTTTTTTCATCGCGGTGATGGCAGACACTTTGTCGCCCATCAGGCGAATGGTGTCGGCTTTCGGGCCGATGAAGATAAAGCCAGAGCGTTCAACCTGCTCAGCAAAGTTGGCGTTCTCAGAGAGGAAGCCGTAGCCCGGGTGAATCGCGACCGCGCCGGTGATTTCGGCGGCGCTGATGATCGCCGGAATGTTCAGATAGCTTTTTACGGACGGAGCCGGACCGATACAGACCGTCTCATCCGCCAGCAATACGTGTTTTAAATCGCGATCCGCGCTTGAGTGCACGGCCACGGTCTTGATGCCCAGCTCTTTACAGGCACGAAGAATACGCAGTGCAATCTCGCCACGGTTGGCGATAACAATTTTATCCAGCATGTTCGCCTCGTTACTCGATGACGACCAGCGGCTCGTCAAATTCTACCGGCTGACCACTTTCGACCAGAATCGCTTTCACAGTACCTGATTTGTCTGCTTCGATCTGGTTCATCATTTTCATGGCTTCAACGATGCACAGGGTATCGCCTACGTTGACTTTCTGACCCACTTCGATGAACGCTTTCGCATCCGGGCTCGGGGTGCGGTAGAAAGTACCAACCATTGGGGAACGTACGATGTGACCACTGATTTCTGTTGCAGCCGCAGGTGCTGCTTCTGCTGCCGCTGGCGCAACGGCTGCGGCGAGCGCAGGCTGTTGCACTGGCGCAGCGTAAGCTTGCTGCATTACCGGGAAGCTAGCGGCTGGGGCTGCACGGCTGATGCGTACAGACTCTTCGCCTTCAGAAATTTCCAGTTCGGAGATGCCTGATTCTTCAACCAGCTCGATCAGTTTTTTAATCTTACGAATATCCATGAGTGGGTTCCGTACTCTTGTTTAGTGTGATTGTGACAAGCGTTTTACCGCTGTCTGTAAAGCGTATGAATAGCCGTCTGCACCCAGCCCACAAATAACGCCAGCGGCGATATCCGACAGGTAGGAATGGTGGCGGAACGGCTCTCGGGCGTGCACGTTACTCAGGTGGATCTCGATAAACGGGATACTCACCGCGAGCAGTGCGTCGCGTATAGCAACACTGGTGTGCGTAAACGCGGCCGGATTGATCAGGATATAGTCCACAGTGTCTTTAGCCTGATGAATACGGTCGATGATTGCGTACTCCGCATTTGACTGAAAATGGTCCAAATCCACATTCAGCGAGGCTGCTTCCGTACCCAGACGGTTAACAATTTCGCTCAATGTCAGCGTGCCGTACTTCTCTGGCTCACGGGTGCCGAGCATGTTCAGGTTCGGTCCGTTCAAAACTAAAATTTGGAATTTGTCAGCCATTGTGCCGCTATCTCCTGCGATTTTCGGGTAAAAAACAACATATACCCTCAACGCGCAATTGTCACCCTTTCAGAGGCCTAAAACCCCTGTCCGGAAAACCGAAGTCGCACATTATAACGATTTCGTAGCATTTGGCAGCTAAATACTGGTCTTATCAGGGAAGATTATCAACCGCTATCCGAAAAAGATTCGCGGTTGATAACTATTCTGCGGGAAAACGCACAGTTTCGTTAACTATCGCCACCACTGGCGGAACTTCTTGTAACGCCATGCTAAAAGGGCCAATGCCAGCAGGGCGTAGATGACCGGCTGAGGGGATAAAATCTTCACCGACCACAGGTAATGAAGGGGGGCGAGGATCGCGACAAGATAGACGAAGTTGTGCAGCCGTTGCCAGCGTCGGCCCAGTTTTCGCTGCGCGTACTGCGTGGATGTCAGCGTCAGCGCCAGTAAAACCAGCCAGCTTACGATACCCAGCGTCAGATAAGGGCGCGTCACCAGTTCGCTGCCGAGTAGTGCCAGGTTGTTAATGCCCAACTCCAGCAGGGCGTAGCTGGTGAGATGCAGCGTCGCCCAGGCAAAACACCATAGCCCCAAAAGCCGTCGCGTGCGTATCAATAAGGGCTGTTTAGCGTAGCGCGCCAGCGGTGAGACGAGCAAGGTCGCCAGCAAAAATTTCAGAGCCATCCGACCCGTAAAATGCTGAATATCTTTAGCCGGATCGGCACTAAACTGCCCCTGACTGGCTGCCCAAAAGAGCCAGATAAAGGGGAGTAATCCGGCTAAGTGCAGGAGAACCTTCAGCCCGGTTATCTGCTTTGCCGTTAAACGCACTCAGAAGTTCTCCCGTAAATTCAGCCCACGGTACAGGGATGCCACTTCATCCGCATAGCCGTTAAACAGCAGCGTTGGCTGGCGTTTAACGTCCAGCGCGCCGCCGGAACCGATAAAACGTTCCGTCGCCTGGGACCAGCGAGGATGGTCAACGTGTGGGTTAACGTTGGCGTAAAACCCGTACTCGTCGGGCGCCGCCAGGTTCCAGGTGGTCGGCGGGCGCTCGCGGGTGAGCTTGATGCTGACGATGGATTTAATGTTTTTGAAGCCATATTTCCACGGTACGGTTAAGCGAATGGGGGCCCCGTTTTGCGGCGGCAGTGCTTTGCCGTAAACGCCCACGGTCAGCAGCGTAAGGGGATGCATGGCTTCGTCGAGGCGTAACCCTTCAACGTACGGATATTCCAGCCCGCCGCCGATGAATCGATCCTTCTGGCCCGGCATCTCGTCCGGCGCATAGCGCGTCTGGAAGGAGACATACTTCGCATTGCTGGTGGGCTCAGCCAGGGCCAGGAGCTTGTGCAAAGGGAAGCCTACCCACGGCACGACCATCGACCAGGCTTCCACGCAGCGCATGCGGTAAATGCGTTCTTCAAGGGGGAAGCGGGTGGTGAGGTCGTGATGATCCAGCGTCAGCGGTTTTGCCACTTCGCCATCAATCTTCAGGGTCCAGGGATCGGTTTTCATGCTGCCCGCGTTGGCGGCAGGATCGGCCTTATCAAGACCAAACTCATAGAAATTGTTATAGCCAGTGACTTTCTCTTCCGGGGTCAGCGCCAGCTTATTTTGCCATTGCGCCGGTTTGGTGAAGTTAAGGGGGGCACCGGAGGGGGCTTTCGGGCGATCGTTACCCTTAAACCAGTCGAGCAGGTCAGCGTGGGCCGCAGGCGTGAGCGTCAGGGCGGTGGCGCTGATGCCAAGCATCTTCAGGATCTGGCGGCGCTGTAGCATAAAGACAGACTCAGACGTTACGTCGGCTTCCGTCAGTTTTCGGGTTTTCATGGCATCCTCCGTCAGGCGTTTTTCTAAGCATGACGGAGGAGGCGGGTTAGCGCGAATATGTCACGAAAATTTGAAGATTAGGCAATTTTGACCAGCGCACGACCGTGGAACTGGTTGTCCATGATTTTATTCGCGAACTCTGGCGCCTGGCTCAGGGTAATCTCCGTGGCGCTCTGCTCATAGAACGAGGCCGGCAGATCGCGGACCAGACGTTCCCAGGCTTCGGCACGCCGCTCGGCTGGAGCCATAACCGAATCGACGCCCTGAAGACGCACGTTGCGCAGAATAAACGGCATCACCGTCGTTGGCAGGGCAAAACCACCCGCCAGCCCACAGGCCGCCACGCAGCCGCCGTAGTTCATTTGCGCCAGCACTTTCGCCAGCACTTTGTCGCCGACGGTATCGACCGCGCCAGCCCAGACCTGTTTTTCCAGCGGGCGGGTTTCGGCGAACTCGTCGCGGCTCAGAATACGGTTTGCGCCCAGCTGACGCAGATAATCATGCGTACTTTCGCGGCCAGAGACGGCGGCGACCTGATATCCCAGCTTGTGCAGCAGCGTGACGGCCGTGCTGCCCACACCGCCGCTTGCGCCGGTGACGACGATTTCGCTGGAGTCAGGACGGATCCCGGCCTCTTCCAGCGCCATGACGCACAGCATGGCGGTGAAGCCCGCCGTGCCGACGATCATCGCTTTGCGGCCGTCCATGCCTTTCGGCATCGGGACCAGCCAGTCACCTTTTACGCGCGCCTGTGCTGCCAGCCCGCCCCAGTGGTTTTCACCCACGCCCCAGCCGGTGAGCAGGACCTGCTGTCCGGCGTGGAAGCGCGGATCTTCACTGGTATGCACGCGGCCTGCAAAGTCGATTCCGGGAACCATCGGGAAATTTCGGATGATTTTACCTTTCCCCGTAATGGCCAGTGCGTCTTTATAGTTCAGGCTGGACCAGTCGATATCCACGGTCACGTCGCCTTCCGGCAGGTGGCTCTCCTCAATGGTTTGCACCGAGGCAACGGTTTTGCCGTCCTGCTGTTCTAAAATCAAAGCCTGCATAGGGGGTCCTCACCAGGTTTAGTAATGGGAAAATATGTTCTGAAGACTATACTCGCTCAGTGAAACACCGTGCCGATGTAACGCAATAAATTGCCAGATACACCAGGTTTGGTAGTATGCCGCATTTGAAATGCAAGTTAGCGCTCACTTGCGACCCCTTCAACCCACGGAGTAATCTCAAGGATGCGATTAACGACGAAGTTCTCAGCTTTTATCACTTTGCTGACGGGGCTGACCATCATTGTCACGCTGATCGGCTGCTCGCTGAGCTTTTATAATGCCATCCAGGATAAGCTGGTTAACCGTGTTGAATCGGTTGCATCGGTTATCGACACCCGCCTGATCACCACACCCTTCCCGGCGCTTTCGCGTGAGCTGGATGAGTTAATGGTGCCTGTGGATATTGTGCGGATCGAGATTAAACAGGGGAAGCAGACCGTTTTCAGCCATACCCGCCAGGGCAGCTATCGTCCTGCCGGCACGGTAGATCAGTATCGGGACGTAACGGTACATTCGCTTAAACACCCTGGTATGACGATCCATATGATGTACCAGGATCCGATGAGCAACTATTTACGCTCGCTCATGACCACCGCACCTTTGACCATCGCCGTTGCCTTTATCGTGCTGCTCATTTTCCTCGCCGTTCGCTGGCAGCGTCGTCAGCTTTCCGGCCAGGAACTGCTGGAAACACGCTCCGTGCGGATACTCAATGGCGAGCGGGGGCCGCAGGTGCGGGGATCGGTTTATGAATGGCCGTCGCGCACCAGTAGCGCCCTGGACGTGCTGCTCTCCGAAATCCAGTTTGCCAGCGACCAGCGTAGCCGTATGGACACGCTGATCCGCTCCTACGCCGCGCAGGATAACAAAACGGGCCTTAACAACCGTCTCTTCTTTGATAATCAGCTGGCTACGCTGCTTGATGACCCCGAAAAGGTAGGCACGCACGGCGTGGTGATGATGATTCGCCTGCCGGACTTCGATCTGCTCCGTGATACCTGGGGACAGCGCGTGGCGGAAGAGAATCTCTTCACCCTGATTAACCTGCTGTCCACCTTTATTATGCGCTACCCCGGCGCGCTGCTGGCGCGCTACCACCGCAGTGACTTTGCCGTCTTGCTGCCGCATCGCACCTTAAAGGAGTCCGAGAGTATCGCCAGCCAGCTGCTGAAAGCCGTTGATGCGCTGCCGCAGAGCAAAATGCTCGACAGAGACGACATGGTGCATATGGGCATCTGTGCCTGGCGCGGCGGCCAGTCGACGGAGCAGGTGATGGAACATGCGGAAGCGGCTACGCGTAACGCCGTATTACAGGGCGCGAACGGCTGGGCGGTCTATGATGATACGCTGCCGGAGAAAGGGCGCGGCAACGTGCGCTGGCGAACCCTGATTGAACAGATGCTGAGCCGCGGAGGACCGCGTATCTATCAAAAACCGGCGGTCATGAAGAATGGCCATGTTCATCACCGTGAGCTGATGTGCCGTATTTTTGATGGCACCGAAGAGGTTATCTCGGCGGAATATCTGCCGATGGTGCTGCAATTTGGCTTATCCGAAGAGTATGACCGCCAGCAAATCACCCGCCTCATCCCGTTTTTATCTTACTGGCCTGAGGAAAATCTGGCTTTACAGGTGACCGTCGAGTCGCTGATTCGTCCGCGCTTCCAGCGCTGGTTACGCGACACGTTAATGCAGTGCGAAAAATCGCAACGCAAACGCATTATTTTTGAACTTGCAGAGGCAGATGTAGGTCAACACATCAGCCGGTTACGTCCGGTGGTACGTTTAATCAATGCGCTTGGGGCTCGTGTGGCCGTCACCCAGGCGGGTTTGACGCTGGTGAGCACCAGCTGGATCAAAGAGCTGGATGTTGAATTATTGAAGCTGCATCCTGGTCTGGTCAGAACGATTGAAAAACGCACGGAAAACCAGCTGCTGGTACAGAGCCTGGTGGAAGCGTGCAAAGGAACGCAAACGCAGGTATTTGCCACAGGCGTACGTTCACGCAGTGAATGGCAGATGTTGAAAGAGCGCGGTGTAGCGGGCGGTCAGGGGGATTTTTTTGCGGCCTCACAGCCCCTTGACACCAATGTGAAAAAATATTTGCAAAGATACTCTGTTTGACCTGCCGTTTACTTTGTTTTCACGTAGAATATCGCGCCTGTAGCTTTGAGTAAGACGAGCATAAAAGCCAGTGAACGACCTTTAATGGGTTACAAGTGAAAGTGAGGGACGCTGCTGTTTACTCAGCCCTGACGGATTCAGGGGATGAATTTGTAACAAAGGAAACGTGCTGCACTAATTTTCACCGTAGCAGACGATTTTTGCGCCTTGTCGCTGCTGCGTGTGGTTGGTAAAGTAAGCGGATTTTGTTTTCCGCCCCAGCTTTCAGGATTATCCCTTAGTATGTTGAAAAAATTTCGTGGCATGTTTTCCAATGACCTGTCCATTGACCTGGGTACCGCGAATACCCTTATTTATGTAAAAGGACAAGGCATCGTATTGAATGAGCCTTCCGTTGTGGCCATTCGTCAGGATCGTGCCGGCTCGCCAAAAAGCGTGGCCGCAGTAGGTCATGATGCGAAGCAGATGCTGGGCCGTACGCCGGGCAACATCGCCGCGATCCGCCCAATGAAAGACGGCGTTATTGCTGACTTCTTCGTGACCGAAAAAATGCTTCAGCACTTCATCAAGCAGGTTCACAGCAACAGCTTCATGCGCCCAAGCCCGCGCGTGCTGGTGTGTGTGCCGGTTGGCGCAACCCAGGTTGAACGCCGCGCGATCCGTGAATCCGCTCAGGGTGCCGGTGCGCGTGAAGTGTTCCTGATTGAAGAGCCGATGGCTGCGGCAATTGGTGCGGGTCTGCCGGTTTCTGAAGCAACCGGTTCTATGGTGGTGGATATTGGTGGCGGTACTACCGAAGTGGCAGTCATCTCCCTGAACGGCGTAGTGTACTCCTCTTCCGTACGTATCGGCGGTGACCGCTTCGACGAAGCCATCATCAACTACGTTCGCCGTAACTACGGCTCTCTGATCGGTGAAGCAACCGCAGAGCGTATCAAGCACGAAATCGGTTCTGCTTATCCGGGTGACGAAGTCCGCGAGATCGAAGTTCGCGGTCGTAACCTGGCTGAAGGCGTGCCGCGCGGATTCACCCTGAACTCTAACGAAATCCTGGAAGCGTTGCAGGAGCCGCTGACCGGCATCGTGAGCGCGGTGATGGTTGCGCTGGAACAGTGCCCGCCAGAGCTGGCTTCCGATATCTCCGAGCGCGGTATGGTGCTGACCGGTGGTGGTGCGCTGCTGCGTAACCTCGACCGCCTGTTAATGGAAGAGACAGGTATTCCTGTCGTAGTTGCAGAAGATCCACTGACTTGCGTCGCCCGTGGTGGTGGCAAGGCGCTGGAAATGATCGACATGCACGGCGGCGACTTGTTTAGCGAAGAGTAGTCGGGTGTGAGAGGGTAGCAATTTGCTACCCTTTCTCTCTGACGCGAGAATACGCATAGCCTATGAAGCCAATTTTTAGCCGTGGCCCGTCGCTACAGTTTCGCCTGATCCTGGCGGTTCTGGTGGCGCTCGGGGTCATTATTGCCGATAGCCGCCTCGGTACGTTCAGCCAGATCCGAACGTACATGGATACCGCCGTCAGTCCTTTCTACTTTATTTCAAATGGTCCCCGTGAACTGCTCGACTCCGTGTCGCAAACGCTTTCATCGCGTGACCAGCTCGAACTTGAAAATCGTGCGTTACGCCAGGAACTGCTGCTGAAAAACAGCGAGCTGCTGATGCTGGGGCAATATAAGCAGGAAAACGCGCGCCTGCGTGAACTGCTTGGCTCGCCGCTGCGCCAGGATGAACAGAAAATGGTCACCCAGGTGATCTCCACCGTAAACGATCCCTACAGCGATCAGGTGGTGATTGATAAAGGCAGCGTGAACGGCGTATACGAAGGTCAGCCTGTGATCAGCGATAAAGGCGTTGTGGGCCAGGTCGTGGCGGTTGCCAAACTGACCAGCCGCGTGCTGCTGATTTGCGATGCTACCCATGCGCTGCCGATTCAGGTGTTGCGTAACGACATTCGCGTGATTGCCGCCGGCAATGGCTGTACGGACGATCTTCAGCTTGAACATTTGCCAGCCAACACGGACATCCGCGTGGGCGACGTGCTGGTGACGTCCGGTCTGGGCGGTCGTTTCCCTGAAGGCTACCCGGTTGCAGTGGTCTCTTCCGTGAAGCTCGACACTCAGCGTGCTTACACCGTAATCCAGGCGCGTCCAACGGCGGGCTTGCAGCGTTTACGCTACCTGCTGCTGCTGTGGGGGGCCGATCGTAACGGTGCGAACCCGATGACGCCGGAAGATGTGCATCGCGTCGCGAACGAACGCCTGATGCAGATGATGCCGCAGGTGCTGCCTGCGCCGGATGCGATGGGGCCACCTGCGCCCGTACCGGCTCCGGCGACAGGGTTAACGCAGCCGCTACCGGATGCGCCACCGCCGCCGCAAGTCTCGGGTGGAGGGCAGTAGTGGCCAGTTATCGTAGCCAGGGACGCTGGGTAATCTGGCTCTCATTCCTTGTTGCACTGTTGCTGCAAATTATGCCCTGGCCGGACGACATTCTTGTTTTCCGGCCAAACTGGGTTTTGCTCATTTTGCTCTACTGGATCCTTGCCCTACCGCACCGCGTAAATGTCGGCACGGGTTTTGTGATGGGTGCCATACTGGATCTCATCAGCGGCTCTACGCTTGGCGTGCGCGCCTTATCCATGAGCATTATTGCGTACCTCGTCGCACTCAAATTCCAGCTCTTTCGTAACCTTGCGCTCTGGCAACAGGCGCTGGTGGTGATGTTGTTGTCGCTCGCTGCGGATATCGTTGTTTTCTGGGCAGAGTTTTTAGTGATCAACGTCTCTTTCCGACCGGAAGTGTTCTGGAGTAGTGTAGTAAACGGTGTGCTCTGGCCGTGGCTGTTCCTGCTGATGCGTAAAATTCGCCAGCAGTTTGCCGTGCAATAAAAGGTTTCTATGACGTCTCTGTATCTTGCCTCCGGTTCTCCGCGTCGCCAGGAACTGCTCGCGCAGCTGGGTGTCTCCTTCGAACGCATCGTTACCGGCATTGAAGAAAAACGTGCTGAGGGCGAAAGCGCTCAGCAGTACGTCTCTCGTCTGGCGCGTGAAAAAGCGCAGGCGGGCGTCGCATGCGTGCCGCGTGACTTACCGGTGCTGGGTGCGGACACCATCGTCATTCTCAAGGGTGAAGTGCTTGAGAAACCCCGTTGCGCAGACCATGCGGCGCAGATGCTGCGCAACCTGTCCGGACAAACGCATCAGGTGATGACGGCGGTGGCGCTGGCGGACAGCCAGTACGTTCTGGATTGCCTGGTGGTAACGGAAGTGACGTTCAGAGTCCTCACCGACGAGGAGATCGCCGGCTATATCGCCAGCGGTGAACCGATGGATAAAGCAGGTGCATACGGTATTCAAGGGTTGGGTGGCTGTTTTGTCAGGAAGATAAATGGCAGCTATCACGCCGTAGTCGGCTTACCGCTGGTGGAAACGTATGAGTTGCTGAGTAATTTTAACTCACTGCGTGAGGGAAGGGATAATTATGACGGCTGAATTGTTGGTAAACGTAACGCCCTCGGAAACCCGTGTGGCCTACATTGATGGTGGCATTCTTCAGGAAATTCATATTGAGCGTGAAGCGCGACGCGGAATCGTAGGCAATATCTACAAAGGTCGTGTCAGTCGTGTACTACCGGGTATGCAGGCGGCTTTTGTAGATATTGGGCTCGATAAGGCGGCGTTTTTACATGCCTCCGATATCATGCCGCATACCGAATGCGTGGCTGGCGAAGAGCAAAAGCAGTTTGCCGTGCGCGACATCTCTGAGCTGGTGCGTCAGGGCCAGGATCTGATGGTGCAGGTGGTGAAAGATCCGCTGGGCACCAAAGGCGCGCGTCTGACCACCGACATCACCCTGCCTTCACGCTATCTGGTGTTTATGCCGGGCGCGTCGCACGTTGGCGTTTCACAGCGTATTGAAAGCGAAAGCGAGCGCGAGCGCCTGAAAAAAGTCGTGAGCGCCTACTGCGACGAGCAGGGCGGCTTTATTATTCGTACCGCGGCGGAAGGGATCAGCGAAGACGATCTGGCCTCGGATGCGGCCTACCTGAAGCGCGTCTGGACCAAGGTGATGGAGCGTAAAAAACGCAACCAGACCCGCTACCGTCTGTACGGCGAGCTGGCGCTTGCTCAGCGCGTACTGCGTGATTTCGCCGATGCGCAGCTTGACCGCATCCGTGTGGACTCCCGCCTGACGTATGAAGCCCTGCTGGAGTTCACCGCCGAGTACATTCCGGAAATGCCCGGTCTGCTGGAGCATTACACCGGACGCCAGCCGATATTTGACCTCTATGACGTTGAAAACGAAATCCAGCGCGCGCTGGAGCGTAAGGTTGAGCTGAAATCGGGCGGTTACCTGATTATCGACCAGACCGAAGCGATGACGACCGTGGATATCAACACCGGCGCGTTTGTCGGCCATCGCAACCTCGATGACACCATCTTCAACACCAACATCGAAGCGACGCAGGCCATCGCGCGCCAGCTTCGCCTGCGCAATCTGGGCGGCATTATCATCATCGACTTTATCGATATGAATAATGAAGATCACCGCCGTCGCGTGCTGCACTCGCTGGAGCAGGCGCTGAGTAAAGATCGCGTGAAAACCAGCATCAACGGCTTCTCCCAGCTGGGGCTGGTGGAAATGACCCGGAAACGGACCCGCGAAAGCGTGGAACACGTGCTCTGCAACGAGTGTCCAACCTGCCATGGACGCGGAACGGTAAAGACGGTGGAGACGGTCTGCTACGAGATCATGCGTGAGATTGTCCGCGTCCATCATGCCTACGACTCCGACCGTTTTCTGGTCTATGCTTCCCCTGCGGTGGCGGAGGCCCTGAAAGGGGAAGAGTCGCACGCGCTGGCGGAAGTGGAAATCTTTGTCGGCAAACAGGTAAAAGTGCAGATTGAGCCGCTCTATAACCAGGAGCAGTTTGACGTCGTAATGATGTAAACGCAGTTCGCTGCGAGATTAAAGGCTGACAAGGAGAGACGCGTGAGGCGATTGCCGGGGATTTTACTGCTTACAGGGGCAACGCTGGTCGTGATTGTCGCGTTGCTCGTGAGCGGGCTGCGTCTCGTCTTGCCGCATCTTGACAGCTGGCGTCCGCAGATCCTGGCAAAAATTGAGTCCACCACCGGCCTGCCGTTAGACGTGAGCCATATCGAGGCAAGCTGGCAGACCTTTGGCCCGACGCTTGATGCGCGGGATATCAGCGCCAGCCTGAAAGATGGCGGCCACCTTAAAATCAAACGCGTTACCCTGGCGCTGGATGTCTGGCAAAGCCTGCTGCATCTGCGCTGGCAGTTTCGCGATCTCACCTTCTGGCAACTTCAGCTAAAGACCAATACGCCGCTGCAAAGCGGCGAAGGCGATCGGGGGCTGGAAACCAGCCGTATCAGCGATCTCTTCCTGCGTCAGTTCGATCATTTCGATCTGCGCGACAGCGAAATCAGCTTTATTACCCTTTCCGGGCAGCGCGCCGAGCTGGCGATCCCACAGCTGACCTGGCTAAACGGAAAAGATCGCCACCGCGCCGAGGGGCAGGTAAATCTCTCCAGCCTGAACGGGCAGCACGGCGTGATGCAGGTGCGGATGGATCTGCGCGACGACAATGGCCTGCTGAACAACGGCCGCGTGTGGTTGCAGGCGGACGACGTGGACGTGAAGCCGTGGCTTGGCGAGTGGATCCAGCAAAACATGCAGCTGGAAACCGCGCGTTTCAGTCTCGAAGGCTGGATGACCCTGACGAACGGGGCGTTCGCCAGCGGCGATATCTGGCTCAAGCAGGGGGGCGCGAGCTGGAAGGGCGAAAACCATCAGCATCAGCTTTCGGTCGATAACCTCACCGCCCACGTAACCCAGGAAAAAGGCGGCTGGCAGTTCGCTATTCCGGATACGCGCATCTCTATGGACAACAAACCCTGGCCAAGCGGCGCGCTGACGCTGGCGTGGATGCCGGAGCAGGACGTCGGCGGGGTAAACGGTAAACGCAGCGACGAGTTGCGTATCCGCGCCAGTAACCTGGACCTGACGGCGATCGAGGGCCTGCGTTCAATGGCCGCAAAACTCTCCCCGGAGCTGGGTGACATCTGGCTGGCGACGCAGCCGAGCGGGCAGATAAACCGTCTGGCGCTGGATATTCCGCTTCAGGCCACGGAAAAAACGCGCTTCCAGGCGGCATGGAAAAATCTCGCCTGGAAACAGTGGAAACTGCTGCCGGGCGCTGAGCATTTCAGCGGCAAGCTGGAAGGAAGCGTGGAAAACGGCAGGCTGACGGCAGAAATGCAGGATGCCAAAATGCCGTACGAAACGGTCTTTCGTGCGCCGCTGGAGATCGCGCAGGGTAATGTCACCCTCAACTGGCTGAAGAATGGCAAAGGTTTTCAGCTTGATGGCCGAAATATCGATGTAAAAGCCAGGGCGGTGCATGCCCGCGGCAATTTCCGCTACCTACAGCCTGAAGGCGATGAGCCGTGGCTGGGTATCCTGGCAGGCATCAGCACGGATGACGGCTCGCAGGCGTGGCGCTACTTCCCGGAGAACCTGATGGGGAAAGCGCTGGTGGACTATCTCAGCGGCGCCATTCAGGGCGGTCAGGCGGATAACGCCACGCTGGTCTACGGCGGCAACCCGCACCTGTTCCCATATAAGCATAACGAAGGTCAGTTCCAGGTTCTGGTGCCGCTGCGCAACGCAACCTATGCCTTCCAGCCGGGCTGGCCCGCGCTGAAAAATCTCGATATCGAACTCAACTTCCTGAATGACGGCTTGTGGATGAAGACGGACAGCGTGGCGCTGGGCGGCGTGACGGCGAGCAACCTGACCGCAAACATCCCGGATTACTCGAAAGAGAAATTGCTGATTGATGCGGATATTAAGGGGCCGGGTAATGCGGTTGGTCCGTATTTTGAAGATACGCCGCTGAATGACTCCCTGGCGGCCACCCTTCAGCAGTTGCAGTTAGATGGCGATGTGAATGCTCGCTTACATCTGGATATCCCGCTCGACGGGGAAATGACTACCGCCAAAGGCGACGTTCGCCTTAACAACAACAGCCTCTATATCAAGCCGCTGGACAGTACGCTGAAAAACCTCAGCGGACAGTTCAGCTTTGTTAACGGCAATCTGAAAAGTGCGCCGCTGAAAGCGACCTGGTTCAATCAACCCGTCAATATCGATTTCTCCACCACCGAGGGTGATAAAGCCTACCAGGTGGCGGTAAATATGGACGCGAACTGGCAGCCGTCACGCATGAATGTTCTGCCGAAGCCGGTTGAGAACGCGGTGGACGGCGCGGTGTCGTGGAATGGCAAGGTGGCCATCGACCTGCCTTATCACTCCGGCGCGCGGTATAAGGTCGACATCACGGGCGATCTTAAAAATCTCAGCAGCCAGCTGCCCGCGCCCCTGAATAAGAAAAGCGGCGAGCCGCTGCCTGTCAACGTCAACGTCGACGGTAACCTCAACGGCTTTGACGTAACCGGTAACGCTGGCGGAACAAACCACTTTAACAGCCGCTGGCTGCTTAACCGCAAGCTGACGCTGGACAGGGCGATCTGGACGACGGACAGCCGTACCACGCCACCGCTGCCGGAGCAGGCGGGAATTGAGCTGAATCTGCCGGCGATGGATGGCGCAGAGTGGCTGGCACTGTTCCAGAAAGGTGTTGGGCAAAACGTCGATCAAACGGCGCAGTTCCCGCAGGCCATTACCCTACGTACGCCTGCGCTGACGCTGGGTGGGCAGCGGTGGAACAACCTGAGTATCGTTTCCCGGCCGACGGCTAACGGCTCAAAGGTTGAGGCTCAGGGTCGTGAAATTAACGGCACGTTGACGATGCGCGATAACGCGCCGTGGCAGGCGGCGATCCGCTACCTCTATTACAACCCGACCTTTGCCGTGGCTGAAAAACAGCCGTCGGTCGCTTCGCCCCTCAGCAAGGCTTCGCGCGTTGATTTCAGCGGCTGGCCCGATCTCCAGCTGCGCTGTGCGGAGTGCTGGCTGTGGGGGCAAAAATATGGCCGTATCGACGGAGATGTCGCCATCAAGGGCACGACGCTGAGCCTTACCGGTGGTCTGGTGGATACCGGTTTTGGCCGTTTGACCGCCGCCGGGGAATGGGTGAATAAGCCGGGCGCGCAGCGCACCTCTCTGAAAGGCGATATCAAAGGCAGCAAGCTGGATGCGGCGGCTAACTTCTTCGGCATCAGCACGCCGCTTCGGGGATCGTCATTCGATGTGAATTACGATCTGCACTGGCGTGCGGCGCCGTGGCAGCCGGACGTCGCCACGCTGAACGGCATTCTCAGAACCCGTTTTGGTAAGGGACAAATTGCCGATGTCAGCACCGGCCATGCGGGGCAAATACTGCGCCTGCTGAGCTTTGACGCGCTGCTGCGCAAGCTGCGCTTCGATTTCAGCGATACCTTCAACGACGGTTTCTATTATGACTCCATTCGCGGAACGGCCTGGATCAAGGACGGCGTGATGCATACCGACGATACGCTGCTGGACGGCCTGGAGGCGGATATCGCCATGAAAGGCTCGGTGGATCTGGTGCGTCGTGAACTGGATATGGAAGCGGTCGTCGCCCCGGAGATTTCCGCTACCGTGGGCGTGGCGACGGCGTTTGTGGTTAACCCGATTGTCGGTGCGGCGGTATTTGCCGCCAGCAAAGTGCTGGGGCCGCTCTGGAGCAAGGTCTCGATTCTGCGCTACCGCATTACGGGCCCAATCGATAAACCGCAGATTAATGAGGTGCTGCGCCAGCCGCGCAAAGAAGCACAGCAATGATTTGACGTGGGCAGGTAATTGCCTCACTCTCAATAAATACGATTTTTACACCGCCACGGGCGGCAACGAACGAGTAGCAATACGATGAGTCTGAACCTGGTAAGTGAACATTTGCTCGCAGCGAACGGCCTGAGCCATCAGGACCTGTTCTCCATTCTTGGTCAACTGACCGAACGCCGTCTCGACTACGGCGATCTCTATTTCCAGTCGAGCTATCACGAATCCTGGGTTTTAGAAGACAGCATCATTAAAGATGGCTCCTATAACATCGACCAGGGCGTCGGTGTGCGCGCCGTGAGCGGCGAGAAAACCGGTTTTGCCTATGCCGACCAGATAAGCCTGGCCGCGCTGGAGCAGAGCGCGCAGGCCGCACGCACCATCGTGCGCGACGCGGGCGATGGCCGCGTAAAAACCCTGGGCGAAGTGCAGCATTCGGCGCTCTATACCAGCATCGACCCGCTGCAAAGCATGAGCCGCGAAGAGAAGCTGGACATCCTGCGTCGCGTGGACAAAGTGGCCCGCGCCGCCGACAAACGCGTGCAGGAAGTGTCCGCCAGCCTGAGCGGCGTCTATGAGCTGATCCTGGTGGCAGCAACGGACGGTACGCTGGCCGCCGACGTGCGTCCGCTGGTGCGCCTCTCCATCAGCGTTCAGGTGGAAGATGACGGCAAGCGCGAGCGCGGCTCAAGCGGCGGCGGCGGTCGTTTTGGCTATGACTGGTTCCTCGGCGACGTTGACGGCGAAGCGCGCACTGACGCGTGGGCAAAAGAAGCCGTGCGCATGGCGCTGGTTAATCTGTCTGCCGTGGCGGCACCCGCCGGTACGCTGCCGGTTGTGCTGGGCGCAGGCTGGCCCGGCGTGCTGCTGCACGAAGCGGTCGGTCACGGGCTGGAAGGCGATTTCAACCGCCGTGGTACGTCTGTATTCAGCGGTCAGATGGGGCAGCTTGTCTCCTCTGAGCTGTGTACCGTGGTCGATGATGGCACCATGCCTGACCGTCGCGGCTCGATTTCTATCGACGATGAAGGCACGCCGGGCCAGTACAACGTGCTGATCGAAAACGGCGTCCTGAAAGGCTACATGCAGGACAAGCTCAACGCGCGTCTGATGGGCGTTGCGCCAACGGGCAACGGTCGTCGCGAATCTTACGCGCACCTGCCGATGCCGCGCATGACCAACACCTACATGCTGCCGGGTAAATCCACGCCGCAGGAGATTATCGAATCCGTTGATTACGGTATCTTCGCGCCGAACTTTGGCGGCGGCCAGGTGGATATCACCTCCGGCAAATTTGTCTTCTCGACTTCAGAGGCGTACCTGATTGAGAAGGGCAAAGTAACTAAAGCAGTGAAGGGCGCAACCCTGATTGGCTCCGGCATTGAGGCCATGCAGCAGATTTCCATGGTCGGTAACGACCTGAAGCTGGATAACGGCGTGGGCGTTTGCGGCAAAGAGGGCCAGAGCCTGCCGGTAGGCGTCGGCCAGCCGACGCTGAAGGTTGATAACCTGACCGTGGGCGGCACGGCGTAATTTTTCATTTTCCCCTCATCCTAACCCTCTCCCCAACGGGGAGAGGGCCGGGGTGAGGGGGAAGGCCTACTCTTTCCTTCTTCCCCGCATGCCCTGAAACAGCTCCGCCACTTCCACAAAATAGTCCGTCAGATAGTTAATACAGACCTGCACCTTCAGCGGCAGCTTGTCCTTTTCGGTATACAGCGCGTAAACCGGGCGCGGATCCGACTGGTAGCGCGGGAACAGGATCTCCAGCTCGCCGCTGTTGATCTCGTTGATCACCCACATCAGCGGCACGTAGGCGATACCGGCCCCGGCCACCAGCCAGCGCGAGATGGTCATCGGATCGTTGGTCACGAAGCGGCCTTCAGGCAGCAGCCGGGTGGAAAGCCCTTCCGGCGCGATCAGCTCAAATTCGTTATCCGGGCGCACGCTGTATTCCAGCCACGAGTGGTTGCTCAGGTCGGCGGGTTTTTCCGGCACGCCATACTGTGCCAGGTAGCTCTTTGAGGCGCAGACCACCATCGGCATGCTGCCCAGCCGACGCGAGAACAGGCTCGAGTCCTGCAAGGCGCCAACGCGGATCACCACGTCTAACCCATCGGCAATCAGGTCCGGTGCGGGAATACCCGTCACCAGATTGACGGTTAAGCCTGGATACTCTTTCAGCATTTCCGCCGTCATGGCAGCGAGAACATTTTGTGCCATAGTTGAAGAACACCCGATGCGCAGCGTGCCGATAGGGGTGTTATTAAAGGCATAAAGCTGCTCGTGAACATCCTGCACTTCATGCAGCATTCGACGGCAGCCCTGATAGTAAATTTTACCCGCTTCCGTCAGCCCGATGCTGCGGGTACTGCGGTTGAGCAGCTTCACCTGAAGCTCGTCTTCCAGTTTTGACACCGTCTGGCTAATGGATGAGACGCTCATTTGTAGCTGACGTGCTGCGGCGGTAAAAGAGCCTTGTTCGACAACTTTGGCAAACACCGACATGCGTTTTAGTCGTTCCATTATTCACTCTGGCTTAAAAGTGATTTAGATCACATATGATAGATAACAGCATAACAGTTACGTTAATATACTATTAATTACATAACGGCTGCGCCACTCTCGCCCGGCATTTCTTGCCCTCCTGCGGCGGCGCGAGCTTAACAATCCAGTAGCCTGCACTCTCTATAATCAAGGTCAACATGAGTCTGTTTCCCGTTATCGTGGTGTTCGGTCTGTCGTTCCCACCGATATTTTTCGAGCTTCTTTTATCACTGGCGATCTTCTGGCTGGTGCGCAAGGTGCTGGTCCCTACCGGGATTTATGATTTCGTCTGGCATCCTGCATTGTTTAATACCGCGCTGTATTGCTGCCTGTTCTATTTAATATCGCGCATGTTTGTCTGAGGTTGATGTGAAAACGCTAACAAGAAAAATCTCCCGCACTGCCATCACTATGGCGCTGGTCATCCTGGCGTTCATCGCTATTTTTCGCGCCTGGGTCTATTACACCGAATCGCCGTGGACGCGCGACGCGCGTTTCAGCGCGGAGGTGGTCGCGATAGCGCCCGATGTTGCCGGTCTTATTACGGCGGTCAACGTTCACGATAACCAGCTGGTGAAGAAAGATCAGGTGCTGTTCACCATCGACCAGCCGCGCTATCAAAAAGCCCTTGAAGAAGCAGAAGCCGACGTGGCGTATTACAACGCGCTGGCCTCTGAAAAACGTCGTGAAGCAGGACGCCGTAACAAGCTGGGCATCCAGGCCATGTCCAGGGAAGAGATTGACCAGTCCAATAACGTGCTGCAAACCGTGCTGCACCAGCTGGCAAAAGCTCAGGCGACGCGCGATCTGGCGAAGCTCGATCTGGAACGTACCGTGATCCGCGCCCCGTCCGATGGCTGGGTGACTAACCTTAACGTCTATGCCGGTGAGTTTATCACGCGCGGCTCAACCGCCGTGGCGCTGGTGAAACAAAACTCCTTCTACGTCCTCGCCTATATGGAAGAGACCAAGCTGGAAGGCGTGCGTCCGGGCTATCGCGCTGAAATCACGCCGCTCGGCAGCAACCGTGTCCTGAAAGGGACCGTGGACAGCGTTGCCGCGGGGGTGACCAACTCCAGCAGTACGGTTGATAACAAAGGGATGGCGACCGTCGATTCCAACCTTGAGTGGGTTCGCCTGGCGCAGCGCGTACCGGTGCGCATTCGTCTGGACGAGCAGCAGAGCAACCTCTGGCCCGCAGGCACCACGGCGACGGTGGTGATCACCGGTGAAAAAGACCGTGATGCCAGCCAGGACTCCATCTTCCGTCAAATCGCCCATCGCCTGCGCGAGTTTGGTTGATCGCTATGGGCATTTTTTCCATCGCCAGCCAGCACATCCGCTTCGCCGTGAAGCTGGCATGCGCCATTGTGCTGGCGCTGTTTGTTGGCTTCCATTTCCAGCTTGAAACGCCGCGCTGGGCCGTTCTGACCGCCGCGATTGTCGCCGCCGGTCCCGCCTTCGCGGCGGGTGGCGAACCCTATTCCGGGGCCATCCGCTATCGCGGGATGCTGCGTATTATCGGGACCTTTATCGGCTGTATCGCCGCCCTGACCATTATCATCCTGATGATCCGCACGCCGCTGCTGATGCTGATCGTGTGCTGTATCTGGGCGGGTTTTTGTACCTGGGTCTCCTCCCTTGTGAAGGTTGAGAACTCGTACGCCTGGGGTCTGGCGGGTTATACCGCGCTGATTATTATCATCACCATCCAGACCGATCCGCTGCTCGCCCCGCAGTTCGCCGTGGAACGTTGCAGCGAGATTGTGATTGGTATCGTCTGCGCGATTGTCGCCGATCTGCTTTTCTCTCCGCGTTCTATTAAGCAGGAAGTGGATCGTGAGCTGGACGCGCTGATCGTTGCCCAGTACCAGCTCATGCAGCTGTGCATTAAGCACGGCGACAGCGAAGAGGTCGACAAGGCCTGGAGCGGGCTGGTGCGCCGCACGCAGGCGCTGGAAGGGATGCGCAGTAACCTCAACATGGAGTCTTCCCGTTGGGAGCGTGCCAATCGTCGTCTGAAAGCGATCAATACCGTCTCGTTAACGCTGATCACCCAGGCGTGTGAAACCTACCTGATTCAGAACACTCGCCCCGAAGCGGTAACGGATACCTTCCGCGAACTGTTTGATGAGCCTGTGGAGACGGTGCAGGACGTGCATCGACAGCTTAAACGCATGCGCCGCGTGATTGCCTGGACGGGAGAGCGTGATACGCCAGTCACCATTTATACCTGGGTTGGCGCCGCAACGCGCTACCTGCTTCTGAAACGCGGCGTGATTGGCAACACCAAAATCAGTGCGGCGGAAGAAGAGGTGTTACAGGGCGAAGTGGTAATTAAACCGGAATCCGCCGAGCGGCATCATGCGATGGTCAACTTCTGGCGCACCACGCTGGCCTGTATACTCGGCACGCTGTTCTGGCTGTGGACCGGCTGGACGTCCGGTAGCGGCGCGATGGTGATGATTGCCGTCGTGACCGCGTTGGCGATGCGTCTGCCCAACCCGCGCATGGTCGCTATCGATTTTCTGTACGGTACCATTGCGGCGTTACCGATTGGCGCGCTCTATTTCCTGGTGATTATCCCCTCGACACAGCAAAGCATGCTTTTGCTCTGCATCAGCCTGGCGGTAATGGCGTTCTTTATCGGGATTGAGGTACAAAAACGCCGACTGGGATCGTTAGGTGCCCTGGCGAGTACGATTAACATCATTGTGCTGGATAACCCGATGACCTTCCATTTTAGCCAGTTCCTGGACAGCGCATTAGGCCAGCTGGTGGGCTGTTTCCTGGCGATGATGGTCATCCTGCTGGTGCGGGATAACTCCCGGGCGCGGACAGGGCGTGTGCTGCTGAATCAGTTTGTGTCGGCCGCCGTTTCGTCCCTGACCACCAATACCGCACGACGCAAGGAGAACCACCTGCCGGCTCTTTACCAGCAGCTGTTCCTGTTGCTGAACAAATTCCCGGGCGATGTCGCCCGTTTCCGCCTGGCATTGACCATGATTATCGCGCACCAGCGCCTGCGGAACGCACCGGTGCCGATTAACGACGATTTGTCCGCCTTCCACCGCCAGCTACGGCGCACGGCGGACCACGTGATATCGGCATCCAGCGATGACAAACGTCGCCGCTACTTTAAGCAACTGCTGGAAGAGCTGGATATCTACCAGGAAAAACTGCGGATCTGGGAAGCGCCGCCGCAGGTTACCGAGCCGGTTGAGCGGCTGGTATTTATGCTGCACCGCTACCAGAACGCGCTGACGGACAGCTGATGAAGAGAAAACCGACGCCAAAAGCGTCGGTTTTTTTGTGGCTATACTTAATCCTGTAGGTTCAAACATTCAGGAAGGGAGGACACATGACAACCCAGGCTCTTCAGGACAGTACGCTTTTTCAGACCGGGTATCTGGTTAACGGTATCTGGAAAACACTCGACACCACGTTTGATGTGCTAAACCCGGCCACGGGCGAGGTCATTGCAAAAGTAGCGAAAGCAGGTAAAGCCGAAACCGAAGAGGCTATTGCGGCCGCGACGAAAGCCTTTCCTGCATGGCGCGCAAAAACGGCAAAAGAGCGTTCTGCGATCCTCTATCGCTGGTATGAACTGATTATTGAGAATAAAAGCTGGCTCGGAAGGCTGATGACCACCGAGCAGGGCAAGCCGCTGAAAGAAGCTGAGGGCGAAGTAGAGTATGCCGCCAGCTTCATTCAGTGGTTTGCCGAGCAGGCCAAGCGTGCCAACGGCGAAATTATTCCTCCGGTTAAACCCGGCTCCCGTATTCTGGCCACCCGGGAGCCTGTCGGGGTGGTTGCCGCTATCACACCATGGAACTTCCCGATGGCCATGCTCACCCGTAAGCTCGGCCCGGCGCTGGCAGCTGGGTGTACCGGCGTGATCAAACCTGCAAACAACACGCCGCTGAGCGCCTTTGCGCTGCTGACGCTGGCGAAGCAGGCCGGTGTGCCGGATGGTGTGCTGAATGCGGTCGCGGGGAGCACCTCTGAAATTAGCGACGCCATTATGGCCAGCCATGACGTGCGCAAAATCTCGTTTACCGGTTCAACCGCCGTCGGGAAAACGCTGGTCCGCAATTCCGCAGACACCATGAAAAAGGTGTCGATGGAGCTGGGCGGCAATGC
This sequence comes from Enterobacter sp. GD03975, assembly GCF_029838645.1. Lineage (NCBI taxonomy): Bacteria > Pseudomonadati > Pseudomonadota > Gammaproteobacteria > Enterobacterales > Enterobacteriaceae > Enterobacter > Enterobacter sp. GD03975. The sequence goes on from NZ_JAOBZC010000006.1 coordinate 36,871, forward strand.
GCCGTATATCGTTTTTGAGGACGCGGACATTGAGGCCGCCGTTAAAGGCGCCATCGCCAATAAGTTCCGTAACGCCGGGCAGGTCTGCGTCAGCGTAAACCGTTTCTATATTCAGGAGACGGTCTACGACAAGTTTGTCAATCAGCTTGCTGATGCGGTGAAGGCGCTGAAGGTGGGTAATGGCCTGGACGAGGGCGTGGTTGTCGGCCCGCTGATTGAGCCTTCGGCTGTCGATAAAGTTCGTGAGCACGTCGAAGATGCGGTAACGAAGGGCGCCACGGTGCTGGCTGGCGGTAAACCGCATGAGCTTGGCGGTAACTTCTGGATGCCCACCGTCCTCGGTGACTGCCATGAAGGCATGAAGCTGGCGGAAGAGGAGACCTTCGGACCTGTTGCCGCCTGCTTCCGCTTCACATCGGAAGACGAAGTTGTGATGCGTGCGAACAATACGCCTTATGGGCTGGCAGCCTACTTCTATACCCAGAATCTGTCGCGGGTGTTCCGCGTCTCACAGGCCATTGAGAGCGGCATGATCGGGATTAATGAATGTGCGGTATCGACCGAACTGGGCCCGTTTGGGGGGGTAAAAGAGTCCGGGCTGGGACGCGAGGGGTCCGTGCTGGGGCTGGAGGAGTTTCTGGAAGTTAAAACCCTGCATATCGGGGGATTATAATAGACAGGGCGGCATCTGCCGCCCGCCTGTACCGGGTGGCTGGCAATGAAAATTTATACCTTTGATTTTGACGAAATTGATAGTCAGGAAGACTTCTACCGCGAGTTTATTCGGGCGTTCGACCTGGAGCGGGACAGCGTAAGCAACCTTGATATGCTGTGGGATGTGGTGACCGGCGACACGCTGCCGTTACCGATGGAAATCGAGTTTACCCATCTGCCTGAAAAGCTGCGCAGACGCTTTGGCGCACTGATTTTACTGTTTGATGAAGCGGAGGAGGAGCTGGAAGGGCAACTGCGTTTCAATGTGCGTCAGTCATAAAAAAGCCCCTGACCGGGAGGTCAGGGGCAAGTCGTATGATGAGATACGACGAGGGTTTATTTGTACAGTTCAGCCGTAGCGTGCCAGTGGTCACCGCTGCGTGCTTCAATTACGCGATAGGATGATGCACCCTGTTCTTCCGCTTTTTTGTTCAGCATGTCGTGCATGTCCATCGGAGATGCGCCGATGGCACCAACAGAAACCGTCCCGATAGCCTGACGGGATTGTGCCTGTTCGGCATTAATGGCGTCGGCCGCAAACGCACCGAATGATAGGACAGAGAGTACGCTCAGGGCAGCAACAGTGTTTTTAATTTTCATGATCGGTTACCTCGTCAATTATTCTACTGGGGTCTTTGTTCTGTGACCCTCATCACAAAATCAAGTATACACTAATCACGCAAAAAATTAATACCAGACTAATGGTTTCCCTTGTTATTACGTATTAAAAAAATCGATTTTTATAACGGGAGTGCATAAAAAAGGGCATGGCAAGGCGATTTTTGTCCATTTTTGTATTTAAAATCATATTGATAGATGAATTTGATTTTTAGTGCGATTTTGCAGCAAATCATCCACTGGCTGAATGTTAACAGGCGGTAAAAAGCACTATTTGCAAAAGCAGCAGGCAGTGGAAAGCAGGGTAAAACGAGGCAACAGCAGAATGATCCCCGTAGCCGTGCGCTACGGGGCAGGCAATTACAGCTCCTGTTCGAACAGGACCAGAATCGCTTCGTAGAGGTCTTTCACCGAGAAACCATTTGCCGGGGTGGTAAAGATGGTGTCATCACCGGCGATAGTACCGAGGATCCCCTCAGCTTTACCCAGCGAGTCCAGCAGGCGAGCAATCAGCTGTGCGGCACCTGGGCTGGTGTGGATCACAACCACGGCATCGTTATAGTCGATGTCCAGAACCAGGTTCTTCAGCGGGCTGGAGGTTGTCGGGACGCCAAGTTCAGCAGGCAGGCAATAAACCATTTCCATTTTGGCGTTGCGCGTACGCACCGCACCAAACTTGGTTAACATGCGGGAGACCTTCGACTGGTTGATGTTATCGAAGCCTTGTTCCTGCAACGCCTGAACAATTTCTCCCTGAGAACTGAATTTCTCTTCTTTGAGTAGCGCTTTAAACGCCTTTACTAATTCTTCTTGCTTAGACGAGCTTCGCATAAGTCACCCGGAATATGACGAAAGAAACAACATTATTATGCATGTGGATGAATTTTTATGCAAATTATCTACCTGGCGCCAGGCTGAAATAATGTTATGAAAGGGAGTGATTTTATCAGATTTCGTTATCGGAAAACATGCCTGGGTCACGCCGCGCAAATAAGCTTAAAAGTAAATTAAATGTTATCAAAATGATGTTGTTTTGGTGGCGTGGCAGGGTGTATTGTAACCCCCTCTTAATACGTTGTTGCCCACAGCCTGATAGCATTCAGGTGAAGGCGAAAGACGTGCGACCTCAAATTCTTTAGCGATGAAAATTGTAATTAATGACGTGCTGAATTATGGTCGCCGCAACGGATTTACAGATACTTAAGTTAACCATAATAAGGAGTTTAGGATGAAAGTCGCAGTCCTCGGCGCTGCTGGTGGTATCGGCCAGGCGCTTGCCCTACTACTGAAAACCCAACTGCCTTCAGGCTCAGAACTCTCCCTGTACGATATTGCTCCGGTAACCCCAGGCGTGGCGGTTGACCTGAGTCACATCCCGACAGCTGTGAAAATCAAAGGCTTCTCCGGTGAAGATGCGCGTCCTGCGTTGCAGGGTGCCGACGTGGTGCTGATCTCTGCGGGTGTTGCACGTAAACCGGGTATGGACCGTTCAGATCTGTTCAACGTCAACGCGGGCATCGTGAAAAACCTGGTTCAGCAGATCGCTGAAACCTGCCCGAAAGCGTGCATCGGTATCATCACCAACCCGGTGAACACCACCGTTGCTATCGCAGCAGAAGTGCTGAAGAAAGCGGGCGTATACGACAAGAACAAACTGTTCGGCGTGACGACGCTGGATATCATCCGCTCCAATACCTTCGTGGCTGAGCTGAAAGGCAAGCAGCCAACGGAAGTGGAAGTGCCGGTTATCGGCGGTCACTCTGGCGTGACCATCCTGCCTCTGCTGTCGCAGATCCCGGGCGTGAGCTTCACCGAGCAGGAAGTGGCTGACCTGACTAAACGTATTCAGAACGCGGGCACCGAAGTGGTGGAAGCGAAGGCGGGTGGCGGGTCTGCAACCCTGTCTATGGGCCAGGCGGCAGCACGTTTCGGCCTGTCTCTGGTGCGCGCGTTGCAGGGCGAAAAAGACGTTGTTGAATGCGCCTATGTTGAAGGCGACGGTGAACACGCGCGTTTCTTCTCTCAGCCGCTGCTGCTGGGTAAAAACGGTGTTGAAGAGCGTAAGTCTATCGGCACGCTGAGCGCGTTTGAGCAAAACGCGATGGAAGGCATGCTGGATACGCTGAAGAAAGATATCACGCTGGGCGAAGAGTTCGTTAACAAGTAAAACGTCCTCTCCCTGAGCAGGCCGGGTAAGCGTAAGTGCCACCCGGCAAAAAAAACCGAAGCACAGGCTTCGGTTTTTTTATGGCCGTCAGTTAGTGGCCGGATATTCCTGAATGGTGACCTGAATCGTCAGCTTCTTATCGTTTCGCATGACTTCAACAGGAATAATGGAGCCCGGTCGAATCTCGGCCACCTGGTCCATGGTTTCCAGCGCAGAGACCGCCGGCGTGCCGTTGACGGAGAGGATAACGTCATTCACCTGGATGCCCGCATTGGCTGCCGGGCCGCCAGGCGCCACTTCGTTGACCACAATCCCCTGGATCTGATCGATACCCCCACCCTGCGTATGCATCGGCGCGATTTCACGACCGCCGATACCAATGTAACCGCGGATCACGCGGCCATCGCGGATCAGCTTGTCCATGATTTTGGTCGCCAGCTGGAACGGAATGGCAAAGCCAATCCCTTCCGGTGTTTCGCCGTCGTTGCTCTTGTCGAAGGAGAGGGTGTTAATGCCCATCAGTTCACCCAGGGAGTTCACCAGCGCGCCGCCGGAGTTACCGTGGTTGATCGAGGCATCGGTTTGCAGGAAGTTCTGTCGTCCTGACGGGTTCAGGCCAATTCGACCGGTCGCGCTGATGATCCCCTGCGTGATGGTCTGGCCCAGGTTGTACGGGTTACCGATCGCCAGCACCACATCGCCGATGTGCGGCGTTCGTTTGCGGTTTATCGGGATAGTCGGCAGACCGCCCGTGGCGTTGATCTTCAGGACCGCCAGATCGGTCAGGCTGTCCGACCCCACCAGCAGGGCTTCAAACACGCGACCATCCTGCAAGGCGACGATAATCTGGTCGGCATCGTTAATGACGTGTTTATTGGTGATGATATAACCCCGGTCATCCATGATCACGCCGGAACCGAGCGTGCGGATCTCCAGCTGATTATGCGCGGAGCTGTTAAGCCCGCGGTTATAAACGTTAACCACGGCGGGGGCGGCACGGCGTACCGCCTGATTGTACGTCGCAGGCGTTTCATCCGTGCTGTCGAACTGGGGAGCCGACAGTTTGTTGAACTGGCGTAAAGATGGCATAGCCACCAGCAGCAGACCGGCAACGATCAAACCAATGACAATTGAACGAAAGAGCTTTAAAAGCATGATGCGTGTGTCGTTAAAAAAGGAACGGTTTGCAGCATAACATGAGTTATCCGGACATCACACGCAGCGGCGATGCCCGGAGTCGCAAATGGTTAACGCAGTAAAATGTACAGAGTGTCGTTGCCACGGATAATTTGCAGGGCAATGACCGCCGGTTTACTCTCCAGCACCTTACGCATTTCCGCAATAGACTGCACACGAGTGCGGTTCACGCCAATAATCACATCGTCCTGATGTAAACCTGCCTGCGCGGCCGGGCTACTCTTCTCAACGTTAGTGACAGAAATGCCTTTCGTGCCGTTTTTAAGCTGACCGTCGCTCAGCGTAGCGCCCTGGAGCGCCGGGGAGATCTGTTCTGCGCTGGCGGAAGAGGAGGTGCTCTTGTCCAGCGTCACTTCCACGGTCAGCGGTTTGCCCTCGCGGATCAGGCCCAGCTTCACTTTAGCGCCAGGCTCCGTGGTGGCAATACGTGAACGTAATTCAGCGAAGCTGCTCAGCGGTTTATCGTTCAGGCTGACAATAACGTCGCCGGATTTCACGCCCGCCTTTGCAGAGCCGGAGTTGGGCAGTACTTCGCTGACAAACGCCCCGCGCTGGACGTTGAGCTTAAAGGCTTTGGCGATATCGGCGCTCATCTCCATGCCTTTGATGCCCAGCAGCCCGCGCTTAACCTCGCCAAACTGAATCAGCTGTTGAGACAGGGTTTTGGCCATGTTGCTCGGAATGGCAAAACCAATCCCGATGCTGCCGCCGCCTGGCGCGAGTATCGCGGTGTTGATGCCGATCAGCTCACCGTTCAGGTTAAGCAGCGCACCGCCGGAGTTGCCCCGGTTGATGGAGGCGTCGGTCTGGATAAAGTTTTCCAGTCCTTCGAGATTCAGGCCGCTGCGCCCCAGGGCGGAGACAATCCCGGAAGTGGCGGTCTGGCCTAAGCCGAACGGGTTACCGACCGCGACGGCAAAATCACCGACGCGCAGCTTATCGGAATCGGCGATGGCGATCTGGGTCAGGTTGCTGGGGTTTTGCACCTGAAGCAGGGCAATATCACTCTGATCGTCACCGCCGATCAGTTTGGCGTCGAACTCCCGGCCATCGTTCAGCTGAACGCTGATCTTATCGGCCTGGCTGATCACGTGGTTATTGGTCAGGATATAGCCCTTAGCCGCGTCGATAATCACGCCCGAACCCAGGCCTTCAAACGGCTGAGCCTGCTGATCCGGCGCCTCTTCGCCAAAATATTTCTTCAGCTCTTCGGGGATGCGCTGGCTTTGTCGTGCGGTCCCTTCCACCTGCACGCTGACCACCGCAGGCAGGACTTTTTCAAGCATCGGCGCGAGGCTGGGAATGGCTTCTTGTCCGGGCACCTGCGAAGGCAGAGCCGCACTGGCAGGGAAGGAGGCCGAGAGAGATAACCCGACACTTAACGCTAAGGCGCTCAACAGCTGGTTTTTTTTCTTCATCGATGCTGACTCTCGTATCCTGGAATGAAAAAGAACGGCCCCAAAAACATCTTGATGTTATTGAATTTTCAACCGCTGAACAATGAGGTGATTGAGTAAATAATAGCTGGGGACGGGAAGAAAGGACGGGCGCATGAGGTGCGCCCGTAAAATTTATTCAGGTTTTGCGATTAATCGCGTTTTACACCACCGCGCAGCAGGCCGGACGCGCCGTCTGAATAGTCGCGTGGCATCTGAACCGGTGCCTGATCGTTACCGGCTTCAGAGTCCGCCAGACGATTGCGGAAGGGGTTGGTCTCTGCGGTCATTTCCGGCAGCAGGCTGCTGGAGCTTTTCGCCATGTGCTGATAGAGCTGGCGATAATCTGTCGCCATGTTGTCCAGCAGCTCGGCGCTACGGGCAAAGTGGCTGACCAGCTCTTCACGATATTCTTCCAGCTCGGCTTTGTTCTTTTCCAGTTCGTATTGCAGTGACTGCTGCTGACGCAATTTGCGGTTACCGAAACGCATGGCCACAGCACCGATGATGATGCCGACGACTAAACCGATTAGCGCATATTCCCAGGTCATGAACTTCTCCCGTTGTCTTGTTGTTCCGTAGGGTGTTGGCTCGGCTCCTGCCTGTGCCTGATTATGCCACTATAACCGCTATTTCCGCAGAAGTGGAATCCTGACGTATCATCGCGTAGTGTAGAACGGCCTTTTTTTCATCAGCCGCGCGCGCTGGTGAGGTTTAACTAAAGGAATAACAACAACATCATGCAAAACCTGTCCCCTTCATCGCGTTACCAACTGGCCCTGAGTGAGGGCACCCACCAGCCGGATGATGTCCAGCGTGAAGCGGTTAACCGCCTGGACACGATATACCAGGAACTTCTGGCGAAACCCGCCGATGCGGCGCAGAGCAGCGGGCTGAAGGCGGCATTTGGCCGTTTGCTGGGTAAAAAAGAGCCGCCGGTAAACGCACCGGTTCGCGGCTTATATATGTGGGGCGGCGTTGGACGGGGTAAAACCTGGCTGATGGATATGTTTTACCAGAGCCTGCCCGGCACACGTAAGCAGCGTCTGCACTTTCACCGTTTCATGCTGCGGGTTCATGAAGAGCTGACGGCGCTCCAGGGCGAAACCGACCCGCTGGAGATCGTGGCCGATCGCTTCAAGGCGGAAACGGACGTGCTCTGCTTCGACGAGTTCTTTGTTTCCGATATTACGGACGCCATGCTGCTGGGGGGGCTGATGAAAGCGCTGTTTGCGCGTGGGATCACCCTGGTGGCAACCTCTAATATCCCGCCGGATGAGCTTTATCGCAATGGTCTCCAGCGGGCGCGTTTCCTGCCGGCCATTGATGCTATCAAACAGCATTGCGACATCATGAACGTCGATGCCGGTGTCGATTATCGTCTGCGCACGCTGACGCAAGCGCACCTGTGGCTTTCGCCGCTGAACGCCGACACCTCCCGCGAGATGGATAAACTGTGGCTGGCGCTGGCGGGTGCGCCGCGAGATAACGCCCCAGCGCTGGAGATTAACCATCGTCCGTTGCCGACCCTGGGCGTTGAGAACCAGACGCTGGCCGTCTCGTTTGCAACGCTCTGCGTGGATGCCCGCAGCCAGCATGACTACATTGCGCTGTCGCGTTTGTTCCATACCGTTATGTTGTGGGATGTGCCCGTCATGACCCCGCTCATGGAGAGCGAAGCGCGCCGCTTCATTGCGCTGGTAGATGAGTTTTACGAGCGCCACGTTAAGCTGGTGGTCAGCGCCGAAGTACCTTTATATGAGATTTATCAGGGCGAGCGCCTGAAGTTTGAGTTCCAGCGCTGCCTGTCGCGCCTGCAAGAGATGCAGAGCGAAGAGTACCTCAAGCGCGAGCATATGCCATAAATGCTACCCTCTCCTTGAGACGGGAACCATGTAGGCCGGGTAAGGCGCAGCCGCCACCCGGCATTTTCCACCGTCTCGAAAAACCCATTCCAAATCACATTTAAGGGTCGATCTTTGACCTCAACTTCTCTATAATCTTGCGACCCCACGTTACGAGAAGGTTTTTTTCCCGAAACTTTCTATGTGTCGGCATGTGCTATTCGAAGGGGTAGGTTTGCCGGACTTTGTCGTGTGAACCTCAACTGACTAAACGTTTGGGTGTTCACCAACGTGTAACTTATTATTTGGGTAAGCTTTTAATGAAAACTTTTACAGCTAAACCAGAAACCGTACAGCGCGACTGGTATGTTGTTGACGCGACCGGTAAAACTCTGGGCCGTCTGGCTACTGAACTGGCTCGTCGCCTGCGCGGTAAGCATAAAGCGGAATACACTCCGCACGTTGATACCGGTGATTACATCATCGTTCTGAACGCTGACAAAGTTGCTGTTACCGGCAACAAGCGTACTGACAAAGTGTACTACCACCACACCGGCCACATCGGTGGTATCAAAGAAGCGACCTTTGAAGAGATGATTGCCCGCCGTCCTGAGCGTGTGATTGAAATCGCGGTTAAAGGCATGCTGCCAAAAGGCCCGCTGGGTCGTGCTATGTTCCGTAAACTGAAAGTTTACGCAGGCAACGAGCACAACCACGCGGCACAGCAACCGCAAGTTCTTGACATCTAATCGGGATTATAGGCAATGGCTGAAAATCAATACTACGGCACTGGTCGCCGCAAAAGTTCCGCAGCTCGCGTTTTCATTAAACCGGGCAGTGGTAAAATCGTAATTAACCAGCGTTCTCTGGAACAGTACTTCGGTCGCGAAACTGCCCGCATGGTAGTTCGCCAGCCGCTGGAACTGGTTGATATGGTAGAAAAACTGGATCTGTACATCACCGTTAAAGGTGGTGGTATCTCCGGTCAGGCAGGTGCGATCCGTCACGGTATCACCCGCGCTCTGATGGAGTACGACGAATCCCTGCGTTCTGAACTGCGTAAAGCTGGCTTCGTTACTCGTGACGCTCGTCAGGTTGAACGTAAGAAAGTGGGTCTGCGTAAAGCACGTCGTCGTCCACAGTTCTCCAAACGTTAATCCATTCTGCTTACGCAGAACGATTGGCGAAAAACCCGCTTCGGCGGGTTTTTTTATGGATAATGCGCAGGTTATCCACAGTAACATTTCATATATCTTCTCTTTTTCCACATTTCCGGCATCCCCTCACCACAAAGCCATCAAAATCTGGTAAACTATCATCCAATTTTCTGCCCAAATATCGGTGAATACTCGATTTTTGTTCGATTCTTGAACAATGTGTCTTCTCTGGGATGGGCGATACTTCATCTGGCTGGCCCCGTTGGGCCGGTAGCAGTAAAAATTCTGAATATACCTGGAGGTTTTCATGGCTGTCGCTGCCAACAAACGTTCGGTAATGACGCTGTTTTCTGGTCCTACTGACATTTATAGCCATCAGGTTCGTATCGTGCTGGCCGAGAAGGGTGTCAGTTTTGAGATCGAGCATGTGGAAAAGGATAACCCGCCTCAGGATCTGATCGATCTCAACCCGAGCCAAAGCGTACCGACGCTGGTGGATCGCGAGCTGACCCTGTGGGAATCCCGTATCATTATGGAATACCTGGATGAGCGTTTCCCGCATCCGCCACTGATGCCTGTTTATCCTGTTGCGCGTGGTGAAAGCCGCCTGTACATGCAGCGTATCGAGAAAGACTGGTACACGCTGATGAACGTTATCGTCAACGGTTCCTCTTCAGAAGCAGATGCTGCGCGTAAACAGCTGCGTGAAGAGCTGCTGGCGATTGCGCCGGTATTTGGTCAAAAACCGTTCTTCCTGAGCGACGAGTTCAGCCTGGTAGATTGCTACCTGGCGCCGTTGCTGTGGCGTCTGCCAACCCTGGGCGTGGAGTTCAGCGGCCCGGGCGCGAAAGAGCTGAAAGGCTATATGACGCGCGTCTTTGAGCGCGACTCTTTCCTGGCATCCTTAACTGAACCGGAGCGCGAAATGCGTCTCGGCCGAGGCTAATGACTGTGGAAATGTCACAACTTACCCCACGCCGTCCGTATCTGCTGCGCGCCTTCTATGAATGGCTGCTGGATAACCAGCTCACGCCGCACCTGGTTGTGGATGTGACGTTGCCGGGCGTGCAGGTTCCAATGGAATACGCACGTGACGGACAGATTGTACTGAATATTGCGCCACGTGCAGTGGGTAACCTGGAGCTGGCAAACGACGAAGTGCGCTTTAATGCGCGTTTCGGCGGCGTCCCGCGTCAGGTTTCCGTTCCGCTGGCTGCGGTTCTGGCTATCTATGCCCGTGAAAACGGTGCAGGCACCATGTTCGAGCCGGAAGCGGCTTATGATGAAGATGTCGCCAGCCTGAATGACGATGACGCATCCGATGAACGCGAAAGCGACCCGGTCATGTCGGTGATTGATGGCGACAAGCCCGATCGTCAGGACGACGACGAGGGTCCGGATGATGAACCGCCACCGCGCGGTGGTCGACCGGCGCTACGCGTTGTAAAGTAAATGAGAGCCCCTTACTTCGGTAAGGGGCTTTTTTTTTGGCTAACCCCTTCATTTTCCATTCTTAATTACTTTATTCAGATCATGAATGCGTAGCAGCAAAGTCATTAATTTATTCTGAAAAAAGAAATTAGTTAAATTAAATATACACATTCACAAAACAGGGTATATTGGCGTCAAATAATATCATTTAGAGCATAAATTACGTTTTAAAATTGGACGACATCGGACAGGAGCGTCAATGATGTCTGGGCTAAATAAAGCCCATCAAGGATGAGCAGAAGGTTAACAGGTTATAATCCTATCGCTTTAAATTCTTCTTATTCCTTCGTTGTATTATTTTTTAAACCAGTACGCGGGATATTTCCCTAAAATACCCTTTCACTAAAGTAGTGATTTTTATAACCGTTATATTTTTAAGGATTGAAAATGAAAAAATTCGCTAAGTCAGCTCTGTTAAGCATGCTTGTATTAGGCGGTTCTGCTATGGCAGCCCACGCTGAAGGCAATGATGGTACCGTTACATTTGTTGGCAAAATTGTGACTTCCCCATGCTCAATTAAAATTGGCGACGAAAACCAGACCATTAGCCTCGGTGAAAACCTGGGTACCGGTTCACTGAAAGCAGGCCTTATTCAGGCTGTAGATTTCGATATTCAGCTGGTCAACTGCGTGTTTGACGATCAGACCAGCATGAACATTGTATTTAATGCGAGCGGTGACGAATCTACGGCGAACCCGGGCTACCTGGCGCTGATGGGTGCGAAGGGCGAGATGAAAGGTTCTCATATCGTTCTGGCGAACTCTAAGGGTACCGAAATCCGTCTGGGCACCGCTGCAACGCAGGCGCTGGCTGTAGATGCCGAAGGCAAAGGTCTGGCCGATCAGAAATTCGCGTTCAAAGCGTGGGTACAGGGCGAAACCGCTGCTGAAACTATCGACACAGGTGAGTTCTCCTCTCTGACCAGTTTCCAGATCAGCTACCTGTAATTCTCTGTTTTGCCCCGCGCAGGCGGGGCAATTTAGACATCTTTGCGCGGGCCATATCGGCATTCAAGGTATTAATAATGAAGTGCGGCAATTTCTATCAACTAAAGCATCTGGCCATATTGATTGGCCTTATTATGGGATCATCTCTTAATGATTCTTTTGCAGAAGATGCAGTTGAATTTAATACTCAGTTTCTGGATGTCCAGGGGAGTGAAAACTACGACTTAAGCCATTTTTCCCGCAAAGGCTATGTGCTGCCGGGGAAATATAATTTACAGGTCATTGTGAATAAAGGCCGGCTGCCTGAAAATTACGATATCAACTGGTATCCAAAAGAAGATGAGCCTGATGACAGCTTTGCATGTCTTTCACCTGATCTGGTCGCGCATCTGGGTATTAAGCCCGAGCTCACAGAGAAGTTTATCTGGATAAAAGAGGGCGCGTGTCTAAAACCAGATCAGCTGAAAGATATGCACGTGAACGCGGACATGTCCGAATCAGCGCTGCGTATTGCTATTCCACAAGCCTATCTCGAATATTCGGATGAAAACTGGGATCCGCCCGCGCGTTGGGATGAAGGTATTCCGGGTATTCTCTTTGATTATAATATTAATGCCAGCCATGAACATGATGAAAATGAAGGCGGCAACGAACAGGATGTCAGCGGCAATGGGACCCTGGGAGCAAACTTAGGCCCATGGCGTCTACGCGCCGACTGGCAGGCTGATTACCAGCATCAGGACGGCGAAACGACCCGTAACTGGGAGTGGAGTCGTTATTATGCCTATCGCGCTTTGCCTGCCTGGGGCGCCCAGCTTCTGATGGGAGAAACGTCGCTCTCGTCAGATATTTTCGACACCTTTAACTACGCAGGGTTAAGTGTCAATTCAGACGATCAAATGCTGCCCCCAAACTTGCGGGGCTACGCGCCTGACATCGCGGGCGTCGCGCGCACCAATGCCAAAGTTGTGGTTACGCAGCAGGGGAGAGTGCTGTATGAAAAACAGGTCCCGGCGGGCCCGTTCCGAATTCAGGATATTAACCAGTCCGTCTCTGGCGATTTGCACGTGCGCATTGAAGAGCAGGATGGAAAAGTACAGGAATACGATGTCAGCACCACGTCGGTGCCTTTCCTGACCCGCGCCAATCAGGTGCGCTTCAAAACCACCGTAGGCCGTCCACAGGACTGGAACCACAATATGGCAGGCAATATTTTTGCGGCCAGCGAAGCGTCCTGGGGCGTAGCCGATGGCTGGTCCCTGTATGGCGGCGGAATAGGTGAGCAGGATTATCAGGCGATGGCGGTAGGCATCGGGCGCGACATGGCCGCGCTTGGGGCACTCTCGTTTGACGTCACGCGTTCGCGCGCGCTCATCACGGAAGATCAAGACGACGATACGCTCCAGGGTAACTCATACCGCATAAGTTATTCCAAAGATTACGACGAGCTGCACAGCCGCATCTCCTTTGCCGGCTATCGCTTCTCTGAAGAAAACTTCATGACGATGAACGATTACCTGGATGCGCAGGACGGTGAACATTTCCGCTCCGGAAAAGATAAGCAGATGTTTACCGTTAACTACAACCAGAACTTAATTGATATTGGCATAAACGTTTTCGTGAACTGGACGCGTCGTTCTTACTGGGACCGTTCGGACGAGAATAACTATAACATTATGTTCTCTAAATATTTTGACATTGGTGACTTTAGAAATATCAGCCTGTCTCTGAACGGCTATCGCAGTGAATATGATGACGAGACTGACGATGGATTTTATCTTTCCGTCAATATTCCGTGGGGAGAAGGCGGCTCGTTTAATTATAACGGCTCTTACAGCCAGGACGATCACTCTAATCGTGTGGGCTATAGCCAGCGCGTGGATGACAATAATAATTACCAGCTTAGCGTCGGTGATTCACAAAGCCAGAAATCGGCCGACGGTTATTATCGCCACAGCGGTGATATCGCGGATTTGGATCTCAATGCCAGCTATCTGGAGAATAATTATTCCTCGGTGGGGATATCCCTGGAAGGCGGAGCCACGCTGACGGGCCACGGCGGCGCGCTGCACCGCGTTTCCATCCCGGGCGGCTCAAGGTTAATGATTGACGCAAGCGGCCAGGAAGGCGTACCGGTGGGCGGCTATAATGCGCCCGTTTATACCAACGCGTTTGGCATGGCCGTCCTGTCGGACATTAACGACTACTACCGTAATGACATAAAAATCGATATTGAAAACTTGCCGGAGAATGCGGAAGCCACGCGCTCAACCGCCCAGATTACGCTGACTGAAGGGGCGATTGGTTACCGTCAGTTCGACATTATTCGTGGAGAAAAAGCGGTCGCGATCCTGCGGTTGAGTAACGGTAAAAATCCACCGTTTGGTGCAGAAGTCTTTAACGAAAGGCATCAGCAGGTAGGGTTAGTTGACGACAATGGCAGCGTCTATCTTGCGGGCGTCAACCCGGGCGAAGAGATGCAGGTGACGTGGAATGGCGACCAGCAATGTTCTATTTCGTTACCGGCTCCTTTGCCGAAAGATCTCTTTAATAACCTGTTACTGCCGTGCCGCAGCGATCGGGAATTAACGACGCCGGCCGCGCCTTCGGTCATGCCGGCAATTCAGCAACAAACTAAACGCGTTATCCCTGCTTCGGAACAAGACGATTTTTCCGCCAAGCCGGATCCGTCAATTCAATCAGGAGAAAACACATGAAAAAAATTGCTTCACTCCCAGCCTATATTGTATTGGGCTGTACGTTACTTCCCATGATGGCAGCCCATGCCGCCATTGTGCCGGACAGAACGCGTATTATTTTTAATGGCAACGAGAAATCCGTCAGCATTACGCTGCGCAATGATAATCAGGAAAGTCCTTACCTGGCACAGTCATGGGTTGAAGATAGTAAAGGTCAGAAAATTACGTCGCCACTGACTGTATTACCGCCGGTTCAGCGTATTGAGCCTAAAGAAACCGGGCAGGTTAAAATACAGGGAATGCCGGGGCTGGCCTCTTTGCCGCAGGATCGTGAATCGCTGTTCTATTTTAACGTGCGTGAGATCCCGCCGAAAGGTAAGCGACCTAATACCCTGCAAATAGCCTTACAGACGCGCATTAAATTATTTTACCGTCCGGCTTCGCTGCCAAAAATGGATCCCCATCATCCGTGGCAATATGCGCTGACGCTGACCCGCAGCGGAGACGATTATCAGGTAAATAACCCGACCAGTTATTACGTGGTGCTGAGTAATGCCAGCAAATCCCACGATACGCCATCCGTGGCGGGCTTCAATCCAATGGTGCTGGCGCCAAAATCCGGGGAATTAATGCACGTGAAAGCCTCTACGCTGGGTCAACAACCCGTGCTGGTCTACGTCGATGATTACGGTGGACGTATGCCGCTCTATTTCCGCTGTTCAGGCACAACCTGTAGCGTAGACCAGGAAAGAAGCAGTAAAAAATAACAGGCAGGAGGCCCCGTTATGTTTCGGAAAATAACCTGTTTACTGGCGATCGCACTGGCTGGCGTCGCGGGGTCATGCAGGGCAGCTGACACGGAGGTGCTTATGAGCGTCACCGTTGTGGTGAACGTACCTATGCCATGTGAGGTGAGCGGCGGGGCGGTCGAGTTTGGCTCGGTGTACACCACAAAAATTGACGGCACCCGCTACACCCAGCCGCTTGATTACACGATCGACTGTAAAAACCGTCTGAAAGACAACCTGAAGATGCAAATTCAGGGGGAGTCGACGGTGATCAACGGGGAAAAGGTGCTTAAAACCAACGTCGAAGGATTTGGCCTGCGCCTACAGACAAAAGACGAAAAACGACTTATTGAACCGGGTTCCACCGACTGGCTGGAGTTTATCTACGCCAACAGCGGGCCCGAGCTGGAAGTCGTTCCGGTGAAGTCGGCCTCCGTCACCCTGAATGCATCTGAGTTCGATGCCAGAGCAACCCTGATCGTGGATTATCAATGAAAATGCGTTCATTTATCTTGCTGCTGTGCTGCTTAACGGTGGGCTCTGCCGGTGCAGAGGGGGATTTGACCTTTCACGGTTTTCTGGTCAGGCCGCCGGAATGCGTAATCAGCAACGATCAAACCATTGAAGTTAACTTCGTCGATGTACAGATAGAAGAGATCGACGGCACGAAATTCATGCAGAATTTGCCCTACACCATTGATTGTGATTCGCCTGACCGCTATTCGGATCTGACGATGTCGCTGACGCTAACCGGTAACGTGACGGACTTTAATAACGCAGCCGTCGTGACGGATGTTTCAGGACTGGGCATTGAAATTCTGCACGGTAATACGCCCTTTGAATTAGGTTCGACGTTAACCGTCACCGAACAGGCATTACCCGTTCTGAAAGCCGTGCCCGTAAAGAAAACGGGGGCAGTCATGTACGCGGGTAATTTCGAAGGTTGGGCAACATTGCAGGTGGATTATCAATGAAGCGCTATCAGCGAGGAACGCTCTCCCTGCTGCTGTTTCTGGCGACGGCAGGTGTTCAGGCTTCACCAGATAACGTGCATTTCACCGGCAACCTGCTGGGCGGAATTTGCAAGATGGAAATGCAGAACGGGGTGCTGGATACCGTCACCTTTCCTGATATTGCCGCCAGTGACTTAATGCTGCGCGGACACTCAGCCCGTCAGCCCGTCAGGTTAAGGCTTTATGATTGTCCGCCTTCCGTGCAAAAAAATGGCGTGCGAGTGACGTTTCACGGCACCGAAGTCACCGGGATGCGCGGTTTTCTGGCCTTTGATGCCGCCTCGATTGCATCCGGGGTGGGCATTGGTCTCGAAATGCTAAACGGCGTGAGCGTTCTGGTTAACGATCCGGTGGGGGCGACCTTTCCGCTCGCCGACGGAAATAACGATCTGATGCTGAACGCCTGGCTTCAGGTCATTCCCGGGCAGGACGTTTTATCCGGAACGTTCACGGCAACATCAACGGTTATTTTTGAATATTTATAATATGAACAGACGATTACTGATTACCCTTGTACTCACTCTCATGAGCCTGTTTTACGCGAGCGGCAGTTACGCAGCTAAAGGTCTTACGGGCAGCCGGGGCCAGATCGTAACCTATTACGGTAAGCCTATTTCAGGGGCTAAAGGTACGGTTACGGTGAATATGGCCACTACCACAAAAGGCGGCGTTTTCCATGGCGTCTGGGATTTATTTAGCCGCGATCCGAATGGCTACATGACGGTTACTTCCTGGGACGGTAACGCCTCAGGTTTTGCTCCAGTGCGTTTGAAGCTTGCCTCTGAGCAAGCGGTTTCTACGGGATGCGCCGGGATGGATAAAACGCGCTGGACCTGCATGAAAGTCTTCATTGATATTGAAGTCACGTGGCAGGACAGTGAAGCCTGTCCCTGGATTTTAATGTTTATTACCCGCTCAACGGATACTTCTACCGGCGACAGCTGGACGTCAACGATGGAGCGTACATCCGGCTGTAACTATGTACCCGCTACCGGTCTGGATATCTCCTGGGATCGCGACGTCGTTCAGCATGACAAGCAAATCACGCTGAATTCTACGGGCGGAACCATGGAAACGACGCTGCATACCTATCTTTGGGAAGGGGGAAGCTTTTGTGATAACAGCGCGATGACCGAACGGGGCGCCTACTGTCGCATGATTACCACGGGCGTTTCGATTAGCGCTATTGGCTGCAATAATGAAAAACTCACGACCTCGGTTGTCCGGCATCCCTTAATGGATCAAATCGTGCACGACATCATACTGAGGATAAATCTTGAGCACGTGGGGGGAGGGCAATTTATCTCCACCTGCAATTACCGGTACGTTATTGACCAGCTTTAGCGGCGAACGGCCCCAGAACAGAGGATTTTTGGCGCATTGTTCACCTGTGCTATGATGCAGTGTTTTCCTTCAATGGCACCGGACTGCAATGAAACCGACCGATCCTAACGCTGAAAACTCAGATGAAACCCTTGGCCGCAGCCTGCGTCGCCGTCCGCTGACGCGCAAAAAGCTGTCGGATATGGTGGAAGAAGAGCTGGAGCAGATGATCCGCCGGAAGGAATTTGCCCAGGGAGAGCAGCTGCCCTCCGAGCGCGAGCTGATGGCGTTCTTCAACGTGGGCCGCCCCTCGGTGCGCGAAGCGCTGGCGGCGCTAAAGCGTAAAGGTCTGGTGCAGATTAACAACGGTGAACGCGCCCGCGTCACCCTGCCGTCTGCCGATACCATCATCAGCGAGCTGTCGGGGATGGCGAAAGATTTTCTGACACAGCCCGGCGGTATTGCCCATTTTGAGCAGCTCCGTCTGTTCTTTGAATCCAGCCTCGTGCGTTATGCCGCAGAGTACGCCACGGACGATCAGATTGCGCGGCTGACGAAAGCGCTGGAGATCAACAGCCAGTCCCTGGATGACAACGCGCTGTTCATTCGTTCCGACGTCGATTTTCACCGCGTGCTGGCGGAGATCCCCGGTAACCCAATCTTCAACGCGATCCACGTTGCGCTGCTCGACTGGCTAATCGCGGCGCGTCCTACAGTGCCGGACGCTGAGCTTTATCAGCATAATGAAGTCAGCTATCGCCAGCATATCGCGATCGTTGACGCGATCCGCCGCCGCGATCCCGATGAAGCCGATCGGGCGCTGCAAACTCACCTCAACAGCGTTTCCGCTACCTGGCACGCCTTCGGCCAGCATTCAAAATCTAAAAAGTAACGATCCTTTAGTGAAGCAGCTCGCAATATAAGCGTTCTGTATTCCACTGCTGCTTATTTGATCTGGTATAACAGGTATAAAGGTATATCGTTATAACAAGCACACGAATGATTGAGGTATCTATGGCAACGCAACTACGCGGCGTAATGGCCGCTCTTCTGACTCCGTTTACCCAACAGCAGGCGCTGGATAAGGAGAGCCTGCGCCGTCTGGTGCAGTTCAATATTGCGCAGGGCATCGACGGGCTTTATGTCGGCGGTTCAACGGGGGAAGCCTTTATCCAAAGCCTTTCTGAACGCGAGCAGGTGATGGAGATCGTGGCGGAGGAGGCGAAAGGAAAAATCACGCTCATTGCCCACGTTGGTTGCGTGAGCACCGCGGAAAGCCAGCAGCTGGCCGCCGCCGCTGCCCGCCTGGGCTTTGACGCGGTGTCCGCCGTCACGCCGTTTTATTACCCCTTCAGCTTTGAAGAACATTGCGATCATTACCGTGCAATTATTGATTCGGCGGATGGTCTGCCGATGGTGGTCTATAACATTCCGGCGTTAAGCGGCGTGAAGCTAAGCCTGGATCAGATCAACACCCTGGTGACGCTGCCCGGCGTCGGCGCGTTGAAGCAAACCTCCGGCGATCTGTTCCAGATGGAGCAGATCCGCCGTGAGCATCCGGATCTGGTGCTCTATAACGGCTATGACGAAATCTTTGCCTCCGGCCTGCTGGCCGGCGCGGACGGGGGGATCGGCAGCACCTACAACATTATGGGCTGGCGCTACCGGGCTATCGCCAACGCGGTTCGTGAGGGGGATAACGCCACCGCACAGCGCCTGCAAAGCGAATGCAACGAGGTCATCGACCTGCTGATTAAAGTCGGGGTCTTCCGTGGTCTGAAAACGGTTCTGCACTACATGGACGTGGTGTCCGTGCCGCTGTGCCGAAAACCGTTTGCCCCTGTAGACGAGCAATTCGTGCCGGCGCTGAAGGCGCTGGCAGAGCAGTTAATGGCGGAAAAACGCTAACGCACTGCCGGATGGCGCGTCGCTTATCCGGCAAAACGACAGAGAAATCGTCGGGAGAGTGAAATGAGTAAGTCTACCCAAAGCATCCCGTGGTACCGCCATCTAAGCCGCCCTCAGTGGCGCGCCTTCTCCGCCGCCTGGCTGGGGTATCTGCTAGATGGCTTCGATTTTGTCCTGATTGCTTTAGTGCTGACAGAAATTAAAAGTGAATTTGGCCTGACGACCGTGGAAGCGGCGAGCCTCATTTCTGCGGCCTTTATTTCGCGCTGGTTCGGCGGCCTGCTGCTGGGCGCCATGGGCGACCGCTATGGCCGCAAGCTGGCAATGATAACCAGCATCGTGCTCTTCTCCTGCGGTACGCTGGCCTGCGGTTTTGCGCCGGGTTACGTCACCCTGTTTATCGCCCGCATGGTGATTGGTATGGGGATGGCGGGAGAATACGGCTCCAGCGCAACCTACGTCATTGAAAGCTGGCCGAAACACCTGCGCAATAAGGCGAGTGGTTTTCTGATTTCTGGCTTCTCCGTCGGTGCCGTGGTTGCGGCCCAGGTCTACAGCCTTGTCGTGCCCGTCTGGGGCTGGCGAGCACTGTTCTTTATCGGCATCCTGCCCATCGTCTTTGCCCTGTGGCTGCGGAAAAATATTCCGGAAGCTGAAGACTGGAAAGCGAAGCACGAAGGTCAGGCGCCGGTACGCACAATGGTTGATATCCTTTATCGCGGCAAATACCGCCTGATCAATATGGCGATGACGCTGTTTGCCGGTACGGCGCTGTGGCTCTGCTTTGCAGGCGAACTCAACAACGCGGGGCTGGTGGTGATTCTCGGCCTGCTGTGCGCCATTGTGTTTATCAGCTTTATGGTGCAAAGCAGCGGTAAACGCTGGCCTACGGGCGTCACGCTGATGGTAGTCGTGCTCTTCGCGTTCCTCTACTCCTGGCCGATTCAGGCGCTGTTACCCACGTATCTGAAAACCGACCTGGCCTATGATCCGTCAACGGTGGCGAAGGTGCTGTTCTTTAGCGGCTTCGGCGCGGCTGTAGGCTGCTGCGTGGGTGGTTTTCTCGGCGACTGGTTGGGCACCCGGAAGGCGTATGTCTGTAGCCTGCTGGCCTCACAGCTGCTGATCGTTCCCGTCTTTGCGATCGGTGGCGCAAATGTCTGGGTGCTGGGCCTGCTGCTCTTTTTCCAGCAGATGCTGGGGCAGGGGATCTCGGGGATCTTACCGAAACTCATCGGTGGTTATTTCGACACCGACCAGCGTGCGGCGGGCCTGGGCTTTACCTATAACGTCGGGGCGCTGGGCGGGGCGATCGCCCCGGTGATTGGCGCGCTGCTGTCGCAGAATATGGCGCTGGGCACAGCCCTGGGATCGCTCTCCTTCGGCCTGACCTTTGTGGTGGTCCTGCTGATTGGGCTGGATATGCCGTCCCGCGTTCAGCGCTGGCTGCGGCCGGAGGCGATTCGAACCTACGACGCCATCGACGGTAAACCTTTCAGCGGAGCCGTCCCGTTTGGCGGCGATAAAAGCGCTTTAGCCAAAAGCAAAAGTTAATCCGCTGGAAAAAACGGCAGGGCGTTAGCTCCGCCGTGAGGATATTTTTATGTACGCGATGACGTGTGCCACGCGGTTTCCTACCCAGTATTAGCGCTTAAACGTCACCGCTTCCGGCTGCGTCAGGTGCACGGTTGTCTGGCTGGGCACCGTCTCGGCAATCACCCTGCCGTGGCGAACAGAGTATCGTGCCGGCGTCTGGCGACGAACGGCATCAAACCCATTCTCTGCCGGGAGGATCACCAGGTTTGCTGAATTCCCAACGCGCACGCCATAGTCCTGCAAATCGAGCGTTTTCGCGCTGTGGGTAGTGATCAGGTTAAGCCCATCGTTTATTTGCCCGTAGCCCATCAGTTGGCAGACGTGCAGCCCCATATGCAGAACCTGAAGCATATTCGCGGTTCCCAGCGGATACCACGGATCGAAAACGTCGTCATGACCAAAGCAGACGTTGATCTCCGCTTCCAGCATTTCTTTGACGCGCGTGATGCCGCGGCGTTTGGGGTAGGTATCGAAACGGCCCTGCAAATGCGTGTTAACCAGCGGGTTTGCCACGAAGTTAATGCCTGACATTTTTAACAGGCGGAACAGTCGGGACGTATACGCGCCATTATAGGAGTGCATCGCCGTGGTATGGCTGGCGGTCACGCGCGAACCCATTCCGTCACGATGTGCCAGGGCGGCAACGGTTTCAACGAAGCGCGATTGCTCATCATCAATTTCGTCACAGTGGACATCGATCAGACGGTCGTACTTTCTGGCAAGAGAAAACGTTTTATGCAGCGACTCCACGCCATATTCACGCGTAAATTCAAAGTGCGGGATTGCGCCGATGACATCCGCCCCTAAACGCACGGCTTCCTCAAGCAGTGCTTCACCGTTCGGATAAGAAAGAATGCCTTCCTGCGGGAATGCCACAATTTGCATATCGACCCACGGGGCGACTTCCTGCTTCACCTCCAGCATGGCTTTCAGTGCCGTAAGGGTAGGGTCCGAGACGTCAACGTGTGTACGTACGTACTGAATGCCGTTGGCGATCTGCCACTTCAGGGTCTGCATCGCGCGGGTTTTAACGTCTTCGTGGGTGAGCATCGCCTTACGTTCGGCCCAGCGCTCGATTCCCTCGAAAAGGGTGCCTGACTGGTTCCAGTTCGGTTCACCCGCCGTTTGCGTTGTATCCAGATGGATATGCGGTTCGATGAAAGGAGGGATAACCAGCCCGCATTCAGCGTCCAGCACCTGACCGACTGGCGCAGGGGCAGTTTCCTGAGGATCGATACGGCTGAAGCGTCCGTTCTCAATCGTGATCTGCCATAAACCTTCCTGCCCCTGCAAACGGGCCTGACGGATAGTGAGGGAATTATTCTGCATGGGAAGCCTCCGAAGGATTAGCAAGGGTACGTTTGGCGAATGGGTTTAACACCAAATAGCTGAAGACGCCACCCAATACTGCGTTAACGGGGACAATTCCCGGAATGTAGTGCCCGGCAGCAACACCCAGGGCGACCGAGAAAATGGCAATCCAGTTAACGGACACAAATTTTGCATGGTCGAAGCTGGCATAGCGGCGGCGATTAATCAGATAGTCGGCGATAATCACCCCGCCAATCGGCGGAATCGCTGCCGACAAAAAGGTCAGCCAGCCAACGAAGTTGTTGTATAGCCACAGCGCGCACAGCGTACCGATAATGCCATTCATCACCGACAGCGTACGGCTGGAAAGGCCAGTAATATTGGCGAAACCCAGACCAGAGGCGTACAGCGCGTTGTCATTGGTGGTCCAGATATTCAGGCCGAGAACGACAATCGCCGGCAGCAGCAGTCCCTGGGCGATCATCACGTCAGAAATATCGGCCTGTCCTACGGCGGCAGCGCCTGCCGCACCGAAGATAAACATCAGCGAGTTGCCAAGGAAAAATGCCACCATCGCCACCAGAACGGCCCCTTTGGCATTGCGGCCAAAGCGGACGAAGTCGGCGGTCAGCGTGCCTGCGCTGATAAACGAACCTACAACCAGCGCCAGCGCGCTGGAAAAGTTGAGCGGCGTCTGCGGCACAATGGATTTGAGGTGGTCCAACCCTCCCACGCCGTCCACCGCCAGCCAGACGGAGTAGCTACCCAGGATGACGATAGCGGGTACGGCGATGATGGATAAAATCGTCAGTGCCGAGATGCCAAAAAAAATGGTCAACGTCATCAGCAGGCCGGAAACCGCAATCAGGATGTTCACGTCGATGCCCGTGGCTTTACTCACCGGGATGGCAAACATCGCTACGCCGACGCCAAACCATCCTACCTGCGTACCGCCTAAAAGCATGGAGGGAAGCCAGGACCCTTTTATACCGAACGAGTAACGCGCAAGAAGATGGGTTGAGAGGCCGGTTTTCGCGCCAATGTAGCCAAGAAAAGCAGTGTAAATACCGAGGAGGAGATTGCCGAAGAGAACTGCGAGGAAGAAATCATTATAGGAAAGACCGGTACCGAGCGTGCCTCCGGTCCACATACTGGCGGAAAAAAACGTTAACCCTAACATCACAAAAGTGAGTGGAACCACGCCTTTCCGCGCCGCCAGAGGAACGGGGCCCTGGCTATAATTGTTATCTTGCGACACAACGCCTCCTTGAATTTTGGCCAAAAAATCCGCCGCATAATATACATTTTTTTCGACAATGCAAACGTTTACGTCGGGATTTACGCTGCTTTTTTGGGGTAGAGGGTATCGTTAACTGAAGGATAGGTTACTGAAAACAGGCTCCCCGGCGTTCCGCGTTATGCTTCTGCCGGGGAGTCAGAGGGGCTTATACTTCCAGGAAGTTCATGATCCCGTCAGCCGCTTTACGCCCTTCGGCAATCGCGGTAACCACCAGGTCTGAACCGCGAACGATATCGCCACCGGCGAAGATTTTCGGGTTGCTGGTCTGGAAGGCGTTGTCGCTGCCTTCCGGCGCAATCACGCGGCCCTGAGAGTCCAGTTCTACGCTGTGCTTCGCCAGCCACTCCATGCTGTGAGGGCGGAAACCAAACGCCATCACCACGGCGTCGGCCGGGATCACGTGCTCAGAGCCAGCCACGATCTCCGCGCGACGACGGCCTTTCGCATCCGGCGCGCCCATCTCCGTGCGCGCCATCTTCACGCCGCTTACCTTACCGTTGGCGTTCACTTCAATGCCCAGAGGCTGGATGTTGAACTGGAACTCCACGCCCTCTTCACGCGCGTTTTTCACTTCGCGCTTAGAGCCCGGCATGTTCTCTTCGTCACGACGGTAGGCGCAGATGACGTGCGCCGCGTTTTGACGAATGGAGGTACGCACGCAGTCCATCGCGGTATCACCGCCGCCCAGCACGACAACGCGTTTACCTTCCATGCTGACAAACGGCTCGTCGGCGGTTTCGCCGTAGCCCATCAGCTGTTTGGTGTTAGCAATCAGGAACGGCAGCGCATCGTACACGCCTGGCGCATCTTCGTTCTCCAGACCACCGCGCATGGACTGATAGGTGCCCACGCCCAGGAACACGGCGTCGTAATCCTTCAGCAGATCGTCGAGCTGCACGTCGCGGCCCACTTCGGTGTTGAGTTTGAACTCAATGCCCATGCCGGTGAAGATTTCACGGCGGCGGGTCATCACCTCTTTTTCCAGCTTGAAGGCCGGGATGCCGAACGTCAGCAGACCGCCGATTTCCGGATGACGGTCAAAAACCACCGCCTTCACGCCGTTGCGTGTCAGCACGTCGGCACAGGCGAGGCCTGCCGGACCCGCGCCGACGATCGCCACGCGCTTGTCGGTTTGACGCACGCCGGTCATATCCGGACGCCAGCCCATCTCGAAGGCTTTATCGTTGATATAGCGTTCGATGTTGCCGATGGTCACCGCACCAAACTCGTCGTTCAGCGTACAGGAGCCTTCGCACAGGCGATCCTGAGGACACACGCGCCCGCACACTTCCGGCAGGGTGTTGGTCTGGTGAGACAGCTCGGCGGCTTCAAAAATACGCCCTTCGTTGGCCAGCTTCAGCCAGTTCGGAATGTAGTTATGGACCGGACATTTCCATTCGCAGTAAGGGTTACCGCAGGACAGGCAGCGGTCTGCCTGTGCTTTGGCCTGGCCTTCTGAAAACGGCTCATAGATTTCAACAAATTCAATTTTACGGATCTTCAGCGGTTTCTTTGGCGGATCAACACGCTGAAGGTCGATAAACTGGTAAACGTTCTGGCTCATCTGAATTCCTTACTGCGCCTGCACGCGCAGCTCTGCTGCGCTACGACTACGGTGACCCAACAGGGCTTTAACATCGCTGGACTTCGGCTTAACCAGCGCGAATTTCGCAGAGAACGCTGGCCAGTTCGCCAGGATCTCTTCGCCGCGCGAAGAACCGGTATGCTGCACGTGTTCGGTTATCAAACCGCGCAGGTGTTCTTCGTGAATGGCCAGCGAATCAACGTCCAGCACTTCCACCAGTTCCGGGTTCACGCGTTTGCGGAACTCACCGTCTTCATCCAGCACGTAGGCAAAACCGCCCGTCATGCCGGCGCCAAAGTTCACGCCGGTTTTACCCAGGACGCATACAATTCCGCCCGTCATGTATTCGCAGCCGTTATCGCCGATGCCTTCCACCACGGTGATGGCACCGGAGTTACGCACCGCAAAACGCTCGCCCGCACGGCCCGCAGCAAACAGACGACCGCCGGTCGCACCGTACAGACAGGTATTGCCGATGATGCTGGCTTCATGACTGCGGAAGGCTGAACCCACCGGAGGACGCACCGCCAGCAGACCGCCCGCCATGCCTTTCCCGACGTAGTCGTTGGCATCGCCGGTCAGGTATAACTCAACGCCGCCGGCGTTCCACACGCCGAAGCTCTGGCCCGCGGTACCGCTGAAGTGCGCGGTAATCGGATCCGACGCCAGCCCCTGGTCACCGTGCGTTTGCGCGATGTAACCGGAGAGGGATGCGCCCACGGAACGGTCGGTGTTGCGGATGTCAAACCAGAACGTTTTGCTCTGCTTCTCGTCTACATACGGCTTCGCCTGTTGCAGCAGCTGCGCGTTCAGCACGCCGTTGTCGAACGGCGGGTTGTTCTCGGTGCAGTAAACCGCTTTGCCAGGATGCGGCTCAGCCGTTTCCAGCAGCTTAGACAGCTCCAGCTTCTGCTGCTTGGCGGTGAAGCCTTCCAGCTCTTTCAGCAGGTCGGTACGGCCAATCAGATCCACCAGACGCTTCACGCCCAGCTGCGCCATCAGCTCGCGGGTTTCACGGGCGATGAAGTCAAAGTAGTTGGTCACCTTGAACGGCAGGCCGTGATAGTGATTCTTACGCAGCTTCTCGTCCTGGGTCGCAACGCCGGTTGCGCAGTTGTTCAGGTGGCAAATACGCAGGTATTTACAGCCGAGCGCAACCATCGGGCCAGTACCGAAGCCGAAGCTTTCCGCACCCAGAATCGCCGCTTTGATGATGTCGAGGCCGGTTTTCAGACCGCCGTCCACCTGCAAACGGATCTTGTGGCGCAGGCCGTTAGCCACCAGCGCCTGCTGGGTTTCCACCAGGCCAAGCTCCCACGGACAGCCCGCGTATTTCACGGAGGAGAGCGGGCTTGCGCCAGTGCCGCCGTCGTAGCCGGCAATGGTGATCAGATCCGCATAGGCTTTCGCCACGCCGGTGGCGATGGTGCCGACGCCCGGCTCGGAGACCAGCTTCACGGAGATCATCGCTTTCGGGTTGACCTGCTTCAGGTCGAAAATGAGCTGCGCTAAGTCCTCGATAGAGTAGATATCGTGGTGCGGCGGCGGGGAAATCAGCGTCACGCCCGGCACCGAGTAGCGCAGTTTGGCGATGTACGGCGTGACTTTATCACCCGGCAGCTGACCGCCTTCGCCCGGTTTTGCACCCTGAGCGACCTTAATCTGGATCACGTCGGCGTTAACCAGGTACGCAGGGGTTACGCCAAAGCGGCCGGACGCCACCTGCTTGATGCGCGACACTTTGTTGGTGCCGTAACGGGCCGGATCTTCACCGCCCTCGCCGGAGTTGGAGTTGCCGCCGATGCTGTTCATGGCTTCCGCCAGCGCTTCGTGCGCTTCCGGGCTCAGCGCGCCGATGGACATCGCCGCGGTATCGAAGCGTTTAAACAGTTCGGACGCCGGTTCTACGTCGTCGATGCTGACAGCCTCGTCACCCGGATTCAGGGCAATGAGATCGCGCAGCGTCGCTGCCGGACGGTTGTTCACCAGCTCGGCATACTGCTGATAATCGCTGTACTCGCCGCTCTGTACCGCCTGTTGCAACGTGCGCACCACGTCCGGGTTATACGCGTGGTACTCGCCTCCGTGGACATATTTCAGCAGGCCGCCCTGTTCCAGCGGCTTACGTGCCAGCCAGGCGCGCTTCGACAGGTTCACCAGATCCTGCTGGAAGTCAGCAAAACCGGCGCCGCCGATACGGCTGATGACGCCCTGGAAGCAGAGGTTCGCGACGTCGTCGTGCAGGCCGACCGCTTCAAACAGCTTCGAGCAGCGGTAAGAGGCGATGGTCGAGATGCCCATTTTGGACATGATCTTGTACAGGCCTTTGTTGATGCCGTTACGGTAGTTCAGCATCACCGCACGGTAGTCTTTGTCGATGGCGCGGGTGTCTACCAGGCGGGCCAGCGTTTCGTAGGCCAGGTACGGGTAGATCGCCGTCGCACCAAAGCCTAAGAGCACGGCAAAGTGGTGTGGATCGCGGGCGCTCGCGGTTTCAACAATGATGTTGGCATCGCAGCGCAGGCTCTTGTCGACCAGACGCGTCTGGATAGCCCCCACCGCCATTGGCGCAGGCACCGGCAGACGGTTTTTCGCGATGTTGCGGTCAGACAGCACCAGCAGAACGGTGCCGTTACGCACCATTTGCTCGGCTTTGTCGCACAGCGCATTCACCGTCTCTTCGAGGCTCGTTTCGGTCACGTCGAAGGTGATATCGAGCGTGTCGGCGCGGTAGTGCTCCTCGGTCATGGTGGTGAGCTGTTTAAAATCGGAATACAGCAGGATCGGTGATTTAAAGGTCAGACGGTGCGCCTGGCCTTCGGCTTCACAGAAGACGTTCATCTCGCGACCGATGCTGGTGGCCAGCGACATCACGTGCGCTTCGCGCAGCGGATCGATTGGCGGGTTGGTTACCTGCGCAAACTGCTGACGGAAATAGTCGTAAATAATGCGCGGCTGGCTGGAGAGCACGGCGAACGGGGTATCGTCACCCATCGAGCCGACCGCTTCCTGGCCGTTTTCGCCGAGTACGCGAATAACCGAGTCCAGCTCTTCCGCGCTGTAATTAAACTGTTTCTGGAAGCTCGCGAGGGTATCGTCGTCCATCTCGCGGCTGCCCACTTCGTCGTCAGACAGATCTTCGAACGGCACCAGGCGACGCACGTTTTTCGCCATCCACTCTTTATACGGATGGCGGCTTTTCAGATCGTTATCGGTTTCCGCAGAGTGCAGAATACGGCCGCCGCGGGTATCGATAACCATCAGCTCGCCCGGACCGACGCGGCCTTTCTCGACCACTTCGTCAGGCTGGTAATCCCAGATGCCGACTTCAGAGGCGCAGGTGATGAGCTTGTCTTTGGTAATGACGTAGCGTGCCGGACGCAGACCGTTACGGTCCAGGTTACACGCAGCGAAGCGACCGTCGGACATCACGATGCCCGCCGGGCCGTCCCACGGCTCCATGTGCATGGAGTTGAAATCGAAGAACGCGCGCAGCTCCGGATCCATATCCGGGTTGTTCTGCCAGGCCGGTGGCACGAGCAGACGCATGGCGCGCACGATATCCATTCCGCCCGCCAGCAGCAGCTCCAGCATGTTATCCATGGAGCTGGAATCCGAGCCGGTTTCGTTCACGAACGGCGCGGCATCGTGCAGGTCAGGGATCAGCGGGGTCTGGAACTTATAGGTACGGGCGCGCGCCCACTGGCGGTTACCGGTGATGGTGTTGATCTCGCCGTTGTGCGCCAGGTAGCGGAACGGCTGTGCCAGCGGCCAGCGCGGCACGGTGTTGGTGGAGAAGCGCTGGTGGAACAGGCAAATGGCCGATTCCAGACGCAGGTCCGCCAGGTCCAGGTAGAAGCGCGGCAGGTCAGCCGGCATACACAGACCTTTATAGATGTTCACCAGGTTCGAGAGGCTACAGACGTAGAACTCTTTATCGTCCTGGAGACGTTTTTCGATGCGGCGGCGGGCGATAAACAGACGGCGTTCCATATCACGTGGACGCCAGCCCGCAGGCGCGTTAACGAAAATCTGTTCAATACGAGGCAGCGAGGAGAGGGCAATTTCACCGAGCACCCCTTCGTTGGTTGGCACATCGCGCCAGCCGACAATCGACAGGGTTTCGCGCTGAAGTTCTTCTTCAACGATGCGGCGTGAGGCGGCCGCTTTTTCAGGATCCTGATTCAGGAACAGCATGCCGACAGCGTAGTTTTTGGCTAAACGCCAGCCGCGCTCTTCCGCCACGATGCGGAAGAAACGATCCGGTTTTTGCAGCAGCAGGCCGCAACCGTCGCCGGTTTTACCATCGGCAAGGATGGCGCCACGGTGCTGCATACGGGCCAGTGCGTGAATAGCGGTACGCACTACCTTGTGGCTAGGTTCGCCTTCTATGTGGGCGATCAGGCCGAAACCACAGTTATCCTTCTCAAGGGATTTATCGTACAACATATCAGTGAACCTCCCCAGGCTCGTCGGGCTTCCCACTGAACTTTACCGTGGCGCACAGGCGCAGAAAGAGCATGGCGACGGGGTTTGCGTTTCATACGCGAACCTCGCATTCGCCCTCTTTTTCATCCTTTCGCGCAGGTAAACAAGTTTGAGGACTTGCTTCAGAGGGAATCTCAATTACTGCATAAATATGATGAGCAGGCCGCTCATCCAGAAAGCTTCCAGCGGATTTCCAACTTATCGGGAATTAGTACACAGGTCAAATGGCAATCTTATTTATACAAAAATGTGCTAAAGCGTAATTATCCTTTTGTTTTTATTGGTTATTTAACTAATTTTACAACCACTTAAAGCGTCAGGAAGGTGCAGGGGAGTGTGATCTGACTCACTATATGAAAGCGGTATTATTGATGCAGCATGCTGAAATGCGGATTTATGGCAGAATAATAATCTGGTGCAGTGTTCGAACCCGCATAAAATCACTGTTTTTCAGTCCTGGCGCTATAAATGAAAAAAACCATCAGAACATAAGGAAAAGTAATTACGCAGCGGATGAATGAAATCCCGGTAATCGTGATTATTTATTCAAATAGATAAAGGCCGTCCAGGGCGATTGATCCAGGTCATCGCCGACAGAGGCTAAAAATGGCAGGCTTGTCCCCTTTCTTCGGGACGGTCTATCAGATTATGCAGTTACAGAAATTAGTCAATATGTTTGGTGGGGATCTTTTGCAGCGTTACGGGCAAAAGGTGCATAAGCTGACGCTTCACGGCGGCTTTAGCTGTCCGAACCGCGACGGCACCATCGGGCGTGGTGGCTGCACGTTCTGCAACGTGGCGTCGTTTGCTGACGAAGCCCAGCAGCATAAATCTATCGCAGAACAGCTCGCGCATCAGGCCAGCCTCGTGAACCGTGCCAGGCAATATCTGGCCTATTTTCAGGCCTACACCAGCACGTGGGCGGAGGTGCAGGTATTACGCTCTATGTATCAGCAGGCGGTCGCTCAGGCGAATATTGTCGGGCTGTGCGTAGGTACGCGCCCGGACTGCGTACCGGAGGCGGTGCTGGATTTACTTAGCGAGTACAGAGAGAAGGGCTACGAGATCTGGCTGGAGCTGGGCTTGCAGACCGCGCACGATAAAACCCTGCACCGTATCAATCGCGGGCATGATTTCGCCTGCTACCAGCGCACCACGCGTCTCGCCCGCGAGCGTGGCCTGAAAGTCTGTTCGCATCTGATTGTCGGCTTGCCCGGAGAAGGGCAGCAGCATGGCCTGGAGACGCTGGAAAAAGTGGTTGAGACCGGCGTGGACGGGATCAAGCTGCATCCGCTGCACATCGTAAAGGGCAGCATAATGGCGAAAGCCTGGGAAGCGGGGCGGTTAAGCGGTATCGAACTCGACGACTATACGGTGACGGCGGGGGAGATGATACGCCACACGCCGCCGGACATTGTTTATCACCGTATCTCGGCAAGCGCCCGCCGCCCAACGCTTCTGGCACCACTGTGGTGCGAGAACCGCTGGACGGGGATGGTAGAAATTGACCGTTATCTGCGTGAACACGGTGTGCAGGGGTCGGCGCTGGGCCGTCCGTGGGTTCCCCCGCTACCGGCGACGGCCGCCTAGCAGACTTCCCAGCATGCCGCGCACTATCTGATTGGTAATCTGACGCGTCGCGCTTTTTGCCATGGTCTGCACTACGCCATCGCGCTTGCCGCCGCGTGGCCCGGTGCTGCCGAACAGAATATCTTTCAGCCCGCCGAGAATACCGTCATCCACGGCGACAGATTGTCCTTTGGCGGCAGGCGCTTCCTGCGATTCGGCAGTCGCCTGCACCCCTTTTTGCAGCATCTCGAACGCGGATTCGCGATCCACCTCGTCTTCATACTTCCCGTAGAGGGGAGAAAGGTTAATCAGGCTGTTGCGTTCATCGTCCGTCACCGGCCCCATGCGCGAGCAGGGCGCAATCACCATCGCGCGCTCGACAACTGTCGGGCTGCCTTTTGCGTCCAGGAACGAAATCAGCGCTTCGCCGGTGCCTAACGCCTGAATGGCCGCTTCGGTATCAAAGGCCGGATTGGCACGCATGGTTTGCGCGGCGGCTTTGACGGCTTTCTGATCTTTCGGCGTAAAGGCGCGCAGGGCGTGCTGTACGCGGTTACCCAGCTGTCCCAGCACGTTGTCAGGAATATCCGACGGGTTTTGCGACACAAACCAGACCCCAACGCCTTTGGAGCGGATCAGGCGGATAACCTGTTCAATTTTATCCAGCAGCACCTGCGGCGCGTCGTTGAACAGCAGGTGCGCTTCGTCGAAGAAGAACACCAGCTTAGGTTTTTCCAGATCGCCTGCTTCTGGCAGCTGTTCGTACAGCTCGGAGAGCATCCACAGCAGGCTGGCGGCGTAGAGCTTCGGCATCTGGTAGAGCTTTTCTGAACTCAGGATGTTGATAATGCCTTTGCCGTTGCTGTCGGTGCGCATCCAGTCCTTGATATCCAGCATCGGCTCGCCGAAGAAGTGCTCGGCACCCTGCTGCTCCAGCGTCAGTAGCCCGCGCTGAATGGCACCAACAGAGGCGCTGCTGATATTGCCGTACTGGTTCTGGAAGGATTTAGCGTTATCGCCGATGTACTGGGTGATGGCGCGCAGATCTTTGAAATCAAGCAGCAGCAGCCCCTGATCGTCGGCGATACGGAAGATGATGTTCAGCACCCCGGACTGTACGTCGTTCAGATTAAGCAGACGGGCCAGCAGCAGAGGACCGAGATCGGAGACGGTGGCGCGCACCGGGTGCCCTTTTTCGCCGAAGATATCCCATAGCACGACAGGATTGCCGTGCGGCGTCCAGTCCGTGATGCCGATATTTTTCAGGCGCTCGAGCAGTTTTTCTGATGCCGTACCTTCCTGAGCCACCCCGGTTAAATCGCCCTTCACGTCAGCCATAAAAACCGGCACGCCAATGTCTGACAATGACTCCGCCAGCTTTTGCAGGGTGACGGTTTTCCCCGTCCCGGTCGCGCCTGTGATCAGGCCATGACGGTTCGTCATCGCGGGCAGTAAAAACAGCTCTTTTTCCAGCGTCCTGGCGATTAACAATGGTGTACTCATGATGCACGTCCTCTCGTAGTCCTGGGTGGAGTATAGGCAACCTGACGGCAAAATGTCTGCGTAAATTCCTCACTTTGCGGCGCATTATCCAGTGCGAACTATGCTTTTGCATACGGTAAACAAATTTTTGGGAAACTATGTCCAGATTCTTTTTTAACGACCGCAAACAGCTTGTCAACGACGCCATTGAAGGCATACTCCTCTCCGCGCCACACGGTAATCTCGTCAAACTTGATATCGATCCGGCCATCCGGGTGGTGGCGCGCGGCGACTGGGATAAAAGCCGCGTGGCGGTGATCTCCGGTGGCGGCTCCGGCCACGAACCGGCGCATGCCGGGTTTGTCGGTAAAGGCATGCTCACCGCCGCGGTGTGTGGCGATCTGTTTGCCTCCCCAAGCGTGGATGCGGTTCTCAACGCCATTGTGGCGGTGACGGGCGATCGTGGCTGCCTGCTGATCGTAAAAAACTATACCGGTGACCGGCTTAACTTTGGCCTGGCCGCGGAGAAAGCCAAACGCTACGGCCTGAAGGTGGAAATGGTTATCGTGGCGGATGACATCGCCCTGCCGGATAACAAGCAGCCGCGCGGCATTGCGGGAACGGCGCTGGTACACAAGATTGCGGGATATGCGGCAGAGCAGGGGAAATCGCTCACCGAGGTGCGGGATATTGCGCAACAGGCCTGCGATAACCTCTGGAGCCTGGGCGTTGCGATGCAAACCTGCAACCTGCCGGGGAGCGATGACGAAGAAGGGCGTATCAAACAGGGCCACGTGGAGCTGGGGCTGGGTATTCACGGCGAGCCGGGGGCCTCGGTGGTGGATACGCAAAATAGCAGGGCGATTATCGATACGCTGGTGACGCCGCTGAAAGCCCAGGCGGGTGAAGGACGCTTTGCGGTGCTGATCAACAACCTCGGCGGCGTGTCCGCGCTGGAGATGGCTCTGCTCACCAAAGAGCTGGCACATTCAGCGCTGAAAGCGGAGATCGCTTACCTGATTGGCCCCGCGCCGCTGGTGAGCGCGCTGGATATGAAAGGCTTTTCGCTGACGCTGTTAAAGCTCAACGATTACGTTGAGAAGGCGATTCACGCCGAGGTTGAGACGCTGGGCTGGCAGAAGCCCGTCGCGTTTGCGCTCCTGCGTACCGTCCCACATAGCGCCCTTCATGACCGCGTGGAATATACTCCGTCGGAAAATCCGCAGGTGGGCGGGTTCGTCTCCTCGGTGACGAATACATTGATCCAGCTTGAAAATCGCCTGAACGCGCTGGATGCCAAAGTGGGCGACGGCGATACCGGCTCAACCTTTGCGCAAGGTGCACGGGATATTGCGCAGCGTCTGGAGGAGAACAACCTGCCCCTTAACGACGTACCGACATTACTCCTGCTGGTGGGCGAGCGGCTGGCAACGGTGATGGGCGGTTCGAGCGGCGTATTGATGTCGATCTTCTTTACGGCGGCCGGGCAAAAGCTGCATGACGGTCAATCCCTGCCGGATG
This sequence comes from Enterobacter sp. GD03975, assembly GCF_029838645.1. Lineage (NCBI taxonomy): Bacteria > Pseudomonadati > Pseudomonadota > Gammaproteobacteria > Enterobacterales > Enterobacteriaceae > Enterobacter > Enterobacter sp. GD03975. The sequence goes on from NZ_JAOBZC010000006.1 coordinate 71,026, forward strand.
CGCTGTTGAGCGGGCTGGCGCAGATGAAGCAGTACGGCGGGGCCGATCTCGGGGATCGCACGCTGATCGACGCCCTGCAACCGGCACTGGAAGCCTTACAGAAAGGCACTATTCAGGCGGCGGCGCAGGCTGCGCAGCATGGCGCCGAAGCCACGGCGAAAATGGCGAAAGCGGGAGCGGGACGCTCGTCGTATGTTAATAAGGAAAACCTGGATGGGGTGATGGATCCCGGGGCGGTCGCGGTGGCGGAAGTGTTTAATATATTGGCGCAGTAGCAAAAGTAGGCCGGGTCAGGCGAAGCCGCCACCCGGCAAACTCACATCAGAAATCCGCTTTCAACACCACGCGGTAACGGGCTTTACCGTCGCGTACGTGCTGGATCGCTTCGTTGATTTTCGACATCGGATACAGCTCGGTGGTCGGCGCCACTTTGGTGCGTCCGGCAAACTTCATCAGCTTGCGCAACTCGTATGGCGTACCGGTCGCGGAGCCTGACACGCTGCGATCCCCGCCGATCAGGGTAAAGGCGGGAACCGGCAGCGGCTTCATCACCGCACCCACGGTGTGGAAGTTACCGCCATAGGCCAGCGCTTCAAAGTACGGCTGCCAGTTGAGATCGACGTTGACGGTGTTAATGATCAGGTCAAACTGCCCAGCCAGCGCGTTCAGCGCTTCAGGATCGCGGCTGTTCACCACTTTGTCTGCACCCATCGCCAGCACTTCCTGCTCTTTTGCCGGGTTGGAGCTGAACGCCGTCACTTCGCAGCCCATCGCGTGCAGCAGTTTGATGGCAATATGCCCCAGACCGCCAATACCGATTACGCCCACGCGGCTGGTGGCGGTGACGTGGTGCATCAGCAGCGGTTTAAAGACGGTGATACCGCCGCACAGCAGCGGACCTGCGGATTCAATATCAATGCAGTCCGGCAGCGGGATAACCCATTGCCAGTCGGCGCGAAGCTTATCGGCAAAGCCGCCTTTGTTGAGGATGGTAGGAACAGCGCCTTCCGTGCAGTTAACCTGATTACCGCTGATACAGGCGTCGCAGTGGCCGCAGCTGCGTGCCGTCCAGCCGATGCCCACGCGCTGGCCCACTTTCAGCCCTTTGTCCTGCGCGGCGCTGCCGAGCGCCGCAACGCGACCAATCACTTCGTGACCGGCAACCAGCGGATAGCTGGAAAAGCCCCATTCGTTGTCGATCATCGAGAGATCCGAGTGGCAGATCCCGCAGTAATCAACCTGTACCTCGACGTCTTCCGCTTTTAGTTCGCCCGCATCGTACTCGTACAGCTCAAGTTCTGCACCCGCCTGCGGTGCGGCGTAGCTTTTTATCTTCGACATCGCGTTTCCCCTGTTTTGGTGTGAACTGAGAGTGTAGAGCATTCAGTTTACAGTCGCTTAACAGAAGACGGCAGGAACGAAACTTACAGACTTTTCAGCATTCTGACTTCGCAGTCCACGTGGCCCGTGCAGCCCAGTGGCGCGTCGATATGCTCAAAGCCCAGATGTTCATACAGGCCAATGGCCTCTTTAAGGAACGCGGTGGTTTCGAGGTAGCAACGTTTAAAGCCCTGTGAGCGCGCATGTTCCAGGGCGATCAGCGCCAGCTTTTTCGCCAGGCCTTGGCCGCGTATCGCGGGCAGAAAATACATTTTCTGTAGTTCACAGATATCCGGCTCGCTGCAAAGCAGGGGGGCAATGCCGCCGCCGCCCACGACCTGACCGTCCTGCTCGACGACCCAGTACGCATGACCCGGCTGGCTGTACAGCTGAAAAAGTTCGTCCAGATTCGGGTCGGCCACGGTGTAGCCTTTGTCGGCGGTCAGACCGTATTCGGCAGAGACCGTGCGGATAACGGCGGCGATAGCCGGGTTGTCGCTGGTGGATATCCGGCGGAGTGTAGGGAGGGACTGCGTGGAACTCATTTTGTTACTCAATCGAAAAACAATTTATCATAGTGATATTTGATACCACCCTCTTTTCTCTCATGCAAGACCGATATTTACCATGCGAAAATTTTTCATCTTTAACCCGTTTTTTCGTTGCATTGCTCAAGTTTTATTTTTTGAATTTCTCTTAAATTGCCTTCTGGTTTAAAGGGGGGGTTATATTATTTATAAGATTGATGAATTATGAATATAGATGCGCTTTTATCAATGTCGCTACCGTGTGAGATTTTTTCAACGTTCCATCGTTTCGAAAATTATTATACTGATGATATGCAGTGTGGCGACTTGAACGATTGGGACTTTCAGCAACTGGGTCTGGAGGACATTTCTGCTCGTGTCGACCCATTCAGGTGTTTGAAATTTGATATGATGGCTAGTTTTAACACCCATGCTTTCGGATTCGGACTTCAGCAAAAGCAGGGAAGGCCGATTAGCCGGCAGCACTGCGCAGATATTATGTTCGATGAGATGAAAGAGCTATCTACGCAATTTGCTAGCGGGTTGTATGCTCCTCTTATTGGTGAGCTAATCGACCATTTTCATTACGGCAACGGGCAACCATGGACTGGTGTCCGTTTGAATCACGCGTATGAAGAGATCATCAAGGGTGTTGGAACAAATGATGTGCTGAGGAAAATTTGGGAGGCGATAGATAATCATTTATATTTGAAGCGGCAAGCAAGTCTGGATTATCGTTTTTTTACGGATTTGAAAGGAAAAATAAATCATTTGAGGTTACCAAAATTCAATCGTTTTATTGATAGGTTTAATGGTTTGGGGATAAGCATACATGATGTTTATGCGCAACAAATCAAATTGGTACGTTTCCAGCGCTATGCCATGTCATGGGAGGGATTGCTTTCTTTTAAAGGGCAGGATCATTTTGGCCTCGGCAGAGAAGATATTGCTAACGAACTTTATAAAAATTTGCGCTTTTTCCGCATCTGGTTTTTCCTGCAACGACATCGTGATTATGCATTCAAGCCATTTATGACTAACTTTAGTGCGCATATTCCTGTTAAGGGTGGAGTATGAATTCGAAATCTAAAGTCGTTATCGGGAGTCTGGTGTTACTGATATTCAGCTACCTGCTGTGGACACAACGACCTGTCACTGTTATCCGGGCAGGGAGTCAGGTTGAATACGACCCTACGTTTGTGTTAGAGCAGTTCGCGAGCAAAGATAGAAGGTTCGAGTCATACGATATTGTAGTGAATCACTTTCCATTAACCGAGTGGGGGCGAATTCACTGGTACCTGGAACATAAAGAAGAGCTGAAGAAAATATACAATATTCCTTCGAGCGATTCTTATACTATTACTTTTTGGGATATTGGCAGCGGATTTGCTGATATTCAAACATCCAGCGATGGCGATCTGTATTGTTTTCCCCCGAAAAATGATACGGAGAAGCACTGTATCGAAAAAAATATTCTTCTTGATGTTGAATTCGACACGGCAACCTACGAAAGGTTTTCTTTCAGCGGGAGTGAGTATTACTGGATAACCATGCCTGACGGGAAGCTGGTACGAATAAAAAATGCCTTATAAAAGAAAACGCCGAAGAGGGCCTCCGGCGTTTTCATAATATTACAGAGCGGCGATAACGGCCTGCTGCTCGATCAGTTTGGTCTTCGCATCGGCGAAGGCAACCAGACGCTCACGCTCTTTGGCGATGACCGCTTCCGGCGCGCGGGCCACAAAGCCCTCGTTCGCCAGTTTGCCTTCGATTTTTGCAATTTCCACGTCGACTTTCGCCACTTCTTTCGCCAGACGAGCCAGCTCAGCGTCTTTGTCGATCAGGCCCGCCATCGGGATCAGCAGCTCCGCACCGTCGATGATTTTTGTCACGGAAACCGGACCTTTGTCATCGGCAGGCAGCACGGTGATGCTTTCCAGACGCGCCATGGTTTTCAGGAAGGTGTTGTTCTCGGTGACGCGACGAACGGCAGCGTCGCTGCAACCGCGCAGCAGCAGCTCCAGTGGTTTACCCGGCGCGATGTTCATTTCTGCACGGATGTTACGTACCGCAACGATCGCCTGCTTCAGCCACTCGGTATCCGCAGACGCGGCTTCATCCACTTTCGCGGCGTCGAAGGCCGGGAACGGCTGGAGCATGATGGTATCGGCGTTGATACCGGCAATGACCTTCACGCGCTGCCAGATGGTTTCGGTGATGAACGGAATAATCGGGTGCGCCAGGCGCAGCAGGCCTTCCAGAACGGTAATCAGCGTATTACGCGTGCCGCGCAGCTCCGCTTCAGAACCGCCGTTCATGACCGGCTTCGCCAGCTCCAGATACCAGTCGCAGAACTGGTTCCAGGTGAATTCGTACAGAATGCCCGCTGCGATATCGAAGCGGTAGCTGTCCAGCGCGTCGCGGAACGCTTTCACCGTCTGGTTAAATTCCGCCAGGATCCAGCGGTCTGCCAGAGACAGGGTCATTTCGCCGCCGTTAAAGCCGCAATCCTGATCTTCGGTGTTCATCAGCACGAAGCGGCTGGCGTTCCACAGCTTGTTACAGAAGTTACGGTAACCTTCCAGACGCTTCATGTCCCAGTTGATGTCGCGGCCGGTAGAGGCCAGCGCCGCCAGGGTGAAGCGCAGGGCGTCGGTACCGTGAGATTCGATCCCGTTCGGGAACTGCTTCTCGGTACGCTTGCGGATTTTCTCAGCCAGCTGCGGCTGCATCATATTACCGGTACGTTTTTCCAGCAGCTCTTCCAGAGAGATCCCGTCAACCATGTCCAGCGGGTCGATAACGTTACCCTTGGATTTGGACATCTTCTGGCCTTCATCGTCGCGGATCAGGCCGGTCATGTAGACGGTATGGAACGGAACCTGCGGCTTGCCGTCTTCGTCTTTGATGAAGTGCATGGTCATCATGATCATGCGGGCAATCCAGAAGAAGATGATGTCGAAGCCGGAGACCATCACGCTGGTTGGGTGGAACTGACGCAGCGCGTCGGTGTTTTCCGGCCAGCCGAGGGTGGAGAAGGTCCACAGCGCGGAGGAGAACCAGGTATCCAGCACGTCTTCGTCCTGACGCAGCGCCACGTCAGCGCCCAGGTTATTTTCCTGACGCACTTCCTCTTCGGTGCGGCCAACGTAGACGTTGCCTTCGTTGTCGTACCATGCCGGGATGCGGTGGCCCCACCACAGCTGACGGGAGATACACCAGTCCTGAATGTCGCGCATCCAGGAGAAGTACATGTTTTCATACTGCTTCGGCACGAACTGAATGCTGCCGTTCTCAACCGCTTCCACAGCCGGTTTCGCCAGCACGTCGGCACGGACGTACCACTGGTCGGTCAGCATTGGCTCAATAACCACGCCGCCACGGTCGCCGTACGGCACGGTCAGATCGTGAGGCTTAATCTCTTCCAGCAGGCCGAGCGCATCAACGGCGGCTACGATGGCTTTACGTGCGGCAAAGCGTTCCAGCTTCTGGAACTCAGCCGGGATCTCGCTGGAGTAAACGTCGGATTCGTTGCCTTTGGTGTCGTACACTTCTGCGCTTTCGCGGATATCGCCGTCGAAGGTCAGAATGTTGATCATCGGCAGGGCGTGACGACGGCCCACTTCATAGTCGTTGAAGTCGTGCGCCGGGGTGATTTTCACGCAGCCGGTGCCTTTTTCCATGTCGGCGTGTTCGTCGCCCACAATCGGAATGCGGCGGTTCACCAGCGGCAGCACCACGAATTTGCCGATCAGATCTTTATAGCGCGGATCTTCCGGGTTCACGGCCACGCCGGTATCGCCCAGCAGGGTTTCCGGACGAGTCGTGGCGACCACCAGGTAATCTTTACCGTCTGCGGTTTTTGCGCCGTCGGCCAGCGGATAGCGGATGTGCCACATGGAGCCTTTAGACTCGCGGTTTTCCACTTCGAGGTCAGAAATCGCGGTGCGCAGTTTCGGGTCCCAGTTCACCAGGCGCTTGCCGCGGTAAATCAGGTCTTCTTTGTACAGACGGACGAAAACTTCTTTCACGGCGTTGGACAGGCCTTCGTCCATGGTAAAGCGCTCGCGCTCCCAGTCCACGGAGTTGCCGAGACGGCGCATCTGACGGGTAATGGTGCCGCCGGATTCCGCCTTCCACTGCCAGATTTTGTCGATGAACGCGTCGCGACCGTAGTCGTGGCGGGTTTTACCTTCTTCAGCGGCAATTTTACGCTCAACCACCATCTGGGTCGCGATACCCGCGTGGTCAGTCCCCGCCTGCCACAGGGTGTTTTTGCCCTGCATGCGCTGGTAGCGGATCATGGTGTCCATGATGGTCTGCTGGAAAGCATGCCCCATATGCAAACTGCCGGTGACGTTCGGCGGCGGGATCATGATGCAGAAGGACTCTTTGCTTTCGTCGCCGTTAGGCTTGAAATAGCCCTGCTGTTCCCAGTGCTCGTAAAGCGGCTGTTCGATATCGCGTGGGTTATATGTCTTTTCCATTATTTCCAGGTTGCCGTATTCAGGTTAAAACCGGCCAGGCGGTACGCTTTGTAGCGTTCGCGCGCCAGTTGTTTCAAAGATTCTTCGTAAGGGACAAAGTCTACCACTTCTGTGAAAGCGGTGGCAAAATCTGCAAAGTCTGTCCGCAGGCTAATGAGAATGTCGCGCGCGCTGCTGTTGCGTTTTTGCGGCCAGGCTATTTCGACCGGTGCCCCGCCGCGTGGACCTTCACCCGACAGGTTATGCGGAACAAAACTTTCCGGCGGGCGCGCCCACAGCGCTTCATCCAGGCGAATCGCCTGCTGCTCATCTTCACAGGCAATCAGTACGCGTTTACCTGCGCGCCAACGTTCTGCGGCAATTTCACACACCAGCTGTTCAACGGCGCTGAGGCCATCCTGATGAGTGTCGTTGTCCAGAAGGTAGAACGTTGCATTCTTCATATATGGGGCTTCTTGTCGTGGATTTAAATGCAAAGCCGGGTGGCGCTTCGCTTACCCGGCCTACGGTTGAGTGCCGTGTAGGCCGGGTAAGGCGAAGCCGCCACCCGGCACATTACATCACTCGTCGCCGTTAAAACCCGCACGATTAAACAGGAACTGCGACAGCAGGGCAACCGGACGTCCGGTCGCGCCTTTGGCTTTACCGGAACGCCATGCGGTTCCCGCGATGTCCAGGTGCGCCCAGTTATATTTACGGGTGAAGCGCGCCAGGAAGCAGCCTGCGGTAATTGCGCCGCCAGGACGACCACCAATGTTAGCCATGTCCGCGAAGTTTGACTCCAGCTGTTCCTGGAACTCGTCCCCCAGCGGCAGACGCCATGCGCGGTCGCCAGCCTGCTCGGACGCGCCAATCAGCTCATGCGCCAGCGGATTGTGGTTCGACATCAGGCCGGTGATGTGGTGGCCCAGGGCAATCACGCAGGCACCGGTCAGGGTGGCCACGTCGATGACCGCTTCTGGTTCGAAACGCTCAACGTAGGTCAGCACGTCACACAGCACCAGACGGCCTTCCGCGTCGGTGTTCAGCACTTCCACGGTTTGGCCGGACATGGTGGTCAGCACGTCGCCCGGACGATAGGCGCGACCGCCAGGCATGTTTTCGCAGCCTGCCAGCACGCCGATCACGTTGATGGGCAGCTGAAGCTCCGCAACCATGCGCATCACACCGTAAACCGCCGCCGCGCCGCACATGTCGTACTTCATCTCGTCCATGCCTTCTGAAGGCTTGATGGAGATACCGCCGGAGTCAAAGGTCAGCCCTTTACCGACGAGCACGATCGGACGCGCGTCTTCAGACGGATTGCCTTTGTATTCGATGACGGACATCAGGGATTCGTTCTGAGAGCCGTTACCGACCGCCAGATAAGAGTGCATCCCCAGCTCTTTCATTTGCTGTTCGCCGATGACGCGGGTGATAACGTTCTTGCTGTAGGAGTCAGCCAGCTGGCGCGCCTGAGAGGCCAGATACGCGGCGTTACAGATGTTTGGCGGCATATTGCCAAGATCTTTAGCGGCTTTAATGCCCGCAGCAATAGCCAGGCCGTGCTGAATAGCGCGCTCGCCGCTGGTCAGCTCGCGACGGGTTGGCACGTTAAAGACCATTTTACGCAGCGGGCGACGCGGCTCGCTTTTGGTGGTCTTCAGCTGATCGAAGCTGTAGAGGCTCTCTTTTGCGGTTTCGACGGCCTGGCGTACTTTCCAGTATGTGTTGCGGCCCTTAACGTGCAGCTCGGTCAGGAAGCAGACCGCTTCCATTGAACCAGTATCATTCAGTGTATTAATGGTTTTCTGAATAACCTGTTTGTACTGGCGCTCATCAAGCTCACGTTCTTTACCGCAGCCAATCAGCAGAATACGCTCGGACAGGACGTTCGGAACATGGTGCAGCAACAGGGTCTGCCCTGGTTTGCCTTCCAGTTCGCCACGGCGCAGCAGGGCGCTGATATAGCCGTCGCTGATTTTATCGAGTTGCTCGGCGATCGGGGAGAGTCGGCGTGGTTCAAAGACGCCCACAACGATGCAGGCACTCCGCTGTTTCTCCGGGCTACCGCTTTTTACACTGAACTCCATGCACTACGCTCCTGAATCTTAAAGACAACGGCGGCGGCTACGGATAGAATTGAAACCTTTCGTAACTCATGTCCGCCGTTGTGGTGACTTCGTGTTAATCTTACGTTACTACGGTTTCGACACGTCAATAAATGTCATGAAGCGCGAATCCGCCGGGTTTTTTAATCTTAGCGATGATTTCGACGACTCAAGAGAATAAATGACGTTTAAGCCATGAAACAAGCTAAATTCCTGCATAAGACGAGTTTTAACGGGCGTATTTAAAGTGATAATCATAAGATATCTGGTTCGGGAGACGCTGAAGAGCCAACTGGCGATCCTCTTTATCCTCCTTCTGATCTTTTTCTGTCAGAAGCTGGTCAGGATCCTCGGCGCGGCGGTTGATGGCGAAATCCCAACGAATCTGGTGCTTTCCCTGCTCGGGCTTGGCGTGCCGGAAATGGCGCAGCTTATCCTGCCGTTAAGCCTTTTCCTCGGTTTGCTGATGACGCTGGGTAGGCTCTATACCGAAAGTGAAATCACCGTGATGCATGCCTGCGGCCTCAGTAAGGCCGTACTGGTAAAAGCAGCCATGGTGCTGGCGCTGTTCACGGGCATTGTTGCCGCGGTCAACGTCATGTGGGCGGGGCCGACATCCTCTCGACATCAGGATGAGGTGCTGGCGGAAGCAAAAGCTAACCCGGGGCTGGCGGCGCTGGCGCAGGGGCAGTTCCAGCAGGCGACCGACGGTAATTCCGTTCTGTTTATCGAAAGCGTTGATGGCAACCGCTTCAACGACGTGTTTCTTGCTCAGTTGCGCCCGAAAGGTAACGCTCGCCCTTCGGTGGTGGTGGCGGATTCAGGCCAGCTGGCGCAGCGTAAAGATGGCTCTCAGGTCGTCACGCTGAACAAAGGAACGCGTTTCGAAGGCACGGCAATGCTGCGCGACTTCCGCATTACGGACTTCCAGAACTACCAGGCCATAATTGGTCACCAGGCCGTCGCGCTCGATCCTACGGATACCGAGCAGATGGACATGCGCACCTTAATCAATACCGATACCGATCGTGCGCGTGCTGAGCTGCACTGGCGTATCACGTTGGTATTCACCGTATTTATGATGGCGCTGATGGTGGTGCCGCTGAGCGTGGTGAACCCACGTCAGGGCCGCGTGCTGTCGATGCTGCCGGCGATGCTGCTGTATCTGGTGTTCTTCCTGCTGCAAACCTCGATCAAGTCTAACGGCGGGAAAGGCAAAATTGACCCGATGATCTGGACCTGGGTCGTGAATGGTTTGTATCTGCTGCTGGCAGTCGGACTCAACTTGTGGGACACGGTGCCTGTGCGTCGTCTACGTGCCCGGTTTACGCGTAAAGGAGCCATCTAATGCAGGCGTTTGGCGTACTTGACCGCTATATCGGTAAAACAATTTTTACCACCATCATGATGACCCTGTTCATGCTGGTGTCGCTCTCGGGCATTATCAAATTTGTCGACCAGCTGAAAAAAGCCGGGCAGGGGAGTTACGACGCGTTAGGCGCCGGAATGTATACCCTGCTCAGCGTGCCAAAAGATGTGCAGATCTTCTTCCCGATGGCGGCCCTGCTGGGTGCGCTGCTGGGCCTGGGGATGCTGGCTCAGCGTAGCGAACTGGTGGTGATGCAGGCATCGGGCTTTACCCGTATGCAGGTTGCGCTGTCGGTGATGAAAACCGCGATCCCGTTGGTGCTGCTGACCATGGCGATCGGCGAATGGGTTGCGCCGCAGGGCGAACAGATGGCGCGTAACTACCGTGCTCAGGCGATGTACGGCGGTTCACTGCTCTCCACGCAGCAGGGGTTATGGGCGAAAGACGGTCAGAACTTCGTCTATATCGAACGGGTGAAGGGGGATGACGAGCTGGGCGGCGTGAGCATTTATGCCTTTAACGACCAGCGTCGCTTGCAGTCCGTGCGTTATGCCGCCTCTGCCAAATTTGATGCCAACAACAAGCTGTGGCGGTTATCGCAGGTTGATGAATCGGACCTGACGAACCCGAAACAGATCACCGGCTCGCAGACCGTCAGCGGTACCTGGAAAACCGACCTGACGCCAGACAAGCTCGGCGTCGTGGCGCTTGACCCCGATGCGCTCTCCATCAGCGGTCTGCATAACTACGTGAAGTATCTGAAGTCCAGCGGACAGGATGCGGGGCGTTACCAGCTCAACATGTGGAGCAAAATCTTCCAGCCGCTGTCGGTGGCGGTGATGATGCTGATGGCGCTGTCGTTCATCTTTGGCCCACTGCGTAGCGTGCCGATGGGGGTTCGCGTGGTGACCGGTATCAGCTTTGGTTTTGTGTTCTACGTCCTCGATCAGATTTTTGGTCCGCTGACGCTGGTGTACGGCATTCCGCCAATTATCGGCGCGCTGTTGCCGAGCGCCAGTTTCTTCCTGATCAGCCTCTGGATGCTGCTAAAACGTTCCTGATAAACCTTCATCCTCGCTCCCGGTTGCTCGGGGGCGAGGCTAATCTCCTGTTTCACCCCGCACTTTTTCTCACAACCTGCAACGCCTCGCCGTGAATTTGAGTATTATTGAGCGATAAAGTCGTGAAGGGATCCTCTATGAAGCAAATTCGAATGCTGGCCCAGTACTACGTCGATCTGATGATGAAGCTCGGGCTGGTGCGTTTTTCCATGCTGCTGGCGCTGGCGCTGGTCGTTCTGGCCATCGTCGTGCAAATGGCCGTCACCATGGTTCTGCATGGCCAGGTCGAGAGCATCGACGTCATCCGCTCTATTTTCTTTGGCTTGCTGATTACCCCATGGGCGGTCTATTTCCTCTCCGTGGTGGTCGAGCAACTGGAGGAGTCCCGACAGCGTTTATCAAAGCTGGTGGATAAGCTGGAAGAGATGCGCGAACGCGATCTCAAGCTCAACGTCCAGCTCAAGGACAATATTGCCCAGCTGAATCAGGAAATTTCAGACCGTGAGAAGGCGGAAGCCGAGCGCCAGACCACGCTGGAGCAGCTCAAAATTGAGATGAAAGAGCGTGAAGTCACGCAGATCCAGCTTGAACAGCAATCCTCTTTCCTGCGCTCGTTCCTCGATGCGTCGCCGGATCTGGTGTTCTACCGTAACGAAGATAAAGAGTTTTCCGGCTGTAACCGGGCCATGGAGCTGTTGACCGGGAAAAGCGAAAAGCAGCTGATCCACCTGAAGCCGCAGGACGTCTATTCCGAAGAGGCGGCGGCAAAAGTGATGGAGACGGATGAAAAGGTCTTCCGCCATAACGTCTCGCTGACCTACGAGCAGTGGCTGGACTACCCCGACGGGCGCAAAGCCTGCTTTGAGATCCGCAAAGTGCCTTATTACGATCGGGTGGGTAAACGCCATGGTCTGATGGGCTTTGGCCGCGATATCACCGAGCGTAAGCGCTATCAGGATGCGCTGGAGCGCGCCAGCCGTGACAAGACCACCTTCATCTCCACCATCAGCCATGAGCTTCGTACGCCGCTTAACGGCATTGTGGGGCTGAGCCGCATTCTGCTGGATACCGACCTGACCAGCGAGCAGGAAAAATACCTCAAAACGATCCACGTTTCGGCGGTCACGCTGGGCAATATCTTCAACGATATTATCGATATGGATAAGATGGAGCGCCGTAAGGTTCAGCTCGACAACCAGCCGGTTGATTTTACCGGCTTCCTTGCGGACCTGGAGAACCTTTCAGGTTTGCAGGCCCAGCAAAAAGGGTTGAGCTTTGTGATGGAGCCAACGCTGCCGCTGCCGCATAAAGTGGTGACGGACGGCACGCGGCTGCGTCAGATCCTGTGGAACCTCATCAGCAACGCCGTGAAGTTTACCCAGAAGGGGCAGGTTGCGGTGCGCATTCGTTATGACGAAGGGGACATGCTGCACTTTGAAGTTGAGGACTCGGGTATCGGCATTCCTCAGGAGGAGCAGGACAAGATCTTCGCCATGTATTATCAGGTTAAAGACAGCCACGGCGGTAAACCGGCAACGGGTACGGGCATTGGCCTGGCGGTGTCGAAACGCCTGGCGAAAAGTATGGGCGGGGATATTACCGTTGCCAGCCAGCCGGGTAAAGGCTCAACCTTTACCCTTACCGTGCACGCGCCTGCCGTCGCTGAAGAGGTGGAAGATACGTTCGAGAACGACGATATGCCGCTGCCGGCCCTGCACGTTCTGCTGGTGGAAGATATTGAGCTGAACGTCATTGTCGCCCGGTCGGTACTGGAAAAACTCGGCAACAGCGTGGATGTGGCAATGACCGGCAAAGCCGCGCTGGAGATGTTCACGCCGGGCGAGTACGACCTGGTGCTGCTTGATATTCAGCTCCCGGACATGACCGGGCTGGATATCTCCCGCGAGCTGACGCGCAAGTACGCCCCTGACGAGCTGCCGCCGCTGGTGGCGCTGACCGCAAACGTGCTGAAAGATAAAAAAGAGTACCTCGAGGCCGGTATGGACGATGTGCTCAGCAAGCCGCTGGCGGTACCCGCCCTGACGGCGATGATCAAGAAGTTCTGGGATACCTGTGATGAAGAGGAGAGCACCATGACGTCTGTTGATAGCGCCAAAGCCCAAACGATACTCGATACCGCCATGCTGGAGCAGTATATCGATCTGGTGGGACCAAAACTGATCACGGACGGTCTGGCCGTGTTCGAAAAAATGATGCCGGGCTATCTGAACGTGCTCGAATCTAACCTGACGGCGCGTGACCAGAAGGGCATCGTCGAAGAGGGACATAAAATCAAGGGCGCGGCTGGCTCCGTCGGGTTACGCCATCTCCAGCAGCTGGGCCAACAGATTCAGTCGCCTGATTTACCTGCGTGGGAAGATAACGTGGGTGACTGGGTTGAAGAGATGAAACAGGAGTGGCAGAACGATGTGGCGGTGCTGAAAGCCTGGGTGGAATCCAGAAAAAAATGACCCCGGCTATACCGGGGTGCGCGAATACTGCGCCAACACCAGGGAAATCGTGGCTGCGCCTGATTTTTATGGGTTGTTTTCGCATGGACGCCGCCTGAAAATTGAGGCCGCACGCAGATAAGATAGCAAATCTTAAACAGTTTGTTACATGAATCAGTGAAATGTGTGAAGCATAGCGTTTTAATCAGAATTTTTAATGTGCTTCGGCGAGTTGCTTAGAAGGATCGTCAGAATGAAGAAAGTGGGTGTCGTGCTGAGCGGATGTGGGGTTTACGATGGTTCAGAGATACATGAAGCCGTGTTAACGCTGCTGGCATTATCGCGCCAGGGAGCAGACATTATCTGCTTCGCGCCGGATAAAACTCAAGCAGACGTAATGAATCATCTTACCGGCGAGCCAATGGCGGAAAGCCGTAACATACTGATTGAAGCGGCGCGTATTGTGCGTGGCGATATTCATCCGCTGGCACAGGCCGATGCCGCTGAACTTGATGCGCTCATCGTGCCGGGCGGCTTTGGCGCGGCGAAAAACCTGAGCACGTTTGCCACTGAGGGGGCGGCGTGTCAGGTCGATCCCGACTTAAAAGCGCTATCGCTGGCGATGCATGCGGCGGGTAAGCCGCAGGGCTTTATCTGCATTGCGCCAGCCATGCTGCCGAAAATTTTTGATTTCCCGCTGCGGCTCACGATCGGAACCGACATTGATACCGCTGAAATTATCGAGGATATGGGCGGCGAGCACGTGCCATGCCCGGTCGACGACATTGTGGTGGATGAGGACAACAAAATCATCACCACGCCGGCGTATATGCTGGCGCAGAACATCGCTGAGGCTGCCGCCGGCATTGAAAAGCTGGTGGACAGAGTGCTGGTTCTTACCGAATGAGTCGTAAATTATCCCCAAACGGGTGGTTAAAACGGATCCTGCTGCGTATTGTGCTTGTGCTGGCCGTTTTCTGGGGCGGAGGCATTGCGCTGTTCAGCATCCTGCCCGTCCCGTTCTCCGCCGTGATGGCAGAGCGGCAGATTAGCGCCTGGCTCTCAGGTGATTTCGGCTACGTTGCCCACTCAGACTGGGTCGGCATGGATGACATTTCCCCGTGGATGGGGCTGGCGGTCATTGCGGCAGAAGATCAGAAATTCCCCGAACACTGGGGTTTTGACGTGGCGGCTATCGAGAAGGCGCTGGATCATAATGAGCGTCATGAAAACCGCGTGCGCGGCGCGTCGACGCTGTCTCAGCAGACGGTAAAAAATCTGTTCTTATGGGACGGTCGCAGCTGGGTGAGGAAAGGTCTGGAGGCCGGGCTGACGCTGGGCGTCGAGACGGTGTGGAGCAAAAAACGCATTCTGACCGTCTATCTGAATATCGCGGAGTTTGGTGACGGGGTGTTTGGCGTCGAAGCGGCATCGCAACGTTATTTCGGCAAGCCCGCCAGCAGGCTGAGTATGTCCGAAGCGGCGCTGCTTGCCGCCGTGCTGCCGAACCCTCTGCGTTTCAAGGCCAGCGCGCCGTCAGGCTACGTGCGAAGCCGCCAGGCGTGGATCATGCGCCAGATGCGTCAGCTGGGTGGGGAAGGGTTTATGGAGCGAAATCATCTTATGTAGGGCGGGTAAGCGTTGCGCCACCCGCCGACGTAGCGAACGTTAGTCTTCGTCAAACCCGGCATTAAACAGGGCAATCACCGCGGCCAGCGCTTCTTCTTCCTGCGGGCCGGTCGCTTCGACTTCAATCTGGCGTCCTTTGGCAGAATCCAGCATCAGCAGCGCAATCACGCTGTTGGCTTCTGCCTCGGTTCCCTCGTCGTTGCGCAGCAGCACCTCAGCATCAAAACCCTGCATCAGTTCAAACAGCTTCATCGCCGGGCGCGCATGCATGCCCAGCTTGTTGGTGATTTCGACGGTCTGTTTTACGGTCATGTTTTACGTTTTTCCAGCGTGCGATGACGGGACTGAACGTTCTTCCCGCGTGAGCGGAAGTAATCGGCCAGCTGTTCGGCAATATAGACCGAACGATGTTTACCGCCGGTACAGCCAATCGCCACCGTCAGGTAGCTGCGATTGTTTGTTTCCAGCATAGGTAACCATAGCTCAAGGTAGCTTCGCGTCTGGTAGATAAAATTATGTACTTCTGTGTGTCGGTCAAGGAACGCCGCCACGGGCTTATCCAGACCGGTCATCGGACGCAGTTTCGGATCCCAGTGTGGGTTCGGCAGGAAACGCACATCAAAAACGTAATCCGCATCGATAGGAATGCCGTGCTTAAAGCCGAAGGATTCAAACACCATCGTCAGTTCGCGCTCGCGCTTGCCGAGCAAGCGAGTTCGCAGCATTTCTGCCAGCTCGTGGACGGACATTTCAGAGGTGTCGACAATCAGGTCGGCGCGGGAACGCAGCGGCTCAAGCAGATCGCTTTCTTTATCAATGGCGCTTTCCAGCGACAGATTTTTACTGGAGAGCGGATGTAAACGACGGGTATCGCTGTAGCGGCGGATCAGCGTGTTGCGGTCAGCATCAAGGAACAAGAGCTGCGGTGAAAAACACTCCGGCAGATTGTTCATTGCCTGCTCGAAGATTTCCGGCGATTCCGGCATGTTGCGCACGTCAATACTGACGGCGGCAGAGATTTGCCGGTCCGCAAGCGTCCGCGCCAGATCGGGTAACAACACTACCGGCAGGTTATCTACACAGTAAAATCCCATGTCTTCCAGCGCGCGCAGGGCCACGGACTTACCGGACCCCGAACGACCGCTGACGATCATCAGCACCATGTTCCGTTTCTCCTCAGGGCAGCCGTTCTGAAGGCCTTCTCCCGATTATGCCTCATCCTGATTGCCTTCTGCTTCAGTGATAATTTGATAAAGCTCTTCATCACTTTGGGCTGAGCGCAGTCGACGACAAATGGTTTTGTCCGCCAGACGTTTGGCCACCAGCGACAGCGTGTGCAGATGGGTTTTGGTCTGATCGGCAGGAACCAGCAGCGCAAAGAGCAGATCCACAGGCTGGTTATCGATGGCGTCAAAAGCGATAGGCGTTTCCAGTTGCACAAACACCCCCACGGCACGCAGCGTATCTTCTTCCAGCTTGCCATGCGGGATCGCAATGCCGTTGCCGATGCCGGTACTGCCCATTTTTTCACGGGTCAGAATGGCTTCAAACACGATCTGCGGCGGCAGACCCAGCTGTTTTGCGGCCAGTTCACTGATAATTTCCAGCGCACGTTTTTTGCTCTGGCAGTGAACGCCACTGCGGGTACAATCCTGGTTAAGGACATTGCTCAGTTGTAGAGCGGAATCGTTGTTTATCATAATTTCACCTAAGCGCTAACCGTACAAATGGCCTGTTGTGTCTCACAACAGGCCGTCCTGCACCCGTTAACTGCCCGGACAATTAGTGTTGTTTCAGTTTATCTTTATGTTTATTGAGCTGTCTCGCAAGCTTATCAATCAAGCCGTCGATAGCCGCGTACATGTCTTGCCCTTCCGCACTGGCATGGAGTTCCCCTCCGTTGACGTGCAGAGTCGCATCCGAGATATGCGTCACTTTCTCCACTTTCAACACAACATAGACCTGATTGATCCTTTCGAAATACTGCTCAAGTTTTGCAAACTTAGTGTTCACAAAATCGCGTAAAGCCTCAGTAATCTCGACGTTATGTCCGGTGATATTGAGCTGCATAGTGTCTTCCTTATCGGTTGTGTCAAACCAGTTGTTTACGCTGGTTAGACGGCGGAATGGATAAAGACTCTCGATACTTCGCAACAGTACGGCGTGCCACCATAATACCCTGATCGGACAGCATGGTGGTTAACTTACTGTCACTGAGTGGCTTCGCGGGGTTCTCCGCGGCGATCAACTTCTTCACCAGTGCGCGAATGGCCGTTGACGAGGCTTCGCCGCCGCCTTCAGTGTTCACGTGGCTGGAGAAGAAATACTTAAGCTCAAAAATACCGCGCGGACTGTGCAGGTACTTCTGCGTAGTCACGCGGGAAATGGTTGATTCATGCATCTCGACGGCCTGGGCGATGTCTGCCAGCACCATCGGTTTCATAAACTCTTCGCCCTGTTCAAAGAACGCCTGCTGCTGTTCGACAATACAGCGGCTGACGCGCAGCAGCGTGTCATTTCGGCTCTCCAGGCTCTTAATCAACCATCGTGCTTCCTGAAGGTTGCTGCGAATGTATTGATTATCGGCGTCGTTACGTGCGCTGGTGCACATGGAGGCATATTGCTGGTTGATTTGCAGGCGAGGAAGGCTGTCGGCGTTCAGTTCAACGACCCAGCGGCCGTTGTGCTTTCTCACCAGCACATCAGGAATGACATATTCCGGTTCGCTGGTCTGGATCGACTGTCCCGGACGCGGATCGAGTGACTGGATCAGATTCACCGCTTCCTTCAGCACCTCTTCTTTGAGGCGCGTGACGCGCATCAGGGTGCGGAAATCGTGATTCGCCAGCAGATCCAGATGATCGCTGATGATGAGCCGGGCTTCGTCAATCCACGGTGTCTCTTTGGCAAACTGCGAAAGCTGGATCAGCAGGCAGTCGCGCAGATCTTTCGCGGCGACGCCAATCGGGTCGAAACGCTGGACGCGCTTGAGGACGGCTTCGATCTCTTCCATCTCAATGTCGTCATCGCCGATGCTTTCCAGAATATCGTCCAGCGTCACGGTCAGATAGCCCGTGTCGTCAACGGCATCGACAATCGAGGTGGCAATCGCGCGATCGGTATCCGAGAAAGGGGTCAGCTCCACCTGCCACATCAGGTAGTCCTGAAGCGACTGGGTGGTTTCGCCCTGATAGACCGGCAGTTCGTCGTCCTGATAATCCGCGCGCGTGCCGGAAGGCGTTCCTGCGGTGTAGATTTCATCCCAGCTGGCATCCAGCGGCAGCTCGTCCGGCATCTCTTTTTGTTCGAGCGCATCGGCGGTGTCGAGCGTTTCCGTGTCCTGCGTTTGCTGTGTATCTACCTCGTCATGAAGATCGGTTTGCTCCAGCAGCGGATTGCTGTCCAGCGCCTGCTGGAGCTCCTGCTGGAGTTCTAACGTGGACAACTGCAACAGACGGATGGCCTGTTGTAGCTGCGGCGTCATGGCCAGTTGCTGGCTGAGCCGTAATTGCAAACCTTGCTTCATGTTCAGCGCGTTTTTCTCCGGTTCGGCGTGACTTAACCTCTACCCTATCAGAGTCTGAAGTCTTCCCCAAGGTACACGCGCTTAACATGCTCATCTTCGAGGATTTGCTGCGGCGTACCGTGGGCAATCAGATGGCCCTGGCTCACAATGTAGGCGCGTTCACACACGGCCAGCGTTTCGCGTACGTTGTGGTCCGTGATCAGTACGCCAAGCCCGCTGTCGCGCAGATGCTCAATGATACGTTTGATATCGATAACCGAAATCGGGTCAACGCCCGCAAACGGCTCATCCAGCAGGATAAATTTCGGATTTGCTGCCAGCGCGCGCGCAATCTCAACGCGGCGGCGTTCACCGCCGGACAGCGCCTGACCGAGGCTGTCGCGAAGGTGTTCAATATGAAACTCTTCCATCAGCTCGTTCGCGCGGTCGGTGCGCTGCTCGCTGGTCAGATCGTCACGGATCTGGAGCACGGCCATCAGGTTATCGAACACGCTTAAGCGGCGGAAGATAGACGCTTCCTGCGGCAGGTAGCCGATGCCACGACGCGCGCGGGCATGAAGCGGCAGCAGGCTGATGTCTTCATCATCAATGATGATGTTGCCAGCGTCACGCGGGACAATGCCCACCACCATGTAGAAGGTTGTGGTTTTACCCGCACCGTTAGGGCCAAGCAAGCCCACGATTTCGCCGGAGTTGACGGTCAGACTGACATCTTCGACGACGCGGCGGCCCTTGTACGCTTTCGCGAGGTTTTTTGCAGTTAATGTTGCCATAACGAATTAGTTACTCTTTTTCTGTGCCGGAGCCTGACCGTTGTTCTTGTCCTGCAACTGCGAAGGCACAAGCACGGTAGTGACGCGTTTACCTTTTTCGCTGGAGGCCTGCATTTTCTGCTCTTTCACCAGATAGGTGATCTTGTCGCCTTTGATGTTGCTGTCCAGCTGTTCCAGGTAAGCATTACCGGTCAGGATGACCAGATCCTTCGCCAGTTCGTAGTGCATATGCGAGGCATGGCCTTTTACCGGCTTGCCGTTGTCCTGCATCTGGTAGAACGTGGCCGGGTTGCCATAACCATCAATAATCTCTTTGCCCTGTTCGCCGCCCGGACGGGTAACGACCACTTTGTCGGCATTGATTTTGATGGTGCCCTGGGTAACGACGACGTTGCCGGTAAAGGTAACGACGTTACCCTGCATATCCAGAGACTGCGTATCAGATTCGATATGAATCGGCTGTTCGGTGTCGCCAGTCACAGCAAGCGCGGGAAGACTGGCCGCCAGCAGCGCGCTGGCGATAACAACTTTAAGGCTGAGTTTGTTTGTTTTGAATTTCATAGGAGGTTCTAACCTTTTCAATCAGCTCGGCGTTTTTGCTGCGTAAGTTCCCGCGCATTCTTAAACCGCTGGAATTAAATGTTGTGCCATACAGGGTGACTAAATCCTGCGACGTGACATCCTGGGTGACCAGGTTGATCTGGGCGTTATCGGTCGTAATTTTGCGCAGTTGAGCGTCAGCGGTCAGGGCGTTGACTTCAACGTGACCATACAGATAAAGCATACGGTCATTTGTCAGTTTTGCCCGGTCAGACTTGATTGACCACGTCGGCACTTTGTCGGTATCAAAGGTGGTCAGCACCGGCTGGGTAAACCACGAAACACCGTCATCTGAAAAATATTCGACATGCTGAGCAATCAGGCGATAGTTCAGTGCGCCTTCCGGGCTATAAACCACGGTATCGCTGCGATCGCTTTTGTAGGTCGGGTCGCTCGTGTTGACCACTTCCGTTTGCGTATCATCGCGGTCAGCGAGGTTCACGCCAATCAGGATCAGGACGACAAGCGAAAGCAGAATGATAACCCAACGTCTGGTTTTACTCATATCGATTGCCCTTTCGCCTCATCAAGCTTGCCCTGCGCCAGCAGAAGCAGATCGCAGACTTCACGCACGGCACCGCGGCCACCGTGAATATGGGTAACGTAATCAGCACGCGGGATCAGCAGCGGGTGTGCGTCAGCCACGGCAATGCTCAGACCCACCTCCGCCATCACTGGCCAGTCGATCAAATCATCCCCGACGTACGCCACATTCTCTGGCGCAATGGCCAGTTTTTCCAGCAAATCCCGGAAGGCTACCATCTTATCAGACTGTCCCTGATAGAGATGCGTAATGCCCAGCGTTTCACACCGATCTTCTACCAGTTTAGCTTTCCGCCCGGTGATGATTGCAACGTCAATACCGGACGTGAGCGCACAGCGGATACCGTAACCGTCGCGAACGTTAAAGGCTTTCAGCTCTTCGCCGTTATTGCCCATATAAATCAGACCGTCGGAAAGCACGCCGTCTACATCGAGGATCAGCAGGCGGATAGTTTCCGCCTTTGCCATCATCTGGGCGCTCACCGGGCCATAACAGGTTGCAAGGGATGCACCCGCATTACTCATTGTCTTATCCTTCATTACACTACGCCTGCGCGCAGCAGATCATGCATATGTACCACACCCAGCAGTTGGTCGCCATCGGCAACCATCACTGAGGTGATATGACGGGACTGCATCAGGTTCAGCACATCGACCGCCAGCGTGCCCGGACGGACGCGGATCCCGCCTGGCGTCATCACATCCGCGATGCCCAGCGTTCGAACATCCACACCCATATCGAACACCCGGCGCAGGTCACCGTCGGTAAAAATGCCCTGAATCTTCATCAGGTCGTCACAGATGACCGTCATGCCCAGGTTTTTGCGGGTGATTTCCAGCAACGCGTCGCGCAGAGAAGCCTCTTTGCTGACGTGCGGAATTTCATCCCCGGTGTGCATAATATCGTTAACCCGCAGCAGCAGTTTGCGCCCGAGCGCGCCGCCGGGGTGAGACAGGGCGAAATCTTCAGGCGTAAAACCGCGGGCTTCCAGCAGCGCAACGGCAAGGGCATCGCCCATCACCAGCGCGGCGGTGGTGCTGGAGGTCGGGGCCAGTCCCAGCGGACAGGCTTCTTTCGGCACCTTCACGCACAGGTGAATATCTGCCGCACGCGCCATGCTGCTTTCCGGGCGGCTGGTCATGCAAATCAGCGGGACGTGCAGGCGCTTGAGCACCGGGATCAACGCCAGGATCTCATTCGATTCCCCAGAGTTAGATAGCGCAATAACCACGTCCTGCGGCGTAACCATGCCGAGGTCACCGTGCGCGGCTTCACCCGGATGAACGAAGAAGGACGAGGTGCCGGTGCTGGCAAAGGTCGCCGCCATTTTGCGCCCGATATGACCAGACTTGCCCATCCCCATCACCACGACTTTACCGGCACAGTAGAACATCTTCTCACAGGCCAGACTAAAATCCTGATTAATGTACTGATCTAACTGCGCCAGACCTTCACGTTCAATCTCCAGAACGTCTTTGCCTGCTTTCTGAAAGTCAAAACCCGGCTGCAATTCTATTTGCGACATAATGCGTTTCCGTTTACCCAGAGAGAAGTGGCGAGAGCCAGTACAGCATCGCCAGCCATACGATAAATCCACCCGTCAGCAGCGCGCCTGCGCCTTTGCCGATCTGCTCTTTTCGCCGCCAGCAGAGCAGGGCGAAAATGACGCTGACCAGCAGCATCACACCGTAATCGCGCGTGAAGACCATGGGGTTAAACGGCCCCGGCGAGATCAGCGCCGGCAGCCCCGTCACGATCGCGATATTGAAAATATTAGAGCCAATGATATTGCCGATGGCGATATCATCTTCACCTTTACGCGCCCCGGCGATGGCGGTGGCCAGCTCTGGCAGGCTGGTGCCGATGGCGATGACCGTCAGACCGATTGTCAGTTCGCTCATCGCAAACGCGTTCGCCAGCACCGTCGCGTTATCGACGACCATCCGCGTGGCCATCGGCATGATTATCAGCGCGACGCCCAGCCACAGCAGGGCGACGGGTAAGGTGCCTTCCCTGGGCAGCTCGGCGAGATGCTCACGCGTGAGGCTGTCGTTGCCCTGTTTTTCCGCCAGACGCGCGATTTTCACGCTGTAAAGCAACCAGATCCCGGCCAGGGCGAGCAGGAATATACCGTCATCAATGCTCAGCACCCCGTCGTAAAGCACGTAGCCAGCCAGCAGGCTAACGACTAACATTAGCGGCAATTCGCGGCGCAAAACATCAGAATGGACGCGAAATGGATGCAGCAATGCGGCTAAGCCTAAAATCAGTAATATATTGACGATGTTAGAGCCAATCGCGGTGCCGATAGCGAGGTCGACCTGACCATGCAGCGAGGCTGAAACAGAAACAATGATTTCAGGAAGCGATGTGCCTACACTGACCACCGTCATTCCGATAATGATGGGCGGCATGCCAATGAGTCGACAAAGAATGGATGCGGCAAAGACCAAACGGTCAGCACTGTAGACCACCAACAGTAAACCAATTATTAACAGTGCTGTTGCTAAAAGCATCAAAAGTCCTTTCTTCAGGTATACTCGCTGGTCCACTGCGCACGGATTCTGGCGCCAGATGAAGTCTGAGACGTGACGAATTCCTAATTTTGACTTTATGCGCCGGAAAAGTAAAACAAATGCCAGCTTTAGCTAACCCCAATAGTGAATATTCTGTAAAAATGCGGGGTTTAGGGCTGATTTACGCTTCATGCCAGCCGTGAAGCAAGGTAAGTAAGGAACCATAAATGAGCCAAACGATGGCGAATATAGTCGATGTCCGGGGCGTCAGTTTTTCTCGCGGCAGCCGGGTGATATTTGATGATATTTCGCTGACCGTGCCGCGCGGTAAAATCACCGCCATCATGGGGCCGTCAGGGATCGGTAAAACGACGTTGCTGCGTCTTATCGGCGGGCAAATCCCCCCTGACAGCGGCGAAATTCTCTTCGACGGTGAAAACGTTCCGGAGATGTCTCGCTCGCGCCTCTACACGGTTCGCAAACGAATGAGCATGCTCTTTCAGTCGGGTGCGCTGTTCACCGATATGAACGTATTTGACAACGTGGCCTATCCGCTGCGTGAGCACACCCATCTTCCTCCTGCGCTGTTGCACAGCACGGTGATGATGAAACTCGAAGCCGTGGGGTTGCGGGGGGCGGCGAAACTCATGCCGTCCGAACTCTCCGGCGGGATGGCGCGCCGCGCCGCGCTGGCGCGTGCTATTGCCCTTGAACCGGATTTAATCATGTTCGACGAACCGTTCGTCGGGCAGGACCCTATCACTATGGGCGTACTGGTGAAGCTCATTTCAGAACTGAACAGCGCCCTTGGCGTCACCTGCGTGGTGGTTTCCCACGACGTGCCGGAAGTGCTGAGCATTGCTGATTACGCCTATATTGTGGCTGACAAAAAGATCGTCGCCCACGGCAGCGCTCAGGCGTTGCAGGAGAATGGCGATCCGCGCGTGCGGCAGTTCCTGGACGGTATCGCAGATGGGCCGGTGCCTTTCCGCTATCCGGCAGGCGACTATCATGACGATTTACTGGGAATAGGGAGTTAAGCCACTCATGCTGTTAAATGCGTTGGCGGGTCTTGGACACCGTGGCCTAAAAACCATCAGTACGTTCGGACGTGCCGGATTAATGTTGTTCAACGCGCTGGTTGGCAAACCGGAGTTCCGCAAGCATGCGCCGTTACTGGTGCGGCAGCTTTATAACGTCGGCGTACTGTCGATGCTTATCATCATCGTGTCGGGGCTGTTTATCGGCATGGTGCTGGGGTTGCAGGGATATCTGGTGCTGACAACCTACAGCGCGGAAACCAGCCTGGGCATGCTGGTGGCGCTCTCGCTGCTGCGTGAACTCGGACCGGTGGTTGCCGCGCTGCTGTTCGCCGGGCGTGCCGGGTCAGCACTGACGGCGGAAATTGGCCTGATGCGCGCCACCGAGCAGCTTTCCAGCATGGAGATGATGGCGGTCGATCCGCTGCGCCGGGTGATCTCACCGCGCTTCTGGGCCGGGGTTATCTCCTTACCGTTACTGACTATCCTCTTTGTGGCGGTCGGTATCTGGGGCGGCGCGCTGGTCGGCGTCAACTGGAAAGGCATTGATGCCGGGTTCTTCTGGTCCGCCATGCAGGACGCCATCGATCTGCGGATGGATTTGGTCAACTGTCTGATCAAGAGCGTGGTTTTCGCTGTGACGGTTACCTGGATTGCGTTGTTTAATGGTTACGATGCCATTCCGACGTCGGCGGGCATTAGCCGCGCAACGACGCGTACTGTCGTACATTCGTCGCTGGCCGTTTTAGGTCTGGATTTTGTGCTCACCGCACTGATGTTTGGGAATTGAGTTCATGCAAACGAGAAAAAATGAAATTTGGGTTGGCGTGTTTCTGCTTCTGGCGCTGCTGGCCGCGCTGTTCATCTGCCTGCGAGCGGCGGACATTACCTCTGTTCGCGCCGAGCCGACGTATCGCGTCTACGCGACCTTCGATAATATCGGCGGCCTGAAGGCGCGCTCGCCGGTGCGTATTGGTGGCGTCGTCATCGGACGTGTAGCGGACATTACGCTTGATGAAAAAACGTATCTGCCGCGCGTCGCGATGGATATCGAAGAGCGTTATAACCACATTCCTGACACCAGCTCGCTCTCTATCCGCACTTCTGGCCTGCTGGGGGAGCAATATCTGGCCCTCAACGTTGGTTTTGAAGATCCTGAGCTGGGAACGTCTATCCTTAAAGACGGTAGCGTAATCCAGGATACCAAGTCAGCGATGGTGCTGGAGGATATGATTGGTCAGTTCCTTTACAACAGTAAAGGGGATGATAAAAAGTCTGACGATGCCCCTGCGCAGAGTGAAGACCACACCAACGTCGAACCGACGCCAGGCGCGACGAATTAATTTCAGGAGAAGTCATTCATGTTTAAACGACTGTTAATGGTTGCCATGCTGGTCATTGCCCCTCTGACTGCGGTACACGCTGCGGATCAGAGTAACCCGTACAAACTGATGGATGAGGCTGCGAAGAAAACCTTCGACCGTCTTAAAAACGAACAGCCCAAAATCCGCTCTAACCCTGACTATCTGCGTGATGTCGTGGATCAGGAACTGCTGCCGTATGTGCAGATCAAGTATGCGGGCGCGCTGGTACTGGGCCGTTATTACAAAGAGGCGACCCCGGCGCAGCGCGAGGCTTACTTCGCGGCGTTCCGTGAATACCTGAAACAGGCTTACGGTCAGGCGCTGGCGATGTATCACGGTCAGACCTATCAGATTGCCCCTGAACAGCCGCTGGGCGATGCCACCATCATTCCTATCCGCGTGACAATTATCGATCCAAACGGCCGCCCGCCGGTTCGCCTGGACTTCCAGTGGCGTAAGAACAGCCAGACCGGAAACTGGCAGGCGTATGACATGATCGCCGAAGGCGTAAGCATGATTACCACTAAACAGAACGAGTGGAGCGATCTGCTGCGCACCAAAGGTATTGATGGCCTGACGGCTCAGCTTCAGTCTATCTCTCGTCAGAAAATTACCCTGGACGAGAAGAAGTAATGTCGCAGCAGCTTAGCTGGGCGCGAGACGGCGAGACGCTGACGCTGACGGGAGAGCTGGATCAGGATCTGCTTAACCCGCTGTGGGACGCTCGCCATAACGCGATGCAAGGCGTGACGCGGATTGATCTACATGGCGTCACGCGGGTAGATACCGCCGGTATTGCGCTGCTGGCGCACCTGGTTGCCACGGGCAAAAAGCAGGGGAGCAGCGTTACCCTGACGGGGGTAAGCGACAACGTCGTCACCCTTGCACAGCTTTACAATTTGCCCGAAGACGTATTACCTCGCTAATTTTTTCAGTACGTTACTTCCGAAAGCCCCGACAGTTTGCGCGTCGGGGCTTTTTGCTTGTTTAAGACCGCGCCACTTTGCTCTAAGATGTTGGGCTTGTTTTCACTATCAGATGATGTAGACCCCATGGAAAATAATGAAATCCAGACTGTGCTGATGAATGCACTCTCCCTTCAGGAAGCCCACGTCTCTGGCGATGGCAGTCACTTCCAGGTTATTGCTGTGGGTGAGATGTTCGACGGAATGAGTCGCGTGAAAAAACAGCAGGCTGTGTACGCGCCGCTGATGGAATACATTGCGGACAACCGCATTCACGCCCTGTCGATTAAAGCGTTCACCCCACAGGAGTGGGCACGCGATCGCAAACTAAACGGTTTTTGAGCTGGGGGCGAAGCGCTCGCAGCACGGTTGAATTTATAAGAGAGCAAACAATGGATAAATTTCGTGTACAGGGACCCACGCGTCTCCAGGGCGAAGTCACAATTTCTGGCGCTAAAAACGCCGCGCTGCCTATTCTTTTCGCTGCGCTGCTCGCAGAAGAGCCGGTAGAGATCCAGAACGTACCGAAGCTGAAAGATATCGACACGACCATGAAGTTGCTCGGCCAGTTGGGCACCAAAGTGGAGCGTAACGGTTCCGTCTGGATCGATGCCAGCAACGTGAACAACTTCTCAGCACCGTATGAGCTGGTGAAAACCATGCGTGCTTCCATCTGGGCCCTTGGGCCGCTGGTGGCGCGTTTCGGTCAGGGTCAGGTTTCACTCCCGGGCGGATGCGCTATCGGTGCGCGTCCCGTCGACCTGCATATCTTTGGCCTGGAAAAGCTGGGCGCGGAGATCAAGCTGGAAGAAGGTTACGTGAAAGCGTCCGTCAATGGTCGTCTGAAAGGCGCGCACATTGTCATGGACAAAGTGAGCGTGGGCGCAACGGTGACCATCATGTCGGCTGCTACGCTGGCAGAAGGCACTACCATCATTGAAAACGCCGCGCGCGAACCGGAAATCGTGGACACCGCGAACTTCCTGGTCGCACTGGGTGCGAAGATCAGCGGGCAGGGCACGGACCGTATTACCATCGAAGGCGTTGAGCGTCTGGGTGGCGGCGTGTACCGCGTCCTGCCAGACCGTATCGAAACCGGGACCTTCCTGGTGGCGGCGGCCATTTCTGGCGGTAAGATTGTCTGCCGCAACGCACAGCCGGATACCCTGGATGCGGTGCTGGCGAAGCTGCGCGATGCGGGCGCGGACATTGAAATCGGTGAAGACTGGATAAGCCTGGATATGCACGGGCAGCGTCCTAAAGCCGTTAACGTGCGCACTGCGCCACACCCGGCCTTCCCGACGGATATGCAGGCGCAGTTCACGCTGCTGAACCTGGTGGCCGAAGGCACGGGCTTCATCACGGAAACCATCTTCGAAAACCGTTTCATGCATGTCCCGGAGCTGATCCGTATGGGAGCGCATGCTGAGATTGAAAGCAACACGGTCATCTGTCACGGCGTTGAAAAACTGTCCGGTGCGCAGGTGATGGCGACCGATCTGCGCGCATCTGCGAGTCTGGTACTGGCAGGGTGTATTGCGGAAGGCACTACCGTTGTCGATCGTATCTACCACATCGACCGTGGTTACGAGCGCATTGAAGACAAACTGCGCGCGCTGGGTGCGAATATCGAGCGTGTGAAGGGCGAGTAATCGTCAAAAGAGAAGCTCCCGCAGTAGCGGGAGCTTTCACATCTTATTCTGCAAATTTATAGTTAATAGCTCTCTTCTCTAAAAAAGTCTTATCATTATTTAACCGCATAATACATATCTTACATTTTAAACTGAATAATACGCTAAGTATAAATATACGTTTGATTTATTCTATGTGATTATTGTTATTTAATATGTTTTGTGAATTATCATTGTTGTTATGAATATTTTATCGAAACCACTTGATTAATAAATCTCTATTTTAAGAATATATTAAGGTGATATTAATTATAGTATTTAATCTTTAGACTTATAATACACTACTGTATATCACAGCATTATTTGTCGGATGAATAGCATGGAGCAGGACGATAAAATTAAATATCAAGATAATGCCACAATTGCGCTTAAAATTATTGCACATTTTCATGGTGTGGCATTAAACATACAGGATGTTAAGCATGCTTACGATCCTAAAGGATCTGGTCTTTCTCAAGTTCAGTGGCTGCTTGCAGCGAAAGATATTGGCCTCAAAGCCAGGGCTGTAAAAAAAACATATCAACAACTTGATAAATTAACACTTCCTGCACTGGTCTGGGATGATAGTGGTAAGCACTTTATCCTTGCACGAGTCGATAAAGATAAATATCTAATTCACGATTTAGAGTTAAAAAAACCGGTTGTTCTGTCAAAAAAAGACTTTATTAGCCGTTATACTGGTATGGTCATCTTGGTAACATCAAGAGCTGCTGCTCTAGGTTCATTAGCTAAATTTGATTTTACCTGGTTTATTCCTGCAATAATTAAATATAGGAAAATATTTTTAGAGGTAATTGCTGCTTCAATAGTATTGCAGTTATTCGCACTAATGACCCCACTTTTTTTTCAGGTGGTAATGGATAAAGTGCTCGTACATCGTGGCCTTAATACCTTAAATGTTATTACGGTTGCACTCATTTTCATTATCATTTTTGACGTTACACTCGGTGGTTTAAGAACTTATATTTTCGCTCATACTACCAGTCGAATTGATGTTGAGCTTGGTGCAAAATTGTTTCGCCATTTGCTTAAACTCCCTATTGCATGGTTTGAAAAAAGACGCGTAGGAGATACGGTTGCACGTTTACGAGAGCTTGAACAGATTCGTAATTTCTTAACCGGCCAGGCAATGACGTCGCTACTCGATCTGGTATTTTCTTTCATTTTTATTGTCGTGATGTACTTTTATAGTGGCTGGTTAACACTGGTGGTATTAGCCTCGTTGCCATGTTATGCAATCTGGTCTGCGGCAATAAGCCCACTTTTACGCTCTCGGCTAAATGATAAATTTGCCCGCAGTGCTGATAACCAATCTTTCCTGGTGGAATCGGTGACGTCAATTGGCACTCTTAAGGCTATGGCTGTTGAACCGCAAATGACCCATCATTGGGATAAGCAACTGGCTGCCTACGTTCATGCTGGTTTTAAAGTGACAAAATTGGCAACCGTTGGGCAGCAGGGTATACAGCTTATGCAGAAATTGGTGATGGTGGCCAATCTTTGGATCGGAGCGCAATTGGTGATTGCTGGTGAGCTGAGTGTTGGAGAATTAATTGCATTTAATATGCTGGCTGGTCAGGTCGCCGCTCCGGTTATCCGGTTGGCACAATTGTGGCAAGATTTCCAACAGGTAGCTATCTCCATCGCTCGGCTAGGGGATATCTTGAATACGCCGACGGAGATCCCCGGCAGTAGTCTGACCCTTCCAGAAATTAAAGGAGCTATCGAATTTGAAAATGTGGCCTTTCGCTATCGCCCGGATGGCCCCCAAATCCTCAAAGCGTTAAATCTTTCAATCCGGTCCGGAGAGATCGTTGGCGTTGTAGGCCGCTCCGGTTCGGGAAAGAGCACCTTAACGCGTCTCGTCCAACGTTTATATACTCCGGAACAAGGCCGAGTTTTGATCGATGGTCAGGATCTTGCGTTAACTAATCCCGCGTGGTTAAGACGTCAAATTGGCGTTGTTTTACAGGATAATGTCCTTTTAAATCGCAGCATACGTGAAAACATCGCTTTGTCGGAACCCGGCATGCAGTTAGAGAAAATCATCCATGCGGCTAAAATTGCTGGCGCGCATGAATTTATTCTTGGGTTACCCGAAGGGTATGACACACAGGTTGGAGAGCAGGGAGCGTGTCTGTCGGGGGGGCAACGGCAGCGCGTGGCTATTGCCCGGGCGCTCGTTACGAATCCGAGGATCCTTATTTTAGATGAAGCGACAAGTGCCCTTGATTATGAATCTGAAAAAATAATCATGAATAATATGCAAAAAATTTGCTATAACAGAACGGTGATTATCATTGCTCATCGTTTATCAACGGTACGTTTTGCACATCGCATTATAGCGATGGATCGAGGAGAGATAGTTGAAGAGGGTTCGCATGACGAATTAATATTAAAAGAGCAGGGTTTTTATCGTTATCTTCATCAACTCCAAAAAGGTTAAAGTTCATCCCGTTTATTTAAAAAATTAGCTGCCCCCGGAGTTAACCGGGGGATGTTTTTTATTGCGGAATAGTTAGTGCTGTTGTCAGTTGGTGACGATCAGTAATATTAGATTGTATATCACTTGCTTGATATGAAGAATCGAATGACGATATTGCACTTACAAGAATCTGAGCTTGAGAGGCAGCGCAAGGTTCGTTATTTACAACGCCGCTGTCAACTGTAGCGTTATTCATTTTAACTAATGCATTGTTATCACTTTGCTGCAGGTTCAGAGATTGGAGTAAAGTCGGATCTCCAGGAATAATATCTACCGTTTCAGTATAGGTGATACCACCACATTCTAAAACGAACTCTGGCATATCTTCATAGCTTATGGTTCGATCATCGAAAACCAGATCAAAATAGCGGTAAGTTTCATTGTCAAAAAATCTATTTATCTTAACGGAATCATTTTCTCCATATGCCTGAATAACCAGACTGGTGCCAGATTGATACATTTTTACATCGTTACTGGATGTACCTTTGAAAACAAGATGATCTAAAGTATCAGTTCCTGAACAATAAACGATATCGTTGTCATGACCCCGTTCGAATATGAAAGTGTTAGAGCCTTCATAACCTGATAAACTATCATCGCCTTCTCCACCAGTTATAGTATCATCGTTCTTCCCCCCATTGATGGTATCTTTCCCTTCATCACCATACATTATGTTATTACCATCATAACCATAAATCCAGTCATCGCCCGCGCCCCCATAAATAGTATCGTTTCCATCGAAACCATAGAGAGAATCACCGCTTGCAAGGCCCCAAATGTTGTCATCACCTGTAAACCCGGTAAGCGAATCACTATTTTCCGTCCCGTATATATCGACTCCCATGGAACGAAACTCTTGAGCAGAGATCGTCTTATCGTCAAAAACAAGTTCGAAGTATTTGTCTTCTGTAGACGAATAGCTTTTTATCGTCACAGAGTCGGTGTCTTGATAGACATGAAGAACCAAGTCACCTCCCTTTTTTTCAAGTTTCAACTGATCTGATGTTGCACCAGAGAAAATGAATTTATTCGCGGTATTCGCATCGGCATCAATGACAGCATCAGCACCATGGCCCATTTGAAAATGATAAATATCGTCGCCGCTGCCTCCGTCAAGGGTGTCGTTACCGGCGCCGCCGTCAAGGCTGTCGCTGCCGTCTTCGCCATGGAGGATATCGGTGCCCGCGCCGCCATGAAGGCTGTCATCTCCTGCATAGCCGAACAGAGTATCGTTCCCGTCGGCGCCGTCGATGGAATCGTTATTTTTACTGCCGTACAGGTTTTCATTTTTTGCCGTCCCGATATCCACGACACCGATGGCGGCGAATTCCTCTGCGGTGAGGGTGCGGTCATCAAGCACCACGCTGAACGCCTGGTATTTATCGGAGATGAAGTAATCCCGGAGGGTCAGGGCGTCGTCGCTGCCATAGGCCCGGATGACAAGGCTGTTGCCGGTACGTTCCAGGGCAAGGGAGTCACTTGTGGCGCCGGTAAAGACGAGGGTGTTGACGGTGTCAGCGTAACTGTCGGTCAGGGTATCCTGGCCGTGCCCGGCGCTGAAGGTGTAGGTGTCATCGCCGCTGCCTCCGTCAAGGGTGTCGTCACCGGTGCCGCCGTCAAGATGATCAGACCCTTCATAGCCATGGATAATATCGTTTCCTCCAAAACCGTTAATATCATCATTAGTTTCTGTGCCATAAAGTGAGTTAGCATTATCATTGCCTGATATCATGCTTATAGTATTTTGAACGATATTTTGTGTGAAGGTATAATTACGCATATATTCCTCGAGGTTATATTAAAAATAGACAATGTCAGTTTATGTATGAGTTAATCAATCACATGCCGTAAACGATAGTCATTAAAACGACACATTTAAGTTAGTGTAAATTTGATTAAGAGAGTATTTTTCTTTGCGTATGAAATCAACTAATGAAAAAATTGGTTTAGATAATATAAAGACTAGCTATTATTCATTTAATAAATATTTATGATCGCTTTCTTCCTTGATTGCTGAATTATTTGTGAGTAGAGAATGTAATATAAACCTGATAAGTGCATTTGGGCAGAATTAACCCAGAGCCGATCGATGGCTTCATTTAATTAAAGAGATTTAATATAGGGAGATGTCAAGTGAAGTTGTGGTTTAGTACGTTTTCGGATTTGTTTTTACGTTACAAAGATACCTTTGTAGAAATTTGGCGCGTCAGGCATACGCTAGACGCACCTGAGCGGACGCCCGATGAGCGAGAGTTTCTTCCCGCCCATCTGGAACTGACGGAGACGCCGGTATCGGCTGCGCCCAAAGTGGTCGTGCGGTTAATCATGCTCTTTGCGTTAATTGCCCTGGTCTGGTCCATTATTGGCCAGGTGGAAATAGTCGCCACCTCCGCCGGCAAAACGATCCCTTCCGGGCACAGCAAAACGATTCAGCCGCTGGAAACCTCGGTGATCAAAAAGATCCTGGTTAAGGATGGAGATAAGGTTAATAAGGGTGATTTGTTGATTGAGCTGGCTGGCATTGGCTCTGACAGCGATTACAACCAGACCATGCGTCAGTTGAGTGCGGCAACGCTCGCGAGCGTTCGTGGTCAGGCGCTTTTACAGGGTTTAGAAAAGCATACGTTACCGGATATACAGCAAAGCGATATTTCCACACTTCCCATTACCGATACGGAGTTGGCTGAGGCCCGCAGGCTGGTACAAAACCAGTATCAAACCTGGTTTGCGCAGGATGAACAGATGCAAACGGTTTTACAGCAGCGCAACGCCGAGCTGCGCGCTACGCGTTCTCAAATCGTTAAGCTACAGAATGTGGGAAGAATTGAAAAACAGCGGCTACACGATTTTGAGAAACTTCAGCAAAAGAATTACCTGTCTCAGCATGAACTGTATCAGCAGCAAAGCAAAACCATTGAAAACGATCAGGATCTCGCCAGCCAGAAGGAGCAGCTTCAGCAAATAGAGGAAAGTATCCATCAGGTTGAAAAAGAACGTCTGGTGAATTTGCAGACCCTGAAGCGCGATACGCTGGATAGCCTCAGGCAGGCAAACGAGGATATCCAACAGCTCAAAGAACAGCTGGAAAAAACGCGTCAGCGTCAGGCATGGATGTCTCTTACTTCACCGGTGGCGGGTCTGGTCCAGCAGTTGGCATTTCATAATGAAGGTGGCGTAGTGATGGAAGGGCAGGCCATCATGTTGATTGCACCTCAGGACGATAAGATTGACGTTGAGGCAATGGTAGAAAACAAAGACATTGGTTTCGTAAAAGCGGGGCAGAGTGTGGTGGTGAAGATTGAATCTTTTCCCTATACCCGTTACGGCTATCTTACCGGCACGGTTAAGCACGTCAGTTTTGATGCTATTGAGGACGAAAAACGGGGCCTCCTTTTCAGCGCCAGAATTTCTCTCGATCAAGACCATATCAACGTTGAAGGCACCGATATTCCGTTAAATGCGGGGATGAACGTGACAGCAGAAATAAAAACGGGGAAACGTCGCGTGATCGATTACTTACTGAGTCCACTTCAAACCACGCTGGACAAAAGCTTTACCGAGCGGTAATCCTCCAGGCAACCGGGGCTAAGCCCCGGCAGTGCTCACCGTTTACGCATCATGCGCGTTCTGTCGATAAATTCATGGGTAATGGGATCGTGGTAGCGTGACGGCCATATCACCCACGGATGCGTATCCAGCGCCCTCGCGATAATCAGCTCCCCCTTCGGCCATGGGCGGGTCAGTGCATTTGCCAGCGTCGACGAGCTCAACCCGTTGCGACGTGATTCGGCAGCCAGCGATGTCCCTTTTTTACGCAGTGCCGCAATAATGTCAGCAGAATGCCAGTCGATGAATTTTGTATCCATAATGCTGTCCTTGTGTTCGTTATCGTCCACGCCTTTTCGTGTGAAAAGACAGCATTACTATACTCACTTAGAACATCTGTTCTAAAAAGTTCATGTTACGAGAAGCAATATTCAGAATAAGGCATGGCTTTATACATGCGGCCTGTAACCTGATGAGCTTACACGGAAATGTAATTTACTGGCGCGTACTGGAATCTCCCTGCGGAGCGCAGGGAGACGAGGAGGGGATTAACGATCGCGCTGGACGGCGATGTGTGCGAGGCCGATTAGCGCATCGCGCCATGGGCTGTCAGGAATGACCTGAATGGCGGCGATGGCTTTGTCTGCTTCTTCTTCTGCACGCTGACGCGTCCATTCCAGGGAGCCACAGACTGCCATTGTTTCCAGTACCGGTTCCAGAAGATGGCGACCATTTCCCTGCTCGATAGCCTCGCGGATCATTTTCGCCTGATCCGGTGTGCCATTGTGCATCGCGTGGAGCAGCGGTAGCGTTGGCTTGCCTTCGTTCAGGTCATCACCGACGTTTTTACCGAGCGTTTCGCCATCCGCGCTGTAGTCCAGCAAATCATCAATCAGCTGGAATGCGGTACCGAGATAGCGGCCATAGTCCTGAAGCCCTTTTTCCTGCGCTTCGCTACAGCCTGCCAGAATCCCGGAGCACTGCGCGGCGGCTTCAAACAGACGTGCGGTCTTGCTGTAAATCACCCGCATGTAGTTTTCTTCGGTGATGTCCGGGTCGTTAACGTTCATCAACTGTAGGACTTCACCTTCAGCGATAACGTTCACCGCTTCTGACATCACTTCCAGCACCTTCAGCGAGCCAAGGCTGGTCATCATCTGGAAAGCGCGGGTATAGATAAAATCCCCGACCAGAACGCTTGCCGCATTACCAAACGCGGCGTTGGCGGTGGCTTTACCCCGACGCATGTCTGATTCATCCACAACATCGTCGTGAAGCAGGGTGGCGGTGTGGATAAATTCGATCAGCGCCGCGATTGTGACGTGGGCGTTCCCCTGATAGCCAACCGCGCGTGCGGCCAGAATGGCAATCATCGGACGAATACGTTTACCGCCGCCGCTGACGATGTAATAGCCCAACTGATTGATCAGCTGAACGTCAGAGTTGAGTTGCTCCAGGATTGCTGCATTCACACCCGCCATATCTTGCGCGGTTAACTCATTGATTTTTTCTAAATTCATCGCAAAAGCCGGGCTTTTTATCCTGTTTATCCCACACGAGATGGGTACACAAAGGGTTTCGGTTTATAAATAGTATTGCTGATTGTACTGAAAAAACGGCTCAGATAAACGTTACCGTACGTGTTGTGTTTTTTTTCTTCATGTATTGATGGTAGCACTTGTCAAAGGCTCGCGTTTTGCGTAATATTCGCGCCCTATTGTGAATATTTATAGCGCACTCTGAATCATACGAGGATGTGCGCGGAAGCGGAGTTTATATGTACGCGGTTTTCCAAAGTGGTGGTAAACAACACCGAGTAAGCGAAGGTCAGACCGTTCGCCTGGAAAAGCTGGACATCGCAACTGGCGAATCTGTTGAGTTCGCAGAAGTTCTGATGATCGCAAACGGTGAAGAAGTCAAAATCGGCGTTCCTTTCGTTGATGGCGGCGTTATCAAAGCTGAAGTTGTTGCTCACGGTCGTGGCGAGAAAGTTAAAATCGTTAAGTTTCGTCGTCGTAAACACTATCGTAAGCAGCAGGGCCACCGTCAGTGGTTCACTGATGTGAAAATTACTGGCATCAGCGCCTAAGACCTGAGGAGAGATTTAAATGGCACATAAAAAGGCTGGCGGCTCCACACGTAACGGTCGCGATTCAGAAGCTAAACGCCTGGGCGTTAAGCGTTTCGGTGGCGAATCCGTTCTGGCGGGTAGCATCATCGTTCGTCAGCGTGGCACCAAGTTCCACGCGGGTACCAACGTAGGTTGCGGTCGTGACCACACTCTGTTTGCTAAAGCAGACGGTAAAGTGAAATTTGAAGTTAAAGGCCCGAACAACCGTAAATACATCAGCATCGTTGCTGAGTAAGGTTTTCTCGGTCCGGTAACGGATTAAAGCCCCGCAACGTGTTGCGGGGCTTTTTACATTGGAAACCCGGAAAATTTTCTGTAGGGAAAACGGGCATGAAGCAGCAGGCCGGCATTGGTATTCTTTTGGCGCTCATTACCGCAATGTGCTGGGGTGCGCTGCCAATTGCAATGAAGCAGGTGCTGGAAGTGATGGAACCGCCTACGGTGGTGTTTTATCGCTTCCTGATGGCAAGCATTGGCCTGGGCGCCATTCTGGCCGTCAAAGGTAAGCTGCCACCGCTGCGCATCTTCCGAAAACCGCGCTGGCTGGTATTACTGGCTATCGCGACGGGCGGTCTGTTCGGGAACTTCATTCTGTTCAGCTCCTCCCTGCAATATCTTAGCCCTACAGCGTCGCAGGTGATTGGGCAACTTTCACCGGTCGGCATGATGGTCGCCAGTGTCTTTATCCTCAAGGAGAAGATGCGCGGCACGCAGATCATCGGAGCAAGCATGCTGCTTTGCGGTCTGGTGATGTTCTTTAACACCAGCCTGATCGAGATTTTTACCCGCCTGACGGATTACACCTGGGGTGTCATTTTCGGGGTGGGTGCAGCAACGGTCTGGGTGAGTTATGGCGTCGCGCAAAAGGTGTTATTGCGCCGTCTTGCCTCACAGCAGATCCTCTTTTTGCTGTACACTTTGTGTACACTGGCATTATTGCCGTTAGCGAAGCCGGGTGTGATTACCCAGCTCAGCGACTGGCAACTGGCGTGCCTCATTTTTTGTGGGCTGAATACGCTGGTTGGTTATGGCGCGCTGGCGGAAGCTATGGCGCGCTGGCAGGCAGCACAGGTGAGCGCCCTAATCACGCTTACCCCGCTGTTTACGCTGTTATTTTCAGATTTGTTATCAATGGCCTGGCCCGATGTCTTCGTCAAGCCGATGCTCAACCTGTTGGGTTATCTCGGTGCGTTTGTCGTGGTTGCGGGCGCGATGTATTCCGCCATTGGTCATCGTCTCTGGGGACGTTGGCGCAAAAATGAAGCGGTTGTAATAGTCCCCCGCTCAGGCGAATGAGTTACGGAGAGTAAAATGAAGTTTGTTGATGAAGCGACGATTCTGGTCGTGGCAGGTGATGGCGGTAACGGTTGTGTAAGCTTCCGCCGTGAAAAATATATTCCTCGTGGCGGTCCTGACGGCGGTGACGGCGGTGACGGCGGTGACGTGTGGCTGGAGGCGGATGAAAACCTCAACACGCTGATCGACTACCGTTTCGAAAAATCTTTCCGCGCCGAGCGTGGCCAGAACGGCCAGAGCCGCGACTGTACCGGTAAACGCGGTAAAGACGTGACGATCAAAGTGCCGGTGGGTACGCGTGTCATCGATCAGGGCACGGGCGAAACCATGGGTGATATGACCAAACACGGTCAGCGCCTGATGGTGGCGAAAGGCGGCTGGCACGGCCTGGGTAACAGCCGTTTCAAATCGTCCGTTAACCGTACCCCGCGTCAGAAAACGATGGGTACCCCGGGCGATAAGCGCGACCTGCAACTTGAACTGATGCTGTTGGCAGACGTAGGTATGCTGGGTATGCCAAACGCCGGTAAATCAACGTTTATCCGTGCAGTGTCTGCGGCGAAACCAAAAGTGGCGGACTATCCGTTTACTACGCTGGTGCCGAGCCTGGGCGTTGTTCGTATGGATAACGAAAAGAGCTTTGTGGTAGCTGACATTCCAGGTCTGATTGAAGGGGCGGCAGAAGGCGCCGGTCTGGGTATTCGCTTCCTGAAGCACCTTGAGCGTTGCCGCGTACTGTTGCACCTCATCGACATCGATCCGATCGACGGTTCCGATCCGGTTGAAAACGCCCGTATCATTATCGGCGAGCTTGAAAAATACAGTGAAAAACTGGCGGAAAAACCACGCTGGCTGGTGTTCAACAAGATCGACCTGATGGACAAAGCGGAAGCTGAAGCGAAGGCAAAAGCGATTGCCGAAGCGATGGGCTGGGAAGATAAGTACTATCTGATCTCTGCCGCCAGCCAGGTTGGCGTGAAAGAACTCTGCTGGGATGTAATGACCTTTATCATCGAGAATCCGGTTGTTCAGGCAGAAGAAGCGAAACAGCCTGAAAAAGTCGAATTCATGTGGGATGACTACCACCGCCAGCAGCTCGAAGAGCTGGAAGCGGAAGAAGATGATGAAGACTGGGACGATGACTGGGATGAAGACGACGAAGAAGGCGTCGAGTTCATTTACAAGCACTAAGCCCTGCATAAAGCCCCTGACGGGGCTTTTTTTTATCCTATCTTCGCGGGTAGCCAGCAGCAGGCATTTAAGCCGCCCTCAGCACCGTTCTCCAGCGTTAAATGACCATGATGGAGCTGCACGATACGCTGTACAATGCTTAGCCCAAGGCCGCTGCCGCCGTAGCGCTGGTCGAGACGCCGGAAAGGTTCGGTAATCGACTGTCGGTGCGCCTCATCTATACCCGGCCCCTGATCGGTAACGCTGACCCGGGTACCGCCTTCCGTCGCCGTTAATACCACTTCAATGGTTGTGCCTGCCGGGCTGTAGCGGGCGGCATTCTCCAGAAGGTTCCTTAACATCAGACGTAACAGAACGGCATCTCCCTGCACCGTCAGCGTGCTTTCAGCAGGCCATATCACCGTATGCTCTTTAGCTTCATGCTCCAGTCTGAGCGGGGCAATAATAGTCTCTGTCCAGTTCACCGTATCGTAATGGCCGCTGGCCATCGCCTGTCCGGCACGCGCCAGCATCAGCAGCTGTTCTACCGTATGCATCAGCTGGTCGATACGGCTTATGAGTGGCGTGGCTTGCGGAGAACCGGACTGGGCCATCAGCTCCAGATGAAGCCTGATCCCCGCAAGCGGCGTTCGTAACTCGTGCGCCGCATCGGCGGTGAACAGGCGTTCCTGCTGGATAGTGTGGTCCAGCCGGGCGAGCAGTTGATTGAGCGACGCGGTTACTGCGCCTATCTCTTCCATATCCGAATACATCGGCAGGGGAGTCAGATTATCCGCCGAGCGGTTCGCAAGGCTGGCGCGAAGTTGGTTGAGTGGCCGGGTGATCCAGGTGACTGCCCAGAATGAGAAAAACAGGGTAAAACCGACCATCACCAGAGAAGGGACCAGCAGAGAGGCAATGGCTTCGCGGATCTCTTTTTCAACATGGTTGTTGCGCGCTTTTGCAGACAACGTTTCGTTCACCAGAAAACCGATTTGTTCGCGGCTCTCATGCCACAGCCACACCACGCTAATCAGTTGAAAAAAGAGCAGTATCACCGCCAGCAACACCATTAATCGCCGGCGCATACTGTTCATTTCTGGCTCTCCAGACGGTAACCCACGCCGCGTACGGTTTTGATACGATCTTTACCGAGCTTGCGCCGCAGATTATGAATGTGCACTTCAAGCGTGTTTGAACCCGGATCGTCCTGCCAGGAGTAGATGTCCTGTTGCAGCGTCTCACGGTGCACGGTCTGCCCGCTGCGCATGATCAGGCGCGTTAGCAGAGCGAACTCTTTTGGCGTCACTTCCACAGGCTGAGACTGGCGAAGCACCTGCTGGGTTTGCAGATTAAGGGTGATATCCCCGTCCGTCAGCAGGTTGTCGCTGTGGCCCTGATAGCGCCGAATCAGTGCCCGTACGCGCGCCTGTAGCTCGGCAAGGGCGAAGGGTTTTACCAGATAATCGTCAGCCCCGGAATCCAGCCCGTTAATTCTGTCTTCAATGGCATCGCGGGCGGTAAGAATCAATACGGGATTTTCCACTCCGCGACGACGCCACTGGCAGAGCAGCGTCGCGCCGTCTTTATCTGGCAGGCCCAAGTCCAGGATCACCAGGCTGTATTCTCCGCTCTGGATCAGGGCTTCTGCTTCAGCGGCCGTGGCGGCACGGTCAAGCGCATAGCCTTCATTAGCCATCGCGAGCGCAAGCCCTTCCTGTAATAACAAATCGTCTTCAACGATAAGGAGTTTCATCTCTGTTCTTCCGAGCCCGTGTCCTTTTACTGAAATGATTATGGCAGAAAGCAAGGTTCAGGCGTACTCCCTTATCCTCTGCGGTTTGTAATCCTTAATATATTCCTAATTAAATTTTATTAAATAGGGAGAACTTATAGCAAAAGTTATAATGCTGCTCTTGTACTCATCACGTCTCTGCCACTGACGTCTTATAATCAACGAGTAAGAGAATGGATTCACTCTATTTATTAATCTTTTCAGTGAGTTGCATGGTTTTTGCAACAGCGTTGTATCGGTTTAAATCTTATCAAAACGCTTATCTGTCCCTGTTCATATTCGTTATGACCGTCGGTTCGGTGTTTCTGGATGGCTTTTGGGTTGTCTGCCAGTATTTTACCGGCGATGGTGTTAATGAATCTGTGCTTTACACGCTAACGACAACGATGGAAGGCGGTGAAATAAGTGATTACATCTGGCCATCTTTATTTGCATTAGTCTTATGTGCAGTGATTATTGTTATCATCCATCGTATTCTCTTTCGTGGTCAATCAGACGGTAAGCAAAGCTGGATATTTACGTTATTTTCTGTTTGCTGTAGCGCCCTCGCGCTGTTTATCTCACCGGCGTTCTCTCAGCTTAGCGGTAATACGCTCATGACGACGAAAATAGATGGTTCGGACTTTAATCAGTACTATTTTAATCAACCCGGCATTATTGAAAATCCAAAATATAATTTAGTCTATATCTATGGCGAAAGTCTGGAGCGGACCTATTTTGATCAACTTGTTTTTCCCAATCTGCTTCCTGATTTGGATAAACATAGGTCCATGAGCTTGGACTTTTCTAATACTTTTCAAATGCCCGCCACCGATTTCACCATTGCGGGGATTGTAGCCTCGCAGTGCGGATTACCACTCTTTAAGCCCACTGCGTTTAATGGCCAGAATACGGTGACGAGCTTTTATCCTGAGAGCAAATGTCTGGGTGATATACTCAGCGAGTCAGGATATGAAACCTATTTCTACCAGGGGGCCAACCTTCACTTCGCGGATAAAGATGCCTTCTTTAAAGTGCATGGCATTAAGCATGCCTGGGGGTTAACCGAATCGGGGCTTAAGGATAATTTTGATGTGCAGAATAACTGGGGCCTGTATGACAGTGTTGTTATGGATAAAGCCTGGGAAAAGTTCAGTGAACTGTCCTCCTCGGGGCAGCGTTTTGCGCTTTTTGCACTCACGGTCGATACGCATCCTCCAAGAGGCTACATTTCTCCAGGATGTCGTCAGAACAGTTATTCCATCGAAGGCCATAAGGTTGATGCGCTAAGTGCCGTATTGTGTAGTCAGGAAAATATTGCACGCTTTGTACAGCGGATCCAGTCTTCGCCCTGGGCCAACAATACGATCGTTGTGCTTTCGTCGGATCACCTGGCAATGCCCAGCACGACGGTTTCCGTGGACTATCTTAATAAGCTTGAACGTCGGGATCTGTTTTTTGTGCTTGGACCAAAGATAAAAGCCGAAATTAAGTCGCAGCCAAGGAGCACGCTTGATAATGGCGCGACAGTCCTGGACCTGCTCGGTGGTGGAACGAAAATAGGCCTAGGACGAAGCTCCGCCAGTGAAAAATCGCTCACCGAAACTATACCGGAATTTAAGAATAAACTTTATGCCTGGGGGGGCAGCATTCGAGGCCTGTGGGGGATCCCGGATCGCATCGATCGTTTTACGCTGGATACGCGTAAGAATGAGATTTCATTTAGCGGTCACACCTATAGTTTGCCGATTTTGATTGATATAAAACCGAATGAGGTATTACCGGTTATTGACGATAGCAGCAGAACTCTATCGCTAAGACAATCCCTGGCATTTTTACCCGAAGGCGAACGTTTCCTGTGGGTCGATAAATGTTTTCGCCCCGCAACGCTGTGGCGTAACGACCTTTCGCTTTCTGAAAAATGGTGCGTCACGCAAGGTAAAGCCGGAGGAAAGGTGACAGTCGAGGAGGTAATGGATGAACAATACGAGGGCAACGTTAGCATTGATGATGGTCCCACGAATTCAGCGACGTATCAGCGTGAGCAAGGGCTGCTGAAGATGAAACCCGATGAGATCCGTTATGTTTCAGATACCTTCAAGTTCAATCTCGACGGGCTACCTCTTTTCATCGAAAACGTGATGGGGCTAGGACGACAGGAGCCCTGGGGACGATGGTCAGATGCACTGACGTCGCCGTCGATATTGTTGCTGTATAAAGCCCCGTTTGTGCCCGAATTTGACGTTGAGATTGAAGCAAAAGCGTATGGCAAAAATATTGATGCACCGGTAGCGGTGAAGATCGGCGAGCAGACGCAGTATGCGCGCTTCGGTGAAAAGCCGACCCGCGTTACGCTTCGCTTTAAAGGGGATTCATACTCGCGTTTAATTATGATTACTCCGCCTGAGCCGACGCTCAGCCGTGAAGGCAGCGTATTGGGGCAAATGTACACCTCCCCGGCCAGAAAGATAGGTATCGGTCTCATTGAGGTGAAAGTCGTTCCTGTGATTCAGACCAACAAGAAATAGTGCGAGGCGGTGGCCTGCCTGGGAGCAGGCCACCGTGAACATCAGTTGTTTTGATAGATGTCTTTGTAGAGCCGGCTTTCGAAACGCACCAGTGGAATACGACGATTGCGCTGGTCGGCCGGTTCGACGGCATACCCGGAGAGATACTGCACAAATGCCATGCGTTGCCCGCTGGCTGTGGTGATGAAACCGGCAAGGTTGTAAACACCCTGCAAGGAACCCGTTTTGGCTGACACTTTGCCGTCCACGCCCGCAGCGTGAAGCCCCGCGCGATACTGAAGTGAACCGTCGTGCCCGGCCAGCGGCAGCATCGTGATAAAGTTTAGCTCAGCGTCATGCTGAGCGATGTACTGCAATACCTGCATCATGGTTGCCGGCGAGATCAGGTTATGGCGCGATAAACCGGAACCATCGACGGCGATCGTATTGCCCAGATCGATACCCGCCTGCTGGCGCAGGATCTGACGTACGGCGTCAGAACCGGCCCGCCAGGTGCCCGGCACGCCAAAGCGCGCGTGCCCAATCATGCGGAACACCGTGTCGGCAATCATGTTATCCGACTTTTTCAGCATAATCTTAAGCAAATCATGCAGTGGCGCAGACTGTTTGCTGGCGATCACCGTGCCTGGCTCATTCACCTGCGTCTGGCGCAGCAGCGTTCCGGTGTAGGTGATACCCGCCTGCTTCAGTTCGTCTTTGAAAATGGCCCCGGCGTAGCCCGCACCGTCCTGAATGGCGAAGGCCAGCGGCAGCGGGTCAGCTCGCTGGGTCAGGCAGCCGGTGAGCGTATAGCGGTTGAGATCGCCCGGTACCACGTCCAGCTCGCAATACTGCGCCTCCGGGGAGCCTTTCGCCAGCGTCCGTACCTGGCTGAACATCGTGACCGGGTAGTATGAGGCAACGCGAATAAACGCTAAGTCATTGGGCTTAGGCGCGCTGTAAAGCGAAACGGAGAAGCAGTTACGGTCGACGATTGCGGCGGCTGGCGGGGCGCTAAAGCACTGCGTCATGTCATTCCATGGCCAGCCGGGCGCTTTATCGTGGCTGGCGAAAATGGAGGTGTCGATTAGCACGTTACCGTCGATTTTTGTCACGCCGGATTTTTTTAGCGCCGCCACCATGTTGCGGACATCCTGGCGCTTAAAGGTGGGATCGCCACCAAAACGGGCGATAAGATCGCCTTTCAGTTCGCCACCCGTGACGTTACCTTTAGTTTCTAGGGTGGTGGTAAAACGGAAGTCAGGCCCGAGCTGGAGCAGGGCGGCGAGGGCAGTGATCACCTTCTGGGTACTCGCAGGCAGCGCCATCTGTTGACTGTGATAGTCAATCTGGGGGGCCTGCGCGCCAACCTTCTGCACCATCAGGGCAAGGTTCGCGCCGGCGGGCAGCTGATTAATGTACTCATCAACATTCGCGGCCTGAACGGTGAACGTTATACTGGTGGTCAATCCGATGATAAAACTGGAAAATCGCATAATCTCGCGCTAACAACCCGAAAACAAACCGTCATACTACGGTGCATGGCACTGTAAAGTAAACGATGACCCATAGTGAACTTCGCGGTAAAATGCGTATCAAACTGAAAAATTGCTGCTGACCTGGGGCGTTGCTCCCGGGTCGGTTTTCTTTTTGCTTCTGGCCTGTTCAGGTGGGCTGGAGCAGGGAACACTGCTCCCAACAGGAATGTTTAAGAGGTATAACAAATGCAAGCTATTCCGATGACCTTACGTGGTGCCGAAAAACTGCGCGAAGAGCTGGATTTTTTGAAATCCGTACGTCGCCCTGAAATCATCGCCGCTATCGCGGATGCGCGTGAGCATGGCGACCTGAAAGAGAATGCTGAATACCACGCGGCGCGTGAACAGCAGGGCTTCTGTGAGGGGCGCATCAAAGATATCGAAGCGAAACTGTCCAATGCGCAGGTTATCGATATCACTAAAATGCCCAACAACGGTCGCGTGATCTTCGGCTCTACCG
This sequence comes from Enterobacter sp. GD03975, assembly GCF_029838645.1. Lineage (NCBI taxonomy): Bacteria > Pseudomonadati > Pseudomonadota > Gammaproteobacteria > Enterobacterales > Enterobacteriaceae > Enterobacter > Enterobacter sp. GD03975. The sequence continues at coordinate 115,945 of NZ_JAOBZC010000006.1, forward strand.
TCACCGTCCTGAATCTGGACAACGACGAAGAACAAACCTACCGCATCGTGGGTGATGACGAAGCGGACTTCAAACAGAACCTGATTTCGGTGAACTCCCCGATTGCTCGCGGCCTGATTGGCAAAGAGCAGGACGATGTTGTGACGATCCGCACCCCGGGCGGCGAAGTGGAATACGAAATTATTAAGGTTGAATACCTGTAATTCGCTTCTCTTCTAAGATGTTGATACATTGTAAAGAAAAGAAAAAGGCCGCATAGCGGCCTTTTATCAACTCAAGGAGCATGGCATTTTGCTCGCCTGCTGAAAGAAATCCCTCGTTTCACACAGAAAATGTGATTGATTCAGGATATCCTTAACGTGGCAGCGAGATTTTACGCTCTTTAGATGGGCGATAGAGCACCAGCGTTTTACCGATGACCTGTACATTACAGGCGCCGGTTTCGCGCACGATGGCTTCCACGATCAGGTTTTTAGTGTCTCTGTCTTCAGAGGCGATTTTCACCTTGATCAGCTCGTGGTGTTCCAGCGCTTGTTCAATCTCGGCAAGCACCCCTTCGGTCAAACCATTGTTGCCAAGCATCACTACAGGCTTGAGCGGATGTGCCAGACCTTTAAGGTGCTGTTTTTGTTTAGTACTCAGATTCATCGTATATTTTTGCTTACGTTGGGATTGAAAACGGTTCATTCTACCGCCATCTCCCTAATATCGCCAAATAGCTGCGTAGAAATTTACGTCACAGGCAAGCAACGATGAACCAGGACGGAAATGTTAAATGACAGGTAAAAAGCGTTCTGCCAGCTCCAGCCGCTGGCTTCAGGAACACTTTAGCGATAAATATGTTCAACAGGCGCAGAAAAAGGGGTTGCGTTCCCGCGCCTGGTTTAAACTTGATGAAATACAGCAAAGTGACAAACTTTTTAAACCGGGAATGACAGTAGTCGACCTCGGTGCGGCACCTGGCGGATGGTCCCAGTATGCGGTTACGCAGATCGGCGGAACGGGACGAATCATCGCATGCGATCTTTTACCAATGGATCCCATCGTTGGTGTCGACTTCCTTCAGGGCGACTTTCGTGATGAATTAGTGCTTAAAGCATTACTTGATCGTGTTGGTGACAGCAAGGTCCAGGTTGTCATGTCGGATATGGCACCAAATATGTGCGGAACACCGGCGGTGGATATCCCCCGCGCCATGTATCTGGTGGAACTAGCGTTAGAAATGTGTCGTGATGTACTAGCGCCTGGTGGTAGTTTTGTTGTGAAGGTGTTTCAGGGCGAAGGTTTCGAGGAGTATCTTAAGGAAATTCGCTCCCTGTTTGCGAAGGTCAAAGTTCGTAAGCCGGACTCTTCCCGGGCCCGTTCCCGTGAAGTGTATATTGTAGCGACCGGGCGAAAATGATAACCGGGAGATTTCAGACGAAAGTTTGAATGAAACTGGATATAGAGTATCCTGACGCTGTTTTTAACACAGTTGTAATGTGAGGTTAATCCCTTGAGTGACATGGCGAAAAACCTAATACTCTGGCTGGTCATTGCCGTTGTGCTGATGTCAGTATTCCAGAGCTTTGGGCCCAGCGAGTCGAATGGCCGCAAGGTGGATTATTCTACCTTCCTGCAAGAGGTCAATCAGGACCAGGTTCGCGAAGCGCGTATCAACGGACGTGAGATCAACGTTACCAAGAAAGATAGTAACCGTTACACGACTTACATCCCGGTGAACGATCCTAAGCTGCTTGATAACCTTCTGACCAAAAACGTCAAAGTGGTAGGCGAGCCGCCAGAAGAACCAAGCCTGCTGGCTTCTATCTTCATTTCCTGGTTCCCGATGCTGCTTCTTATTGGCGTCTGGATCTTCTTTATGCGCCAGATGCAGGGCGGCGGTGGCAAAGGTGCCATGTCGTTCGGTAAGAGCAAGGCGCGTATGCTGACGGAAGACCAGATCAAGACCACGTTTGCGGACGTTGCAGGCTGTGACGAAGCGAAAGAAGAGGTCGGTGAACTGGTTGAATACCTGCGCGAGCCGAGCCGTTTCCAGAAACTGGGCGGTAAGATCCCGAAAGGCGTCCTGATGGTCGGCCCTCCGGGTACCGGTAAAACCCTGCTGGCGAAAGCCATCGCGGGTGAAGCGAAGGTGCCGTTCTTTACTATTTCAGGTTCTGACTTTGTTGAAATGTTCGTGGGTGTCGGTGCATCTCGTGTGCGTGACATGTTCGAGCAGGCCAAGAAAGCAGCACCGTGCATCATCTTCATCGATGAAATCGACGCCGTAGGCCGCCAGCGTGGCGCAGGCCTGGGTGGTGGTCACGATGAGCGTGAGCAGACCCTGAACCAGATGCTGGTTGAGATGGACGGCTTCGAAGGTAACGAAGGTATTATCGTTATCGCGGCAACTAACCGTCCGGACGTCCTCGACCCTGCGCTGCTGCGTCCAGGTCGTTTCGACCGTCAGGTTGTGGTCGGTCTGCCGGATGTACGTGGTCGTGAACAGATTCTGAAAGTGCACATGCGTCGCGTACCGCTGGCGCCAGATATCGACGCGGCTATCATTGCGCGCGGTACTCCAGGCTTCTCCGGTGCAGACCTGGCTAACCTGGTCAACGAAGCTGCACTGTTCGCCGCTCGCGGTAACAAGCGCGTGGTGTCCATGGTGGAGTTCGAGAAAGCGAAAGACAAAATCATGATGGGTGCGGAACGTCGCTCCATGGTGATGACGGAAGCGCAGAAAGAGTCCACGGCGTATCATGAAGCAGGTCACGCGATTATTGGCCGTCTGGTGCCGGAACACGATCCGGTACACAAGGTAACGATTATTCCGCGCGGTCGTGCACTGGGTGTGACCTTCTTCCTGCCTGAAGGCGACGCAATCAGCGCCAGCCGTCAGAAGCTGGAAAGTCAGATTTCAACCCTGTACGGCGGTCGTCTGGCGGAAGAGATTATCTACGGTGCGGAACATGTTTCCACCGGTGCGTCGAACGACATTAAAGTGGCGACAAACCTGGCGCGTAACATGGTGACGCAGTGGGGCTTCTCCGACAAACTCGGTCCGCTGCTGTATGCAGAGGAAGAGGGCGAAGTGTTCCTGGGCCGCTCTGTGGCGAAAGCGAAACATATGTCCGATGAAACGGCACGTATCATCGACCAGGAAGTGAAAGCGCTGATTGAGCGTAACTACGCTCGCGCCCGTCAGATCCTGAACGACAATATGGACATCCTGCATTCGATGAAAGATGCGCTCATGAAATATGAGACCATCGATGCTCCGCAGATTGACGACCTGATGGCTCGCCGCGAAGTGCGTCCGCCAGCAGGCTGGGAAGACCCAGGTGCGTCTAACAATTCTGACAACAATGGCACCCCGCGTGCGCCGCGTCCGGTCGATGAACCGCGTACGCCAAACCCGGGCAACACCATGTCAGAGCAGTTGGGCGACAAGTAAGTCACTGCTGTTGAAGCGTTTGTCTGTACCTCAAACCCTGGAGCTTGCTCCGGGGTTTTTTCTTATCTGTTTAACCATATTAATTCCAGGGAATTCACCATGAAACTCTTCGCCCAGGACTCGCATCTCGACCTTTCACATCCGCATGTGATGGGGATCCTGAACGTCACGCCTGATTCCTTCTCTGACGGCGGCACGCATAACTCGCTCATCGACGCGGTTAAGCACGCGAATTTAATGATCAACGCGGGCGCCACCATCATTGACGTTGGCGGGGAATCAACGCGGCCTGGCGCGGCGGACGTTTCGGTGGAAGAAGAGCTGGCGCGCGTGGTGCCGGTGGTGGAAGCTATCGCCCAGCGCTTTGAAGTGTGGATCTCCGTGGATACCTCTAAACCCGAAGTGATCCGTGAAGTGGCGAGAGTGGGCGCTCACATTATCAATGATATCCGCTCGCTTACCGAGCCGGGCGCGATTGAAGCTGCCGCGGAAACCGGGCTACCGGTGTGCCTGATGCATATGCAGGGGCAGCCGAAGACGATGCAGGAGGCGCCAAGGTATGAAGATGTATTCGCTGACGTCAGCCGCTTCTTTATTGAGCATATCGAGCGTTGTGAACGTGCGGGTATCGCAAAAGAGAAATTGCTGCTCGACCCGGGCTTCGGTTTCGGTAAAAATCTCTCCCACAATTACGCGTTGCTTGCGCGCTTATCAGAATTTCATCAGTTCGGCCTGCCACTGCTGGTGGGAATGTCGAGAAAATCGATGATTGGTCAGTTACTGAATGTTGGGCCGAGCGAACGTCTGAGCGGCAGTCTGGCCTGCGCGGTGATTGCCGCGATGCAAGGTGCACACATCATTCGTGTCCATGACGTAAAAGAAACAGTAGAAGCCATGCGTGTGGTAGAAGCCACACTGGCAGCGAAGGAAAACAAACGCTATGAGTAATCGTAAATATTTTGGTACCGATGGCATCCGTGGGCGCGTAGGCGATGCGCCAATTACCCCTGACTTTGTCCTGAAGCTGGGCTGGGCGGCGGGTAAGGTACTGGCGCGTCATGGATCCCGTAAGATCATTATTGGGAAAGACACCCGTATTTCGGGTTATATGCTGGAGTCCGCGCTGGAAGCCGGGCTGGCGGCGGCGGGGCTTTCAGCTTCCTTTACGGGTCCAATGCCGACCCCTGCTGTAGCCTATCTGACCCGCACCTTCCGTGCGGAAGCGGGTATCGTCATTTCAGCTTCTCATAACCCGTTTTATGACAACGGTATCAAATTCTTCTCCATCGACGGCACCAAGCTGCCGGATGACGTAGAAGAGGCGATTGAAGCGGAAATGGAAAAAGAGATCACCTGCGTCGACTCCGCTGAGCTGGGTAAAGCAAACCGAATCGTCGATGCCGCAGGCCGCTACATTGAATTCTGCAAAGGCACTTTCCCGAATGAACTGAGCCTGGCACACCTTAAAATTGTGGTGGACTGTGCAAACGGTGCGACTTACCACATCGCGCCGAATGTTTTCCGCGAGCTGGGCGCGAAAGTGATCACCATCGGCTGCGAGCCGGACGGCCTGAACATCAACGAAGAAGTCGGGGCGACGGACGTGCGTGCCTTGCAGGCGCGCGTGCTGGCTGAAAAAGCCGATCTGGGTATCGCCCTGGACGGCGACGGCGACCGCGTGATCATGGTTGACCACGAAGGTAACAAGGTCGATGGCGATCAGATCCTCTACATCATTGCCCGTGAAGGCCTGCGTCAGGGGCAACTGCGCGGCGGTGCGGTGGGCACGCTGATGAGCAATATGGGCCTGGAGCTGGCGCTGAAACAGCTGGGTATTCCGTTTGTTCGCGCGAAAGTGGGCGACCGCTACGTGCTGGAAAAACTCCAGGAGAAAGGCTGGCGTATTGGCGCGGAAAACTCCGGCCACGTGATCCTGCTCGATAAAACCACCACCGGTGACGGTATTGTGGCGGCGCTTCAGGTGGTTGCCGCGATGGCGCGTAACCACATGAGCCTGCACGACCTTTGCAGCGGCATGAAAATGTTCCCGCAGATCCTGGTGAACGTGCGTTTCACTGCCGGTAAAGGCGATCCGCTGGAAAATGATAACGTGAAAGCGGTGATGGCAGACGTTGAAGCTGCGCTTGGCAGCCGCGGTCGCGTCCTGCTGCGTAAGTCAGGTACTGAACCATTGATCCGCGTAATGGTGGAAGGTGAGGATGAAGCGCAGGTCACCGAGTTTGCGCATCGAATCGCAGATGCGGTGAAAGCGGCGTAATCAGGCGACTTAGCACGTTTAAAAGAGGGCGATACGATTCGCCCTTTTTTTATTTACATATAGTTATTTAATATATGATTAATTTAATAAATACATCACGCAGGTAAATATAGATTTAGTCTGCTTATTAGGCGTTATTATAATTAAATCTATCTCCTCCAGATTTAATTATTTAAGTTTTACTTAACATCTTATTAAGTCAATAATGTTTGATTGTTTCTCTATCACGTATTTTACTGGGTTGCGTCGTTAAATCTAAATTTATTCCTATTGTGTATTGGCGTAGGTTTAAAACTGTGAAGCACGTTCCTATAATGCGTGAGTTCTCAGGAAAGGGTCTTGAGAATATAATTTAAAGGGAAATAGAATGAACGCTTTGGTTTGGAAACTGAAAGGAAACATGAATCGCAAGGCTGCGAAATTACAGGAGATGAGAAAGCAGCGCGGTGTTACCCTGCTTGAAATCATCATTGTACTGGGTATTATCGGCGTTATTGCAGCAGGCGTTGTTATTCTGGCGCAGCGTGCATTTACCGCACAGGATCTGTCTGACATTCAGACTAATGCCAACAGCATTCGTACTTCAATGGTGGAAGCGTTTAAAGACGAAGGCAACTACCCTGCATCTGACACTATCGTGGGTCTGACCAAAACCTCGATTACTGACCCAAAAACAACCTCTCTGGCCCCAATTGTAACTCTGGTCAAACTGGGTAAAATCTCACCAGAAGAATCATTTAACGGTATCTCCAACGATGCGTTCCAGATCGGTAATGCTGTTGTAGATAATACTTCTTCTGCAAACCGCGGTTTCGTCTTGATGGTTAACGGTCTGGAAACAGAAGAGTGTCGTAACCTTATCTCTGAAATGGGCAACCAGTGGGATTATGTTGAAGCTGTCAATACAGGTGCAAATGCTGGCAAAGACGTCGCTTCCCTTGATGGACGCAATCTGAGTGATACGAAGACTGGCAGCATCCTCAAAACCTTAACCAGCGGTGATATCGTTGCAACTGAAATTGTTGCATCAGGTGTTTGTGATGGTACCGGTGCGGTTAACGGCGTTATCTTCGGCAGCAAATAATTAATTACTGAACGCGTAATTATATTAGTGAGCACCTCCTTTATACGGAGGTGCTTTGTTAATCGCTCTTAAAGGTTTTTAACTATGCGCATCAGAAAGGATTCAGGCTTCAGCTTGCTGGAAATCATTATCGTGTTGGCTATTTCAGGCGGCATTATGGTGATGTACACCCATTATGCGCGTAACAAAGCCGAAAATATTGCTCAGCAGAACGTCGCAGATGCTCTTGCTGAAGAGATGAAAGGAGTGCTGAATTTTATTGATGATGACACCATTGCGCTGGTCGGCGACGAGAATGAAGCAGAGAACCCGCTTTACAGCAATGAGAAGCCTGAGTATGGCGACTACCACTTCCGCATAACAAATGAAATTAATGATACCGATACGGGAAGCGTGGATAACTATTATCTCTGGGGTAATAAGAACAATAAAGCTAACCAACAGCGTTATCTCTTTTTAAGCGAGAAGTGTAAAACGTCGCTTAAATCAAAATTTGCTTTTGAGAAAGAGTACCTGCCGTGCTTTATGCGCAACGTGGCAACCAACTCATCGGCGGTAATCGAACGTATTGGTTTTGCAGGTGGGCTCGACAAATCCGAGCGGAAAAATGACATCAATCGTATGGACGTCATCGTCCGCTTCAAAAAAGAAGAAAAGAACAGCGATTATCATTTCGCTGACTATGCGCCCCATTTTACCGAGGCGTTCTCAAAATCCGGCTTTGCGGTCTCGCACGCCATGATTGTGCACCGCGCCAACACTTCGTCCAACTGGCAGCTGGTAATGAGTAAGCAAGACAAAACCACGCCTGTTGAACTGAGCAGCATCGCCAGCAACCTCGACGCGCTGGAGCAATACACCAAAGATGAATTTGGCGTGCGTTTTACCATTGATACTAACGACAACTCCAGCAACAGCGGCAATGCCGGCGGGAAGATGTGCTGGTCCCGTGGAGATAGTGGCGTAAAATTGTGCTACGACGATGATGTCGGAACGGGGTCTCATGGAGAAGACACGGTGATGAGCCTGACCATGACCGATCCGAATAGCACCCGAAACAGTGACCAGATGGGAACGCTGGAATCGAACATCGTCATGGAAAATACGGGGACCCGTGTCGCCATTTTCGAACGTAAAGGCGGATGGTTGCAGTTTGATGAAAATAACAACCCAATACCGAAGACGGATACATGGCGAAACAATGAGACGATCGTTTCAGAGTACCCTTTGAACGATCAAATTATTAACACATGGGATCCTGCTGTCGATACTACGAGGCCGCTGGGTGCACTGGATTATCCCTCCCAACTCTACGATGCCTATGAACTTGTTACGCCACCCGTTGTGGACTTCGCTGGCCCTACATCAGATGGGACAAACTTAGACCATAATGCTGATGGAACCGAAATACCGGATGCTGAAAAACCGCCAGCTTATCAGAAATACAGTGACTTTGCTTATGGGACTGATGCTGACGCTCCCGACCCGATCGACAGTAATAAAAACGGTTTTCGTTATCCTGTGCAAACCTGTCCTAAAGTGGAGCAGGAACTCACGCTTATTGATGGCGACGGTACGCCTGTGCTTGATGATGAAGGTAAGCCGCGAAAATATAAATATGTAAGGCAGCTTTATCCAAGAATAATGGTGACTCTCTCTTCTCTCGCCGCTTATGCTCCGGGAGAAGGGGGGCACAGTGCGGTAGGTTTCTCCGTGCAGGACAGGACGCGAGAAGGGTTATCTGACACAAATGGCGCCGAATTGGGCCAGTTTGGCGGCCTTGCCGTACAGGTTGAATTTGCGGAGCAAGACACCACTGCGGGTGGAGGCTTTGGACAAGACGGTGCAACCACAAAAGGCGGCCACTACATACAATATAATTCAAAATATGTATGGATTATAAGTACAACAATGGGAATGTATCACGCTGCGACCGGTACAGGGATGAATGTATTTAACCCCAATACCGTATCGTATTCAGTAACCCGTTGGTGCAGTACCGTTCCGCAAAACGATACGCCAGCGGATCTTCTCGACACACAGCAATACGATTAAAAATTAAAGTAATGGAATATAAATAATATGAATATTATTAGATCTTCTAAATGGACAGTGGCAAGTATATTGCTGTGTAGTATGAGTTACACTCATGCATCAATGAATACATCGCCAGAGATCGAGCTTGCGGCAAATACGTCGACCCCGGCTGCGACTACCACTCCGCGTAACCCGTTTGCCGAGGAAAATAACGTGCCGCCCGCTTATTCATCTCTGGCTCCGGTAACGCGTTCACTTTGCCTACAGGAAAACGTGTTATTAAGCCAGGCTATAAAACAGTGGGCCGAAAGTAATCATTACAAACTGTTCTGGAACAGTAAAAAAGATTACCTGGTCTATAGCACTATTACCCTGAACGGTAAAACGGATGATGATATTTTACAGTCGTTAGGGGAACTCTTTTTCTCAGAGAACTATGGTTTAGTCGTAAAAAAATACGAGAAAAACCACGTGATCGTTGTTGATGAAATGTAAGCGGAAGGATCCCATGAAACTTAAGATTAGTGTGTTGTTGCTGGCTTTCCTTGCGCAAGGATGCGTAAGCGATTTCAATAAAAAATATGATATTCCTAAAAAAATACGCGAACACACCGCTGATGCGACCACCAGCGATGAGGCAAAGACCAAACCCTATATTAAATATGATACGGCTTTTTTGGGTAAAAAAGTTCAGTACAGCGTTGAGCAGCAGAAGGTGATGAGTAAGCATGTGAAGATCACATCTTACGAGCCTACCTCTCTTTCGACGTTGATGGATGCCGTGTCTGCCCAAACGGGTATCAGTTTCCGCATTAATGCGTCAGCGATCAGCGATAAAAAAGCAACGGAAGACAACTCATGGGACGTTCCACGTTCGGTGCAGTTTGACGGTACGTTTGAAAGCTTTATGCAATACATTAGCTCACTGTACGACGTTAGCACTCAGCTCGACGAAAGCAATGTGCTGAAAATCAACGTGTTTGATACCTATGTAATGCGTCTGGATTTCTATGGTGAAAACAATAAAACTGAAACCACGCTCGATCTTTCAGGCAACGAGGCGACATCAGGCGGCGGCTTAACCGGCAAATCGGAGACAAAGTTTGAATCGTCGTTCTGGGACGATGTTGAGGATATGGCGAAAAACTACGTCACCTCTGGTAACTACAGTCTTTTCAAAGACTCGTCTATCCTGATGGTCAACGCACGTCCTTCTGAATACGAAGCGTTAAGTAAAGCGCTGGATAAGTACAAAGCGGATAACAGCCGCCAGTTTATTGTCACATACCGTATTTTTATTCTCGACAAAGAGAAAGAGAAACAGTTAAGCGGCGGTATGGATTTCAATTTTAGCGATGCACATAATACCATTAATATGAGCAGTAGCATTTTCAATAACCTGGTCGATGGGATTTCGGCTGGCTGGAAAAACAGCCACGTCGATATTAATACCGGCCTGGATGCGCTTTACAAATTAACCGGCAGCGAATCGCTTCAAAGCGGTTCATTTATCACCCGTAATAACATGGCTGTACCGGTCAACATGACACAATCTCAGTTTTATGTTTCTAGCAGAACACGTACAACGGATGATAATGGGGATGTCAACGTTGATGTTGAAACCTCTGAGATCGTGACCGGGACCAGCTTTATCATTACACCACGCGTATTGTCCGATGGGCGCATAGAGGTGGTAAGCGGTTTTACTAAGCGTTTTCTTAACTCTATTGATGAGTATGACGATGTTCAGTTGCCTAACGTAAGCACCACGGAATCTTTCAACTCTTCCATCATCAAGCCAGGCGATCTGTTGGTAGTAGGAAAATTTGAAGTGAAGAGCTCGAAAGATGGGCTTCAGTATGAAGTGCTGGGTGCCTCTGACGGTAAAAATGAAGCTACCGCAACTGTCCTGATGGTTGTAGGGGTCGATTACTATCGTCAGCCGATCACGTCTCGCGGCGATTGAGAAATTGCATTATGAATAACCTTCTCTTGCAAAAAAACATCCTGACCGGTCTCCATTGGGAGCCCGAAAGCCTGAGCCATCTGCAACCGGCTGAACAGGCCTCGTTTCGGGGGATGATGAAAGCGAACCGCAGGCTGGTTTATTCGGATGCTTCCGGCATGCAGGCCTTAGGATACAGTACAAAAATTTCGACGTTATATGAGCCCTTTGCGCTCTATATCAAAGAGCTTTTTGGAGACGGTATTTACTTCTTTCATGAAAATGAAGAAACCACTTATTTTCTGATTATCAATGAAGGTCGAATTATCAGCGGAACGGATTGTTTCATTAGTACCGTTCTTTTTGATGAGCTAATGAAACACCCGGTGGGATATGAACATCTCGAGGTAACGCCGCTTGAAGAATCGCAGATAAACGTGGTCATTGAGCGCTGCGTGGCGCGACAGCTAAAGTTAAAGCGACGTCGTCGCCTGATCATTGGCTCAATCTTTATTGCTGGCCTGTCGATTCTGGTTATGTTGGCGCTGGTACTTCACTTTTTTGTGGCTGGATAAATTATGCTGGAAAGTCTCTATTTCTGGAAAGGTAATAATGGCGGCAGTCCTGTAAAAAAGATGCTGCTCATCGCGCTTGCTGTCGTACTGGTGTTATCTGCTGGAGGCGCAGGGGCGTGGTATTATTTTATTAAGCTTCCGGCTGAAAAGGCCGCTGAAGAAGCGTTGATAAGGCAGCGTCAGGCTGCCGAGAAATTACAGAACGATATTGCCTCCGTGAAGTCCTTTTATGAAAAGTCTCTGGAGGGGGCAAGTATTATTAAAGCAATCAATTTTATCAACGAAGTTAACAATAGTTTAGCTGATTTCAAAGACCTTAGTATTGAAAGCGAGGCATTTGATTGCGACATTAAAAAATGCCGTTTCAGTTACGTTAACAGACCGGGGACGATACTGACTTTACCCGAGAAAACGTTTTGGGGAAAAGCCTACAAAGCCTCTGTGAACGCAAAAAAGGACAAAAAGAAAGGTAAGGATAAGTCAGATTTTGGTTACGAGGGCATCGAATCAAAACTGAATGGAAATGCGTTACAAACTGCGTATAAAAATAAGAAGCCGCTGGCGCTTTATCCCTGTGATGAAGTCGTGTCTTACATCCTGACTTACAATTCATTCCTCAAAAGTATGTCTGGTAACAAAAAGAAGACTGCTAACGGAGAAATAGTCATAAAAAAAATGCCTAACAGTGCTGTTACTGCTCTTGAAACGCAACTAGTGAGCAAAGTAAAGGCCTATGGGCTAATGGCAGGGACGTGGGAAATCCAATTCAAAGGCGGAGTGGTGAGTGAAAGTACCCTGAATTTACAGCTGGTACTCTTTAAGCAAGCATATCGTGACGCTTTTTTAATTAAACGGATTGAGTCGGAACATAAAGGAATTAAAGTTTCAGGAGGCCTGGTATGCAAAGCGTAAAAGTAATGATGTTAACCGCGGTATTTTCGTTATCGGTAGGGACGGCAGTGGCGGCGCCTTCTACAGCGTTGCCAAAAGCGCCTGACAGTGCTGCAAAAAAAGATGCAGTGACTGAGGTTAAAACGGACGTTCACAAAGAGAAGCCATCCGCGCCGAACGAGATTGCCGCAGCGCAGCCTCAAATGGCAATGGTGCAGGAGAAGCTTGACGAGAAGATCGAACCTAACGCGACGTCCAGTGCTAATGAAGCAGCTAAGGATCAGGCGAAGGTCAAAGATGAAACTCAGCTTGTTCAGGATCGTCTTGCTGAAATCGTTGAAGATGATTACGCCTATGAAAAAGCGCGTCGCAAGCTGGCTAATCTGGTTGAGCTACAGAAAATGATTAGCCAGATCCGTAAAATGAGTGCAGAAGACAAAAAGTACTCGGCACCGGTACAAAAAGTTGAAGTGTCGCAACCCACCAAGGCGGAGCCAGTGAAATCAGAAGAACCGATAGCGATGCCGCGCGTTCTGTTTGAAACGCAAATCGGGGGTTCTCAGCGCACAGCCGTCAGTGACGGAGAAGAGTTGCGCTATGTTCGAAATGGCGAGGTCTTCACCATCGGCGGCAGCGATTACAAGCTCGCTAAAGACAGGAAATCTGTCGTATTAGCCAGGGACGCAGCCAAGTGAGCCTGATGTTTTTGCGAATTTCGGCAGAGGAGTTGCTGGCGGGTAAATGGACGTACCAGGAATATGACGGTATCGGCTTCACGGCTGCTATCGAAGAGACCGAGTATCTTGTTATCTCGCATATTGAAATCAACGATCTCTTTACCTACCAGATTCAGATATCACGGCTGGTCTCACAGCATAAGCGTCAGATCCTGGGCATTGCGCTTGTGCAAGAGGACGATTTTTACCGGATAATTGAGCACGTCTCGCTGAAGAAAATCAGTGATGCCAATAAGAACATTGACATCACTGATACGCAAAAACAACTGGCGGCAATTTTGCAGCGTGCCGTGGGGATGGGGGCGAGCGACCTTCACATTACCCGCAACGACGTTCTGGCGCAGTTTGAGGCTCGCGTTAACGGCGTGCTGATGCCTTTTATGCAAATAAAATCTCAGCAGTGCGATGAGCTGGTTTTCGTTTTGTATAACGTGGAAGCCACTACGCGAGATACCACGTGGAACCGTGCGATACCGCAGAGCGCGAACATTCTGTATAGCCTCGGCGGTAAGCCCTTCCGCTTCCGCTACGCCCATTTCCCTATTTTTGGGGAAACGGCGGATTGTTATCACGCGGTTCTGCGTATTATTCCGTCCGGGCTGCAAAAAGGAAATATCGGGTCGCTGGAGAAAATTGGCATTTCGTCGGAAGAGGTCAGCGATCTTAAAAAGATCCTCAGTAATCCTTATGGCGCATACGTTATTGCGGGGACGACAGGTTCCGGGAAATCCACGACGCTTAAAAACCTGATGGAATGGTTGCAAATTAACCGCTATGAAGATCGCGGCTGCTTCCTGACCGTAGAAGATCCGGTTGAGTATCAGATATATGGTGCGAAACAGAGCTCGGTGGTGGATGTTGAAGGCGGTGGTTTTCATGCCGCCATTAAATCGGCGCTGCGTCGCGACCCGGATGTATTAATGGTTGGCGAAATACGTGACAACATTTCTGCCAATGCCCTTGCCGGGGCCGTAGAGAGCGGTCACTACTGTTTTACAACGGTGCACGCGGGGAACATCGTGTCACTTCTGCAACGTATGTCGGCGTTAGGTATTGGCAGCGACAAGCTCTCGACCCCCGGCTTCATTGCGGGTTTGCAGTGTCAGAAGCTGGTGCCGGTATTATGCGATAACTGTAAAACGGTGCTGGAAAATAAAACCATTTCCGGACATGAGTTTACATTATATACCGCCGGAGAAAACGGATGTCCTCAATGCAAGAATAGCGGCATAAAGGGACGCCAGCTTGCCATGGAGTATTTTCTGCCTACGTATGAAGAGCTGGCGACCATCTCTCGCCAGGAGTGGCTAAATACCTTCACGTTGTGGCGCAACAAACGAAAGGCGGCATCAGGTTTAACGGAGGGTTTTGAGATCCGTGAAAAAGTGATGGCACACGTTCTGAATGGGCGCATAGACGCCCGCTGGTACGCCATGGAGTTTGGCGATGTATCACAAGATGATCTGGAGATGATCGTTGAAAAAATTCGGTAAAAAACAACGCCTGTACGTCTATCAATTTTGTGCGGATATGATTAAGGCGGGTTTGCCGCTATTTGACTCCCTGCAAAAATTGCAGATAGAGGGGCGGCCGCTGCTTGGTAAAGGGTTCAGCAATAAGCTGGCTGACGTACTGAAGCAAATGAAGCAGGAGACCTCTGTGTCTTCTGTTTTTTCCGGCATGGTGCCAAACTCAGAGCTGAGCGTAATAACCGCTGCTGAAAAAAGTGGTAGCCTCGCCGACGGCTTTTTGACGCTGGTTTCCGTTATTCACTACAACGATGAGCTGAGAAAGAAAATTGTCGGCGCGCTGGTTTTTCCGCTGATTATGATTTCTTTATCCTTGGTGGTTATTGCCGGCTATTCGCAGAAAGTTTTTCCGGCCTTTGCGTCCGTAGTTCCCGTTGAAAAGTGGCCTGGGGTTACGCAAAACCTCTATAGCTTCGGGACCGCTTTGTACCAGGGGCTGTGGCTAAAAATTTTAATCGGATTTATAGGTCTCGTTATTGTTGTTAGAGTGATGATGGCCAACTTCAGCGGCAACATGAGAAATAAAGTTGTGGATAGGGTTCTGCCCTTTTCAACCTACCGTCAGCTCACGTCTTCGGTATTTTTGAATAACCTCTCATTGATGCTGAGTAACAACATACCGCTGACTGATGCGCTTGCCATTATACGCCTGAATGCCAACCGCTGGTTGCGCTGGCACCTTGATGTCATGATCGACAATATGGCAAAGGGTATTCACTACAGTAAAGCGCTGTCGACGGGATTAATGGGCGTAGAAGAACTTCTGAATATCAGTTTATATGCTGAGCTTCCCTCATTTAATGATGTTTTACGTTCGGTATCAGAACGTTCCAGGGAGCGTATTCAGGAATACATTAAAAAACTGTCCGGTTTATTAAAAAACCTGGCCACAGTGATCCTGGGTGGATGCGTTGTTTGGGTATTTTTGGCCCTCTTCGCATTGATGGATACTTTATCGAAAACGGCGGGTGGATAAGCATGAATAAAACTTCTGCAAATATCATTGCTGCATTTATAACAGCATGTGCCGCATTGACTTCGTTAAACGGAATAGCGGCGCAGAAATTTGGGTTTGGTACGGTTACGAAGCCGAGTTCAGACTCATGTTCTTTGTGGGGGTCGTTGTATCCTATTTCAGTACAGCAACCTGAAGATGAACCGGTGAAATATTATGTAAATTTTATTTGGGTTGAGGCGAATTCTTACAAGGGGATAGATGAATACGCTGATTTTTATATCACTCCGTATAGTCAGAATGCCTGGCCATCAAGCATCAATATCTTGACCGATGGCGGTCAGGCATTTTGTATGGGTGATGGAGAATGTACATCCGCTACTGTCTCTGAGGTTAATAAAGGGATTTCTGCCTATGAAAATCTGAAAGCGGAATTCCCTGATAAAAAGGTGAGTGTGGTCAAAGCGCAACCGGACGGCACAGGTATTTTAAAGTGGTTCTATCTTCCCCTTCGCAAAGTCGACCTGCTTCGTATTGAGGTTTTTACACCTTTGGGCTCTTTAACCGCAGATAATGAATATGTGGAACCCGTCTTTTTTGAATACCGAGCAACGGGAAAAGGGAGCGAACTCAAATTGCATGAATGGGGCTCAACGTCTGATGATAAGACGTATATCTCTTTGCCAGAGACGTTTAATCCCGTTTTAACCTCTGATATTCAGGTTTGGTTTACCCGAACAAATCAGGCTGGTCCTGCATGGGGTATTACCCCGAAAGCTCACATCGACTTCGTAACCACCGCACAAAGCGATCGCGTGCCGTCGAGCTGCAAATAAAAGGATTAAGAAATGCGCATGGAAGCGTTTTTTGCACCGTACTTCCCATGGATGGCGCTCGTTTTAGGATTGCTGATTGGCAGTTTTTTGAACGTAGTAATTTATCGTTTACCCGTCATGCTATTAAGGACTCATTCAGATCCGGAAAGCCTGAACGGTTTGCCCGACGTGAATCTCTGGTGGCCGCCTTCGCACTGCCCTATGTGCCAGACCAACATTAAGCCCTGGGATAACATCCCGGTTTTGAGCTGGCTGCTGCTGCGAGGGAAGTGCCGCCATTGCAAATGTACCATTCCCTTTCAGTATCCGCTAAGTGAGGCGTTGATCGGCGCCGGTTACTTTGCGCTGGTCTATTTCTACTACCCTCAGCACAGCCTGATGCAGATAGGCTTTATCGCTCTGTTTTTCAGCCTGCTTTATACGCTAGCGATGATAGACATCAAGACATTCCTGTTACCGGACTGTCTCGTCTTTTTACTGATGTGGGCCGGGCTAATCGCCTCCGTGAGAAATATTATTCCCGTCTCGCCTCGCGATAGCGTGATGGGCGCCGCCTTTATTTGGGTCTTTACGTGGTTAATGGCGCAGGGCTATGCGTGGATCGCGCGTCGTGAAGGATTTGGTCAGGGTGATGTAAAGTTATTTGCCGCCTGTGCCGTATGGTTGGGGAACGATAATATTGCACACCTGATGTTGGGCTCTGCCGCGCTTGGGGCGGTGTTCTTCATCGTGCGCTGGGTTATGTCTAAAAAGAAATCTCATCAGGATGATGAATCAGAAGGCTATCTGCCATTTGGCCCCGCGATAGCTATAACTGCGCTTGTAGTAATGCACATGGAGGTGCTTAAATAATGTCCTTTCTTCTGTTGTCGGGCGCGATGCTTGCGCTCAGTCCGGTCAAGCCCGTTCCGCTCGAATGCCACTATGCCGCCCTACAGGCGTTACTATCTGCCAGACTATCCGACAGCGTGACCGCGCGTGCGGGCATTTTACCGTCCCTGAATAGCCCGGCATGTGTCTCTTATGATCAAGGTATCGAAATCTCGACGCTAACGGATTACCGGTCAGCATTCGATCGGCTTATCCCCGTTCCAGCCACGCGTCTTGCGCAAGCCGAAGAGGCGAAAGAGTTTGACTATTCAACCTTATTTCCGCCTGAAGTGACTGAACCTGAAGCTTCCGATCAGGATGCCGGGGTGAGCACGATGACGGCCCTGGACGGAGAGGCGGGCAGCAGCGTCTTTACGGTGATGAACGCCACCATACCTACTGCCAGCGCGCCAGCGCCGGAATGGAAACCGTTGCTAAGCCAGCAGGCGCGATCGAGCCAGTTTATTTTCCCGCTGGCCACTTCGCCTTATGTCACCTCGCCGTACGGCCTGCGGTATCACCCCGTTATTCACTCCTTTATGCGTCATGAAGGAACGGATTTCAGGGCGGCCGTAAACAGTGAGGTGATGACCATCGCCGATGGGATGGTTGTTGAAGCGGGGTACGGCCCCGTCACGGGCTTCTTTATTACCGTGCGTCATGCTGATGGCTGGAGCAGCCGCTATCTTCATCTTAGCGAGCTCCATGTTGCGAGAAACCAGTTTGTGCGAAAGGGCAACGTTATTGGTTTATCCGGAAATACTGGGCGTACCAACGGGCCGCATTTGCATCTTGAGATCAGCCACAACGACAAATTAGTCGATCCCATGTCGATATTGTTTGAGCAAAGAACGTCGGCGGAGCCTGTAACGGAGGTGCATCACGCAGAACCGCCGGAGCCGAAGCCTGAACCGGTGGATATGACGCCGTCCATCGCGGTCATCGCCGGTGAAGGTGAAAATCTGCAAATTGGCGTTCGTATCGGACGTAAATTATCCATGTATAGTCCCTCTGAAATGATTGAAACGGAGGAGGGGAACTGGAGAATTATCAAGAAGTTCGGTAAATATAAGCTCTCTAAGATCCAGACTGCTTCAGCGAGCGGACAAAATTGACGTTTTTAGCTTCTTGTGCGCGGTTTTTTGTTTAGATTAAATCCACTTTGCTGGTTTTTTCTTCACTTGATACAATGCACTTAAATTGCCCTTGCGAAGGTGATTCGCTTTGGTTAGTATTCACACCCGCTTCAGTAGGAAACAAAATCCTGCTAAATGGTCGAAGCATTGGTATGCGGCAAATCCGCAAGGAACAGGTTGATTATGTACGAAGCTCTTTTAGTTATTTTCCTTATTGTAGCCATCGCTCTCGTAGCGCTGATCATGCTGCAACAAGGTAAAGGCGCTGATATGGGAGCCTCCTTCGGAGCAGGCGCTTCCGGTACGCTGTTCGGTTCAAGTGGTTCTGCGAACTTCATGACCCGCACGACGGCGATTCTGGCTACGCTGTTCTTCATCATCAGTCTGGTGCTGGGCAATATCAACAGCAACAAGACCAGTAAAGGAAGCGAGTGGGAAAATCTGAGCGCGCCAGCCAAAACTGAGCAGACTCAGCCAGCTGCACCGGCTAAGCCAACCAGCGATATCCCGCAGTAAGTATTCCGTACCGAGGTGGTGGAATTGGTAGACACGCTACCTTGAGGTGGTAGTGCCCTAACGGGCTTGTGGGTTCGAGTCCCATCCTCGGTACCAATATTCCAGAAGAAAGACGTCGAAAGACGTCTTTTTTTTCGTCTGTAGATTATGTGTTGTTTTCGTAGGGCGGGTAAGCGCAGCGCCACCCGCCATTTTGCCCGGTGGCGCTGCGCTTACCGGGCCTACGAAAGACCACAAAAAAGGCGCCCATTGGGCGCCTTTTGCATGTTACATCAGCGATTACTTTTTATCGCTATTCTCCAGGTTCTCAACCTGCGGCAGGCCGTTACCTGAATTCGCAGAGAGCAGGCCATTCTCAACGTAGTTGAACAGCTTCTCACGGGTATCGGTAATGTCCAGATTACGCATGGTCAGCTGGCCAATACGATCGTCCGGCGAGAAGACTGAATCACCTTTCTCCATGGTCAGACGCTCTGCTTTATAGGTCAGGTTATCAGACAAGGTATTCAGGATGGAGTAATCATTGCCGCGACGCAGTTCCAGCGTCACTTCGCCGGTGATAGCACTCGCCACCCAACGTTGCAGGGCGTCACGCAGCATCAGGGCCTGCGGATCGAACCAGCGACCCTGATACAGCAGTTTGCCCAGCTGGCGACCATGTGAGTGATACTGCTCAATGGTGTCTTCGTTGTGAATGCCGGTCAGCAGACGCTCATAAGCGATGTGCAGCAGCGCCATCCCCGGAGCTTCGTAAATGCCACGGCTTTTCGCTTCGATGATACGGTTTTCGATCTGATCGCTCATGCCCAGACCGTGACGGCCGCCGATGCGGTTGGCTTCCAGCATCAGTTCAACATCGTCGGAGAAAGTTTTGCCGTTCAGGGCAACCGGATGACCACGTTCGAAACGCACGGTCACTTCTTCTGCCGGGATCTTCACGCTTTCGTCCCAGAACTTCACGCCCATAATCGGGTTAACAATTTTTACGCTGGAGTTAAGGAATTCCAGATCTTTCGCTTCGTGCGTCGCGCCCAGCATGTTGGAGTCGGTTGAGTAGGCTTTCTCAACGGACATCTTGTAGTCGAAGCCGCAGGCAATCATAAACTCGGACATTTCATGACGGCCACCCAGCTCGTCGATGAAGTCGGTATCCAGCCACGGCTTGTAAATCTGCAATTCAGCGTTGGTCAGCAGGCCGTAACGATAGAAACGTTCAATATCGTTGCCTTTATAGGTGCTACCATCACCCCAGATGTTCACGCCATCTTCTTTCATGGCGGCGACCAGCATGGTGCCGGTGACGGCTCGGCCCAGCGGAGTGGTGTTGAAATAGGTCAGGCCGCCGGTGGTGTTATGGAATGCACCGCACTGGATAGCGGCAATGCCTTCGGCAACCAACTGCTTACGGCAGTCAATCAGACGTGCGTTCTCTGCGCCATATTCCATGGCACGACGAGGGATCGCGTCATAATCTTCCTCGTCCGGCTGACCCAGGTTCGCTGTATATGCATAAGGAACCGCTCCCTTCTGGCGCATCCACAGCAGTGCAGCGCTGGTATCCAGGCCGCCAGAAAAAGCGATGCCAATACGTTGTCCTACCGGGAGATGCTTGAGAATCGTCGTCATAGAATAAAACCCTGCTTGATTGACTGATGAGAGATCGCTTTCGTTCTCTTGTGCATTTTTATGCAAAATAAGTGAGTATTCATTTAATCATCTTTTGGCGAAGACCGGAAGAGATGCGTGCGTTTTTTGTAAAAATTTTGGTCTAAACGATCTGGCGGAAGCCGGGTTGACAGGTGGGGTCAACTATCAATATACTGAACGCCGATTTTACGTCCCGTCTTCGGTACCAAATCCCAGCATTATTTGCAAATTCTGTCCAAAACGCGTAGAATTTGCCACGTTTCAGGCGCGGGGTGGAGCAGCCTGGTAGCTCGTCGGGCTCATAACCCGAAGGTCGTCGGTTCAAATCCGGCCCCCGCAACCACTTTCCTATAAAGTTCTTTTTCAAATATACTGTGAAGACTTAGAGCCTTCGTAGCTGGATTTGAAAAAATTCTTTCGGAGAGTGCTCCAGGCCACAGTTGTGGCTATAGGGTTCAGTTATCTAAAGCCCCGATTTATCGGGGTTTTTTGTTATCTGACTACAGAATAACTGGGCTTTACGCCCTTTTTTTATGTCTTGGGGGTGGGCTTGTCCACATTAGAGCAAAAATTAACAGAGATGATTACTGCACCGGTCGAAGCACTGGGCTACGAACTGGTCGGCATCGAATTCGTTCGCGGCCGCACATCGACGCTGCGCATCTATATTGATAGTGAAGATGGCATCAATGTTGATGATTGTGCTGATGTTAGCCACCAGGTGAGTGCGGTTCTTGACGTTGAAGACCCGATTACCGTTGCGTACAACCTGGAAGTTTCCTCACCTGGCCTCGATCGCCCGATGTTCACGGCCGAGCACTATGTGCGCTTTACCGGTGAAGAAGTGGCTCTGGTTCTGCGTATGGCCGTACAGAACCGCCGTAAATGGCAGGGAATTATCAAAGCCGTTGATGGTGAAATGATCACGGTGACAGTCGAAGGCAAAGATGAAGTGTTCGCGCTGAGTAATATCCAGAAGGCGAACCTGGTTCCCCACTTTTAACAGTCTGGATTGAGGTGAAAAGCCCGCGATGAACAAAGAAATTTTGGCTGTTGTTGAAGCCGTCTCCAACGAGAAATCACTGCCGCGTGAGAAGATTTTCGAAGCGCTGGAAAGTGCACTGGCTACAGCAACCAAGAAAAAATACGAACAAGAGATCGATGTTCGCGTAGAAATCGATCGTAAAAGCGGTGACTTCGATACATTCCGTCGTTGGGTAATCGTTGAAGAAGTGACCCAGCCGACCAAAGAGATCACCCTGGAAGCGGCACGTTTTGAAGACGAAAGTCTGAACGTGGGTGACTACGTTGAAGATCAGATCGAATCTGTTACCTTCGACCGTATCACCACCCAGACCGCGAAGCAGGTTATCGTGCAGAAAGTGCGCGAAGCCGAGCGCGCGCTGGTTGTCGATCAGTTCCGCGATCAGGAAGGCGAAATCATCACCGGCGTGGTGAAGAAAGTGAACCGCGACAACATCTCTCTGGAGATCAAATCCGAAGGGATGCCGGGTAACGCTGAAGCCGTGATCCTGCGTGAAGACATGCTGCCGCGTGAAAACTTCCGCCCAGGCGACCGTATCCGTGGTGTGCTGTATGCCGTACGCCCTGAAGCGCGTGGTGCACAGCTGTTCGTGACCCGTTCTAAACCAGAAATGCTGGTTGAACTGTTCCGTATCGAAGTGCCGGAAATCGGCGAAGAAGTTATCGAAATCAAAGCGGCGGCCCGCGATCCGGGTTCCCGTGCGAAAATTGCGGTGAAAACCAACGACAAGCGTATCGACCCGGTCGGTGCTTGCGTCGGTATGCGCGGCGCACGCGTTCAGGCGGTTTCTACCGAACTGGGCGGCGAGCGCATTGATATCGTTCTGTGGGACGACAACCCGGCGCAGTTCGTGATCAACGCAATGGCTCCGGCTGATGTGGCGTCTATCGTTGTTGACGAAGACAAACACACCATGGATATCGCTGTAGAAGCGGGCAACCTGGCGCAGGCGATTGGCCGTAACGGTCAGAACGTACGTCTGGCGTCACAGCTGAGCGGCTGGGAACTCAACGTCATGACCGTTGATGACCTTCAGGCCAAGCATCAGGCTGAAGCCCACGCGGCGATCGATACCTTCACCAAATACCTGGACATTGACGAAGACTTCGCCACTGTGCTGGTTGAAGAAGGTTTCTCAACGCTGGAAGAACTGGCCTACGTGCCAATGAAAGAGCTGCTGGAAATTGACGGTCTGGATGAACCAACCGTTGAAGCCCTGCGTGAACGCGCTAAAAACGCACTGACCACCCTGGCGCTGGCTCAGGAAGAAAGCCTTGGCGATAAGAAGCCGGCTGATGACCTGCTGAATCTGGAAGGTCTTGATCGTGCGATTGCGTTCAAGCTGGCTGCCCGTGGTGTTTGTACGCTGGAAGATCTCGCTGAGCAAGGCGTTGATGACCTGGCTGATATCGAAGGTTTAACCGACGAGAAAGCCGGCGAACTCATCATGGCCGCACGTAATATTTGCTGGTTCGGCGACGAAGCGTAATAAACTGTAGCAGGAAGGAACAGCATGACTGATGTAACTGTAAAATCGCTGGCTGCTGAGATTCAGACCTCCGTGGACCGCCTGGTACAGCAATTTGCTGATGCAGGGATCCCGAAGTCCGCTGATGACTCGGTGACCGCGCAAGAAAAACAAACCTTGTTATCGCACCTGAACCGTGAACACGGCTCAACGCCTGACAAGTTAACGCTACAGCGTAAAACGCGTAGCACGTTGAACATCCCTGGTACCGGTGGCAAAAGCAAGTCGGTACAAATCGAAGTCCGCAAGACGCGCACCTTTGTAAAACGTGATCCGCAAGAGGCAGAACGCCTTGCCGCGGAAGAGCAGGCACAGCGTGAAGCGGAAGAACAAGCTCAGCGTGAGGCAGAAGCCACTGCCAAACGTGAAGCAGAATTAAAAGCTGAACGTGAGGCCGCAGAAAAAGCGAAACGCGACGCCGGTGAAAAAGCGAAGCGTGACGCTGCGGAAAAAGACAAAGTGAGCAATCAACAGACCGACGAAATGACCAAAACTGCCCAGGCTGAAAAAGCCCGCCGTGAAAATGAAGCTGCCGAGCTGAAGCGTAAAGCGGAAGAAGAAGCCCGCCGCAAGCTTGAAGAAGAAGCTCGCCGCGTCGCCGAAGAAGCGCGTCGCATGGCAGAAGAAAACGAGAAGAACGGCGTGAATACCGCTGAACCAACTGAAGACACCAGCGATTATCACGTCACTACCTCTCAGCATGCGCGTCAGGCAGAAGACGACAACGACCGTGAGGTTGAAGGTGGTCGTAGCCGTACCCGCAGTGCAAAAGCGGCGCGTCCTGCGAAAAAAGGTAACAAACACGCTGAATCTAAAGCTGACCGTGAAGAAGCGCGTGCAGCGGTTCGCGGTGGAAAAGGCGGCAAGCGTAAAGGTTCCGCTCTCCAGCAGGGCTTCCAGAAGCCTGCTCAGGCCGTTAACCGTGACGTTGTGATCGGTGAAACCATCACCGTTGGCGAACTGGCTAACAAGATGGCGGTGAAAGGCTCTCAGGTCATCAAAGCGATGATGAAACTGGGCGCAATGGCCACCATCAACCAGGTCATCGACCAGGAAACCGCACAGCTGGTTGCCGAAGAGATGGGCCACAAAGTTATCCTGCGTCGTGAAAACGAGCTGGAAGAAGCAGTAATGAGCGACCGTGACACTGGCGCAGCGGCTGAACCGCGCGCACCGGTTGTGACCATCATGGGTCACGTTGACCACGGTAAAACCTCTCTGCTTGACTACATTCGTTCTACTAAGGTTGCCTCCGGCGAAGCGGGTGGTATTACCCAGCACATCGGTGCTTACCACGTAGAAACCGAAAACGGCATGATCACCTTCCTGGATACCCCAGGCCACGCAGCGTTTACCTCAATGCGTGCGCGTGGTGCTCAGGCAACGGATATCGTTGTCCTGGTTGTTGCTGCCGACGATGGCGTGATGCCACAGACCATTGAAGCTATCCAGCACGCGAAAGCGGCGCAGGTGCCTCTGGTTGTTGCAGTCAACAAAATCGATAAGCCAGAAGCCGATATGGATCGCGTGAAGAACGAACTGTCCCAGTACGGCGTTATGCCGGAAGAGTGGGGCGGTGAAGCGCAGTTCATCCCTGTATCTGCAAAAGCGGGTACCGGTATCGACGACCTGCTGAACGCCATCCTGCTTCAGGCTGAAGTTCTGGAGCTGAAAGCGGTTCGTAAAGGTATGGCGAGCGGCGCGGTAATCGAATCCTTCCTGGATAAAGGTCGTGGTCCGGTTGCAACCGTTCTGGTTCGCGAAGGTACTCTGCACAAGGGCGACATCGTTCTGTGTGGCTTCGAATACGGTCGCGTTCGTGCGATGCGTAACGAGCTGGGTCAGGAAGTGCTGGAAGCGGGTCCGTCCATTCCAGTGGAAATCCTCGGCTTGTCCGGCGTTCCTGCTGCCGGTGACGAAGTGACCGTCGTACGTGACGAGAAGAAAGCGCGTGAAGTGGCTCTGTATCGTCAGGGTAAATTCCGTGAAGTGAAGCTGGCTCGTCAGCAGAAATCTAAACTCGAGAACATGTTCGCCAACATGACCGAAGGCGAAGTTCACGAAGTGAACATCGTTCTGAAAGCAGACGTTCAGGGTTCTGTGGAAGCGATCTCCGACTCCTTGCTGAAACTGTCTACCGACGAAGTGAAAGTGAAGATCATCGGTTCTGGCGTAGGTGGTATCACCGAAACCGACGCAACCCTGGCAGCCGCGTCCAACGCTATCCTGGTTGGCTTCAACGTTCGTGCAGATGCTTCTGCGCGTAAAGTAATTGATGCTGAAAGCCTGGATCTGCGTTACTACTCCGTCATCTATAACCTGATTGACGAAGTGAAAGCAGCGATGAGCGGCATGCTGTCTCCTGAGCTGAAACAGCAGATCATCGGTCTGGCTGAAGTACGTGACGTGTTCAAATCACCGAAATTCGGTGCGATCGCGGGCTGTATGGTTACCGAAGGGACCATCAAGCGTCACAACCCAATCCGCGTACTGCGTGATAACGTGGTTATCTACGAAGGCGAGCTGGAATCCCTGCGCCGCTTCAAAGATGACGTTAACGAAGTCCGTAACGGCATGGAATGTGGTATCGGCGTGAAGAACTACAACGACGTTCGCGTTGGCGATATGATCGAAGTGTTCGAGATCATCGAAATTCAGCGTACCATCGCGTAATCTTCTTCAACTGAAGATTAACTAGCGTAGGCCGGGTAAGCGAAGCGCCACCCGGCAATAATTTTAAAAAGGGGCTTAAGCCCCTTTTTTGTCTGGAGAATTTATTATGGCGAAAGAATTTGGTCGCCCTCAGCGCGTCGCGCAGGAGATGCAGAAAGAGATCGCTCTCATTCTGCAACGTGAAATCAAAGATCCACGCGTGGGAATGATGACCACCGTGTCTGGCGTGGAAATGTCCCGCGACCTGGCGTATGCCAAAGTGTTCGTGACGTTCCTGAATGATCAGGATGAAGACGCCGTGAAGAACGGCATTAAAGCGTTGCAGGAAGCCTCTGGTTTCATCCGCTCTCTGCTTGGCAAAGCGATGCGCCTGCGTATCGTGCCGGAGCTGACCTTCTTCTACGACAACTCGCTGGTCGAAGGTATGCGTATGTCCAACCTGGTGACCAGCGTGGTGAAGCATGACGACGAGCGTCGTGTTAACCCGGCGGACGACAGCAAGGAGGACTGATGAGTCGTCCTCGTCGTCGCGGTCGTGACGTGCATGGCGTGCTGTTGCTGGATAAACCGCAGGGCGCATCCAGCAACGACGTGCTGCAAAAAGTGAAGCGTATTTATAACGCCAACCGCGCGGGGCACACCGGCGCGCTGGATCCGCTGGCTACCGGTATGCTGCCAATCTGCCTGGGGGAAGCGACAAAGTTTTCCCAGTACCTGCTGGATTCCGATAAGCGCTACCGCGTGATTGCCAGACTGGGCCAGCGCACGGATACCTCCGATGCAGACGGTCAGGTGGTGGAAGAGCGCCCGGTAACCTTCAGCGCAGAGCAGCTGGAAGCCGCGCTGGAGAGCTTCCGTGGTGACACGATGCAGGTGCCGTCGATGTATTCGGCGCTGAAATATCAGGGCAAGAAGCTCTACGAATATGCGCGCCAGGGCATTGACGTTCCGCGCGAGGCCCGCCCGATTACCGTGTATGAGCTGCTGTTCATTCGCCACGAAGGTGACGAGCTGGAGCTGGAGGTCCACTGTTCGAAAGGGACCTACATTCGCACCATCATTGACGACCTCGGTGAAAAGCTGGGCTGCGGCGCGCACGTGATTTATCTGCGTCGTCTGGCGGTCAGCAAATATCCGGTCGAACGCATGGTGACGCTTGAGCATCTGCGCGCGCTGGTTGAACAGGCGGAAGCACAGGGAATTGCGCCGGCAGATCTGCTGGATCCGCTGCTGATGCCAATGGACAGCCCGGCAGTGGACTTCCCGGTTGTTAATCTTCCTTTAACATCGTCCGTTTACTTTAAGAACGGAAACCCGGTCCGCACAACGGGGGCGCCGCTTGAGGGCCTGGTTCGCGTGACGGAAGGGGATGAAGGCAAGTTTATCGGAATGGGCGAAATGGACGGTGAAGGGCGCGTGGCGCCGCGTCGTCTGGTCGTCGACTATCCGGTCGAAGCATGACGGTGATAACGCCTCACCTTGCGATAAGCAGGGGAGACGAGTAGAATATCGCCGCTTAACGCCTGGTAAATTGTTTAACAATTTGCGGGGCGTACATGGGATAGCTGAATTAGAGATCGGCATCCTTACATTCTTTATACTTTGGAGTTTGAAAATGTCTCTAAGCGTTGAAGCTAAAGCTAAAATCGTTTCTGAGTTTGGTCGTGGTACTAACGACAGCGGTTCTACCGAAGTTCAGGTTGCACTGCTGACTGCACAGATTAACCACCTGCAAGGTCACTTTGCAGAGCACAAAAAAGATCACCACAGCCGTCGTGGTCTGCTGCGCATGGTTTCTCAGCGTCGTAAACTGCTCGACTACCTGAAGCGTAAAGATGTTGCACGCTACACCGCGCTGATCGAGCGTCTGGGTCTGCGTCGCTAATTCTTGCGAGTTTCAGAAAAGGGGGCCTGATGGCCCCTTTTTTCAACCAGACGGCAGCAATTCAATGGAAACTATTGTATTGTTGCTATAAATGATCTTCATTGCAGAGGTTCGCGCGGCTAATGAGAGGCTTCACCCAGGGGGGTGTCGGTTGTCATTAGTCGCGAGGATGCGAAGAAGGTCGGGTTAAATCGTCAGCACACCAGAGGTGTGCTGACAATCATTTGAGAAAGGACAGAATTTTGCTGAATCCGATCGTACGTAAATTCCAGTATGGCCAACATACCGTCACGCTGGAAACCGGCATGATGGCGCGTCAGGCGACTGCTGCCGTTATGGTAAGCATGGATGACACCGCGGTATTCGTGACCGTTGTTGGCCAGAAAAAAGCTAAACCAGGTCAGGACTTCTTCCCGCTGACCGTTAACTACCAGGAGCGTACCTACGCTGCCGGTAAAATCCCGGGTGGCTTCTTCCGTCGTGAAGGCCGTCCAAGCGAAGGCGAAACCCTGATTGCGCGTCTGATTGACCGCCCGGTTCGTCCGCTGTTCCCGGAAGGCTTCGTTAACGAAGTGCAGGTTATCGCCACCGTTGTTTCCGTTAACCCACAGGTTAACCCGGACATCGTTGCGATGATCGGTGCCTCTGCGGCCCTGTCACTGTCTGGTATTCCATTCAATGGCCCAATCGGTGCCGCACGCGTCGGTTACATCAACGACCAGTATGTGCTGAACCCAACTCAGGAAGAGCTGAAAGAGAGTAAGCTGGACCTGGTTGTCGCCGGTACTGAAGCGGCTGTGCTGATGGTTGAATCCGAAGCTGAACTGCTGAGCGAAGACCAGATGCTGGGCGCTGTGGTGTTCGGTCACGAGCAGCAGCAGGTTGTTATCCAGAACATCAACGACCTGGTGAAAGAAGCCGGTAAACCACGTTGGGACTGGCAGCCAGAAGCGGCCAACGACGCGCTGAACGCACGCGTTGCGGCACTGGCAGAATCTCGTCTGAGCGATGCATACCGCATCACCGACAAACAGGAGCGTTACGCTCAGGTTGACGCGATCAAATCTGAAGTAACCGCGACCCTGGTTGCCGAAGACGAAACGCTGGACGCTAACGAAATTGGTGAAATCCTGCACGCTATCGAGAAAAACGTTGTTCGTAGCCGCGTACTGGCAGGTGAGCCGCGTATCGATGGCCGTGAAAAAGACATGATTCGTGGTCTGGACGTGCGCACTGGCGTACTGCCGCGTACTCACGGTTCTGCGCTGTTCACCCGTGGTGAAACGCAGGCGCTGGTTACCGCGACCCTGGGTACCGCACGTGACGCACAGATCATCGATGAACTGATGGGCGAGCGCACTGACAGCTTCCTGTTCCACTACAACTTCCCTCCGTACTCTGTGGGCGAGACCGGTATGGTTGGCTCACCGAAGCGTCGTGAAATTGGTCACGGTCGTCTGGCGAAGCGCGGCGTGCTGGCAGTGATGCCAGAAGCAGACAAATTCCCGTACACCGTGCGCGTAGTGTCTGAAATCACCGAATCCAACGGTTCTTCTTCCATGGCTTCCGTGTGTGGTGCTTCTCTGGCGCTGATGGATGCAGGCGTGCCAATCAAAGCCGCTGTTGCGGGTATCGCAATGGGTCTGGTGAAAGAAGGCGACAACTTCGTTGTTCTGTCTGACATTCTGGGTGACGAAGACCACCTGGGCGATATGGACTTCAAAGTGGCGGGTTCCCGTGACGGTATCTCTGCCTTGCAGATGGATATCAAAATTGAAGGTATCACCAAAGAGATCATGCAGGTTGCTCTGAACCAGGCTAAAGGTGCGCGTCTGCACATCCTGGGCGTGATGGAACAGGCGATTAACGCGCCGCGTGGCGACATTTCTCAGTTCGCGCCACGTATTCACACCATCAAGATCAATCCAGACAAGATCAAAGACGTTATCGGTAAGGGCGGTTCTGTTATCCGCGCGCTGACCGAAGAGACCGGCACCACCATCGAAATCGAAGATGACGGTACTGTGAAGATCGCAGCAACCGACGGCGAGAAAGCGAAATTCGCTATCCGTCGCATCGAAGAGATCACCGCAGAAATCGAAGTGGGCCGTATCTATGCAGGTAAAGTGACCCGTATCGTTGACTTTGGTGCATTCGTTGCCATCGGCGGCGGTAAAGAAGGTCTGGTTCACATCTCTCAGATCGCTGACAAGCGCGTTGAGAAAGTGACCGATTACCTGCAAATGGGTCAGGAAGTACCGGTGAAAGTTCTGGAAGTTGACCGCCAGGGCCGTATCCGTCTGAGCATTAAAGAAGCAACCGAGCAGTCTCAGCCTGCTGCGGCGCCGGAAGCTCCGGCTGCTGAACAGCAAGGCGAGTAAGGTTGCCCTTTGCCCTCCGCGCTGGCGGAGGGCTTATTATCAGGCAGGACGCCTTGTTAAGCCGCCGGGGGACAGGACGTTCATCCAATAGTTGTCTTCGGGAGTGGGAAATGAAGCCTTTTTTGCGCTGGTGTTTCGTTGCGACAGCTTTAACGCTGGCAGGATGCAGCAACTCTGCCTGGCGTAAGAGCGAAGTCCTCGCAGTGCCATTGCAACCGACTTTGCAGCAGGAAGTGATTCTGGCACGCATGGAACAAATACTTGCCAGTCGGGCTTTAACCGATGACGAACGCGCACAGCTTTTATATGAGCGCGGAGTGTTGTATGATAGTCTCGGTCTGAGGGCACTGGCGCGAAATGATTTTTCACAAGCGCTGGCGATTCGACCTGATATGCCTGAAGTATTCAACTACTTAGGCATTTATTTAACGCAGGCAGGCAATTTTGATGCTGCCTATGAAGCGTTTGATTCTGTACTTGAGCTTGATCCAACTTACAACTACGCGCACTTGAATCGCGGTATCGCATTGTATTACGGCGGTCGTGATAAGTTAGCGCAAGATGATCTGCTGGCGTTTTATCAAGACGATCCTAATGATCCTTTCCGCAGCCTGTGGCTTTACATCGTTGAGCAGAAGCTTGATGAGAAGCAGGCCAAAGAAGCACTACAACAGCGCTTCGAGAAATCGGATAAGGAACAGTGGGGATGGAACATTGTCGAGTTCTACCTGGGCAACATTAGCGAAGCAACGCTGATGGAACGCCTCAAGGCGGACGCAACGGATAACACCTCGCTCGCTGAGCATCTCAGTGAAACCAACTTCTATTTAGGTAAGTACTACCTAAGTCTGGGGGATATGGACAGCGCTACGGCACTGTTCAAATTAGCGGTTGCTAACAACGTACATAACTTCGTTGAGCACCGTTATGCATTGTTGGAATTATCGCTCTTGGGCCAGGAGCAAGACGACCTGGCAGAATCGGACCAGCAATAGCTGACGACATAAACATCAGCCCGTAATCTTTTTGATTGCCATCACCTTCACTGGTGAGGGCGTTGTTGTTCGTCAATACACCTAATTTGAGCCGGTTCACACTTTTCAATGAAAATTGCTAATCATTTTCACGATGAGCTAAGTAGACTGGCCGCCATTAATATCGAGGCACTTGTACTACATGGCTGAATTCGAAACCACTTTTGCAGATCTGGGCCTGAAGGCTCCTATCCTTGAAGCCCTTAACGATCTGGGTTACGAAAAACCATCTCCGATCCAGGCTGAGTGTATCCCACACCTGCTTTCTGGTCGTGACGTGCTGGGCATGGCCCAGACTGGTAGCGGTAAAACCGCAGCATTCTCGCTGCCGCTGCTGAACAACATTGATCCGGACCTGCGTGCACCGCAGATCCTCGTCCTGGCTCCAACCCGTGAACTGGCTGTTCAGGTTGCTGAAGCAATGACGGAATTCTCTAAACATATGCGCGGCGTAAACGTGGTAGCCCTGTACGGCGGCCAGCGTTATGACGTGCAGTTACGCGCCCTGCGCCAGGGTCCACAGATCGTTGTCGGTACGCCGGGCCGTCTGCTGGATCACCTGAAGCGCGGTACGCTGGACCTCTCTAAGCTGAGCGGTCTGGTACTGGATGAAGCCGATGAAATGCTGCGTATGGGCTTCATCGAAGACGTAGAAACCATCATGGCGCAGATCCCGGAAGGTCATCAGACCGCTCTGTTCTCTGCAACCATGCCAGAAGCGATCCGTCGCATTACCCGCCGCTTCATGAAAGAGCCGCAGGAAGTGCGCATTCAGTCCAGCGTGACCACTCGCCCGGACATCAGCCAGAGCTACTGGTCTGTATACGGCATGCGCAAAAACGAAGCGCTGGTGCGTTTCCTGGAAGCGGAAGATTTTGATGCGGCGATTATCTTCGTACGTACCAAAAACGCGACCCTGGAAGTGGCTGAAGCGCTGGAGCGTAGCGGCTACAACAGCGCAGCGCTGAACGGCGACATGAACCAGGCCCTGCGCGAGCAGACGCTTGAGCGTCTGAAAGACGGTCGTCTGGATATCCTGATTGCAACCGACGTGGCAGCACGTGGTCTGGACGTTGAGCGTATCAGCCTGGTTGTAAACTACGACATCCCGATGGACTCCGAGTCTTACGTTCACCGTATCGGCCGTACCGGTCGTGCAGGTCGTGCGGGCCGCGCGCTGCTGTTCGTTGAGAACCGCGAGCGTCGTCTGCTGCGTAACATCGAACGCACCATGAAGCTGACCATTCCAGAAGCTGAGCTGCCAAACGCAGAACTGCTGGGCAAACGCCGCCTGGAAAAATTCGCCGCCAAAGTACAGCAGCAGCTGGAAAGCAGCGATCTGGATCAGTACCGTGCGCTGCTGTCGCAGATCCAGCCTGTCGCTGAAGGCGAAGAGCTGGATATGGAAACCCTGGCCGCAGCACTGCTGAAAATGGCGCAGGGCGAACGTAGCCTGATCGTGCCGCCAGATGCACCGATGCGTCCTAAGCGTGAGTTCCGTGACCGTGACGATCGTTTCGAACGTCGTGGCGACCGTAACGACCGTGGTCCACGCGGCGACCGTCCAGAGCGTGGTGGTGAAGACCGTCCACGTCGCGAGCGTCGTGACGCAGGCGACATGGAACTGTATCGCATTGAAGTGGGCCGTGATGATGGTGTTGAAGTTCGTCACATCGTTGGCGCAATCGCGAACGAAGGCGACATCAGCAGCCGTTACATTGGTAACATCAAGCTGTTCGGTACCCACTCCACCATCGAGCTGCCAAAAGGCATGCCGGGCGAAGTACTGCAACACTTTACTCGCACCCGCATCCTGAACAAGCCGATGAACATGCAGCTGCTGGGCGATGCACAGCCACGTCCTGACCGCGGCGGCGAACGTCGCGGCGGTGGTCGCGGTTTCGGTGGCGAGCGTCGTGAAGGCGGTCGCAGCGAAGGTCGCGGTGGTGAAGGCCGTCGTTTCTCCGGCGAGCGCCGTGAGAACCGTGGTCCACGCCGTGAAGAAGGCGCCAGCCGTCGTCGTTTCGGTGACGCGTAAGCCTTTCGCTTCTGACGTAAAGTAAAATATACAGCCCCGATAGTTGCTATCGGGGCTTTTTTTATTCCTTTTGTACTCTTGTACTGGTACAGTGCAACACACTAACATGCAGAACCACATTTTTCACTGGAGAAAAGGCCGTATGGCAACACTAACCACCACCCAAACGTCACCTTCGCTGCTTGGCGGCGTGGTGATCATCGGCGGAACCATCATTGGTGCCGGGATGTTTTCCCTGCCTGTGGTCATGTCCGGTGCGTGGTTTTTCTGGTCGCTGGCGGCGCTGGTCTTCACCTGGTTCTGTATGCTCCATTCCGGGCTGATGATCCTTGAGGCCAACCTCAACTACCGCATCGGCTCCAGCTTCGACACTATCACCCGGGATCTGCTGGGCAAAGGCTGGAACCTGGTGAACGGCCTGTCCATCGCGTTTGTGCTCTACATTCTGACCTATGCGTACATTTCGGCGAGCGGGTCGATTTTGCATCACACCTTTTCGGAGATGTCGCTGAACGTTCCGGCGCGTCTGGCGGGGCTGTGCTTTGCGCTGGGCGTGGCGTTTATCGTCTGGATGAGCACCAAAGCGGTGAGCCGCATGACGGCGATCGTGCTGGGCGCTAAGGTTATCACCTTCTTCCTGACCTTCGGCAGCCTGCTGGGGCACGTCACGCCCGCCACGCTGTTTAACGTCGCGGAAGTGAACACCTCCTACACGCCGTATCTGCTGATGACCCTGCCGTTCTGTCTGGCGTCGTTCGGCTACCACGGCAACGTGCCGAGCCTGATGAAGTACTACGGCAAAGATGCGCGCACAATCGTGAAATGCCTGATTTACGGCACGCTGCTGGCGCTGGGGCTGTACGTGATTTGGCTGCTGGGGACGATGGGCAACATCCCGCGTCCGGAATTTATCGGCATTGCGCAGAAGGGCGGTAACATCGACGTGCTGGTACAGGCGCTGAGCGGCGTACTGAACAGCCGCAGCCTGGATCTGCTGCTGGTGGTCTTCTCTAACTTTGCGGTGGCGAGTTCTTTCCTCGGCGTGACGCTGGGCCTGTTTGACTACCTGGCGGATCTGTTTGGCTTTGATGATTCTGCGATGGGGCGCTTCAAAACCGCGCTGCTGACCTTCCTGCCACCGATTGTCGGCGGCCTGCTGTGGCCGAACGGTTTCTTGTATGCCATCGGCTATGCCGGACTGGCGGCAACCATCTGGGCGGCGATTGTGCCGGCGCTGCTGGCACGTAAATCACGTAAACGCTTCGGCAGCCCGAAATTCCGCGTCTGGGGCGGTAAACCGATGATTGCGCTGATCCTGGTCTTTGGGGTGGGTAACGCGGTGGTGCACGTGCTGTCGAGCTTTAACCTGTTGCCTGTGTACCAGTAAACACAAAGCCCGGTGGCGCTACGCTTACCGGGCCTACAGGGATGGCGTAGGCCGGATAAGGCGAAGCCGCCATCCGGCAAAGAACTACCCCACCAATTCTTCTTTCACCTGCATCGCCAGGTCAAACGAATGCAAACGCGCCTGGTGATCGAAAATCTGGCCGTTGACCATAATCTCATCCGCCTGCGTTTCCCGAAGCACTGCTTCCAGTCCGTGACGCACTTTTGCCTTATCACCCACCAGCGACATGCTCAGCGCCTGCTGCACGCCATACTGCTCGGAGGCCGACCACAGCTGATGCATATTTTCCACCGGAGGCGGCAACTGGCCCGTCTCGCCGCGGCGCAGCTTCACAAACGCCTGCTGCATAGAGGTAAACAGGAATTCCGCGTCGCGATTGCTGTCGGCGGCAACGATATTGATACACACCATCGCGTACGGCTTCTCCAGACGTTCAGACGGTTTGAAATTCGTGCGGTAGAGATGCAGCGCCTGATGCAGCATATCCGGTGCGAAGTGGGAAGCGAAGGCGAACGGCAGACCCAGCTGGGCGGCGAGCTGCGCGCTGTACAGGCTTGAACCTAACAGCCACACGGGGATCTTTTCCCCGTAGCCCGGCACCGGACGCACGTGCGGGTTCGGATCCCGTGCGTCGAACCAGTCCACCAGCTCCGCCACGTCGCGCGGGAAGTTATCGATATCGCCGCTCATGTGGCGACGCAGGGCGCGCATGGTTGGCTGGTCGCTGCCCGGTGCGCGGCCAAGGCCTAAATCAATACGGCCCGGATAGAGGGTGTTCAGCGTCCCGAACTGCTCGGCTATCACCAGCGGGGCGTGGTTCGGCAGCATCACGCCACCGGAGCCAAGGTGCAGAGTGGTGGTATTCGCTGCCAGATAGCCAATCAGCACCGATGTAGCGGCGCTGGCGATGCCGACCATGTTGTGGTGCTCCGCCAGCCAGTAGCGGTGATAGCCCCGCTTTTCGGCCAGCTGAGCGAGATCGAGAGAGTGCGTGAAGGCTTCTCTTGCCGAGGAGCCTTGTGGGATCGGCGCCAGATCCAGCACCGAAAACGGAAGGGTTTTATCAGTCATAACAGCTCACTTTGTCGACGGTGAATCTTTAATACTGCATTAAAGTTTACTAACCGTTGTTAACAAAGTGAGCCTTTTTTACGCCTGAAGCTCCAGACCGGCGAGGCGTTTCCAGTAGCCATTACAGTCGCTGTTTGCCAAAAGCGGCAGCGGCGACGCGCCGTTTTCATTGGCGCGGAAGGCGTCCAGCATCGCGAACACGCCGGTATCGAGCGGCGAAAGGCGCACCACGTCTACCAGTCCGTCCATCGACGCCAGCTCGTTGCCGAGGTTATAGACGTAACCGCTCATGGTCTGAATGCCGTTCAGGACAAACACCTGCTGGTTCTCCTGCGACAGCATGCTGCGCCCGTTCGGGTACTTAATACAGCAGGTTTCGCATTCGTCTTTTGGACGATCTTCCGAGCGCGCGGTGAAGCAGCGGGCAGAGTAGGCCAGAGGCAGGTGGCCGTAGCTCAGCACTTCCACTTCAAACTTGTTGCGAATGCCCAGTTCTTCACACTGAGTGAGCAGGTTAGCCAGCCAGTCGCGGGAGAGCTCCACCGGCATACACCAGCGGGTCATTCCCTGTTTAAGCAGCAGGCGCAGGGTCACCGCGTTATAGCAGTTCAGCGCATGCCCGGCGACAAACGGCAGCTTACGTTCGGCGCACATGTTCACCACGCCCAGGTCGCTCGCCTCCAGCAGAAACTCGCCGTTCTCCACGTAGCGTTTCAGCTCGCCCAGTTCAGAGGACGCCTGTACCAACGCCAGCGTCGAGAGCACCACCTGCTTACCGCTGCCGGCGAGGCTTTTCGCCATCTCCAGCCAGTCGCCCACTTTGGTGGCGCGGCGTTTGCTGCACACCGCTTCACCGAGGTAAATCACATCGGCGCTGCTGTTAGCCGCCTGCTGGTAAAAATCTTCCAGCGTCTCTTTTGGCCAGTAGTAAAGCACCGGCCCTAATGAATATTTCATGGGTATCTCACTGCCATTTACGGTGATACGCGCCGAGCGTGGTTTGCGTGCCTTCGGACATTGCGCCGAGCGTCTCCATCCAGGCCGCCTGGGGTGCGTAGTTCTGCGGGTCTGCCATGCAGCGGTCGATGGCCTGACGCCACACCTTCGCCACCTGGCTCACGTAGGCCGGGCTACGCTGGCGGCCTTCGATTTTCACCGAGGCAATATTGGCGGCCAGTAGCTCCGGGAGCAGCTCCAGCGTGTTGAGGCTGGTGGGCTCCTCCAGCGCGTGGTAGCGTTCGCCGTCCACCAGATAGCGGCCTTTGCACAGCGTCGGGTAGCCCGCGTTTTCACCGTCCTGATAGCGGTCGATTAACACATCGTTCAGGCGCGACTCCAGACCCTGCGGCGTCTGCTGCCAGCGAACGAAGCGGGCAGGTGAGCAGGCGCCGACGGTATTGGGCGATTCCCCGGTGAGATAGGAAGAAAGATAGCAGCGGCCTTCCGCCATGATGCACAGGCTGCCGAAGGCAAAAACCTCCAGCGGTACTGGCGTGACGCGCGCCAGCTGCTTAACCTGATGAATAGAGAGCACGCGCGGCAGCACCACGCGGGCCACGTCAAAGTGTTGATGATAAAAACGCACGGCCTCTTCATTGGTGGCCGATGCCTGAACAGAGACGTGGCGCTCAATATGCGGATAGCGTTCTGCCGCATACTCAAGCATGGCGAGGTCGGCCAGGATCAGCGCGTCGGCGCCCAGCTGGGCTGCCATATCCACGGCGCGCTGCCAGCGGGCATAGCCATCAGGATGGGCAAAGGTATTGATGGCGATGTGCAGCTTACGGCGGTGCTGGTGAACGAAGTTGACGGCTTCCTGAAGCTTTTTCTCCGTAAAGTTAAGACCCGCAAAATGGCGGGCGTTGGTATCATCCTTCAGCCCGATATAGACCGCATCGGCCCCATTTTCGATGGCCGCCTTAAGCGCCGGAAGGTTTCCGGCAGGGCAGAGCAGCTCCATAATTTATCCCGATGTTGTCGATCGCAAGGATCGTAAAAAATGTTAACGAGCTGGGATTTTAATTAACCCATACGCGACAATTTTTGATTTAAGGCAGCTAATGGCGTATTGATGGCACCAATAATGAGGTATACCGGACAACGGTTTGTTGATTTACGCCGCTATCTTCTTGCCGGGATATGGCAAAATAGCAGGATTATAGCTATCAGGGAGTAAAGCTCGTGCTGGATAAACTGCGTTCACGTTTCGTACAATTTGGCCCATCAATGCTGAGCGTGCCGGTCAAGCTGGCGCCATTCGCGCTTAAGCGCCAGGTGCTGGAACAGGTGCTGAGCTGGCAGTTCCGCCAGGCGCTACAGGACGGCGAGCTGGAGTTTCTGGAAGGCCGCTGGCTAAAGATTGAAGTGCGCGATATCGGGTTGCGCTGGTTTACGTCCGTTGAGAACGATCGGCTGATCGTACGTGAGTCCGCCGAGGCGGATGTCAGCTTCAGCGCGGATGCCAGCGATCTGCTGATGATCGCCGCGCGCAAGCAGGATCCTGATACGCTGTTCTTCCAGCGTCGTCTGGTGATTGAAGGCGACACAGAGCTCGGTCTGTACGTGAAGAATTTAATGGATGCCATTGAGCTGGAGCAGATGCCGAAAGCGCTGCGTATGATGCTGATGCAAATGGCAGATTTCGTTGAGGCCGGGCTGAAAACCCCGCCCGACGGTAAACACACTTCAGTAGGTGAACCATGCTGATTCGAGTCGAAATTGGGATTGATGCACCGGGTATCGATACGTTGTTACGCCGCTCTTTTGCAGGCGACGCCGAAGCCCAGTTGGTACATGATCTCCGCGAAGATGGCCTGATTACGCTGGGTTTGGTTGCCACCGACGATGAGGGGCAGGTGGTCGGCTACGTGGCGTTCAGTCCGGTAATTGTGCAGGGCGAAGAGTTACAGTGGGTTGGCATGGCGCCGCTGGCGGTGGACGAAAACTACCGTGGTCAGGGTCTGGCGCGCCAGCTGGTCTATGAAGGGCTGGATTCACTGAATGAATTTGGCTATGCCGCCGTCGTCGTTCTGGGCGATCCGGCCTTCTACGAACGTTTAGGCTTTGAGCCTGCGGCTAAATACGATCTGCGCTGCCACTGGCCGGGCACGGAAACGTCGTTCCTGGTGCATCCTCTGGCGGACGATGCGCTGGACGGCGTGAACGGTCTGGTGGAATACCACGACCACTTCAATCGCTTTTAATCAGGCTCTCGCGCAGCGCCTCAAAAGAGCCGTCTCCGGTAACGAGGCGCTCTTTCTGGCGCTTCGTCAGCTGCTTAATGCGGTATTCCAGCCTGAGCGCGAGGGATCTCTCGCCGACAGGGGCTGAAAAAGCCAGCTGCAATTCCCCTTTCCCCCGCAGGGCTTTCGCCCCTTTTCCCGTTTGATGCTGCAAAAAACGCCGCGCCACGTCGGTAGTGATCCCGGTGTAGAGAGCGTTATCAGCGGTTCGGACAAGATAGAGAAACCAGCACACGGTAAACGGATTCAGTATGTTAAGGTGAACGCACCATAGCATGAGAGAGAGCGAAAATGGAAACACTGGACGTCATTAACCGCTGGCTGGCAAAGCAGCACGTCGTGACCTGGTGCGTCTGTAAAGACGAGGAGATGTGGTGCGCGAACGCATTCTATTACTACGATCCTGAGCGCGTGGCCTTTTACGTGATGAGCGAAGACAAAACGCGACATGCCCGGATGACGGGCCAACAGGCGAAAGTGGCGGGCACGGTCAACGGCCAGCCTAAAACCGTCGCGCTGATCCGCGGGGTGCAGTTCAAAGGCGAAATTCGTCGCCTGGAAGGGGAAGAAAGCGACGCGCAGCGTAAACGCTACACGCGCCGCTTCCCGGTTGCCGCTGCGCTAAAAGCCCCGGTGTGGGAAATCCGCGTTGATGAGCTGAAATTTACCGACAATACCCTGGGCTTTGGCAAGAAGCTTCACTGGCTACGCGCCGAGCAGGCGTAGCGCTTCGCGGTTAAACGCCGGAAGATCGTCCGGCGTACGGCTGGTGATCAGCTGGTCATTGTCGTTAACCACTTCCTGGTCGTAAAACTCGGCGCCGGCGTTTTTCAGATCGATAACGATCGGCTTCACCGCGGTGAGCTTACGCCCGCGCACCACCTCCGCGCTGATCAGCAGCTGCGGGCCGTGGCAGATGGCAAAGACCGGCTTGCCGGTGCCGACGAAGTCACGGGTAAAGGTGACGAAACGCTCGTCCCCGCGCAGGGAATCCGGTGAATGGCCGCCCGGTAACAGCAGGGCGTCGAAATCTGACGGGCTGACGTTATCGATGGACTCGTCGATGGTCACGCTGGCTTCGCCCTTGTGGCCCTTCACGGTTTTACCCGCTTCTTTCTCAATGGTGATGACCTCATGGCCTGCCTTGCGGAATGCCTCTGCTGGCGACGTAAATTCTGAATCTTCAAACTCGTCGGTAATCAAGACTGCGATTTTCTTACCCATGCTTCCTCCGTTGTTTTCGCTTCAGACTGTTTTTTTCCCGTTTGTGGTAAATACTTACCGGTAACAGACTTTTAAGTGTGGTAGAGCAGGCCCAGATCGCAAACGGACAATTCTGTAAAGGGGATAAGATGAGTCAGGTACTGATTACCGGCGCAACCGGGCTGGTGGGTGGACATCTGCTGCGGCTGCTGATCCAGGACCGGCATATCAACTATATTGCCGCCCCGACGCGCCGCCCGCTGTTGGATATCACCGGCGTCTATAACCCGCACGATCCGCAGCTCACCGACGCGCTGGCGCAGGTGCAGGATCCCATTGATATCGCTTTTTGCTGCCTTGGCACCACCCGACGTGAAGCGGGCACAAAGGAAGCGTTCGTCCATGCGGATTACACGCTGGTGGTGGATACCGCCCTGACGGCGAAAAAGCTGGGTGCAAAGCATTTCCTCGTGGTCAGCGCCCACGGGGCAAACGCCAGCTCGCCGTTTTTCTACAACAAGGTGAAGGGCAAAATGGAAGAGGCGCTGATTGCGCAGAAGTGGGAGCGCCTGACGATTGTCCGGCCTTCCATGCTGATGGGCCACCGCGACGAACGGCGTTTTAACGAGTCATTTTTCGCGCCGCTGTTTCGCATTCTGCCGGGCAACTGGAAGTCCATCGAAGCGCGGGACGTGGCGCAGGCGATGCTGAAAGAGGCGCTGGCTCCGTCGCAGGAGGGGGTTAATATTATCCCTTCGGCAAAACTGCGTGAAATCGCGCAGGGCGAGGCGTAAACTTCCCCGGCTTATTAAATAACACCTTCCGGGGAATGGTATGACTGGTCAGTCTTCATCTCAGGCGGCAACACCCGTTCAGTGGTGGAAGCCCGCGCTTTTCTTTCTCGTGGTCATCATTGGCCTCTGGTATGTGAAATGGCAGCCGTACTACGGCAAAGCCTTCACCGCCGCCGACACCCACAGCATCGGTAAATCGATTCTCGCGCAGGCCGATTCCAGCCCGCTACGCGCGGCGTGGGATTACGCAATGGTCTATTTTCTTGCCGTCTGGAAAGCGGCGGTATTGGGCGTGCTGCTGGGCTCGTTGATTCAGGTACTTATCCCGCGCAACTGGCTGGTTAAAACCTTAGGACAGCCGCGCTTGCAGGGCACGCTGCTGGGAACGATTTTCTCCCTGCCGGGCATGATGTGCTCCTGCTGCGCTGCACCCGTGACGGCGGGTATGCGCCGTCAGCGTGTGTCGATGGGCGGCGCGCTTGCGTTCTGGATGGGTAACCCTTTGCTGAACCCGGCGACGCTGGTGTTTATGGGCTTCGTTCTCGGCTGGCACTTCGCGTTTATCCGCCTGGCGGCTGGCCTGCTGACGGTGGTGCTTGTCGCTACGCTGGTGCAGCACCTGGTGAAAGACAACGAGGCCGGGCCTTCTTCCGTTGAGCTGGACGTCAGCGAGCCGCAGGGCAATTTTTTTGCTCGCTGGGGCAAAGCGCTGTGGCAGCTTTTCTGGAGCACCATCCCGGTCTATATCCTGGCCGTGCTGGTGCTGGGAGCGGCGCGCGTCTGGCTGTTCCCGCATGCGGATGGCGCTATCGACAACACGCTGATGTGGGTGATTGCGATGGCGGTGGCCGGATGCCTGTTCGTGATCCCCACCGCGGCGGAAATCCCGATTATTCAGACCATGATGATGGCCGGCATGGGAACCGCCCCGGCGCTGGCGCTGCTCATCACGCTGCCCGCGGTAAGCCTGCCGTCGCTTATCATGCTGCGTAAGTCATTCCCGGCGAAAGCGCTGTGGCTGACGGCGGGGCTGGTGGCGTTAAGCGGCGTGATTGTGGGGAGTATGGCGCTTGTGTGAAAGAAAGCCCGGTGGCGCTAGCGCTTACCGGGCCTACTGCCAGGCGGGAATTACTTGATGTAGGTAAAGGCGGTGGTGACGTGCTTCACGCCGCTCACCCGGCTGGCGATATCCGCTGCCGCTTTCCCTTCACGTTCCGTCACCAGACCCAGCAGGAACACTTCGCCGTTCTCCGTGGTCACCTTCACGTTTGAGGATTTCACCTGGTCTGTACCCAACAGCTGGGAACGCACCTTGGTGGTGATCCAGGTATCAGATGACGCGGTGCCGAGACCAATCGGCTGGCCCTGGCGGATCTCGTTAAACACTTCCGCCGTGCCTTCTACGCCCATCGCGATCTGTTTGGCGCGGGAGGCGAGTTCAGGGTTTGGCGCCTGTCCTGCCAGCAGCACTTTGCCCTGATAGGCCGTCACGTTGATGCGTGCTTCCTTCT
Source organism: Enterobacter sp. GD03975 (assembly GCF_029838645.1). NCBI lineage: Bacteria > Pseudomonadati > Pseudomonadota > Gammaproteobacteria > Enterobacterales > Enterobacteriaceae > Enterobacter > Enterobacter sp. GD03975. The sequence continues at coordinate 158,233 of NZ_JAOBZC010000006.1, forward strand.
TGATCTGTTCGTCTTTCGACAGCGCACTGTTCACGCGCAGCTCAAGCGTACCGTCATCCACCTGCGTCCCAACGGTACGCGGATCGGTCGCTGCTTTGGTGCCGACCGCTGCGGTACCGACGACAGCGGCAGCGATGCATCCCTGAAGCAGTAATGCAGACATTACGACTGCAAGGGCCGATAAAACCTTCATGAGAACTCCTTAATCATCCTGGTGAGGGAAAAGCGTGTTATCGATCAGATCGCATAAGCAGTTCACCGTGAGCATGTGCATCTCCTGGATGCGGGCGCTACGGTGCGAAGGAATGCGGATCTCCACATCCTGCGGCCCCAGCAGGCCAGCCAGCTCACCGCCGTCGTAGCCGGTCAGGGCGACAATCGTCATGTCCCGGGTGACTGCCGCTTCAACCGCCTTAACGATATCCCGGCTGTTACCGCGCGTGGAGATTGCCAGCAGCACGTCTCCGGCATGGCCTAGGGCGCGCACCTGCTTGGCGTAAATTTCGTCATGCAGACGATCGTTGGCAATCGCAGTTAAGACCACGTTATCGGTGTTTAGTGCAATGGCAGGTAAGCTTGGGCGCTCGGTTTCGAAGCGATTGATCATGCTGGCAGCAAAATGCTGTGCGTTGGCGGCGGACGTGCCATTGCCACAACAGAGGATTTTGTTGCCGTTGAGCAGCGACTGAACCAGCGTCATCGCTGCACGAGAGATCGCGTCCGGAAGGGCTTCCGCCGCGGCAATCTGCGTTTGAATGCTTTCTGTGAAGCACACTTTAATTCGTTCGAGCACGGTATCCCTTTAAAATCTTATTTATGCGTCTTCGCCAAACGCGTTTTTAAGCCAGTCGATCGCATTTCCGGTGAAGGCTACCACATCGAAACGGCAATCCACAGTATCAAAACTCCCATTATGGCGGGCAAGCCACAAGTGGGCAGTCTGTAATAATTTTTGTTGTTTGGCGAGCGTCACGCTGGCGGCAGCACCGCCAAAACGGGACGACTGTCGGTAGCGTACTTCAACAAACACGATGGTATGACCGTCTTTCATGATCAGGTCAATTTCGCCGCCGCGCCCGCGAACGTTGGCGGCGACAAAACGCAGTCCTTTGCCTTCAAGCCAGCGGCGCGCTTTTAACTCCCACGCGTCGCCGGTCTGCTTACGGCTTAACTGGCCGGGACGATCTGCCCCTGCTGGTATTTGAGCCATGATAACTTCCTGTTAATCACACAATCCTGATTGGCGGTCAGATCGCCGGTATTACCGTTAAGCTCAAAGCCCGGTACCTGACGCATCTGGGTAAAGTGGTTTGCCAGCGCCCAGGCATCGACGCCCATTGCGTACAGACGCGCCAAGGAATAATCATTGCGCACCGCGCCCAGCGCCTGCTGCATTAGCTGCGGGTTACTGCCTGCCAGCATAGGGATTTCGCTGTATTGCAGCCCATCCATTTCCAGACGGAAATCCGGGCCTGCGGTACCCTGCGCGCTGCGTGAGCTGGCGTAGAGGGTTGCGCCGCTCTGGCTGCCGTTACGCATGGCGATCATCGGTTTGATAAAGGCGATCTCTTCCGGCGTCGCGACGATGTACGCCGAATCCACCTTACCGCCGCCGCTGATCTGCGCGTCGGTAGGTGGCGCCGGGATGGTAAGGTCGCCGATGGTGACGCTCTGCTGCTGCGGCAGGCTGGCGGAGACCGGGCTACCATTAAGAGCAATACCTGCACCGCCGTTCACGCCCGCTCTCAGTTCGGACGCGGAGCCAAATTTCTGCTGCAACACCACGCCACCGCCCAGGGTCTGCCACTCCTGCGCAAACGCGTTGGCGACGCGGTCGCCCAGCGCGCTGCGCGGGATCAGCAGCAGCGGCGCCTGTTTACCCTGCTCGTGAATATGACGCGCCGCATCGCGGGCCTCATCCTCCGGAGAGAGCGCGAAGTAACAGATGTTGGCGCGGTTCTGAACCTGCTCAGGCTGGTTAAGCGCCAGCACGTTCAGCGTGGTGTTGCTCTTCATCAGCGCTTCCACGTTGTTTTTCAACAGCGGGCCGACAACGATGCTGGCCCCGTCCTGCTGAACCTGCGCCAGCACCTGATCGAGCGGCTGGGCGCTGGTGTCGTAAATTTTCAGTTCTGCGCCAGGGTTAGCGCTGGTGGTTGCCACAGCCTGCTGCTGGGCCGCTGGCTGCTGTTCCGGCTGCGCAGCTTGCGGCTGAGGCTGTTCTGCCGTGACGGGCGCCTGAGTTTCAGCCGGTGCCTGCGTCGCAGCAGGCGCTGGGGCAGCAGCTGGCGTCGTTGGGGCGGTAACCGGGTTCTGCATGGTGCCCTGCGCAGGGGTTTGCGCGGTGGTCAGGTCTTCGGTTTCAGCAGCCGACGGGCTGACAACGTCATTCACGTTTGCCGCCTGTGCAGCCTGTGCCGGAACCGCGCTGCCGCTGACGGCGGTAGTGCCGTTTTTGGCGGCTTCAAAACCCTGCTGAATGGCGCGTCCAAACACCGCTGCCTGGCCGTTTAACGGCAGCAGCAGGGCGATTTTGCTGGTGGAAGCGGGCTTAAAGTTTTGCACGTTCACCAGCTGCGTTGGCAGCATTTTTGCCCCCGGGTTTTGCGGGTAGCGCTTTTGCCAGTCGGTAATACCGGCTTTCAGCATGTCCGGATCGCTGCGGTTGTTGAACCACATCTGTTGCAGATCCAGCCAGCCTTGCAGCACATTTTCATCGGCGTTGATCACCAGTGCCCTGGCCTGATCCTGGGTCATAGAGGCGAGCGCCTGCCAGGTGGCGTCAATATTTTTCTGCTTGTCCGCACCCGCGAGCAGTGGCTCCTGGGCAATCAGCGCGCGGAGTAGCGTCAGGGAAGGGCGACCCTGCTCAGCGGTGATACCGGCCTGCCAGAAACGGGCCTGCTGATTTTTATCCAGGGTGCTTAGATCGATGGTGCCGAGGATCTTCTTCGCGCCGTCGTCATCTTTCTGCGCGACCTTCAGTTCAGCCGACAGCAGGGTCTGCTCACGACGCTGCTCGTCGTTAAGCTCCTTCGGCAGCTGGCTGAAAAGTTCGGCGGCCTGCTGGGTTTTGCCTTCCTTCAGCAGTGCACGAATGGCGAGTAATTGCCAGTTGATCCTGGTATCATTTGTACTCTGCGACATTTGTTGCAGATAAAAGCCAGAATCAGCCTGAGCGGATCCCTGCATATGGGCAGTGCTCTGGTCGGGTGCCTGGGTGCCGCAGCCTGTAAAGATCAGGGCTGCCAGCAGGAGGGGCACGCTGTGCGCGGCTTTTTTTCGAAGAAACGTTAACGGTACCATACTGTATCCAGTGATTTTTTTACGCAATGCTCAATATTAAATCGGCAATACGGACGAGACAATGAAACAACACGAAACGGCAGATAATTCTCAAGGCCAGCTTTATATTGTACCTACTCCTATCGGGAATTTGTCTGATATTACCCAACGTGCACTCACTGTATTGCAAGCTGTTGATTTAATTGCTGCTGAAGACACCCGTCATACCGGTTTACTGCTGCAACACTTTGCCATTAACGCCCGTTTGTTTGCCCTGCACGATCACAATGAGCAACAAAAAGCCGAAACGCTGGTGGCGAAGCTTAAGGAAGGGCAGAACATCGCCCTGGTCTCTGATGCGGGTACGCCGCTGATTAACGATCCGGGTTACCATCTGGTGCGCACCTGCCGTGAAGCCGGGATACGCGTGGTGCCGCTGCCGGGGCCGTGTGCTGCTATTGCCGCATTAAGCGCGGCGGGTCTGCCGTCCGATCGTTTCTGCTACGAAGGTTTCCTGCCCGCCAAATCCAAAGGCCGCCGCGACGTGTTAAAGGATCTGGAAGCCGAACCGCGTACCCTGATTTTCTACGAATCCACTCACCGCCTGCTGGAAAGCCTGGAAGATATGGTGACCGTCTGGGGCGAAGGGCGCTACGTGGTGCTGGCGCGCGAGCTGACCAAAACGTGGGAAACCATTCACGGTGCGCCGGTCGGCGAGCTGCTGGCATGGGTGAAAGAGGATGAAAACCGCCGCAAGGGCGAAATGGTGCTGATTGTCGAAGGGCATAAAGCGCAGGAAGACGCCCTGCCTGCCGATGCGCTGCGTACGCTGGCCCTGCTACAGGCTGAACTTCCTCTGAAAAAAGCGGCTGCGCTGGCGGCAGAGATCCACGGCGTGAAGAAAAATGCGCTGTATAAATACGCGCTGGAGCAGCAGGGGGAGTAGGTGACATGAGCCGCTATCAGCCGCCATTTACTATCACGCCATTTATTCTTAATCAGGTTGTTGAGATTGGTGAACTATTGGGGCACTGGGCGGCTCATTCAGGCAGAACATCACCCTTACTGCGCAAAGAGAACAGGATACGCACTATTCAGGCTTCCCTGGCCATCGAACATAACTCATTAACGACCGGACAGGTGACGGCAATCATGGATGGCAAACGCGTGCTTGCACCTGAAAAAGATATTCAGGAAGTACGCAATGCTATCCTGGCATATGAGAAATTGACCGAATGGAAGCCCTGGAAGCTCAACGACTTACTCAGTGCACACCGATTATTGATGATGGGTCTGGTCGATCACCCCGGAAAGCTCAGAAAGGGGGACGTAGGGGTGTACCGTGGAAACCAGTTAGTCCACATGGCCCCGCCAGCGTCACAAATGAACCGCCTTATCGACGATCTTCTTTCCTGGCTTAAGCAGACCGATCTTCACCCGTTGATTGCCAGCTCGGTATTTCACTACGAGTTCGAATTTATTCATCCCTTTTCGGATGGAAATGGCCGCATGGGGCGGCTGTGGCAAACGTTGATCTTAAGCCAGTGGCGTGCAGAACTTGCATGGCTGCCCGTTGAAACACTCATTCACTTCCAGCAATCGCGCTATTACCAGATTTTAGGACAATGCGATCGGGCCAGTGATTGCACGGCATTCGTGGCGTTTATGTTACAAAATTTGGCCGAAGCTTTGCGGGAAGGCATCGATATGACATCCGTCATGTCGGAAAAAATGTCGGAAGAATTGTCGGAAAAGGAAAACACTATCCTTGAGCTGCTTACCGTTCAACCGCAAATGACTGCGGTGATGTTGGCCTCTGTATTGGGGGTGACTTCCCGCACTGCGGAACGTTATCTCCGTTCTTTGCAAACAAAGGGTAAATTAAAACGCCTGGGGGCAAGGAAAGGGGGAAGCTGGCAGGTCATGCCTTAACCTGCCAGCTGAACACTTTTTATTTCCCAGGCATCGCCTCAAACACCAGCGTTTCCAGCGGTTGCAGTGTGATCACCACGGCGTTTTTATACTCCTCCGGTACGGTTGAATTACTGCCGTACACGGCTTTGAGGGTAAACTGCGAACGTTCTCCAGCTGGGATCTCAAAATCTTTCGTTAAATCCAGATAGTAACGTTGCGGCTTATCCGACGGGTTGCGTAAGCCAAAAATCGCTTTGTCTTTGCTCCAGGAGGCCCAGCCGTAAACCTGAAGCGCAGTCGGGTCACCGCCAATCCAGTGAGTGTCCACCAGCACGCTGGCATTCTCACGCGACCATTTTGCGGCCTGCGCCAGGGTATCCCACTTCGCCTTGTTGAGCATGGATGGCGTGATGTACAGTTCCTGCAACTGGGTGCCGGTTGCGAAGTAGCTCCACACCTGGTCGGCAAAATCGCTGTCCGTTTGCACCTTCTCCAGACCGTAATACGCATTCTCGGCGCTGACGATCCCGTGGTACATCAGCGAGTTCAGCGGGAACAGCGGGCCTTTGCGCACGATGGATCGCCAGGTTTCAGCATCGCGGTAGGTCATCCACTGCTGCACCGGCGTGCCGGGGCCGTACAGGTTGATATCATCGCCCTGACGCCAGATCGCGTCAGCGTAGAACAGCCAGGACGGGCTGGCGTCGGTGCCGGTCGTCAGGTTGATAAACAGGTTTGGGTTGGCGCTACGCATGTTATGCAGCAGGGCGATTGACGCGTCGAAATCTGAGGCAAACGGGCTCCCCTTGATATGCGAGTTGGCGTTGCCCATGCCGTCGAGCTTAAACGAGGTAATGTGCTCGTTTTCGATCAGCGTGATGATCCGATCGTTAAAGTTTTTAAAGTAGTTCGGCCCTGACAGCGCCAGCTTCCCGTCTACGGTTTCAAATCCGTACTCTTTTGCATGCGAGACGCGAATATCGCGCGGCTTGTTGTAGCCGCCCCACGGTGAAAGCCACAGCCCAACCGAGCTGTGCAGGCTGTCGGCTTTCTCCCTGACCTTGCCGAAACCGTTGCTGAATGCCGGGCCAAACAGCCACCGTCCGGTGCGATCGTCCCAGCCATCGTCCAGCAGGAACGCGTCCAGTGCCACGCCGCGCCCGGCGATAAATTCCTTGTTCCATTCGTCCATCCGTCCCAGCACATCCTGCTCGGAGTACGGGGTAAAGAAGCCGATGTCCATCCAGCTGTTGTAGTGCAGATAAGGCTTGTACGGCCGCGGACGCACGGCATCAATAAACTGGTTCACGCTGCGGCGCAGCTGACCGGGTTCCGGGAAGGTGCCAAACCAGGTGGTGTAGCTGACCGGCGCTTCAGGCTGAATGGGCGTTTTCAGCTCGACGTTCAGGTTCGTGGTGGCTTCATAAGCGTAAGTATTTACAATCGGTTTGTCTGGCAGAATGAAGAACGAGTCGGCCACGATCGGCGAGCTGTTGATCGCCCCGTCAACGTAAGGCGCCTGGGACTGCTTTTTCGTCGGGAAGAAGGTGATTTTCGCCACGTCCCGCGGCTGGCCGACCGCAGCGATGGTGTAATCGATACTGGCGTATTTATCCTTCACCAGGTTCAGCTTCACCGTCACGTTAAAATCCGGATGCGTAAAATCGACGACAATCGCGTTGTCCTGCTTTTCGACGTGCTTGATTTTAAAATCAGCGGTATGGATTTTTGTTTCATCCGGCAGCGTCAGAAAAAACAGCTCCTGCGGCGCGAGCGGATGGTTAGCCCTGCTGTCCTTCACCACGGCCGCTGCGTTTGCATCATCAAACGAGAGGGCAATAGCGTCGTTGCTGAGCGCGTAGTTCGCTGCCGCCGCGCCGTGGGACACGCAAAGCGCCAGCAGCGAGAGTGTGAGCATTTTTTTCATCGGGTAAGATCCTTATCAGTAATGCTTCAGCATTCGGTTGATGGACTGCTCCAGCCAGTAGCGCTGGGTGCCGAAGTTGATCCGCAGGTAGTTTTCGCCGTTCTGGACGTAGTGGCTGCCGTCTTCGATGACCACGCCAGCCTGTTTTGCGAAATGTTGGGTAAGCGCCGTCGCGCTGCGATCGTCCGCGCTGACGTCTACCCAGGCGAGATACGACGACTCCGGGTTCATCATCTTCCACGCCGGGAAGTGGGTCTGAATGGCATCCGCCAGGTAGCGGGCATTGCCGCGCAGATAACCGTTCAGCGCGTCGAGCCACGGCAGGCCGTGCTGATAGGCCAGAATAATCCCCCACACGCCGAAGATATTTGGCGAGGTAATGGAGTTCTTCTCAAGCTGCTGACGGAAGCGCTGGCGCAGCGAATCGTCTGGAATCATCGAGTAGGATGTTTTTAGCCCCCCCAGGTTGAACGCTTTATTCGGGGAGGTCAGCACAATCAGGTTATCCAGCGCGGCGCAGCCGGAGGTCAAACAGCTCACGAACGTGCCGTCGAGAATATGTTCCGCGTGCACCTCATCTACCACCAGAATGGTGCCGTAGCGTTTGCAGAGTTCGGAGACCTGGCGGATCTCATCCGCGCGCCAGATCCTGCCGGAGGGGTTATGCGGCGAGCAGAAGAACCACAGCGCGGGCCGGTGCGTTCTGAGTAGCGCTTCGGTCAGGTTAAAATCAAGCTGGTAGCGGTTATCTTCCACGCGCAGCGGGTTAGCGAGTACTTGCACGCCCTGTCGCTGCGTCGCCATGGCAAACGGATCGTAGACCGGGGTGTTCATCATCACGCAGTCGCCGGGTGTGCAGAACGCCTGAACCGTATAGTGCAGCGTGGACACGGTGCCGTAGGTCAGGGTGATCCATGACCTCTCCACCTCAACCTGATGACGGATGCGCTGGAAGGCGATGACCGCATCGTAGAATTCGTCGAAGCACCAGGTATAACCGAAGGTGCCATGCTCCACGATGCGCTGGAAGCCTTCAGTCACGGCGGGTGGCGAGGTGAAGTCCATATCTGCTATCCACAGCGGGATAAATCCCTCCGGGACATCACCAAAACGCGAGCACACAAACGCATGATCCCATTTACGGCACTTATCGCTTTTACGCTCAATGATCCTGTCGAAATCAAACACAACGACCCCCTGTTAAATTAAGGCTTCAATGCCGGTTTTGACGCTCTGCACCTGCGGGCCGATGATCACCTGAACGCTGTGGGCATCAAGCACCACGACGGACAGGGCGCCCGCGGCCTTCAGCGCCTGCTGGTCGATAAGCCCCATATCTTTCACTACCAGACGCAAGCGGGTAATGCAGTTGTCGAGCGACTCAATATTCTCTTTGCCGCCAAGCGCACGAAGAATAAGCCCATGATCGTATTTCGATTTTCCACGTGCCCGGGTATTGGCTTCCACCGCCTGGAGCGCACCCTGCGCGTCAACCTCACGGCCCGGCGTTTTAATATCGTGTTTGAGGATGTACCAGCGGAAGACGAAGAAGTAGATAGCAAACCAGGCAATACCCACCGGGAACAGCAGATACCATTTGGTCGACGTTCCCTGCATGACGCCGAAGATCAGCAGGTCCAGAATGCCGCCGTCGGTGTTGCCGATGGTGACGCCGAGCAGCGCCATCACCAGCAGCGCCAGGCCCGACATAACGATATGGAAGGCATAAAGCACAGGAGCGATAAACAGGAACAGGAATTCAATCGGCTCCGAAATGCCGGTGACCACCGAAACCAGCACGCCGGAAAGCAGCAGCCCTTTAATCACCGGACGGTTCTCCGGGCGCGCGGTGCGGTAGATGGCATAGGCCACGGCAGGCAGGCCGAAGATAAAGGTCGGCATAAAACCTTGCGATAAAAATGCCGTAACGTGCGGGCTAAACGGCAGGCCGGCCTTCAGCTCGGCGTAGAAAATATTCAACGCACCGGCCACCTCATGGCCGTTGACCATCTCCACGCCGCCCGCCGGGGTGAAGCGCACCATCGCCAGCAGAATGTGATGCAGGCCGAAGGGTTTAAGCAGCAGCACGCCCACGCCATACAGGAACGGCCCAAAAACGCTGGTGCTCTGGATAATATGACCAATACCCGCAATGCCCATCGCCACATATTCCCACAGCAGGGGGATGAACAAACCGACCAGCGACAGGGTGAGGGCGGTAATAATCGGGACAAAACGAATGCCGCTAAAGAAGGCAAAGGCGTCGTGCAGCACCGTGTCCTGAAAGCGTTCGTGCAGGAAGTAGGTGATGACCCCCACCACAATGCCGCCCAGTACGCCCATCTCCAGCGTTTGAATGCCCAGCACGATGGATTGTCCCACCTGTCTCATGGTGGCGGCATCGGCAAGCTGGTGGGTGGCGGTCAGGTAATAGTTGATGCTCATGTTCATCAGCATGTAGCCAACGAATCCGGCAAAGGCGCCTACCGCTTTATTGCGTTTGGCAAGGCCCATCGGGATTGCCATGGCAAACATCAGCGGCAGGTAGGTAAAGGCAAACCCGCCGACCATGGCGATAAAACCAAAGGTGAGCTGCGTTAACTCGCCGCCCAGAAAAGGAAAACTTTTGATGGTGGAGGGGCTGGTAACGGAACTGCCAATACCCAGCAGCAGCCCCATAAAGGCAAGCAGGGACACCGGGAACATAAAGGTCTTTCCCAGGCTTTGGAAAAATTCCCACGCTTTCGATTTAAACGACTTTTCCTGTGTCATGTAGGGACTCCTCGGATTTTTTAGGATAATGGAAGGCGCTGTCCGGCTTAAGGACGCGCCTTCATATTTGCGAGGCTTATAGTTATTTTTTAGGTATTGATGTAATGCGCGATGGGATCAGGCTTCAGCCGGAAGCAGCAGTCGGTTTGCCGAGCCGCAAACGGTGATTTTGCTTCTGACCACCTCCTTCATGGCATCCATGCCGACGCGCATGTAGAAGCGCGGATCGTTGCCCTGCGGGTTTTCGGCAAACCAGGCTTTAACGGCGTCGGAGAAGGCGATTTTCAGTTCTGTTGCAACGTTCACTTTGCAGACGCCCAGCTCAATGGTGCGGCGCACGTCCTCATCCGGCACATCGCTCGCGCCGTGTAGTACCAGAGGCACCGTCACCATCTCGCGGATCTCGGCCAGCCGCTGGAAATCGATTTTTGGCCGTTTGGTATAGAGGCCGTGTGCGGTACCGATGGCAACGGCGAGGCTGTCCACCCCAGTCAGCTCGACAAAGCGTTTCGCTTCCTGCGGGTCGGTCAGAAACGCGCTTTCGGCGTCGACGCTCATGTCATCTTCCACCCCGCCCAGTCGTCCCAGCTCGGCCTCGACGCTACAGTCGTTGAGGTGGCAGAAATCGACGACCGACTTCACCAGCTTCACGTTCTGTTCAAACGGATAGTGGCTGCCGTCGATCATTGCGCTGCGTACGCCGGCATGGACTTTGCGGCGAATATCGTCCAGCGATTCGTGGTGATCGAGATGCAGCGCCAGCGGCATGTCATAAGTGAGGGAATAGGCGCTGCACAAGGCGTAAATCTCTTCCAGCGCAATATGTTTAAACGTACCCGGCGTACCCGCGAGGATCACCGGCGAGCGCATTTCGCTACAGACTTCGAGGATCGCCTGGATCGTCTCGGCGTTGTGGATGTTAAAGGCCGGAACGGCATAGCCCTTCGTCTGCGCGTCCTGCAAAAGGTATTTGGTAGAAATAATGCTCATGAGCCTGTCCTCTTAAGCCTGCCACGGATGAATAACAACGCCCTGGACCACACGGTTAACCGTACCGCTGGCGGACGGCGTATCCGGCGTATTGCCGACGTACAGGGACTGGGTGAGTGCAAAGACCTGGGCGTACATCAGGAAGCAGAACGCCTGCTCCATATCGTTAAACGCGCGGGAAGGCGGCAGCAGGATATGCGGGCCCGCTTCAATGACCGGATCCGTTTCGGCTGCAATGGCTACCACGCGCATGGCCTGGCGATCGCGACGCAGCTCGGCGAGCAGATCCAGATCGTACCGACGCGTATACGGATGGCTGGAGACAAACACGACGACCAGCGTTTCGTTGTCTACCAGCGACTTAGGCCCGTGACGAAAACCCGCTGGCGAATCGTAGAATGCCGCCAGCTTGCCGGCGGTCAGCTCCAGCACCTTCAGCGCAGATTCCCGCGCGGCGCCCTGTAATCCACCGCTGCCCAGATAAACGATGCGCTTCCACGGTTCGTTACCAAAAACGCCGTGGCTGAAATCGCCGAGCGACGTGAGGATCGCCTGACAGCGATCGGATACGTCGCGGAACGTTTTGCTGTTGATCGTTTCCGGTGCGAATACCGCCAGGCAGCTCGCCATCATGGTGGTGATGCTGCTTGTCATCGCGAACCCGCGATCGTGCGTTTCAGCCGGCATGAGCAGAGCGCAGGCGTTATCGCTGTCGACGGCATTCTGGTACAGGCTGCCCGCTTCATTACAGGTGATCGACAGGTGGTAGCACTCCGGCACAAACTGGTTCGCCAGCTCAACGGCGGCGACGCTCTCCGGGCTGTTGCCGGAACGGGCAAAAGAGACCAGCAGCAGCGGGTGCGCAGGGCTGAAATAATCCATCGGATTGGTGACCAGATCGGTCGTTGGGATCGCGGTAATGTTTTTCCCTGTGCGGCTGGCAAGCCATGGCGCAATGATGTCACCGATAAAAGCGGACGTGCCCGCACCGGTCAGAACGATCCGCAGATCGGGCTTGCGCAACAGTGGCGTCAGAAAACCGTCGATTGACGCGCGCAGGTTATCGATATTGCTGAGCGAGCGAAGCCAGCTGGCTGGCTGCTGGCGGATCTCTTTTTCGGTCCAGGTGCCGGTGGTGGCGGTAGTGGTTTGTGGCATAACTCAGTCCTTAGTCGTGTGAATTCCACATCAGACGCTGGCAAATGTGTCGCTATCTTTCGTTTCGTTTCACTTGTTCACTTAAGCAGTTAAAGAAAATCTATAGAAAAGAAATCGAAAGTTCAATGGCGAAAAAGAAATAAAACGAAAAGTGTGATCACGAAAGGAAAGGTAAAAATTAAGGAAAGGAAAAGAAAGGCCTTACGATCGCATTCCGTAAGGCCAACAGAGCAGACTGTGAAAGGGCTATAGCGAAAACACCTGACCCTGAAGCCAGATCTGCCGGAGATGTAAACCTGCGTCCAGCGCAATAATGTTGGCGCGTTTGCCTGGCGCTAACGATCCCAGCAGGTGGTCCATACCGAGCAGGCGGGCAGGATGCAGCGAGGCCATATGAATAGCGTTCTCTGCGGGAACCCCCGTCTGCTCCACCATATGTCGCACGGCGGCATCCAGCGCGAGCGTGCTGCCCGCCAGCCCGCCGGAGGCCGTGCGGACAACGCCGCCCTGCATCTCGACATTTTCACCACACAGCGTATAGCGTCCGTCGGGCATCCCCGCCGCCTGCATGGCATCGGTGATCAGCACCGTGCGATCCTTCGCACAGCAACAACACAGCCGCATGGCTCCAGGGTGAACGTGGTGTCCGTCGGCAATCAGCTCCAGCCACGCGCGTGGGTCCGTCAGCCCGGCGCCAACCATGCCGGGCTCCCGGTGGTGTAACCCCGTCATGCCGTTGTAGCAGTGCACCAGCCCGGCTGCGCCTGCGTCAAATGCGGCAAGGGTCTGCGCGTATGTAGCGGCGCTGTGGCCCAGCATGACGCGTATCCCTTTCTGGCTGAGGTGATGGATCGCCTTCAGGGCGTGCGCTTTTTCCGGAGCCAGCGCCACAACCCGCAGCGTGTCCTGCGAAACCGCAATCAGCGCATCAAGTTCCGCAAGATCCAGTTCGCGAAACAGTTCTGGCGGATGCGCCCCTTTGTTCTGCGGCGTAAAGTACGGGCCTTCCAGATAGCTCCCCAGAACCTGCGCGCCGGGGCCACCGGCATGACAGCGTCGGGCAATACGCCTTAACGCGCAATGGATCGCCTCCAGCGGAGCGGTGACGGTGGTGGGTAAAAACGCCCCCACACCTTCACGTGCTTTATGCATGGCTAACCGGTCCAGCACGTCGGGTGCATCATCCATCACGTCCACTCCCGCGCCGCCGTGAACGTGGATATCGATATATGCTGGGCAAAGCAGGTCCGCCTCGCGGACGTTAACCCCTGCCGGTATCGGCTCGATGGCGGTGATGACGCCTCTTTCGATACGCAGCTGGTGGTCATCCAGCCAGCCCTGCCCGGTAAGCAGACGACGCGCGCGCAGCACCTGGCTCATATCCCTTCCCCGGCGGGCACGTCCTCGCGACAGCGGGCTAGCTCATCCACCAGGCTGGTCAGGCCGCGATGGCCGCACTCCAGCGCCTGCAAACGAAACGCTTCGCTGCTTAATCCGTCGCGATCCAGCACCATCTCCAGCAAAAGCTGGAGGTTAGTGCCGGCGATCACTTCGCTGCCGGGCCGCTGCATCGCGAGGGTAGAGGCCACACGAAACGGCGTCCCGCCGAGAAGATCGGTGAGAAACACAATATCGTGCTCTGCGTCCAGTTCAGTCACTGCCTGATCAAGCTGCGCGGTCAGCCGCGCAGTGGTGGAACTTTCCGGAAAATCGATGGCGATAAACTGCGGCTGTTCGCCGAGGATCTGCTTCATCGCCTGTTCAAGCCCGCTGGCAAAACCGCCGTGACCCGTCAAAATAATGCCTAACATCGCAACCTCTTTGCGTTTACAGGAAGTGACAGAATTTACCGACCACGCCCAGCACCACGGTGATACCAATCAGGCGCAGCGGGCTCCAGCCACGGCGTACCAGCCAGAACATGGTCAGGGTGTAGACCAGTGGCAGGAATGCGGGCATCAGCTTGTCGATCACGTCGGTTTGCAGTTTGACGACCGCATCCCCGGCTTTAATCTCGAGTGTGTTATTCAGGCGCACATAGGTTGCCACCAGCGCACCAATTACCGTCATCCCGACAATGGACGCAGCATGGCCAACCTTTTTGGTGTTGGCCTTGATCAGCGGGATCGCGGCGACACCCATTCGGTAGGCATAGTGCGCCAGGCCAAAGCGCAGGCCGAGATGCACCACGTTGAACAGCACGATAAAAACCACCGCGCCAAGAATGGAGCCTTGCAGCGCCAGGCTGGCACCAATACCGCCGCAGATGGGTAACAGGGTCAGCCAGAACATGGCGTCACCAATGCCCCCGAGCGGCGCGCCGACGGCAATTTTCGTGCTCTGAATGCTGTTCACGTCCTGCTTTGATCGTTCCATCGCCAGAATAATGCCGATAACAAAGGTCACCAGGAACGGATGAGTGTTGAAGAAGCCCATATGGCCCTTCATGGCGCGCGCCAGGTCCCGTTTATTGGTGTGGATCTTTTTCAGCGCGGGCAGCAGCCCATACAGCCAGCCGGAGGCCTGCATACGCTCGTAGTTGAACGAGGCCTGTAACAGCATGGAGCGCCAGGCCACGCGGTTAATGTCTCTTTTGGTCAGCTCCGCGCCAATGGTCTGGTCTTCATAGACGTTTTCATTCACGCCGCTCAGCAGCGTCTCTTCACTGACGGACGCGCCCGGCAGGGTGGTGTGATTAGATGCCATCTTCAAATTCCTCTTTCTGGGCCGCGGGCGCCGTCGGTTCAGGCGACTTACGCAGCAGGTCGATCAGCGCCATCGCCAGCGCAGCCGCCGCAATCGCCAGCACCGGAAGCTTCAGCCAGGCCGCAGCGACAAAACCGATAATGAAGTAAGGGATGTAAACGTTTTTCATCATGATCTTCAGCAGCACGGCGAAGCCGATCGCTGGCATGATGCCGCCCGCGACGCCGAGACCGTCGATCAGACGCTCCGGCAGAATAGCAATGGCGGTTTTCGCGTGTTCGGCGCCAAAGTAGATGGGCAGAAACGCGCACAGGAAATAAAAAACGCCGAGCGCCAGCAGCGCCAGATAGTTGACTCGCTCAATGCCGTCGGTGTCCGCGTTGGCCGCCATGCGATCGCAGCGGGACATTACGCCGGACATCACGGAGAAGAGGAACGTAATACCCATCTGCACCGCCACGGCAAACGGTACGGCCACCCCAACGGCGACATCCGGCTTTACGCCCGTGGTGATGGCAAACGTGGTGCCAACGATGGTGCCGATAATCACGTTCGGCGGCTGCGCGCCCGCCAGCGGCGCCAGGCCCATCCAGACCAGTTCTAAGGTACCGCCGGTCAGAATACCGGTGTGCAGGTCGCCCAGTATCAGGCCAACCAGCGGCCCGAGCACCACCGGACGGTGCATGTGTGTTAAGCCGTTAAACATATCCAGGCCCGCGATAAAGGCGAGAAGCCCGAGCGCGAAAGCCTGCAACAGACTGATTTCCATTGTGAATCCCTCAGAGCAGTTTAAAGAGATCCAAAGCAGTCTCTGTTGGAACGCCCTGAACGAAGCATTCCACGCCGGCCGCCTTCAGGCCGTTAAACGCGGCGATATCGTTCGCGTCTACAGATACCGTTTTGGCAATTTGCTGTTTGCCACTGGCATAATGCATATTTCCGACGTTGATACGGGTGATGGGTACGCCGCCCTCAACCAGCGTTAAAAAATCAGCCGGTGATTTGCAGACCAGCAGAATTTTCTGGCGGTCGGCGGCGCGATGAATGTTGTCGATGACCTTTTGCAGAGACCAGAAACGCACGGCGATGCCTTCCGCGAGCACCATTTCCATCAGGTTTTGTTGAACCGGATCGTCTGCAACCTCGTCATTTGCCACCAGCACCAGGTTTGCCCCCGCAAACCCCACCCACTGCACGCCCACCTGTCCGTGGATCAGGCGCTCATCAATGCGGCATAGGACAATGTTTGGCATAGCGTTTTCCTCTTTTTAATTATGCGTGTTGAGTCGTTACGCCTTCGCAGGCGGCATGGTACTGCTGGAGTATGTCCTGAATGTGGTCGAGGATAAGTTCCCGTGGCGTTGACTTGAGAGCGCCCTCGCGAACTTTGCTGTACTGCAAAGGCAGATACTGGCTGATCAGCGGCAGCGGGATCGGTTCATCCGCAAGGTTGCGTACCAGCCGCTCAAAGGCGTCGTCAATCTGGCTGTCTGGCCAGTAATAACGCACGCGGTCGGAGTAGCTGTAGCCGCGGGCCAGGCGTCGGGCGTTCCCATCACCGTGATAGTGGCTTTGCCAGTATTCCGGGCGATCGAGCATCACGTTTTCCAGGACGTGACGCAGCCCGGAGCAGGCTTTTGCCGGCAGCAGCTCTTCTTCAATGGCCGCCAGCGAGAACAGCGCTTCGCGCAGGGCAAAGGTCAGGGCAGGACCGACTTTAAGAATGGCGAAGTGATCGTTCACCAGCTGGCGCAGCGCCTGCGGCGTCTGGTAATCGGTAGAATGTGCTTCGAATACCAGCGTGTCATAGGCTTCAACCATCTTGCTCAGCGCGACGGCCTTATGCGGCTGATAGTCACAAACGTGCGCATGATCGAACTCAACGCCGGGCTGAACCACCAGGCCAATAATGCGCGGCCAGATGTCGCTTAACCCTTCCTTCTCAAATGCGTGGCGGTGTGCCTCAAGCGTGGCGCGTGCCGCCTCTGGCGTGGTGACCTCAAGCTCGGTCAGCGTGTCGTGCGCGCCGCCGGGAACCGGAACTTCCGTGCCGATAACGTAGACCAGATCGGCTACACCAAATTGCTCAAGACAGGTTGTTTCGGCAATTTTTGCCAGACGCGCGGCGCGCCCGGCAACGATCGCATCGGTTAAAGGAACCGGATCGTCTTCGCAGGACATGCTGCAATCGAGATGGATCTTCTTGAACCCGGCAGCCACGTAGCTTTTGATGAGATCGTCGGCGTTCGCCATCGCCTGCAAAGCCGGCAGGTTTTGCCAGCGGTTGGGACCGAGATGATCGCCGCCAAGGATCAGCTGCGAGGTGGGGAAACCGAGAGATCCCGCCAGCGTGCAGACAAACCCATGAAAATCGGCGGGCGTCATACCGGTATAGCCGCCAAACTGATCCACCTGGTTTGAGGTGGCTTCAATCAGCAGAGGCGTCTGTTGAGAATGGGCGTAACGAATTGCAGCTTCAAGTACCAGTGGATGTGCAGAACAGACGGCATAAATCCCGTTTGTATTCCCCCGTTTATGGTGTTCCACCATTTCTGTCAGATGTTTCACTTTCCTCTCCATTTCGGATGGTGTTGGTATTCATCTTTCGTTTTGTTTCATTTGATACTGCATTATGGTGCGGTAAAAATAAAACGAAAGATAATAGTTTTCCGATCTGTTTCACAAAAGAAACATAATGAAAGGTTTCAGCGGCGGATAAGCGTGCGTCAGCGCGCCTTACAGGGCTTGCATTCCCTTAAAAGAAAGGCGTTAATAAGCAAAACGAAATGAAACGAAAGTTTATTTACTAAGGAGCTCGTATGAGCAGCACCGATCCATCCGCAGAGAAGCGCATCACCGGGACCAGCGAAAGGCGAGAGCAGATCATTCAGCGGTTGCGGGCGCAGGGAAGCGTACAGGTTAACGATCTTTCTCTTTTATACGGCGTGTCGACGGTGACGATCCGTAACGATCTGGCCTTTCTGGAAAAGCAGGGGATTGCCGTTCGCGCTTACGGCGGCGCGCTGATTTGCGAAGGCAATATGCCCGGCGTGGAGCCGTCCGTTGAGGACAAAAGTTCTCTTAATACGGCAGTGAAGCGCAGCATCGCGCAGGCGGCGGCTGAGCTGGTGAAGCCGGGCCACCGCATTATTCTGGACTCGGGTACTACGACCTGTGAAATCGCCCGTATGTTGCGCCAGCACACCGACGTTATTGCCATGACCAACGGGATGAACGTGGCGAACGCGCTGCTGGAAGCAGAGGGAGTGGAGCTGCTGATGACCGGTGGACACTTGCGCCGTCAGTCGCAGTCTTTCTACGGCGACCAGGCGGAGCAGTCGTTACAGAATTACCATTTTGACCTGCTGTTCCTGGGCGTCGACGCCATCGATCTCGATCGGGGGGTGAGTACGCACAACGAGGATGAAGCCCGCCTGAATCGAAAAATGTGCGAGGTGGCAGAGCGCATTATCGTTGTGACCGACTCCAGCAAGTTTAACCGCTCAAGCCTGCATAAAATCATTGATACCCAGCGGATCGATATGATTATCGTCGATGAAGGTATTCCGGCGGAGAGCCTAGACGGGCTGCGGAAAAGCGGGATTGATGTGGTGCTGGTCTAAAGGGGCTTTCCCCCCTCACCCTAACCCTCTCCCCACAGGGGAGAGGACAGGGTGAGGGCCATCACGTCACCGGCGCCGGATTAAACACCGCCAGCTGGTTATGCAGTCCCCATTGATCAGAGAAGGTTTTCTTTCGCCCGCTCGCCACGTCCAGAATGAAGTGGAACAGCTTCCAGCCCACATCCTCAATACTCTCTTCCCCGGTGGCGATGGTGCCCGCGTTGATATCCATTAAGTCATACCAGCGGTTTGCCAGCTCGGTGCGGGTCGCCATTTTGATCACCGGTACCGCCATCAGGCCGTACGGCGTGCCGCGCCCGGTGGTAAAGACCTGTACCGTAATGCCGGACGCCACCTGCTGGGTGCCGCAAACAAAATCACTGGCAGGCGTTGCCGCGTAAATAAGGCCGCGTTTGGTGGGTCGCTGGCCCGGAGAGAGCACTTCCACAATCGCACTCTGGCCAGATTTGGCAATTGATCCGAGGGCTTTTTCCACCACGTTCGCCAGGCCGCCTTTCTTGTTACCCGGGGACGGGTTGGCGCTGCGGTCGGTTTTGCCCATATCAAGATAGTTATCGTACCAGGCCATCTCCTCCAGCAGGCGTTTGCCCACCTCCTCGTTGACGGCGCGCGGCGTAAGCAGGTGGATGGCGTCACGCACTTCGGTGACCTCGGAGAACATCACCGTGGCGCCGCAGCGCACGAACAAATCCGACGCGTAACCCACCGCCGGGTTGGCGGTGACGCCGGAAAACGCATCGCTGCCGCCGCACTGTGTTCCCACTACCAGCTCAGAGGCCGGGCAGGTTTCGCGCTGGCGTTTGTTCAGCGTGTCCAGATGGCGCTCCGCCACCTGAAGAATATCGTCGACCATGGAACGAAATCCGACGTGACGCTCGTCCTGAAGACGAACAATGCTGGCATCGTCTACCGGAATGGCTTTTACATCCTCAGTACCCTGCAACAGGCGTTCAGGCTGCAATTTCTCACAGCCGAGGCCAATCACCATCACCTCGCCGCCAAAGTTTGGGTTGAGGGCGATATTGTGGATTGTGCGGATTGGCACGACCGCCGCGGGCGCGTTGATCGCCACGCCGCAGCCGTACAGGTGGTTAAGCCCCACCACGCCGTCAACGTTGGGGTATTTCGGCAGCAGATCGCGCTCAATAATTTTCACCACGTAATCCACGACGCCCGCCACGCAATGCACGCTGGTGGTGATGCCGAGCAGGTTTTTGGTTCCCACGCTGCCGTCCGCGTTGCGGTAACCTTCGAAGGTATAGCCCTCCAGCGGCGGCAACGGCTCAGGGACGCGGGTCGCCAGCGGCAACGTTTCCAGCGGCGGGGCCGCTGGCAGCTCAACCAGCGACTCTTCAACCCAGCTGCCCTGCGGGATAGGGCGTACCGCATAGCCGATGACTTCGCCGTAACGCACGATTTCGCCGTGCGTGGGGATATCGACCAGCGCGACCTTGTGCCCCTGCGGAACGTGCTCAATCAGCTCCAGCCCGTCCGGGAATCGGGTACCCGCTTTTAAGCCATTGTCGTTGACAATAATCGCCACGTTGTCGGTATCGTGCACTTTTATATAGAACGCCGTCGGCGACGCCTGTCGAATTTGAATATCGGCCATTGTTTACGCTTCTCCAGCAAAATATCTGATACTAAATATAGCCAGATGGTTAATTGTTTCTTATTGAAGAAATAAAGAATGTCAGGAGAGGAAAGGTGAGAATGTGATCGCGATCGCTCCCGAAACACTAATCGTTGATTCTGTGCATCAGCGCCCACTGCTTTGTGCATATGCTCAAGATAGCGTTCAGATTCTACTCGATAACTGAGCATTGAAACAATGTACTGCCGTCGGGCGGCGATTATACTGAATGACGATTTTATAACGCCAAAATTCAGTCAGAAAATAAATATAACCCTGACGCTGCGTCGGAATAAATAAAAATGATGCTGGCTAAAACTGCGGAATTAAAAAAGGTATAAGCGATGAGTAACGATATCTTCCCGAATAAGTTTAAAGCAGCCCTCGCGGCGCACCAGATCCAGATTGGCTGCTGGTCTGCGCTGGCAAACCCCATCAGCACGGAAGTGCTGGGCCTGGCCGGATTCGACTGGCTGGTGCTGGACGGCGAACATGCGCCAAACGATATCAGCACGTTTATTCCGCAGCTGATGGCGCTGAAAGGCAGCCACAGCGCGCCGGTGGTGCGTGTGCCCACCAACGAGCCGGTTATCATCAAGCGTTTACTGGATATCGGCTTCTACAACTTCCTGATCCCGTTTGTTGAAACGGAAGAAGAAGCGGTGCTGGCCGTAGCGGCGACCCGCTATCCGCCGGAAGGGATCCGCGGCGTGTCCGTTTCGCACCGCGCCAACATGTTTGGCACCGTGCCGGACTATTTCGCCCAGTCCAACAGGAACATCACCATCCTGGTTCAGATCGAGAGCCAGCAGGGTGTCGATAACGTCGACGCCATTGCCGCGACCGAAGGCGTAGACGGTATTTTCGTCGGCCCGAGCGATCTGGCTGCCGCCTTTGGTCATCTGGGCAATGCCAGTCACCCGGATGTTCAGCGCGCGATCCAGCACATTTTTGCCCGTGCCAAAGCCCACGGTAAGCCGTGCGGCATTCTGGCGCCGGTGGAAGCTGACGCCCGCCGCTACCTGGAGTGGGGCGCAACGTTTGTTGCCGTCGGCAGCGACCTCGGCGTATTCCGCGCGGCCACGCAGAGATTAGCAGACGCTTTTAAAAAATAACCATCATTGAGGAAACAGATTATGACGCTGAAAGTGGGTTTTATTGGCCTGGGCATCATGGGCAAACCAATGAGCAAAAACCTCATCAAAGCAGGTTACTCGCTGGTGGTTCTCGACCGTAATTCAGACGCGGTAGCAGAGGTGATTGCGGCCGGCGCGGAAACGGCGGCAACCGCAAAAGCGATCGCCGAGCAGTGCGATGTCATCATCACCATGCTGCCAAACTCTCCGCACGTGAAAGAGGTGGCGCTGGGTGAGAACGGCATTATCGACGGCGCGAAGCCGGGCCTGGTGGTGATCGACATGAGTTCAATCGCACCGCTGGCGAGCCGCGAAATCAGCGAGGCGCTGAAGGCGAAAGGCGTGGAGATGCTGGACGCACCGGTCAGCGGCGGCGAGCCCAAAGCCATTGACGGCACCCTGTCGGTGATGGTGGGCGGCGATAAAGCCGTCTTCGACAAATACTACGACCTGATGAAAGCGATGGCTGGCTCCGTGGTGCACACCGGGGACATCGGCGCGGGTAACGTCACCAAGCTGGCAAACCAGGTGATTGTGGCGCTGAACATTGCGGCCATGTCGGAGGCGCTGACGCTGGCCACCAAAGCGGGGGTGAATCCGGATCTGGTCTATCAGGCCATTCGCGGTGGTCTGGCGGGTAGTACCGTGCTGGATGCCAAGGCACCGATGGTGATGGATCGTAACTTTAAGCCGGGTTTTCGTATCGATCTGCACATTAAAGATCTGGCGAATGCGCTGGATACGTCACACGGCGTGGGGGCGCAGCTGCCGCTGACTGCTGCCGTCATGGAGATGATGCAGGCGCTGCGTGCGGACGGTCTTGGCACTGCCGATCACAGCGCGCTCGCGTGCTACTACGAAAAACTGGCGAAGGTCGAAATTACTCGCTAATGACGTCCTGCCCGGTGGCGCAACGCATACCGGGCCTACGGTCCAGGCTTACAACTATGAAAATCATAATCGCGCCAGACTCTTATAAAGAAAGCCTGTCTGCCACCGAGGTGGCGCAGGCGATAGAAAAAGGATTTCGGGAGATTTTCCCCGACGCTCATTACGTGTCGGTTCCCGTTGCTGACGGTGGGGAAGGTACGGTTGAAGCGATGATCGCCGCGACTCAGGGCACCTGGCAGCAGGCTGTCGTCACCGGTCCGTTAGGGGAAAAAGTGAATGCCCGCTGGGGGATCTCTGGCGACGGGACGACCGCGTTTATCGAGATGGCCGCCGCCAGCGGCCTGGTGCTTGTTCCTCCCGCGCTGCGTAACCCACTGGTCACGACGTCTCGCGGGACGGGGGAGCTGATCCTCAGCGCACTGGATAAAGGCGCGCGCAATATCATTATCGGTATCGGCGGGAGCGCAACCAACGACGGGGGCGCCGGCATGATGCAGGCGCTGGGCGCGAGGTTTACGGATGCCAACGGGACGGAGATCGGCTACGGTGGCGGTAGCCTGATGGCGCTTAACTGTATTGATATTTCGGCGCTCGATCCGCGTCTTCAGGGATGCGCAATCCGCGTCGCCTGTGACGTGACGAATCCGCTGGTCGGTGAAAGCGGCGCGTCGCGTATCTTTGGCCCGCAAAAAGGCGCCACCGAGGAGATGATCCTCGAACTCGACGCCAATCTTAGCCACTATGCCGAGGTGATCAAAAAATCTTTGCGCATCGACGTGAACCCGGTTCCGGGGGCAGGAGCGGCGGGCGGCATGGGCGCGGCGCTGATGGCCTTTCTGGGGGCTGAGCTGAAAAGCGGCATTGAGATTGTCACTCAGGCGCTCAATCTTGAAGAACACATTCACGACTGCACCTGGGTACTGACGGGCGAAGGGCGCATCGACAGCCAGAGCATTAACGGTAAAGTGCCCGTCGGCGTGGCGAGCGTCGCCAAAAAATACCATAAGCCGGTGATAGGGATTGCCGGAAGTCTGACGCAGGACGTGGGCGTGGTACACCAGTACGGCATCGACGCGGTGTTCAGCGTACTGACCAGCATCGGCTCACTGGAAGAGGCGTTCCGGGGCGCGTATGACAACATTTACCGCGCCTCGCGCAATATCGCGGCCACATTGCAGGTAGGCATGCGTAGCCAGAGGTGACAGCGGCGCGCAAACCCTCTATACTGCGCGCCGAAGCTGACCAGACAGTCGCCGCTTCGTCGTCGTCCCTTCGGGGGAGACGGGCGGAGGGGAGGAAAGTCCGGGCTCCACAGGGCAGGGTGCCAGGTAACGCCTGGGGGGGAAACCCACGACCAGTGCAACAGAGAGCAAACCGCCGATGGCCCGCGCAAGCGGGATCAGGTAAGGGTGAAAGGGTGCGGTAAGAGCGCACCGCGCGGCTGGTAACAGTCCGTGGCACGGTAAACTCCACCCGGAGCAAGGCCAAATAGGGGTTCACATGGTACGGCCCGTACTGAACCCGGGTAGGCTGCTTGAGCCAGTGAGCGATTGCTGGCCTAGATGAATGACTGTCCACGACAGAACCCGGCTTATCGGTCAGCTTCAACTTCTTACGAAACCCCGCTTCGGCGGGGTTTTTGCTTTCTGAAGAGAACAGACCGGGTAAGCGCTGCGCCAGACGACATCAATTCTCAATTTTGCGACGCTAAGCACATTTCACTGTTTACTCCGCCACGCGCTCCTCTCATCCTCCGTGGATGATCGTAATCACGAAATTTAACGCTATAAAATAAGAAAATTTTTGTGTTGATTAGATGTTGCATTTGTTGGTTTGCTGAGAATAAATGTTTTTCTAATTGATAATCAAATATTGAATCTAAAAACATTC
Organism: Enterobacter sp. GD03975; assembly: GCF_029838645.1. NCBI lineage: Bacteria > Pseudomonadati > Pseudomonadota > Gammaproteobacteria > Enterobacterales > Enterobacteriaceae > Enterobacter > Enterobacter sp. GD03975. The sequence goes on from NZ_JAOBZC010000006.1 coordinate 182,179, forward strand.
TTCTGGTGAATGTGTGATATATCCCACTCTTTATTCTGAAATAGTATTAATATTCCTGGTAAAGTTGATAAACCACAAAAATGTTTTAAATTGGTAGTGTTGATTTATTAACCTTTAATTGCCTGAAAGATAGCCTTTATTAATATTTCTAAGGCAAAAAAATTCACGCGGGTTATTGCCATAAAATAAATTTATTACCTCGTAATTTGTTGATCAATATCAGCGTAATTGCGTATTTTAATTGCGTTATATTATTGATTTATAAACATTTAAAAGGTTTTGATGATGGGTGTAAATAGGGCGTTCCGGCGAATTGTGAGTAACAGCACATACCCCCTTAAACATTATTAGGTAGAATCCGCTGCGTCATAGGGAAATAAGCGCAGAATATGATGAATACTATTATTCTACCGAAAACACAGCACCTCGTGGTATTTCAGGAAGTCATTAAAAGTGGCTCCATAGGTTCTGCTGCAAGACAACTGGGGCTGACGCAACCTGCCGTCAGCAAAATCATCAGCGACATCGAATCCTACTTCGGGGTAGAGGTGATGGTGCGTAAAAACACCGGCGTAAAACTCACTGCCGCCGGTCAGGTGCTGCTGTCCTACGCTGAGTCGATCACCCGCGAAATGAAAAACATGGTGAGCGAAATCAACAGCCTCAGTTTTAGTACCGTCATGGACGTCTCCTTTGGCTATCCGTCGCTGATTGGCTTCACCTTCCTGTCTGAGATGATTAAAAAATTCAGGGAAGTGTTTCCGAAAGCGCGCGTCTCCATGTATGAAGCGCAGCTCTCTTCATTCCTGCCCGCCATTCGCGACGGTCGGCTGGATTTTGCCATCGGCACGCTGAGCGACGGAATGTTGCTTCAGGATCTTCACGTTGAGCCACTGTTTGAATCCGAGTTTGTGCTGGTGGCGAGTAAATCACGAACGTGCACCGGCCCGACCAGACTGGCATCACTTACGCATGAGCAGTGGGTGATGCCGCAAACCGATATGGGCTACTACAACGAACTCCTGACCACCCTGCAAGACAACCACATCAGCATTGAAAACATCGTCCAGACCGATTCCGTCGTCACTATCTATAACCTTGTCCTTAATGCCGATTACCTGACGGTGATCCCCCGTGACATGATTGCGCCGTTCGGCTCGGACCAGTTTATCGTCCTGCCGGTGGAGGATGAATTACCCGTGGCGCGTTATGCCGCCGTGTGGTCGAAAAATTACAGTATTAAAAAATCGGCGTCAGTATTAGTTGAACTGGCAAAACAATATTCGTCGATGAATATCGATAAACGACGATAAAAATAATCACGCTTTAAAACACCCGGAGCGACGCTTTTTAACGCTCTGTTACCCTGACTTTGCCTGAAAACAATGAATTATTATAACGAGGATATTATGCACATTACCTACGATCTCCCGGTGACCATTGAAGATATTCAGGACGCCAGAAAACGCCTGGCGGGAAAAATTTATAAAACCGGCATGCCGCGCTCAAATTATCTCAGCGAACGCTGTAAGGGCGAGATATTTCTTAAGTTTGAAAATATGCAGCGTACCGGTTCGTTTAAAATACGCGGGGCGTTTAATAAGTTAAGTTCGCTGACGGATGCAGAAAAACGCAAAGGGGTGGTGGCCTGCTCCGCAGGTAACCACGCTCAGGGGGTGTCGCTCTCCTGCGCCATGCTCGGTATCGACGGCAAAGTGGTGATGCCGATGGGCGCGCCGAAATCCAAAGTCGCCGCGACGCGCGACTATTCGGCGGAAGTGGTGCTGCACGGCGAGAACTTCAACGACACCATCGCTAAGGTGAGCGAAATCGTCGAGATGGAGGGGCGCATATTTATCCCGCCTTATGACGATCCGAAAGTCATTGCCGGCCAGGGCACCATCGGCCTCGAAATTCTCGAAGATCTCTACGACGTGGATAACGTCATTGTTCCGATTGGCGGCGGCGGTTTAATTGCCGGTATTGCAACGGCGATTAAATCTATTAACCCGACCATCAATATTATCGGCGTGCAGTCTGAAAACGTTCACGGCATGGCGGCTTCCTGGCAGGCCGGAGAAATAACCAGCCATCGCGTTACCGGCACATTAGCCGACGGTTGCGACGTGTCTCGTCCGGGTAATTTAACCTTCGAAATTGTTCGTGAACTGGTCGATGACATTGTGCTGGTCAGCGAAGATGAAATTCGCAACAGCATGATTGCGCTTATTCAGCGAAATAAAGTGGTGACGGAAGGCGCGGGCGCGCTGGCCTGCGCGGCGTTATTAAGCGGCAAACTGGACCACTATATTCAGGGCCGTAAAACCGTCTGCATTATTTCCGGCGGCAATATCGATCTCTCCCGTGTTTCCCAAATTACCGGCTTCGTTGACGCATAAAGGATGACTTATGAGCAACACTGAAAGCATTACCGTTGGCCAGACAAAAACGTCCACCTGGCGTAAATCGGATACCACCTGGACGCTGGGCCTGTTCGGGACCGCCATTGGCGCTGGCGTGCTGTTCTTCCCCATTCGCGCAGGGTTTGGCGGCCTGATCCCTATCCTGCTGATGCTGGTACTCGCCTTCCCGATTGCGTTTTACTGCCACCGCGCGCTGGCGCGCCTCTGTTTGTCCGGCAGTAACGTCTCCGGCAACATCACCGAAACGGTGGAAGAGCATTTCGGCAAAACCGGCGGGGTGGTGATCACCTTCCTCTACTTCTTTGCCATTTGTCCGCTGCTGTGGATCTACGGTGTAACCATTACCAACACCTTTATGACCTTCTGGGAAAACCAGCTCCAGCTGCCAGCCCTGAACCGCGGCGTGGTGGCGCTGTTCCTGCTGCTGCTGATGGCCTTTGTGATCTGGTTCGGGAAAGACCTGATGGTGAAGGTGATGAGCTACCTGGTGTTCCCGTTCATCGCCAGCCTGGTGCTGATTTCCCTGTCGCTGATCCCGTACTGGAACTCGGCGGTGATCGACCAGGTCAACCTGAGCGATATCGCCTTCACCGGCCATGACGGCATTCTGGTCACTGTGTGGCTGGGGATCTCCATCATGGTCTTCTCCTTTAACTTCTCGCCTATCGTCTCCTCGTTCGTGGTCTCCAAGCGCGAAGAGTACGAGCCGGAGTTCGGGAAAGAATTCACCGAGCAGAAATGTTCCAAAATCATCGGTCGCGCCAGCCTGCTGATGGTGGCGGTGGTGATGTTCTTCGCCTTTAGCTGCCTGTTTACGCTCTCTCCGCAGAACATGGCGGATGCCAAAGCGCAGAACATTCCGGTGCTCTCTTACCTGGCGAACCACTTTGCCTCGATGTCGGGCAGTAAATCCACGTTCGCCACGGTGCTGGAATACGGCGCCTCCATCATCGCGCTGGTCGCTATCTTTAAATCCTTCTTCGGCCACTATCTGGGCACGCTGGAGGGGCTGAACGGCCTGATCCTCAAGTTCGGCTACAAAGGCGATAAGAAGAGCGTCTCTGTCGGCAAGCTGAACACCATCAGCATGATTTTCATCATGGGCTCCACCTGGATTGTGGCCTACGCCAACCCGAACATTCTCGACCTTATTGAAGCCATGGGAGCACCAATTATCGCCTCTCTGCTGTGCCTGCTGCCGATGTACGCGATTCGTAAAGCGCCCGCGCTGGCGAAATACAAAGGCCGGACCGAGAACATCTTCGTGACCGTGGTCGGCCTGCTGACCATTCTGAACATCGTCTACAAACTGTTTTAAGCCAAAGCTCAGGAAGAGCGGAGTAACACATGACTGAATTTCCGGTAGTACTGGTTATCAACTGCGGATCGTCCTCCGTTAAGTTTTCGGTGCTGGACGCAGCAGGCTGCGAAGCCCTGCTGACGGGCATTGTGGACGGCATCAACACTGAAAAAGCCTTTATTTCCGTGAACGGGGGTGAGCCGGTCAGACTGGCTCACCAGGACTACGAAGGGGCGCTGGCCGCCATTGCCCTCGAGCTGGAGAAGCGTGACCTGATGAGCAGCGTGGCCCTGATTGGCCACCGCATCGCTCACGGCGGCGATCTCTTCAGCGAGTCGACCCTCATCACGGAAGAGGTCATTGAGCAGATCCGCCTGGTTTCCCCGCTGGCGCCGCTGCATAACTACGCCAACCTGAGCGGCGTGGAAGCCGCAGAGCGGCTGTTCCCCGGCGTGCAGCAGGTGGCGGTATTTGACACCAGCTTCCACCAGACCATGGCGCCGCAGGCGTATCTGTACGGTCTGCCGTACCGCTATTTTGAAGAGCTGGGCGTGCGCCGCTACGGTTTCCACGGCACCTCTCACCGCTATGTGTCCGGGCAGGCACACGCGCTCCTCGGGCTGTCCCCCGAGGACAGCGGCCTGGTGATTGCCCACCTCGGCAACGGGGCGTCCATCTGCGCGGTGCGTAACGGCGAGAGCGTGGACACGTCCATGGGCATGACGCCGCTGGAGGGGCTGGTGATGGGTACGCGCTGCGGCGACGTGGATTTCGGCGCGATGGCGTGGATTGCCCAGCAGACCGGCCAGTCGTTCGAGGATCTGGAGCGCGTGGTCAACAAAGAGTCCGGGTTGCTCGGGATCTCCGGCATCTCCTCCGATTTACGCGCGCTGGAGAAAGCCTGGCACGAAGGCAACGAGCGGGCACAGCTGGCAATAAAAACCTTTGTCCACCGCATAGCGCGGCATATCGCCGGTCACGCCGCGTCTCTGCACCGGCTGGATGGCGTGATCTTCACTGGCGGCATCGGTGAAAACTCCACGCTGATCCGCGCGCTGGTGGCGGAACACCTGAAGGTGTTTGGCATCGCGCTCGACGAGGCGAAAAACGCTCTGCCGGGCAGCGCGGGTGAGCGCGTCATCTCCACTGATACCTCCCGCGTAACCTGCGCGGTTATCCCTACCAATGAAGAAAAAATGATCGCGCTGGACGCCCTCCGTCTTGGGAAGGTCACCCCGGCTGCGGCTTACGCCTGATAAAGCGAGAATCTGATGAAAGTAACAATCGATACGGGCGTCGCGCCCTTCAGCGACGCATGGGCCGGGTTTCGCGGTGAAGAATGGAAAAACGCCGTTAACGTCCGCGATTTTATTCAGCATAACTACACCCCTTATGAAGGCGATGAAGCTTTCCTCGCGCAGGCGACGCCAGCAACGACGGCGCTATGGCAGAAGGTGATGGTCGGCATTCGCCAGGAGAATGCCACCCACGCTCCGGTGGATTTTGACACCAACATCGCCACCACCATTACCGCTCACGGGCCGGGTTATATTGACCAGGCGCTGGAGACGATCGTCGGCCTGCAAACCGACAAGCCGCTCAAGCGCGCCCTGCATCCGTACGGCGGGATCAACATGATCCGCAGCTCGTTCGACGCCTACGGTCGCGAGATGGATCCGCAGTTTGAATACCTGTTCACCGACCTGCGCAAAACCCACAACCAGGGCGTGTTTGACGTTTACTCCCCGGAGATGATGCGCTGCCGTAAATCCGGCGTGCTGACCGGTCTGCCGGACGGCTACGGGCGCGGGCGCATCATCGGCGACTACCGCCGCGTGGCGCTGTACGGCATCAGCTATCTGGTGCGCGAGCGTGAACTCCAGTTCGCCGATCTTCAGGGAAAACTGGAGCGCGGAGAAGATCTGGAGGCAACGATCCGCCTGCGCGAGGAGCTGGCGGAGCATAAGCGCGCGTTGCTCCAGATCCAGCAGATGGCTGCGAACTATGGCTTTGATATTTCACGTCCGGCGATGAACGCACAGGAAGCGGTGCAGTGGGTCTACTTTGCCTACCTTGCCGCAGTGAAATCCCAGAACGGCGGGGCGATGTCGCTGGGGCGCACGGCCTCGTTCCTTGATATCTACATTGAGCGCGACATGCAGGCAGGAAGGCTGAACGAGATGCAGGCCCAGGAGCTGATCGACCACTTCATCATGAAGATCCGCATGGTACGCTTCCTGCGCACGCCGGAGTTCGACACGCTCTTCTCCGGCGATCCGATCTGGGCCACGGAAGTGATCGGCGGCATGGGGCTGGATGGCCGCACGCTGGTGACCAAAAACAGCTTCCGCTACCTGCATACCCTGCACACCATGGGGCCTGCGCCGGAGCCAAACCTGACGATCCTCTGGTCCGAACAGCTGCCGATTGCCTTCAAGAAATACGCCGCGCAGGTGTCGATCGTCACCTCCTCGCTGCAATATGAGAACGACGATCTGATGCGCGCCGACTTCGACAGCGACGACTACGCCATCGCCTGCTGCGTCAGTCCGATGGTGATCGGCAAGCAGATGCAGTTCTTCGGCGCCCGCGCCAACCTGGCGAAAACGCTGCTGTACGCGATTAACGGCGGGGTGGATGAGAAGCTGAAGATCCAGGTCGGCCCGAAAACCGAGCCGCTGCTGGATGAGGTGCTGGATTACGACACCGTGATGGCGAGCCTGGATCACTTTATGGACTGGCTGGCGGTGCAGTACATCAGCGCGCTGAATCTCATTCACTATATGCATGATAAGTACAGCTACGAAGCCTCGCTGATGGCGCTCCACGATCGTGACGTCTATCGCACCATGGCCTGCGGCATCGCCGGGCTGTCGGTGGCGGCGGATTCCCTGTCGGCGATTAAATACGCCACGGTGAAACCGGTGCGCGACCACACCGGCCTGGCGGTCGATTTCGTGATTGAAGGCGACTATCCACAGTACGGCAATAATGACGATCGCGTTGACAGCATCGCCTGCGACCTGGTGGAGCGCTTTATGAAGAAGATCCAGGCGCTGCCGACGTATCGCAACGCGGTGCCGACGCAGTCGATCCTGACTATCACCTCCAACGTGGTCTACGGCCAGAAAACGGGCAACACGCCGGACGGACGACGCGGCGGTACGCCGTTTGCACCTGGCGCCAACCCGATGCACGGTCGCGACAGGAAAGGGGCGGTGGCGTCGTTAACCTCAGTGGCCAAGCTGCCGTTCACCTATGCGAAGGACGGGATCTCCTACACCTTCTCCATCGTGCCGCAGGCGCTGGGCAAGGATGAACTGGTGCGCAAAACCAACCTTGTGGGGCTGCTGGACGGGTATTTCCATCACGAAGCGTCTATCGAAGGCGGGCAGCACCTGAACGTCAACGTCATGAACCGGGAGATGCTGCTGGATGCCATTGCTCATCCGGAGAACTACCCGAACCTGACCATCCGCGTTTCGGGGTATGCGGTGCGGTTTAACGCCCTGACGCGCGAGCAGCAGCAGGACGTGATTTCGCGGACGTTTACGCAGGCGATGTGATATAGATTGCCGTTAAGCCTCCTCATCTGGGGAGGCTTTTGATTTCGTGAACGCCGTCACTTTTAGAAAAATATCTCCGTGTTGAATTTCTCAACAGAAAAATTTCCTCCCAATACAGAAAACCCTCATTAAAGTTGTGACTTTTTTCTCCCGCGCTACGGATATGATCTTCCCATACCAATAACACACACCTGCACTCTCTGACTCGCAATCGCTGGCGATCGGAACCACATAAAAACAATTACTTACCCTACAAAATAAGCGAGTGCCCAATGAATATGGCAACAAACAGCAGTGTGATTGTGAGTGATTCCCCTGCGGCAAGGCGGGCGGGAATGAGCGAAAGCGAATGGCGAGAGGCGATCAAATTCGACAGCACCGATACCGGCTGGGTCATCATGAGTATCGGGATGGCTATCGGCGCGGGTATCGTTTTTCTTCCGGTGCAGGTTGGATTAATGGGGCTGTGGGTCTTTTTGCTCTCGTCGATAATTGGTTATCCGGCCATGTACCTCTTCCAGCGGTTATTTATTAATACGCTGGCGGAATCCCCGGAATGTAAAGACTACCCGAGCGTGATTAGCGGTTATTTAGGTAAAAACTGGGGCATCTTATTGGGTGCACTTTATTTCGTGATGCTGGTCATCTGGATGTTTGTTTATTCCACGGCTATCACCAACGACAGCGCATCTTATTTGCACACCTTCGGCGTCACCGAGGGGTTGCTGTCGGAAAATCCCTTCTACGGCTTATTCCTGATTTGCATCCTGGTCGCTATTTCTTCGCGCGGTGAAAAGCTGCTGTTTAAAGTCTCCAGCCTGATGGTGCTGACCAAATTATTTGTGGTGGCGGCGCTGGGGCTTTCGATGATCGGCCTCTGGCATTTAGCCAACGTCGGTATGCTGCCGCCGATGGGGCTGCTGATTAAAAACGCCATTATTACGCTGCCTTTCACCTTAACCTCCATTCTGTTTATCCAGACGTTAAGCCCGATGGTGATTTCCTATCGTTCGCGGGAAAAATCCGTTGAGGTGGCGCGTCATAAGGCGCTGCGGGCGATGAATATCGCCTTTGGCATACTGTTTGTGACGGTCTTCTTCTACGCCGTCTCTTTCACCCTGGCGATGGGACACGACGAGGCGGTTAAAGCCTACGAGCAGAATATTTCCGCCCTGGCAATCGCGGCGCAGTTTATCAGCGGCGACGGCGCGGGCTGGGTCAAAATCGTCAGCGTGGTTCTCAATATCTTTGCCGTCATGACTGCCTTCTTCGGCGTCTATCTCGGCTTTCGTGAAGCGACGCAGGGCATCGTGATGAATATCCTGCGCCGTAAAATGCCGGCTGAGAGCATCAATGAACGCGCCGTCCAGCGCGGGATTATGCTGTTCGCCATCCTGCTCGCCTGGAGCGCGATTGTGTTAAACGCGCCGGTGCTGAGCTTCACCTCCATCTGTAGCCCTATTTTCGGGATGGTGGGCTGCTTAATTCCGGCGTGGCTGGTCTACAAAGTGCCCGCCCTTCATAAATATAAAGGCGTGTCGCTGGTGATTATTGTGATTACCGGGCTGCTGCTTTGTGTTTCTCCTTTCCTCGCCTTCTCATGAGGTTAAATAAGGTCGTAACGATGTCTGAGCAAATTAATCCTTTATGGAACCATTTTATTCGCGCCGTGCAGGAGGAGGTAAGGCCTGCGCTGGGGTGTACCGAACCCGTCTCACTGGCGCTGGCCTGTGCGATGGCTGCCGGAGAGCTTTCCGGTGAGGTGACGCGTATTGAGGCGTGGGTATCGCCAAACCTGATGAAAAACGGGCTTGGCGTAACGGTGCCCGGCACCGGCATGGTTGGTTTACCTATCGCGGCGGCGCTGGGGGCGACGGGCGGTAATGCCCACGCCGGGCTGGAGGTGTTGAAAGACGCTTCTGCCGAGGCGCTAACGCGCGCCAAAGCAATGCTCAAAGCAGGCCTGGTGCAGGTGAAATTGCAGGAGCCGTGCGATGAGATCCTCTATTCACGTGCCTGCGTGTACGCTGGAGATTCCTCGGCGATGGTGACTATCGCCGGCGGGCATACCCGAGTGGTGGAGGTGGTTTGTCAGGGCGAAACGCGCTTGAGGCTTGACGATCGGCAAACCGAGGTAAGTAACGATCCGCTGGCGGTACTGTCAAACACCACGCTCTCGCAGATCCTGGAGTTTGTGGAGCAGGTACCGTTCGAGGCGATCCGCTTTATCCTGGAAGCAGGGCAATTGAACGATGCGCTCTCTCGTGAAGGGCTCAATGGAAAGTGGGGGTTGCACGTTGGCGCGACGCTCAATAAGCAGCGTGCATGCGGATGGATGGGCCAGGATCTGGGTTCAGACATTGTTATCCGCACCAGCGCGGCTTCGGATGCTCGCATGGGCGGCGCGACGCTGCCGGCGATGAGCAACTCGGGCTCCGGGAATCAGGGGATTACGGCTACCATGCCGGTTGTCGTGGTCGCTGAACACGTTCAGGCCGATGACGAACGGCTGGCGCGGGCGTTGATGCTCTCGCATCTGTCGGCTATCTACATCCATTACCAGCTTCCGCGTTTGTCCGCGCTGTGTGCGGCGACAACGGCGGCGATGGGCGCTGCGGCGGGAATGGCGTGGCTAATGGGCGGTTCTTACCAGACCATTTCCATGGCCATCGGCAGTATGATCGGTGACGTCAGCGGGATGATCTGCGACGGGGCGTCTAACAGCTGCGCCATGAAGGTCTCGACCAGCGTCACCAGCGCCTGGAAAGCTGTGATGATGGCGCTGGATGATACAGCCGTGACGGGTAACGAGGGGATTGTGACCCACGACGTGGAACAGTCTATCTCTAACCTGTGCGCGCTGGCGTGTCGCTCAATGCAGGCAACGGACCGGCAGATTATTGAGATTATGGCGAGTAAGGTGTAAAAATTTCCCCTCTCCCCATTGGGGAGAGGGCTATGGTGAGGTTTTTTTTAAACCGGCAAATCAATCAGCAGCGCGCGCAGCGGCGTATCTGCCACTAGGGTGATATTCGCTTCATCACGAATAAACGCCCCGTCACCGCAGGTGAGCGCTTCTTTCTCTTCCGTATGCGTTACCGCATGTACCGTGCCGTGAATGGACTGTAAATAGGCGCGCGGGCCATGAAGCTGGAAGCTCACCTGTTCACCTTTTTTCAGTTCAATATGGTGCAGCCATACCTGCTGGCGTAACTGCAAGCTGCCTTTGCTGCCGTCTGGCGAGGCAATCAGCTGCTGTTTATCGCCCTTCAGGTCGATCTTTTGCACCAGGGGATTTTCCCGCTCCGGACAGGCATCCAGCCACAGCTGCATGCGGGTCAGCGTTTTGTCTTTGCTGAGGTTATGCTCGCTATAGCTAATACCGGGCTGCGTAGAAATTAACAGCGCCTCGCCAGCTTTTGCCTGGACATGATTGCCCTCGCTATCGCGGTATTCTGCCTCGCCTTCCAGGATCAGGTTCAGGATATCGACTTTCGGATACGCGCGCGGCTGGAAGGACGCGCCCGGAGCGAGCACCTCCTGATTCAGTACGCGCAGTGAAGCGTAACCAAGGAGTTTAGGGTCAAAGTAGTGTCCAAAGGAAAAGGTGTAGCGGGCCTGCAACCAACCGAAATCGGCTTGTCCGCACTGTTTCGCTGTTCTTGTCGTAATCATAAACTTGACCTCTCTTTACACTAAATCAATGGTAAAGGTATGGACGCTGCATTGTTAGCCAGATATTCTGCCCGGTATGTTCAAATTTACTGAATGAGAACGAGATGGCTAAAGAGAGAGCATTGACGCTTGAGGCGCTTCGCGTCATGGACGCAATTGACAGGCGTGGCAGTTTTGCCGCCGCGGCAGATGAACTGGGGCGCGTTCCGTCTGCGCTGAGCTATACCATGCAAAAGCTGGAGGAGGAGCTGGATGTTGTGCTCTTCGATCGCTCCGGTCATCGAACAAAATTCACCAACGTTGGGCGAATGCTGCTGGAACGCGGCCGTGTGCTGCTGGAAGCGGCGGATAAGCTGACGACGGACGCCGAGGCGCTGGCCCGCGGCTGGGAAACCCATCTGACGCTGGTGACCGAAGCGCTGGTGCCCACCGAGGCGCTGTTCCCGCTGGTGGACAGGCTGGCCGCAAAAGCCAATACCCAGCTGTCGATCATCACCGAGGTGCTGGCAGGGGCATGGGAGCGGCTCGAGACGGGCAGGGCGGATATCGTCATTGCGCCGGACATGCACTTCCGCTCATCGTCAGAAATCAACTCGCGCAAACTTTACAGCGTGATGAACGTCTACGTCGCCGCGCCGGATCACCCGATTCACCAGGAGCCGGAGCCGCTCTCTGAAGTGACGCGCGTGAAGTACCGCGGCGTGGCGGTGGCGGATACCGCGCGCGAGCGTCCGGTGCTGACGGTTCAGCTGCTGGATAAACAGCCGCGTCTGACGGTGACGTCGCTGGAAGATAAGCGCCAGGCGCTGCTCGCCGGGCTGGGCGTGGCGACCATGCCGTATCCGTTCGTCGAAAAGGATATTGCTGAGGGGCGGCTGCGCGTGGTCAGCCCGGAATACACCAGTGAAGTGGATATCATTATGGCGTGGCGTCGCGACAGCATGGGCGAAGCCAAATCGTGGTGTTTGCGAGAAATACCCAAGCTCTTTGCGCATCACAACAAATAAGCATGCAGGCCCGGTAAGCGTAAGCGCCACCGGGCAGAATTTACGCGCTTGTCTTAGGATCCGGACCAAAGCGGTTTTCGCCCGGCGTTCCGCTCTGACAGTTGAAAATCAAAATCACGATCCAGCCGATAAGCGGGATCAACAGCAACAACAGCCACCACGCCGAACGATCGGTGTCGTGGAGACGACGAAACAGCACGGCCCATGAAGGCAGCAGAACTAACACACCATAAATGGTGGTGAGTATGCCTTCACCCCCCTCTCGCTCCCAGCCGAGGATTTTGTCCACAATGCCCAGCACCATAATCAGGACGAAGTTCACCAGAACGAACATCCAGTACTCTTTGCGGCGGGCGCGGCCACCAAATCCAACGTAGTTGCGCAGTACTTTTAAATACCAGTCCATTTTCCTTGCCTCTTAATCAGTCAATCACTTGTTTTCTAAGCGATCGAGGTAAGGATAGATGTATGCTGTGAATTAAAAAAGGGAATCAATTGATTCCCTAAATAATTATCCGAAACGCACGTCGCGCCCGTGCGGTTCATCCAGATCCTGCCACGGGCCAATGGAGATGATGCCCGTTGGGTTGATGGTCTTGTGGCTGCGGAAATAGTGGGTGCGAATATGGTCAAAATCGACCGTCTCCGCAATCCCGGGCATCTGATAGATGTCGCGCAGGAAACCGTGCAGGTTCAGGTAGTCGCTGATGCGATGCTTGTCGCACTTGAAGTGGGTGACGTAAACCGGATCAAAGCGGATCAGCGTCGTCCACAGGCGGATGTCCGCTTCGGTCAGACGATCGCCCGTTAAATAACGATGCTGGCCGAGGATCTGCTCCAGACGCTCCAGGGATTCAAAGACTTTTCCGACCGCTTCGTCGTAGGCTTCCTGGCTGGTGGCGAAACCGGCCTTATAGACGCCGTTGTTCACGTTGTCGTAGATCCAGCCGTTCAGCTCGTCAATTTTCTCGCGCAGCTCCGCCGGATAGTAATCCCCGGCGCGGGCGCCGTGCGCGTCAAACGCAGTATTGAACATGCGAATGATTTCAGCGGATTCATTGCTGACGATCGTCTGGTTTTTCTTGTCCCACAGCACCGGTACGGTTACGCGTCCGGTGTAGTGCGGATCGGCGCGCAGATAGAGCTGATACAGGAAATCGTGGTGATAAAGTTCATCATCCGTCGCGGCAGGGAAATCGCTGTCAAAGGTCCAGCCGTTTTCCAGCATCAGCGGGTTCACCACCGAAACCGGAATTAACGATTCCAGGCCTTTAAGCTTGCGCACAATCAGCGTGCGGTGCGCCCACGGGCAGGCGAGAGAAACGTACAGATGATAACGATCTTTCTCCGCCGCGAAGCCCCCTTCGCCGCTCGGGCCGGGTGCGCCGTCGGCGGTCAGCCAGTTACGGAAGGCCGAAACAGAGCGCTTAAAGCGTCCGCCGGTGGATTTGGTGTCATACCAGACATCCTGCCAGACGCCGTCTACGAGTTGTCCCATTTTTTACTCCTCCGTCAGATAGCAAAAGCGAGGAGATGTCTCCTCGCTTTGAATTTAATCAGTATAGCGTGCTTACCACTTCTTATTCAGAAGACGGTCGATGCTGTAAGCGCCAGGGCCCGTGATGGCCAGCAGCAGATAGCCGCCTGCAATGGTCAGGTTTTTCATGAACATCAGGGAGTTCACGCCTTCGGCAAAGTTGCTGTGGAACAGGAACGCCGTCAGCAGGGTGAAGCCTGCGGTGAACAGCGCCGTGGTGCGGGTCAGGAAACCGAACAACACCGCCAGGCCACCGCCGAACTCAAGCAGGATAGTCAGTGGCAGCAGGAACCCCGGCACGCCCATCGCTTCCATATACTGCTGGGTACCCGCATAACCGGTGATTTTGCCCCAGCCCGCGGTGATGAACAGAATTGGCATCAGAATACGCGCTACCAGTACACCAACATCTTCTAATTTTTTCATTTTACTCTCCAGGAAACCACATCAGCGGCTAAACGTTATTTGCTTGCAAAATCGGGTAGATACCGCGTCTTTGCTGTCGATGGAGAGGAGTGTAAACGGGGCGGGTGGCAATTGTTAGCAAGGAAAACTGTCAATCTTTTTCAAAGATATTGAGTAAGGGAGCATGAAGAGATGTTGCCGGGTGACGGCTACGCCTTACCCGGCCTACTTTTTACCGTAGGCCGGGTAAGCGCAGCGCCACCCGACGAGAAGGCTAGCGCAGCTGCTGCTGACGCAGCGTGGTTTTCACCAGACGCCAGGCGCTCCAGGCACCAAAGCCGCGGCGTGCCCAGCGGATCAGCATATTAGGATGCCGAACCGACCAGATCGCCATCACGCTGCTGCCGACCAGCGCCCATGAGCGCAGGCTCAGAACAGTGTTCCAGCCCCGGTCAAACCGATGCGTGGCCTCAACCCAGTCGCGTCGGCTGGCGGACAGATCCAACCGCTGCTGTTGGATCTGGCTCAGCAGATACGCTTTACGCTTCTGACGTTCGGCTTTGTCGCTCACGACTTATCATCCTCCAGCAGGGCGCGGTCGTTGGCCAGCTCCTGACGCGTGTGGCGCAGGAAGGTCGAGGTACGCGCTTTATGCAGGGTCCAGATACCGCCTATCAGCGCTGCAACCAGCAGAACCACGGTTGTGGCAATCATCGCGTTCAGACGATACTGTGGATCGATAGCCCAGATGATTAACACCATCAGGCTCATCAGGCCAAACGCGGCAAAGAGCATCGTAAGCCCGAGCATGAGCAGCATCTGGAAGAGGTTGGCTTTCTCCTCTTCCAGCTCCACTACCGCAAGCCGGACGCGCGTTTCGGCAATCCCGACCAGCGTCGTAAGAATACGCTGGCCGATGCCGAGGACGTTTTTAGCAGGCCCTTGTGCGTGACGTGGATCTTCCATAATCAACGACGCGTCAGCAGGACACCCAGCACCACACCCACTGCGGCGCCAATACCTACACCCGTCCATGGATTATCACGTACATATTCGTCTGCGCGCGCAGCCGCTTCGCGGGTCTGTTTCGCCAGCGCGTCGCCGGTTTCACCCAGACGGTAACGGCTCTCTTTCAGCGCTTGCTCCGCTTTGCTGCGCAGTTTGCTCACTTCTTCTTTCGATTTATCGGCAGAAGAGTTCAGCACCTCTTCCAGGGTGTCCGCCAGGGATTTCAGTTCAGCGCGCAGATTTTCTGAAGTTGTATCTTTTGACATGATTCTCTCCTGTTGAGATTTCCGTTAACTCAATAATCGCGAGCTTCCAGCGCTTTCAGTTCGTCCTGCGCCTCTTGCAACTTCCTCTCGCGCTTGGCAATTTTTTCCGCATCACCTTTCTCTTTCGCTTCTTGCAGGTCTTGACGGCGCTCGGCTATCTCGTCCTTCTGTTCAGCGATTTTTTCCTGATGATCGGCACGCAGCTTGCTGTCCGTACAATTATCTTTCACTTCGCTCAACGCCTTTTTCAGACCGTCGATCCGGTGCTGATTGTTATGCTTCTCGGCATAACTGATTTCGCGTTGGATATCCTTTTCTTTCTCCTGACAAAGAGACATCGCGAAGGAAGCTGTGCTTAAAGAAAAAAGGGCCAGAGCAAGGGTGATGCGGTATTTCATTATAGAAACCTTCCATTGTGTTACGGCGTAAGCCGTGTTCCAGAACTTTGCGGAGAACATCTGAGGGGTGCTCCGCGTACTTAAGCATAGTAAGTAAACGGGAGTTTCACCAAAGTAGGTGAAAATATTCGGAATATTAGTCGTTAACCAAATCGATGCGACGTGTCGCGTAGCCGTGACATCCACGAGGCGACGTGGCTGTCATCATCCTGTTGCGCGATGATGTAACCCTGCGGCAGCGTTCGGTCCAGCACCGCTTTCGCCGCGGCGCTTTGCGCACTGGAGTCAAACTTTATCAGCAGGACATCGTCTTGCGGCGTGATGCTCTTAAAGCGGATCCCGTTTGCGTCCAGATGATGCCAGATGGAAAAACCATCCGGCACGCTGGTTCCTTGATTCACAGGACGGATAGCCAGCGTCGACTCCTGATGCTGTAGCGCAGACCACAGCAGAATGAGGGCGCTGAACATCATCAGCGCAACGATGGCGTAAGAGAAACGACGCAGGGCGAGCGGGGAGATAACCATTGTTAACCCCTGGCTCCGTATTTCTTCTTCCACAGTACAACCAGTGAACCGACCAGGCCAAACACCAGCAGAACGACCGGCAGCAGCATCAGGCAAGACATCAGCTGGTCTTCATACTTCATAAAGACCGGGGTTTTCCCGAGCGCGTAGCCGAGCGTGGTCAGGATCAGAACCCACAGCAAGCCGCTCATCCAGTTAAAGAACTGGAAACGCGCGCTGCTGAGGCCAGACAGGCCCGCGATGGTCGGCAGCAGGGTGCGTACAAAGGCGATAAAGCGGCCGATCAGCAAGGCGGAAAGCCCGTGCTTATGGAACAGGTGGTGGGCTCGCTGGTGGTAATGTGCCGGAAGATGCGAAAGCCAGTTCTGGACGATCCGCGTGTTGCCCAGCCATCGCCCCTGAATATAACTCACCCAGCAACCCAGGCTGGCGGCAATGGTCAAAAGCAAGACCGTTTGCGGGAAAGCCATCGCCCCTTTTGCACAGAGCACCCCAACCAGCACCAGCAGGCTGTCGCCCGGTAAAAAGGCGGCAGGCAGCAGGCCGTTCTCAAGGAACAGGATCATAAATAACACAAAGTAGAGCATGCCAATCATGGATGGGTTGGCCAGCGTTTCGAAATCCTGAGCCCAGAGGGCATTCAGTAGTTGGGTCAAAAGTTCCATTCAGTGTTCCTGGAAATCGGTTAACGTCACGCCTGTCATTCGGGAAAACAGCACGGCGACATTGTTATGATTTCATTATGGTCGCTCGCGGACACATTGAGGTGTGGCCAACACTGTTCCCTGTTAATTGGCTGGTTAGCAAGCACTAACTTACAAAATAACGAAGTGAATCCAATTGTAACAAAGCCCGACGTTCTGCGTCACAGAATTTGAGGGGAAACACGATTTTGGCGTAAGCCACGGAGGGGAGCGAGAGATTTTACAAAGGCTGACACTATAGAGGTTTTCTTACCCTGTCTGGCCGGAGGGCGCGGCGGTGCGCCTGCCGGCAGTACGAAGGCTTATTTTGCGAGATTGGTCGCAGTATCGAGGTGAACCACCGGATTATCGGCAAAAAGATAGCGGTCAGCGTTAAATTCGAAGTCATCGCTGGTTTCATTAAACAGCATCTGTTTGGTGTTCTCCAGATGCTGCCACATCGCCAGTTTTGCCGCATGCGGATCCTTACGAATCAGCGCTTTGAGGATTTGGTCGTGGTCGTCACACCAGTTGTCTACCGTGCGGGAATCAATGTGATCGTGCAATTTCTTCCAGTACGGGTTGTGAACGCGCTGAGTCCACATTTTTTCAACGATTGCCGCCAGCGCCGTGTTCTGAGTCGCAAGGGCAACCTGGACGTGGAATTGCAGGTCCCATTCGGAATCACGGAAGCATTTTTCTTTACGCGCGTGGTCCTGAATTTCCATCAGCTTCATAATGTCTTGCTTGGTCACCTGCGTCGCCGCAAATTCCGCAATGTTGCTCTCAATCAGCTGGCGAGCCTGGAGAAGCTCAAACGGGCCGTAGCTGGCAAATTCCAGGCTTTCGTCCGGGGCGGGGGAGTGTTTGGCCTGGTTGGAAATCACGTGAATGCCGGAACCTTTGCGAACTTCAACGTAGCCTTCCACTTCCAGCATGATGATGGCTTCGCGCACCACGGTACGGCTGACGCTTTTTTCATCCGCAATGAAACGCTCGGCGGGCAGTTTATCACCGACAAGATAGACACCTTGCTCGATGCGATCTTTCAGCTCGGCGGCAAGTTGTTGATATAAACGACGTGATTCGGTGATTTCCATATGCGCTCCAGGCAGGGTACGGCGATTGATTTGTTATACCACTTTTGCGTGTCAGTCTCCAGATTTCGCCATTAAAAAAGCCGCTACTCAGCGGCCTTTAAATGCCCGGCGGCGCTTCGCTTGCACGGGCCTACGGGTTTTGTAGGCCGGGTAAGCGTAGCGCCACCCGGCACAACAAGCTAACTCTGCGTCGCCGGTCCCCCAAGGGACTCTTTCGCCAGCTCGTCGGCAGATTTGCTTTTCAGCACCGTCCAGATAACCACCGCACCCAGCAGGTCGAAGATAGCCAGTACCGCGAACAGCGGGCTGAAGCCGATGGTATCCGCCAGCGCGCCGACCACCAGGGCGAACATCGTGCTCGCTGTCCAGGCGGCCATACCGGTCAGGCCGTTGGCGGTGGCCACTTCGTTACGGCCAAACACGTCGGAAGAGAGCGTAATCAGCGCGCCAGACAGGGACTGGTGAGCAAAGCCACCGATACACAGCAGCGCGATAGCCACGTAAGGGCTGGTGAACAGGCCGATCATACCCGGGCCGATCATCAGCAGTGCGCCCATGGTGACCACCATCTTACGGGAGACAATCAGGTTCACGCCAAACCAGCGCTGGAACAGCGGTGGCAGGTAGCCGCCGACGATACAGCCCAGGTCAGCAAACAGCATTGGCATCCAGGCGAACATCGCGATCTCTTTCAGGTTAAAGCCGTAAACTTTGAACATGAACAGCGGGATCCAGGCGTTGAACGTACCCCAGGCCGGCTCTGCCAGGAAGCGTGGCAGGGCGATACCCCAGAACTGACGGGTGCCCAGGATCTGCCAGACGGACATCTTTTTGCCGTTATCGGTCTGATGCTGAGATTCCTGGCCGTTAATAATGTAGTCGCGTTCTTCGGTAGACAGCTTTTTCTGGTCGCGCGGGTGCTTGTAGAAGATCAGCCATGCCATGGCCCAGGCGAAGCTCAGCACCCCGGAAATGATGAACGCCATCTGCCAGCTGTGCATCACGATAGCCCACACCACGAGCGGCGGCGCAATCATCGCCCCGATGGATGAACCCACGTTGAAGTAACCCACCGCGATGGAACGCTCTTTTGCCGGGAACCACTCAGAGCTGGCTTTCAGACCTGCGGGGATCATCGCCGCTTCGGCGGCACCTACCGCGCCACGCGCCAGCGCCAGACCGCCCCAGCTGCCTGCCAGTGCGGTCGCGCCGCAGAACACGGCCCAGGCAACGGCGAAGAAGGCGTAACCAATTTTTGTACCCAGAATATCTAGAACATAACCTGCAACAGGCTGCATTACGGTGTAAGCGGCAGAATAAGCCGCAATGATGTAAGAGTATTGCTGCGTGGAGATATGCAACTCTTCCATCAACGTTGGCGCCGCTGCTGCCACGGTGTTACGTGTCAGGTAGCCCAGCACGGTGCCGAGCGTCACCAGTGCAATCATGTACCAACGTAACCCTTTAATTTTACGCATGTAAAACCTCATCGTTATGTTATTTCCGTGTCGGGACACGGCAACAACTCAACCGTTGCCGGGAGCTGTTCTGTAACGGGAGGGGCGTAACCGGGAACCTGTCCCGGAACGGCCCGAACCTTGCCATAAATAATCGTGCTAAGTCGGCTTCCGTACCGTTAAATCCGATGTATCAAACACCGGTAATGCATTCCGTCGGCTTATAGTTTGCGACGGCGAAAAGATAACTTGTCATACAACTTTAAAAGGTGAGTGACATCACAAAAGTGTGAATCTTTGTGTGGTCATTAAGCAACGCGCGCAAAGCCAGATATGGCGCGGCTTGCAGGAGGGTTTACCCCTTTGAGGGTAATTTATTTGTCGACGTTTATTGATCTAACTCACGAAAAAAACGTCGGACTCTGGAAATTGGTGTGATAACTTTGCAGCATCTGAACATAAGCTTTCTGACGCTCCCGTAATGAGGAAGACGATAATGACGCCGTTTATGACCGAAGATTTTCTGTTAGATACCGAATTTGCTCGCCGCCTGTACCACGACTATGCGAAAGACCAGCCGATTTTCGACTACCACTGCCACTTACCGCCGCAGCAGGTTGCCGAAAATTACCGTTTCAAAAACCTGTATGATATCTGGCTGAAGGGTGACCACTATAAATGGCGCGCAATGCGCACCAACGGCGTGGCCGAGCGCCTGTGTACCGGTGACGCCACCGATCGCGAGAAGTTCGACGCCTGGGCCGCTACCGTGCCGCACACCATCGGGAACCCGCTTTACCACTGGACGCACCTCGAACTGCGTCGTCCGTTTGGTATCACCGGCAAGCTGTTGTCTCCCGCCACTGCGGATGAAATCTGGGACCAGTGCAACGAACTGCTGGCGCAGGATAGCTTCTCGGCGCGCGGCATCATGAAGCAGATGAACGTGAAAATGGTGGGCACCACCGACGATCCGATCGACTCCCTGGAGCACCACGCGGTTGTCGCGAAGGACAGCACGTTTGACATCAAGGTGCTGCCAAGCTGGCGCCCGGATAAAGCCTTCAACATCGAGCTGGCAACCTTTAATGACTACATGGCGAAACTGGCGGAAGTGTCTGATACCGACATCCGCCGTTTTGCCGATCTGCAATCTGCGCTGACCAAACGTCTGGATCACTTCGCCGCACACGGCTGTAAAGTTTCTGACCACGCGCTGGACGTGGTGCTGTTCGCGGAATCCAACGAAGCCGAACTGGACAGCATTCTGGCGCGTCGTCTCTCCGGCGAACAGTTAAGCGAGCATGAAGTCGCCCAGTTCAAAACGGCGGTGCTGGTGTTCCTCGGCGCGGAATATGCCCGTCGCGGCTGGGTGCAGCAGTACCACATCGGCGCGCTGCGTAATAACAACCAGCGTCAGTTCAAACTGCTGGGCGCGGACGTGGGCTTCGACTCCATCAATGACCGCCCGCTGGCGGAAGAGCTGTCTAAGCTGCTGAGCAAACAGAACGAGCAAAACCTGCTGCCGAAAACCATTCTTTACTGCCTGAACCCGCGCGATAACGAAGTGCTGGGCACCATGATCGGCAACTTCCAGGGGGAAGGTATGCCGGGCAAGATGCAGTTCGGCTCCGGCTGGTGGTTCAACGATCAGAAAGACGGCATGGAACGTCAGATGACGCAGCTGGCGCAGCTCGGTCTGTTAAGCCGCTTCGTGGGTATGCTGACCGACAGTCGCAGCTTCCTGTCCTATACCCGTCATGAATATTTCCGCCGCATTCTGTGCCAGATGATTGGCCGCTGGGTGCACGCGGGTGAAGCGCCAGCGGATATCCAGCTGCTGGGCGAAATGGTGAAAAACATCTGCTTTAACAATGCGCGTGACTACTTCGCCATTGAACTGAACTAGGCCGTTTGAGGTTGATATGCAATACATCAAAATCCATTCGCTGGATAACGTTGCCGTCGCGCTGGCAGATTTAGCCGAAGGGATGGAAGTTACCTTCGACAACCAGTCGGTCACGTTACGCCAGGCCATTGGACGTGGACATAAGTTTGCCCTGATCCCCATCGCGAAAGGGGAGAACGTGGTGAAGTACGGTTTGCCCATCGGTCATGCGCTGGCGGATATTGCGCCGGGTGAATATATTCATTCGCACAATACCCGCACCAATCTCAGCGATCTGGACGAGTACAGCTATCAACCTGACTTCCAGCCAGAAGAAGGACAGGCGGCCGATCGTGAGGTGCAGATCTACCGCCGCGCCAGCGGCGAGGTGGGGATCCGCAATGAGCTGTGGATCCTTCCGACCGTCGGCTGCGTGAACGGGATCGCGCGCCAAATCCAGACGCGCTTCCTGAAAGAGACCAACGATGCTGAAGGCACCGACGGCGTGCACCTGTTCAGCCACACCTACGGCTGTTCGCAACTGGGTGACGACCACATCAACACCCGCACCATGCTGCAAAACATGGTGCGCCACCCGAATGCGGGCGCGGTGCTGGTGATCGGCCTGGGCTGCGAGAACAACCAGGTGGATGCCTTCCGCGAAACGCTGGGGGAATTCGACCCTGCGCGCGTGCACTTTATGGTGTGTCAGCACCAGGACGACGAAGTGGAAGCGGGCGTTGAACAGCTGCATCAGCTGTATGAGGTGATGCGCCACGACAGGCGCGAGCCGGGCAAGCTGAGCGAGCTGAAGTTTGGCCTGGAGTGCGGCGGATCTGACGGTCTCTCCGGCATTACGGCTAACCCAATGCTGGGCCGCTTCTCGGATTACGTGATTGCCAACGGCGGCACCACGGTGCTGACCGAAGTGCCGGAGATGTTTGGCGCGGAGCGCATTCTGATGAGCCACTGCCGCGATGAAGAGACGTTTGAGAAGACCGTCACCATGGTCAACGACTTCAAGCAGTACTTCATCGCCCATAACCAGCCGATTTATGAGAATCCGTCGCCGGGTAACAAAGCGGGGGGCATCACCACGCTGGAAGAGAAATCCCTCGGCTGCACTCAGAAAGCCGGGGCCAGCCAGGTGGTGGATGTGCTGCGCTACGGCGAACGGCTGAAAACCCATGGTCTGAACCTGCTGAGCGCGCCGGGTAACGACGCGGTCGCCACCAGTGCGCTGGCGGGGGCGGGCTGCCACATGGTGCTGTTCAGTACCGGGCGCGGTACGCCGTACGGCGGATTTGTGCCGACGGTGAAAATCGCCACCAACAGCGAACTGGCGGCGAAGAAAAAGCACTGGATCGACTTTGACGCGGGCCAGCTGATCCACGGCAAGGCGATGCCGCAGCTGCTCGATGAATTTGTTGATGTCATCGTGGAAATCGCCAGCGGCAAGCAATCCTGTAACGAGAAGAACGACTTCCGCGAGCTGGCGCTCTTTAAGAGTGGTGTGACGCTGTAAGCGTTATGTCGGGTGGCGCTAACGCTTACCCGACCTACGATATTCTGTAGGCCCGGTAAGGCGTAGCCGCCACCGGGCTTTTCTTTTTAACCTCGCAGGGCATTCTTCGCTAAACGCGCGTCTTCCGCCTGACAGGCCGCAGCGGTGAACAGCACGTCGGTAGAGGAGTTCAGCGCCGTTTCGCAGGAATCCTGCAATACGCCGATAATAAAGCCGACCGCGACCACCTGCATGGCAATCTCGTTCGGGATACCGAACATATTGCACGCCAGCGGGATCAGCAGCAGCGAGCCGCCCGCCACGCCGGAGGCGCCACAGGCGCACAGGGATGCCACCACGCTCAGCAGCAGGGCGGTTGGCAGATCGACCGGAATACCCAGCGTATGCACGGCCGCCAGCGTCAGCACGGTGATGGTGATCGCCGCACCCGCCATGTTCACGGTTGCACCCAGTGGAATTGAAACCGAATAGGTATCGCGATCCAGGTTCAGCTTCTCCGCCAGCGCCATGTTGACCGGAATGTTTGCCGCCGAGCTGCGGGTAAAGAAGGCGTATACGCCGCTCTCGCGCAGGCAGGTCAGCACCAGCGGATACGGGTTACGGCGGATCTGCCAGAACACCAGCAGCGGGTTGATCACCAGCGCCACCAGCAGCATACAGCCGACCAGCACCATCAGCAGCTGCGCGTAGCCCCACAGCGCGTCAAAGCCGGTTGTGGCCAGAGTAGACGACACCAGGCCGAAGATACCGATAGGCGCAAAGCGAATCACGACCTTCACGATAAAGGTCACGGCGTTGGACATGTCGTTGACCAGATTTTTCGTCGTTTCGTTGCCGTGACGCAGGGCGAAGCCCAGGCCGATCGCCCACACCAGGATGCCAATGTAGTTGGCATTCAGCAGGGCATCAATGGGGTTAGAAACCATGCTCATCAGCAGGCCGCGCAGCACTTCCACAATGCCTGAAGGCGGCGTAACGTCGCCCGCCGCAGAGGTCAGATGCAGCGTGGAGGGGAAGAGGAAGCTAAAGACCACTGCGGTCAGCGCAGCAGAAAACGTGCCCAGCAGATATAAAAAGAGAATCGGGCGAATGTTGGTTTTTTGTCCGTGCTGGTGATTGGCGATAGAAGCCATCACCAGCATCAGTACCAGCACCGGCGCAACGGCCTTCAGCGCGCCCACGAAAAGCGTTCCGAGAAGCCCTGTTGCTTCCGCGGCAGGTTTTGACACCAGCGCCAGCAGAATACCCAGAACCAGCCCTACCAGGATTTGTTTAACCAGGCTGCCCTGCGTCAGACGCGCAAGCAGGCCCTTAGATTGTGTGCTCATACTAAATTCCTAAGTGAAATTGTGTTCCATCCTGGATGTGCTCTAAGTCACATTTATTTCAGGATGTAAATATTTGTTTGCCTGGTTGAGTATCAAGGAAAGCGGGGAAAGGCGGAAGAGTAAAATGCTGGATTTTACGTGTTGCGTCATGTTTTTTAACTATTGCTTAATGGAAAGGCCGGGTGGCGCTGCGCTTACCCGGCTTACGAATTGGGTCCGTGTAGGCCCGGTAAGCGCAGCGCCACCGGGCAAAACGCACTAAACCTGCTGCTTTTTATCGTGCTGGCGGTTAACCCAGGTATTGATAACCAGCGTCACCAGCAG
The DNA here is from genome assembly GCF_029838645.1 of Enterobacter sp. GD03975. Classification (NCBI taxonomy): domain Bacteria; kingdom Pseudomonadati; phylum Pseudomonadota; class Gammaproteobacteria; order Enterobacterales; family Enterobacteriaceae; genus Enterobacter; species Enterobacter sp. GD03975. The sequence continues at coordinate 206,596 of NZ_JAOBZC010000006.1, forward strand.
AATGCCAAACACCACGCCGAGCGAAATGGCGATCGGGATATGGTAGAAATCGACAATCAGCATCTTGATACCAATGAAGACCAGAATCACCGACAGACCGTACTTCAGCATGGAGAAGCGCTCTGCCGCACCTGCCAGCAGGAAGTACATCGCACGCAGGCCGAGGATCGCAAACAGGTTCGAGGTCAGGACGATGAACGGGTCGGTGGTGACCGCGAAGATTGCCGGAATACTGTCCACCGCAAAGATAACGTCGCTCAGCTCGACCAGAATCAGCACCAGCAGCAGCGGGGTGGCGAACAGCAGGCCGTTCTTACGCACGAAGAAGTGCTCGCTTTCGATCTTGTCCGTCATGCGCAGATGACCACGGATCCACTTCACCAGCGGCTTATCACCGATACCGGTATCGTCTTCTTTCGCCAGCGCCATTTTGACCCCGGTGAACAGCAGGAACGCGCCGAACACGTACAGCAGCCATTCGAACTGGGTAATCAGCCAACTGCCGGCGAAGATCATGATGGTACGCAGGATGATGGCACCCAGCACGCCGTAGACCAGCACGCGGCGTTGCAGGGCCGCAGGCACGGCAAAATAGCTGAACAGCATCAGCCAGACGAAGACGTTATCAACCGCCAGCGCTTTTTCAATCAGATAGCCGGTGAGGAAGGCGAGTGCCTGAGGATCCGCCACCGCACGGCCTTCGGTTGAGGCCAGGTACCACCAGAAGACGGCGCAGAAGAGGAGTGAGAGGGATACCCATACCAGCGACCAGACGGCGGCTTGCTTGACGCTCATGCCATGCTCGCCGCGACGACCCTGCAAAAAGAGGTCGATTGCCAGCATGATGAGCACGACTACCGCGAATCCGCCCCACAGCATTGGAGTGCCGACAGAATGCATACTATTTTCCTTACACATAAAAAAACAAAAACGGCTATGGTCAGAAGACGATAGCCGTTAGCTTTTTATGCATAGACCTCGCCTTCCGGCAAGGTCTCACTTACAACCATGAAGGTTGCCCGGCGACCGGATGCGGTTTTGCACGCATCGTAATGACGATCCACCGGCGAAGAAGTTACTCCCCTTTGCAGGTAACAAAATATGTCAGACCATCGATTTCGTCAATGCTCTGCACGGTTTCATTACACAGCTTTACGCGACGGCTTCCACATTCACGCCGTCTGCTGGGAACACCACGCCGGTCTGTCGGCGGATCTCCGTTTGCAGCTTCGCCGTGGTGCGGCTGATCGCCAGCCCAGGGTGGTTCACTTCGTTGTCTTCTACCAGACGGGCGAAGACCTCTGCCTCATAAAGCATAGTGTTAATATGCTGAGGCTGCGTCAGCTCCTGCGCTTTTCCGCCGCGCGGGACGATGCTGAGCTTCTGGCATTCAGAGATTTTTTCGATCACCAGCGAGCCGTCTTCGCCCTGAATTTCGCTTGGCAGCACGGAGTCGCTGACCTTCGAGTGCTGCAACGTCACGCTGAAATCACCGTAGTCCAGCACCACGATACCGTGGGCATCCACGCCGCTCTCCAGCAGGCTGGCGGTGGCCGTCACGCCGTGCGGTTCACCCCACAGCGCGACCGCAGAGGCCAGACAGTAAAAACCGATATCCATAATTGAGCCATTCGAGAAGGCCGGGTTAAAGGTATTCGGGTTTTCGCCGTCCAGATAGCGCTGGTATCGCGAGGAATACTGGCAGTAGTTGATAAAGGCTTTACGCACTTTGCCAATTTTGGGCAGGGACTGCTGCAACAGCAGGAAGTTCGGCAGGCTGGCGGTTTTGAACGCTTCAAATAGCACCACCTGGTTTTCCCGGGCAAGCTGAATGGCGGCTTCCACTTCATCAATATTGGAGGCCAGCGGCTTCTCGCAAATCACGTGCTTTTTGTGGCTGAGGAACAGCTTCGTTTGCGGGAAATGCAGAGAATTCGGGCTGGCGATATAGACCGCGTCAATGGCGTCGCTTTGTGCCATCTCATCGAGCGAGGTGAACAGATGTTCAACCAGGTAGTCATTCGCAAAACTCTGCGCCTGCTCAAGGCTGCGGGAATAGACTGCGGTGAGCTTATATTTGCCGGTTTCGTGGGCGGCGTCGACGAACTGGCGCGTGATCCAGTTCGTACCGATGACTGCGAAACGTATCATAAACGTTTACGTACTCCGTAGCAGGGAACTTAAAACCACTGTAGCACGTCATCATGACATTTCGCGTGCGCTACTGCGCATTACTCTTTAACGATAAATGCGTCAGCCACAGCCGGGTATCAAACTCCAGCTGGTGGTACTGCGGCTCCATATGGCAGCACAGGGAATAGAAGGCTTTGTCGTGCTCTTTCTCTTTCAGGTGCGCCAGCTCGTGCACCACGATCATCCGCAGAAAGGCTTCCGGCGCGTTACGGAAAACGGTCGCCACGCGGATCTCCGCCTTAGCCTTCAGCTTGCCGCCCTGCACGCGGGAGATGGCGGTGTGCAGGCCGAGCGCGTTTTTCAGCACGTGGATCTTGTTGTCGTACATCACCTTGTTGATTGGCGGGGCGCTTCTGAGATAACGGTTTTTCAGATCCTGCGTATACTGCCAGAGCGCCTTATCGGTCGCGAAATCGTGGGTGCCGGGATAGCGTTTTTCCAGCACCGCGCCGAGCTTCTGCTCGGCAATCAGGCTGCGAACCTGGGAAAGTAAATGCTCCGGATAGCCCTGGAGATAAGTAAGTTGGTTCATCAACGCCCCAAATCGACAATAAAACGGGTATACTCACGCACCCTTTTCAGGGATACGCCAAATTTTACCATTCAGGAGGGCCGATGAGCCACTTAGACAACGGTTTCCGTTCACTCAACCTTAAACGTTTCCCGGAAACGGACGACGTAAACCCGCTTCAGGCGTGGGAAGCGGCGGATGAATATCTGCTGCAACAGTTGGATGAGACTGAAATCCGCGGCCCGGTCCTGATCCTGAATGACGCGTTTGGTGCGCTGGGCTGCGCGCTGGCGGAACACGCACCTTACAGCATCGGCGATTCTTACCTGAGCGAGCTGGCGACGCGTGAAAACCTGCGTCACAACGATATCGACGAATCCAGCGTGAAGTTCCTCGACAGCACCGCGGACTACCCGCAGGCGCCGGGCGTGGTGCTGATCAAAGTGCCCAAAACCATGGCGCTGCTGGAACAGCAGCTGCGGGCGCTGCGTAAGGTCGTGACGCCAGAAACGCGTATTATCGCGGGTGCGAAGGCGCGCGATATTCACACCTCGACGCTGGAGCTGTTCGAGAAAGTGCTCGGCCCGACCACCACCACGCTGGCCTGGAAAAAAGCGCGCCTGATCAACTGTACCTTTAGCGCGCCGGAACTGGCCGACGCGCCGGAAACCCTGAGCTGGAAGCTGGAAGGCACCGACTGGACCATCCACAACCATGCGAACGTTTTCTCACGCACCGGTCTGGACATCGGGGCGCGTTTCTTTATGGAACATCTGCCGGAAAATCTGGAAGGGGAAATTGTCGATCTGGGCTGCGGCAACGGGGTGATCGGCCTGACGCTGCTGGCGAAGAATCCGGAAGCCAGCGTGGTGTTCAGCGACGAGTCGCCGATGGCGGTGGCCTCCAGCCGTCTGAACGTGGAAACCAACATGCCGGAGGCGCTGGACCGCTGCGAGTTTATGATTAACAACGCGCTCTCCGGCGTAGAGCCTTTCCGCTTTAACGCCGTGTTCTGCAACCCGCCGTTCCACCAGAAGCACGCCCTGACGGATAACGTCGCGTGGGAGATGTTCCACCACGCGCGCCGCTGCCTGAAAATCAACGGCGAGCTGTACATCGTGGCGAACCGCCACCTGGACTACTTCCACAAGCTGAAAAAGATCTTCGGTAACTGCGTCACCATTGCGACGAACAACAAGTTTGTGGTGCTGAAAGCGGTGAAGCTGGGGCGTCGTCGGTAAGATGG